>NZ_JBEBMT010000002.1:832334-871934 GCF_043196705.1 Halobacteriovorax sp. HFRX-2_2
GAAGTTTCCTTCATAGAGCTCATTGAGTAATTTGATATCAACGCCTTGATCAAGGGCAAGTTTTTGATCCTTTACAAGGGCCAATTGATAGCTTCTTGCTGCCTTACAATGCTTTGCAGAGCCTGACAAATCATGTGCATCATTTAATGCTTCTTGAAAATCGACTTCTTCAAGCTTGATGTCCTCTTGAAGTCTATCACAGACTTCTAAACTCTTTGCTTGGACTCCTACGGAGCCTAGCAAGGCCAAGGCGGTAATAAGTTGAGATAATTGATTTAAAGTCATATTTAATCTCCTTATAGGTTATAAGCAGGGTCGTATTCCCCGATAATAAAATAAAATGGTTTTGTCATATCTGAGTCTTTACTAAGTAGTGGAATTGTTAGGCCTGCCTCAAATGTTTCAGAAACAAAACCAGCATCCATTTTTGCCCTTAGGCCAAGACCTCCGACAAGCCTAAAGTCATCAAGAGCAAATGAGCTATCACCCGGACTAAAAGCATCTAGAAAAAGAACACCACTAAAGACGTCTTTATAAATAGGCATGCTATACGTTAGATTGGCCGAGACCATTGAGTTTGATCCAAGCTGTCCATCTTTACTGATTGAGCCGTACTCAAAACCTCTAATTGTTCCATTTCCACCACCTTGGAGGCGCTCATAGAATGGAGTCTGCTCAGAGGCATAGCCCAGTGTGATTCTTCCTGATAGACGATGAGCTGCACCGTCTTGATTGCGATAAATATCTCGTGCGATTTGTGCATTCACAATACTTTTAAAGAAGAGCTCTTGCTTGTTAAAAGAGGGAAGTAGGTGAATCGAAATTGTTCCATTCGTTCTAAGTCCTGCTTCATTTGAATCTTCAAATTGATAGGCAAAAGAGCCAATAAGTCCGCTCACAACATCCTTTGTGTCTGAAAGGTCTATTTCTGAAGCGTACTGTTGTGATAAACTATTTACCGAAATATACTCAAGCCTTGTTCCTAAACCGAGCTTAATATTCTTCGTTAACTGCTTTTCAAAAAGAATCCTGATGGCCGTTTTATTTTCGTTATAATGAAAACTTCTTTCCGTATCATGATTGGCAGAAAGATTAAGACTAATATTAGTCCCGAAAAGATGTTGGTCATTGTAAACCAGTCCAATACGGTTGATCTCTTTTGAGATCATCGTTGTTAAGGCCAGAGAACTCCCTGTTCCAAATAGGTTGCCATCACTTAGTGAAACTCCAAAGCCGGCTCCTCCGTAAACAGAGCCTAGTGAAAATTGAATTGTTTGGGTGCTGTTCTCCTGAACTTGAATAATGATTTTTCCAGCATTTTTGGTCATTGGAGTATAGTCAATCTTAACATCTTTGAAATATCCACTCTTATAAAGAGCGAGAATCGATTCATTAATTTTCTTCGTATCAACAAGCTGTCCATTGTAGATAGAGATAATTTCATAAATGACTTCTGGTGATGTCTTTGTGTTTCCGACAATCTCCATCTTTATAATTTTTTGAGCAGTACCTTCTTCAATATTTAACTTAGCGCTTCTTTGGTTTTGATCGTAGTTCATTGTGATATGAGCAAAGACATATCCTTTTTGGCCATAGAGCTCTCTAAGCTTTTGAATGGCCTCTCTTTGCTTTTTAATCGAAAATACTGACGGCAGCTCGATAGCTAAGGTTTTTAAGATCTCATCATTTGAAAAGAGATGATTCCCGTCAATTGATAAGTGGTCGAGTTTTAGCTGATTATTTTCTTTTATCAAAAAGCGCAGATCAGCTTTATTCTTATCTATTTCAAAAGATGGAGTAACCTCTACATTGATAAAGCCTTGCTCCATATAATGTCTTTTGATCGTTTCTGCATCTTCATAAAGCGTCTTTTCAATAAAAAGATTCTTGGAAAAGAGGTGACTTTCTTTTGAAGAAATAAGCTCTTTTAATTGTCGTGACTTAAAGGAATGATTACCTTCAAATTTAATATCATCAATTTTGATCTCTGGTGAGTTGAGATGGATGTCAAAGATGATACTTATCTCATCTTCTCGGTTAAGCTTTAAGCTCTTCTTCACTTCAACTAATGCATGACCTTTTAATTTATAAGAATCTTCGATCGTGCTTAGGTCTTCAAGCATTTGCTTCGATTTAAAGAAAGCACCTCGACGAAGCTTTAGCTTAGATCTTAAGTCATTAGAAATCTCTTCTTCTAAGTTTCCATCATCAAAGAGTTTAATGATAACTCTTTTAATAAGCCTCTTCTTTTGCATCTCAAACTTTATTGAGACGTGTGTTTCATCAAGAGGTAGCACCTCTAACTCAACATTCTCATAAAGCTCTTCATTTTCTCTTTTTAGATTTTCGAGATCATTAGTGATTTTTTCGACATCAAGCTTTTCACCAACTTTTGTTTCAAGCTCATTGACTCCGTAAATTAACTTACTGCCTACGTCTTCACCTAGGTCATTATAAATAGCAAGCTCTTGTATTAAGAGCTCAAGCTGACCTGTACTATCTTGGGCAAAGGCCAAAGGAGAACACACTAGGTATGTACCTAGGAGTATCATTAGGAATTTCTTCAAAATACTGAATTTGATCATATGAAGAAATTAACATTATTTAGTCTTTGTCTTGGTGAAGTTGAAAAAACGTAAAAGGCCGTTAAAAAAATGGACAATTTATTTTATTGTAGAGAACACCTGATACTATAATATTTTATCGTAATATCAGGTGTTTATAGGATTAATTATTATTTAAGAAGGCCTCTTCTTCTGGCAGATCTTCTGTCACTAGAAACTTCGACAGAAATGAGAAGATTGCAGGCGTTAAGAATAATGTGATGACTGTTGAGATTGCAAGGCCCCAACCCATTGTTAACATCATTTCAGATAGCATTGAATCGTATCCCGCAAAGCCGTAGGCCGTTGGCAGAACCCCAATAACTGTTGTTAGTGTTGTCAGGATAATCGCTCTAAGTCTCGTTGAAGAGATTTGACCAATTTGCTTGTATAGCTCCTTCTTATCAGTAGTGAACTTTGTGTCTTTGATGAGTTTATCAATGAGGACAATGGAGTCGTTAACGACAACCCCAACCATTCCTAGGGCACCAATAACTGCGAAGAAGCCAAAGATCTCCATATTGTGGGCCATAAGAATATAGATAACTCCAGAAACTCCAATTGGAATAATTGTCATGATAATCAGAGGTGCAGAAAGAGACTTAAACTGGATTGTTAAAATCATATAGATAAGAGCGATAACGAGGAAGCCGGCCATCATAAAATCACCAGTTGACTCTCTTGTCTCTTCAATTTCACCAACAAAGTTAATAATTGATGAAGGATACTTTTTTAGGATATCTGGAAAGACTTCGTTCTCGTACTGATCTGCTACTTCTAGAGGAGTGATACCAGAGCTTTCTTCAATATCAGAGTAGACCATCGTTGTTCGCTTATAATCGACGCGCTCAATATTAGATGGTTTAATCACTTCTTCAATTGTAATAAAGCGAGAAATTGGTACGTAGCCACCAGTTCCATTATCAATTCTTAGTTGCTTTAGTCTTTCAATATCAACCTTGTAGTTCTTGGCCACTGTAAGCCTAACTTCAACTTCTTCATCCGTACTCTTAAGAGTATAGAGAACTGTACCTTGGACGAAAGTACGAAGGGAAGTGGTTACATCACTTGGCGTAAGCCCAAATCTTAAAATCTCATTTTGATTAATTTTAAAATTATATTCTTTTGTATTAATTGGCCTTTCAATTTCTACATTCTTTAGAGTCTTATTATTCTTTTGGTGTTGCGCAAGTAGATCTGCGATCTCTGCTCTGATCTTGTCATCATTTTCTTGAATTTGTATTTCAATCGTTGATCCTGAGCCACTTCCCCAACGAGACTTAAAGAAGCGCACCTGCTCAATATTTGGCAGATCTTTCATTTTGTCTTTAAGAATATCGATAATCTGGTTGGCCGAGAGCTTTCTTTCATCTGCCGGTAAAATTTCAATATTGATATTGGCACGGTTGTAATTAACGGCACCACCGCGTCTTGATTGTCCCACGTTAGAACGGAAACCAACGATGCTAAGCTCCTTCGTTTGTGACAGAAGGATGTCCTCGATTGGCTTTAGATATTCATTCATTTCATCTTTTGATGTACCTTTCTTTGTATAAACACTTAAGCTGAGTTCCTTACTTTCTTCTCTTGGGAACATAACAAACTTCAGTTTGCTTTTAAAGAGGTAGCCAGAAAGAGCTGTCGAGGCAATGAAGGCCACGATAATTAGAGCACGGTAGTTTAGGGCCTTAGTTAGAACTTTAGCATAGATACCTTCATACTTTCTAAACCAACTTAATTCATCATTATGCTTCTTCTTAGGTTTTCTCTGGAAAACGTGGGCAGGAAGAACAGTGAAAGACTCTAGTAGAGAGGCCACAAGCATCATGGTAATAATAAATGGGAGGACATAGACAAACTTTCCAAACCAACCACCAAAGAAGAGAAGTGGTAGGAAGGCCACACATGTTGTTGCAATAGCACTTGTGATTGGCATCAAGAGACTTGCTGCATTTGTCGTTACTTTGTCCATTAACTCTTTCAGAGTCCCTTTGTGATCCTCTGTGATTCGGCCAATATTTTCTGCCACGATAATGGCATCATCAACAACAATCCCCATCACGATAATAATCGCAGCAAGAGTCATATTATTAATTGTGTAATCAAAAATAAGCATACAGATCAGGGTAAAACAAAGAGTAAAAGGTATCCCCATACTTACCCAAATTCCCGATTTAAAGTCGAGGAATAGAAAGAGAACAAGTACGATAAGTGCAAATCCTAATAGCCCGTTACTTGCAACAATAGCGAGTCTATTCTTAACATCATATGACTCATCATCTAGTGTAACGATTTTAAGATCATCGAGTTGACCCTTCTTATACTTTTCAATAAATGCAACAGTGGCCTTATTTGCTTCAAGAATATCAACATTGTGACTCTTCTTTAAATTAAGCATGATTCCTTCATGGCCATTGATCTTATAGATGCTATTTGTTTTCTCAAAAGATTTTCTAAACGATGCAATCTGATCGAGAGTGACACCTTCTCCTTCATAATTTCCTGTGACAAGAAGGTCCTTAAAGTCACTTTCGTCAATTAGTTCATTAATGGAAGTAACCTTTGATTGTTGAGTGTCTTCAAGAACACCAATTGGTGCTCTAATATGACTCTCTCTTAAGCTTGAAACAACTTTATGAATAGAGATTTTATTCTCTTTAATTTTTGTAGGACTTAGAAGGATATGATTTTCAGGATCAAGATAACCACTACGATCAACACCTGATACGGCAGGTAGGGTCTTAACTTGGGTTTCAAAATTTCGAACTAATTGTTGCAGACGTTCACGATCTTCGACTGATAAGTCCCTTTTTCCTTCAAGGTAGAAACCGATATCAATATATGCTTTTTCAGAAGACTTAAATTGGTGAAAAGTTGGTAGCTCGGCTTCATTGGCCAGGTCTGCACGAAGTGCCGCATCCTGAATATCTAAGTAGACTTCTCTAGGGTTAGGGTAATTCTCAAGCATAACGACAGTTATTGAACTCGAACCTGTTGAAGAAACAGAGCGAACCTCTTCAATCCCTGCAACATCTTTTAATTCTTCTTCAATTGGCTTAGTGATAAAGAATTCAACATCCTCGGCACTGGCACCAGGAAAGACTGTCATAATTCGAACATAAGGAGATTCGAAGTCAGGCATTTCTTCCTTTGGAATTTTAGTCCAAGCAAAGATTGCGATGACAAAGACACTGAAGAATAGAACGTTAGAAATTAAAAGATTATCGATAAAGTATTGTATAAATTTTTTCATATTCTAATTTTAAGTAGCCAAAATCACGAGGTCAAACTCTTTCAATCGGCAACTGACCTTTGTGTTAAGATTAGGATGTAACAATTTCGTTTTCCGCGACGAATGCTTATACGAAGGAAGCTAAAGAAAGTTTCACGGAGGTAAAATGAAGTTTGTTCTCTTAACTATGTTAGTCGCGTTAAGCCCTTGTATTCTGGCGGCCAAGGCAACAGCAACATTTGGTGGTGGCTGTTTTTGGTGTATGGAAGCACCTTTTGAAAAGCTTAAAGGTGTAAACTCCGTTGTTTCTGGCTATATGGGTGGAGCAAAGGAGAGTCCAAGTTACCAGGAGGTCTCAAGTGGTAGCAGTGGCCATGTCGAAGTTGTTCAGGTTACCTACGATAACTCTCTTGTTAGCTATGAAGAGTTACTTGAAATATATTGGCAAAATATTGACCCAACTGATAGTGGAGGGCAATTCGCAGATCGTGGCAGTCAGTATCGAACTGTGATTTTTTACGAAAGTGAAAAGCAAAAACAAATTGCCCTAAACTCAAAAAATAATCTTGAGGCCTGTAAGAAGTATGACAAACCAATTGTGACGGCCATTGAAAAGGCCCATAAATTCTTTCCAGCAGAAGATTATCATCAGGACTATTATAAGAAGAACCCGATACGCTATAATGCCTATAAAGAATTATCAGGACGAGGTGGCTATATTCGTGATGTCGCCTCAAGGCCCCTAAAGTGTGAGAAGAAAAAACTGGAAAATAAAAAGGATAAAGTTATGTATAAGAAACCTGATCTAAATGAACTAAAAGAGAAGTTATCTCCGCTAGAGTTTGAAGTGACTCAAAACGATGCAACAGAGAGGCCCTTTGCTAATAAGTATTGGGATAATAAGGAAGAGGGGATCTACGTTGATGTCGTGACAGGAGAGCCTCTTTTTAGCTCACTTGATAAGTATGATTCAGGCTCAGGTTGGCCAGCTTTCACAAAACCAATTGATCAAAAAGTTGTTAGTATGAAGCAGGATAATAAGCTACTTATGACAAGAACAGAGGTTCGCTCTTCAAGCGGAGACTCTCACCTTGGCCACGTCTTTGATGATGGCCCAGGCCCTGAAGGTAAGCGCTATTGCATTAATTCAGCTGCCATGCGCTTTATCCCAAAGGACGATCTAGAAAAAGAAGGCTATGGCCAATACCTTTCTCTATTTAAGTAGCTGAAATTACATTCTGATTTAAGCTGTTTTCTTTAAAGATTAGGCCCAAGTCACCGATAAGACGACGAGGGCCTATGAGAAGATTATTTACCTATTTAATTGTATTCAATTTTACGTTTAATTCATTTGCATCATGTGGTGGTGTTCTTAAGTCATTTCTTGGAATGAGAAAGAGTTCTTTCTACGACACACCAGAATATGCACTAAAACAAAAGATCAATAAGCTTGAGATCTTAAATAATCGCTTGAGAAATTCGAGTGAGCACCAGGAGCCAGCGACAACTTTGGCCATTTGGAAAAAGATTGAAAGACTTGATAATAATATCTTTACGAAACACTATTCTGTTAACGTAAGAGACTGGGAAGTCTTCTTTCGTGACTTTGAGATGAACTTTATTTCATTTCAAAGACTCTCTGATATTAATAAGAAATTTGAATCAACTGAAATCACAAAAACGAAACTAAAGAGCTACGTTAGTTCAAAAGGCTATGGGATTGAATTTCAAGAGTTTATTCTTTCGAAATTTGAAAACTCACCAAATCCAGAAATTTTCAAAATTCAATTAGACAAAGAAGTACAAAGTAACCTCCTGCATATAGGTAATCACTACTATGAGTACCGACTTGTGAGAGAGCACTTAAGGGATCTTAATGGAAGTGACCTTTGTAATAGTGAATGTGAGGAGCAGCTTAAAATTCTCCTCGCAAATCTTGGTGTGGAGAGTGAAAAAGAGCAGCGAAGCCTACCTGTCTTCTTTAAAGGGGTAAAGAGACCTGATCTTGAGGAACTAACTAAAGTTGTTCATGAAAACCCTGTGGCCTTATTAACAAAGCTTAAGAAGGAGAGAAACGCTGAGGTTGTAAACTGGCTAATCTCTCTTATGCTTCAGCCTGAGATCATTGATTCAATCATGGGCCTTGTATATAAATCAAAACGAATCGGAAAGTATCGCGCAGTTCGTATCTTTCAAGCATTTTATAATGCACAGGCAAGAACGATTCACTTTCCTAAAATCAATAGTATCGTTAAGAGTTTTAAAAATGATGTTGAAAAGAGCTACTCTCACTTAAAGAATGTAAATACATCTGTTCCTAAAGATGAGATCCTTGTTACTTTTGCTCGTATGGTTGATGCCCTTGCGGTTAAGAAGTGGAAGATCTTAAAAGAACATGCCAAAACAGCAGATCCTAAATTTTATGAGCGTATGATGGCCGCTGAAGAGAAGGCCGTTGCTCGTGGTGATATTAGTATTACTCATAAGAGAAGCCTTATTGGCCAACTTATCCAATTTGTTCCAGCTTCAACGCCAATCTATCTTTATCAAAGATCTAAGCTAGAAGAGAGAGCTACAGTTACTGAAGTGGATGAAAACGGTGAAGAGATCGAGCCAAAGTCTCAGGAGACTAACCCTGAGGTTGCAATTGAGCACGGTGATGAGATGGATCTTGCTCTTGAGGAAGTTGCTGAAGTTATGGCCGAGACTCAAGAGGCACAACGAAATCCTTCATCTGTTGAAGGAAGTTGGATTGAGAAGTTCTTTAGTAGAATTCAGACGTTCTTTAGAGCAGAAGGGTAAACATGAAGTTGGCATTGCTAGTTCTAATTCCATTCCTAACTTTCGCCGTAGAAAAAGATTTTCAGATAATGAAGATTTATAAGAAAGGCGAGTTTAGAGAAGTGAAGATTTATAAGGGAAAGAATCATTCTCTTATGAATAAAGAATGCCTCAGCTCTAAGCTATGCCTCAATGCTAAGGTTGCGCCAAAGAAGGGAAGTGGGCTTACTGGTCACCCAGGATCAAAGGCCTGCAAAGAATTCAAAAATAGTCAGTATAAAATTCTAAAAGATGAGGATAATAATCAGTATGGCTTTTGCCTGTTTTCTGATGGAAGCCTAAAGAGTGCATGGAGTTTAATCCATGATTAAATCGTTAATTATACTTATGCTTTCACTTCCTGCTTTTTCGTTAGTGATCACTGAAGATATGCGCTGGAAAGAGTATGAGCATGGCGCCTATCAATACCTTCCTCCTATGGGAAGTGAGAAAGTTGTAAATAAAGTCGAAGTAAAGACGAACCCAATTGTTCGCGATCAAGATGGATTTGGGACATGTTATTTATTTGCCATGACTTCTTTAATGGATCAGTCATGTTTAAAAAGTGGCAACTGTAGCAAAGACGACCAGATCTCCGTTTTAGATGTCTTAGGAAAGACTCAACTTAAGTCTGGGAATCAAAGTGAGTTTCTAGGACTTAATGGTGGAAACCTTACTCAAGTAATTGATGCCTTAACAAAAGGGGAGAAGGTTGGCCTTAAGTTTGCCAAAGAAGAGTGTGCTCCTTATCAGCAAATTGAAAACTACAACAATCCAGATAATGACTTTAGAATTGTGGACTATCCTCAGCTTCTCGCTATTAATGAGATCTACCATCAGGTCAAGGATAACTCTTTAAAGGATGGTGTTTGTAATAAGTGTACTGAAGACTTCTTTAAAGACTTCTTTCCTTTTAGCTCTGAGATGTTAGATAGCCTCTCTCGTGCGGCAACAAAGATTACTTCAATTAATGCCTTCGAGGAATTTTTAAATGAAGTACTGATTCCTCAAAAATGCCAAGAAGACAAAAGTCAGATTAAGCTGCCACCAATTGGCTTTAAGCAAGAGCGTATCACTGATGTCGATCAATTTAGAAAGAAGATGACTGAACTTTTTGAAAAAGATAAGTCCGCTGCAATTTCAAGTTGTACTTGGACTCGCTATTGTGATGATCCTTCTGTCAGGTATATGGAGATGTGTCCAAAAGAGCAGAGACAGCGCTACTGTGGAGGTCATGCTTACTTATTAAGTGGTTTTCGAAAGATCTGCGATGATCAAAATAAATGCCGTAATCAATACCGTGTTCACAATAGTTGGGGAAAGAACTTTGATGTCTTTAACGATAGTGGATGGGTAAACGAGGATTCTCTTTTTAAGGCCTACAAAGACCTAGGCAATCAGCTCGTTACATATACTGAAGATTAATTAGTAGCATCCAATCGTACTTTACATGTCGAACTCTTTGTTTGCGCATCATTAATCTTAAGGTTTGGATATTTTCTTAATTTCCTTAGAGCTCTTCTTTCCATATTGTAGAATGAACTTTCTCGCACGAGCTCATCACAGCCTTGTGTCCACTTCTTTGTTACCTTAAAGAACTTATTGGCCTCTTGAACAATTCGTGTATGAATAATATAGTCCTCTGTTTTTGTGACGCCACAGTCATAACATTCATCCATCATCGTTTTGTAATTTAGCTTTGCAACGATTTCTGGAAACATATAAGAGAGTGCATCTTTGGCATGTTCTCTTATATTATCAATATTGTCGCTCAGGGAGCTTCCGTTGCAAGTATATGTGAGGTATTCTTTAAAGTTATCCTTAATTGAAGAAATTGTTGATTCTGTTAATTGGATACATTCATCATACTCCCTGCAATCCTCTGTCATATACTCATCAAAGTGTGCAACTTCTTCATCAATGTGCTGGCAGACAACTTCTTGTCTCTTATCAAATGAGAGCAGCTCATAGAGTCCATTCATTTTTGTACTATCATAGTAAGTGAGGTCTTGGATGAGATCCCCAAGGTTTATTTTCTTCTGTCTATCCAGTTCATTAAGCAGTTCTTTCTCTACACTTGAGATACCATTGTCTGATTTATTCTTAGCTGCAACTAGTTGTCCTAATTCGTTAACTAGGGGATAGTTCTCTTTAATCTTATCTGGGTTATTCTTTATATAATCGATAGCGGCCGTAAGCTTTTGATCGTCGCTGACATTCTTTATGCTGATATTCATCTCAGTAGCGTGACGCTTATTTAGAAGCCAAAAATTATCATATGATGAGTCTTTGTAGAGCTTATCAAAATTTTCGATATTTTCATTTTCAAGATACTTTGTCAGGGCCTCTCTTAATAGAAAGTCTTTGTAGCGTGAGCCTTCAACGATTTGAAGTACACGTGCTGGCGTCTCTTGAGAGAGCTTATCCATGCATTCACTTTGGCATTCTCCTAGCTCGTATTGTGAGCCATCAGGTGCGTAGTAGAGCTTTGCCTGTGTAGAAAGTGTACAAAGTGTAAATAAAAAGAACAGATGCTTTTTCATAAGTGCCTATAATTGTTTAGTTTAAATTATATCTACCTATATAAAAGCAATTGGAATGCCAAAGTAGGGCCCCAATAGGTGAGGCCCAGTTTTTCTATCTTAGGATATGGTTTTGAATAATCGATTTGATTTTTTGAGTTGATTCTTTTGAGTCGTATGCAGGTCTAGTGCTCATTTGGTCATCTAGCTCAAATAGTCTTGCCCATAGAGGCGCACCTGTTTTCTTAAAATCAATCTTCACTGAGTCTTCAGAATAAAGTTCTTTATCCCATACACTAACAACATCACGCCAGAAGTACTTATGAGTCTTCCACCAATCAATGGCCGGTTGACAGCGGCTATCATCAACTTTTTGGTAAGTGTTGTAGCTCTTTTCCATGGCCAACTTAAGTTCCATTCCATTCTCAAGCATATCTAATTTGATATTGTCTTGGTCATGAACATGCCCGTATGAAGTCTGCTCATGGCGGTTCGTTCTTCTAAGAACATTATAGTCACTACGCTTAGAGAATTCTCTTCTTGGAAGTGGAGCATTTGCTGTACATTCCCAGTAAGAAGTTTTATCTGTATGAATCCATGGCGCCGAACACTCATATCTTGGAGAGTCATCAACTTGATAAACTCTTTGTACCCAATTTCCCTGTGGATTCTTTACGGCCTTATTATTCCAATTACTAAAACCTCTATAGTCTAGTGCATTTGTCGCTTCCCAGTCCCACTGTTGTCTCCAGTGCTTAACAATGGCATGAGGTGTAACTAGAATATGTTGAAGATTTACCATGTCCTCATTTTCTGAATCAACAAAGATCCACTCTAGCGCACCAGAAGAGTAGCGATCGTAGAAGTCGTAGTCATTGCTATAAGCAAATGTTTCAGCTGATTGAAATTTAATGGCATAGCATCCAGTCATCTTTTTGATCTCTTGGATATCTTTACTCTTATCAATTGTTAGCCCTGCAAATGCTGGAAGAGCAAGCGCAAGAAGTACTAGAAATTTCATATTTTCTCCCCCGAAAATGGTTGCGTGTGATATTGTGGTTGATTATTTAAACTTGTGTATGAGTTGTCAAACTAATTTGAAGTAAATAATTTGGATTACTTTTCCGTGATGCGCAGCCAATGGACGAAGTTATTGGTTTTATTATAGAATAGGGCGTTTTATAAATTTCTTTAAACACATAACACGGGATGTAAAATGTCAGACAACTCAAAGATCATTTACACTATTACTGATGAAGCGCCAGCGCTAGCGACTCAGTCACTTCTTCCAATCGTTAAAGCTTTTACAAAGCATGCAGGGATCGATGTTACAACTCGTGATATCTCTCTTGCAGGAAGAATCCTTGCTCACTTTCCTGAATTTCTTTCGGATGAGCAAAAACAATCAGACGACCTAGCTTTCTTAGGTGAGCTAGCAAAAAAAGCTGAAGCTAATATCATTAAGCTTCCAAATATTTCAGCTTCAATTCCTCAGCTTTCAGCTGCGATCAAAGAACTTCAAGACCACGGTTTTAAGGTTCCTAATTACCCAGATGCACCATCAACTGATGAAGAAAAAGACATCGCTACTCGTTACGCGAAAGTTCTTGGTTCAGCTGTAAACCCTGTTCTTCGTGAAGGGAACTCGGATCGTCGTGTTGCAGGGCCGGTAAAAGAATATGCAAAAGCAAACCCACATAGAATGGGAGCATGGAGTAGTGATTCTAAGTCACACGTTGCTCACATGGATGCAAATGATTTCTATGGTTCTGAAAAGTCAGCAATCATGGCAAATGCAACTGATGTAAAAATCACTCTTAAGCAAAATGATGGGACAGAAGTTGTTCTAAAAGAAAAAGTATCTCTTCTTAAAGATGAAATCATTGATGCTGGTGTTATGAGTGCAAATGCTCTTAGAGAGTTCTTCGCTAAGAATATTGCCGACGCAAAAGAAAAAGACATCCTTTTCTCTGTTCACCTAAAAGCAACAATGATGAAAGTAAGTGATCCAATTATGTTTGGTCACTGTGTAGAAGTTTACTTCAAAGATGTATTTGAAAAATATGCAGCTGAGTTCAAAGAACTTGGTGTTAACTCTGCTAACGGTCTTGGTTCTGTTTATGCAAAACTTGCAGGTCTACCTGCTGAAAAGAAAGCAGAGATCGAAGGTGCTCTAGATCTAGCAATCGAAAATGGGCCACGCCTAGCAATGGTTGATTCAGATAAAGGGATCACAAACCTACACGTTCCATCTGACGTTATTATCGATGCTTCAATGCCTGCGGCAATTAGAACTTCGGGACAGATGTGGAATAAAGATGGAAAGCAAGAAGATACTAAATTCTGTATTCCAGACAGAAGCTACGCTCAAATGTATCAAGAAGTAATTTCTTTCTGTAAAGAAAACGGAGCATTTGATCCAAAGACTATGGGAACAGTTCCAAATGTTGGTCTTATGGCAAAGAAAGCTGAAGAGTATGGATCACACGATAAAACATTTAAGATTCCTGCTGCAGGTGAAGTTGTTGTGACTGATTCAGAAGGTAATACTGTATTTACTCACGCAGTTGAAGCAGGTGATATCTGGAGAATGTGTCAAACAAAAGACGTTGCAGTACGTGACTGGGTTAAGCTTGGTGTAACTCGTGCTCGTCTTACAAATACTCCGGCAGTATTCTGGCTAGATGAGAATCGTGGTCACGATGCAAACCTAATTACAAAAGTAAATGAATACCTAAAAGATCACGATACAGCAGGACTTGAGATTAAAATCCTTGATCCTGTAAAAGCTATCCGTTACTCAATGGAGAGAATCATTAAAGGTGAGGACACAATTTCTGTAACAGGTAACGTTCTACGTGACTACCTAACAGATCTATTCCCAATTTTAGAGCTTGGAACTTCTGCAAAGATGCTTTCAATTGTTCCACTTCTTGCTGGTGGTGGATTATTTGAAACAGGTGCTGGTGGATCAGCTCCTAAGCACGTTGGGCAATTTACAGCTGAAAACCACTTAAGATGGGATTCACTTGGAGAGTTCTTAGCTCTTGGTGTTTCACTTGAAGATCTTGCAATTAAAACTGGAAATGCAAAGGCCAAAGTTCTTGCAGCGACTCTTGATCAAGCAAATACTGCTTTCCTTAAGAATGATAAGTCACCATCAAGAAAAGTAGGTGAGCTTGATAACAGAGGTTCTCACTACTTCCTAGCTCAGTACTGGGCAAAAGCTCTTGCTGATCAAAATGATGATGCTGAATTAAAAGAAATCTTCACTCCAGTAGCTTCAAACCTAGTAGAAAATGAAGCGAAGATTGTTGAAGAATTAAATAGTGCACAAGGTGGCGCTGTTGATATGGGTGGATACTATCATCCAAATCTTGAATTAGTTGCAAAGGCAATGAGACCTTCAGCTACTTTCAACTCTGTTATTGATTCACTTTAATAAATACAATAGCAAAAAAAGGCCCTCTAAAAAGAGGGCCTTCTTTCATACGGCACGCATCTCATCTTTCGATTCAATATTTCTCAGCCAGTTCCGTGCTTCGTTAATCGCGCCGTACTCAAAGACTGCAACATCAACACTATCTAAATGATCACTGACAACTGAAGCAGAGCTTCGAATTAGTTGATTACTTGTACAAATGCCGACTTTTTCAATGTGTTCGCGGTTGTCCTTAAGGAATTCAAAATGCCTAAGCAGTGATCTAAGATCATCCCACCCTGGAAATTGTTCTGAGTTTAGAATAATTCCAGAAATGACTTTCGTTTCTTTGTAAACTTGATTGAGTAAATTTTGAATTTTCTCAAAGTCATTAACTCGTAGGGGATGAAAGGAAGTTAGGGTGAGGATATTGTCATTCTTATCAAAATGAAACTCGATATCTGATTCAACTTCTCGCATAAGCCAGTCTTTGGCCTCATCTAGTTCGTCAATATTATAAGACTTAAAATCAATTGGAATGATTGGAGCAAATAATTTTACTGCTCCCGTGATAAGTGCACTGTCTGTCACAACGGCACATCTTTTCATGACATTAAAATATTTTAGGCCCATGGCCGTATCTTCAAAGACTGCACCAGGAGTGTAGCCTTCATAAGTTTCATTTAAGTAAAATAAAATTCCTACTTTCTCTTCTTTCTTTAGCGCCTCATCTAGAATTGGTTCAAGAACATTAATATAATCATCTTTAGTAATACGCCCTGAACCCTCAATACCGACGATTCCCTTTTGTAACCCTTTCATCACTTTCAACATATATTCTCCTTTCCGGTGAAGTGTTAACTAAGATAGTGACTACTTCATCGGAGAGGAGAGTGATATTTAAACTTAAGATTTTATTTATTTTAAAAGAATTTGATCGGCCAGATCTTTAGTTAAGTAACCATCTGGAGTGATTCCTTGAGATACTTGGAATCGTTGAATTGCTGCAGTTGTTTGCTTTCCTGGAATCCCATCAACTGGGCCAGCTTCAAAGCCTAACTCATTTAGTTTTGCTTGAATCTTCTTTGCCATTTCAAATGACATGAAAGACTTTTCATTCAAGTTAAACTTTTCAAAGTAATCACCACGCTTGGCAATTAAGTCAGAAAGAACACCTATTCCAAGTGCATATTTCTCAGAATTATTCCATTTAAAGATCGTAAAGAAATTTGGATAAACAATAAAGGCAGGCCCATTGGCTCCCTGTGGAAGATAAATTGCAGTCTTTCCACTTGTGTATGGAAGTTGAGTACCACCTTTTAAAGTGATTCCGCGATCAACCCAGTACTGTAGGTTTTCTTTATATTTTAGGCCACTATGGAAATAGTCAAAGTCACTTGGAAGTTCAATTTCATGTCCCCAGCTCTCATCTCCATTCCAACCAACTGATGATAAGAAGTTGGCCGAAGAGCCTAGGAAGTCACGACGGTTTTCCCACATATTAATATGACCATCTTTATCGTAGTCGATTGCATAGGCCAGCATTGTTGAAGGCATAAATTGAGTTGAACCCATCGCTCCGGCCCACGAACCTTGCATACGCTCACTTGGATATGAGTAAATACCTTTTTGTAACATCGTAAGTGCATTGATGAGTTCTCTCTTAAAGAAGGCCGATCGACGCCCATCATATGAGAGAGTTACAAGAGAGCGAATAATATCAAGCTTTCCTGTAATCGATGAAAAATTTGTTTCAAGGGCCCAAAATGATAAAAGGAAGCGGTCTTGAAATTTATAGTCATCCCAAATATCAAGGAAGATATTTTCCAGTTCGGCCTGATACCTTTGGCCTTTTTCAATTCTTGCCTCACTAATCACAATGTCTAAGTACCTTCCGACACTCATGACAAACTCAGGTTGTCTGCGGTCATACTTAATAACATCTTCATTGAATGTGACACCTTCAAAGGCATCATCAAGTAGGGCATACGAGAATCCATGCTCTTGATTAAGCTCAATTTTTAGCTCATTTAGCCAGTCATTGAATTCTGTTGTTGGAGTAGTTGATGAGGCAAAAATATTAATTGCCATAAGCGTTATTGTGATTAGTTTCTTCATTGGATGAAGGTACACGTTAGGGTTCTGTATTTGAAGACGCGAGGGGTCTATTGTCAGAATATTTTATGATTTAGCGACTTAAGTAGCTGAATTCTTATTATAGTTAAGTGTCTAAACTTTGGGCCTCATGGAAACATTTTCAATTTAGCAAAGAGTGAATTTATTAAGTGATAACTTGTCTTTATTCAAACAACAAAAAACACGACCCCTTTTAGGAGACTAAAGATGAAAAAACTTATGTTGGCCACTGCACTTATTTGCTCATTTTCTTCATTTGCAAACGAGCTTGATCTCAACCTAGAGGCACAAGCTATTCAAGATGTTGAAGAGAGATATGACGAGTCAGGACTTTATTACAACGTAAGATTAAGTGTTCCAATTCTTCCAAGTGATATCACTGGGGCCGTGGGCTACCAAAGTGAAGATGAACTTTTTGAAGTTGAAGCATATGCAGGGGTTCGCGCCATTCGATACTTAAATGCTCAGGATAAGTCTTTGCATATTCCATATGGTGCAAGAGTTCGTGTTGCTCTTGATAAATCGCGAAGCCTTTACTTGGAATATCAAAGAGAGGAAGTCGCTGACTTAGGAAATGACGATGGCCTTTTAGAAAAAGAAAATATGTTCTCACTAATAAAGTATAACTCAGACAAGACAATGTTCTTTGGTTGTGGTGTTGCTAAGAGTGTTCACCACGCTTGGAGTAATGAGAGTCATAGTCCAGAAGATTCAACTTATGTTGAGTGCAATTTTGGGAAAAGATTTTAATTAGGTACGCGTACCGGGACCCGTAACCGAAAGCCGCAAACTCGCTACGCTCGTTTTAGCTTCCTTGAGTCACATTCATCTGTGCTTCAAAACTGCCCTTTGGGGCACTTTTGCCGCACGATGTGGCGCGGCCGGGAGGACTCGGCTTCTCTGCGTCGGCATCCATGCCTCCTTGTTCGGCCCGGCTCGGTCGCTTCCGCTCGCATCCAGCTCGCTCTTCGCTATCGCGCGCTCCCTCGCTTCTCGTCCTCCTCATTCAATTAGATGATCTGCTTAATTTATAAATTTTGTGATTTAAAAAAAGGACTATAGTGGCGCGGCCGGGAGGACTCGAACCCCCGACATTCAGATCCGAAGTCTGACGTTCTATCCAACTGAACTACGACCGCATTCGATATATTGTATTCGTTATCTGTGGGCCAGTAAAGCCTAAGCTTTGTTATAGGCCATCTCTGTTAGAAATTGCATAGGAACGACGGCCAGTGTTTCTTCGTGGCACGCTTCTAAGATAATTGGACAGGCCTTTCCGGCCTTGTACGCCGTAAGCCATCGCCCTGCACAGAGGCACCAGCGATCACCTGGTTTTAAACCGGCAAATTGGAATTGTGGCATTGGAGTTGATAGGTCATTGCCATCCGCTCTAGAGAACTCAAGAAACTCTTCAGTAACGATACAGCAAACCGTATGCATTCCTCTGTCGTTGATATCTGTGCGGCAAAAACCATCGCGCCAAAAACCTGTCATTGGTGTACACCCACACATCTGTAGGGGAGTTCCTAATACATTTAAATGGCCGTTGCTTTCACTTGTCACAAACTTTCCTTCGTTCTTTAATAATCACTGTATTCTGTATCAATGTCATTATATGAGAGGGTGTTAACTTCATCAAGACTTTCTAGGACATGGTCATCATTTGAAAAGTTACTTTCGATATAGGCCAAGTAGTCCTTCACATTGCTTGTTGTGTTCGAAGGTTGACTGACATTAAGGAAAAGAACGAGAGCAAGACAGAAAGTTGCACTAGCAAGCGCAATACTCAGCCATTGCTTTTTCTTCTTCTGTTTAAGTTTTAGATGATCTTCAAACTTTGTTTTAAAAGCGGCCTTCATCTCTTTTGGTGGATTGAGAGTCGCTTTTGATTTTAATTTTGTTTTAATATTCATCTCATTAATTGAATCTTTCATAAAGACTCCATTCTGTTTTCAAGTGTTTCTTTTAATTTCAATTTAGCGCGATTAATTAAGTTCTTTATTGCTTGTCTCGACTTACCTAGGATTTCTGCGATTTCATCCCCTGAATAATCATCCATCCAAAGGGTGATGGCCTGTCTCTGCATTGAAGGAAGTTTTGAAATGGCCTCAATAATGACCTCTGAGTTAGCTTCTTCTATGAGTTTTTCCAGGGCAGATAATTGATCATCTTCGATATTTACAATCACACTTTCATCTGGAATGTTTTGTTCTTTCATCTTTTTGAGGTAGTCATAACTTTTATTTCGCGCAATTGTCCAAAGCCAAGTCGATACTTGATATTCCTTTCGATACATTTTCCTTTTGTCATATAAAGTTAAAAAAGCATCGTGAACAATCTCTTGTGCCTTTTGTTCGTCTAAGAGAATGTAATAAACGAATTGGTAGAGCTTTGAACTTAGTCTTTGATAAAGGGCCTCGAACGCCTGGTGATCATCATTCTTTGCAACAACTTCCATCAGGTCTGATGAGCCTAGTTTTGATTGCGAATTTGACCAGATAAAGTTCTTCATTATACGCATACCTATTATACGAATATTGCTATCAAAGGTTTCGCCCCCTTAATAAAGTGCTATAATATTCACTAGTTACTGGCCTGTGAAACCTTTTTTTATAAGAATAGTATAACAGTTAACTGGATAAATAGGAGAAAATGATGAAAACTCTTTCAATTATGATTTTAACTTTTTTATTAGCTTTTTCTTCACTTGCTGATCGTGGTGGAAGGGGAGAGAGGAAGCATAAAAAAGACCGTGGTGCTCGTTATGAAAAGATGACTGAAATGGATGGAGATTTTTCTAAGCTCTCTAAAGGAGATCTTAAGAAGCTAGAAAATGAGTTTGCAAAATTTCAAGACGATCAACATAAGAAGAAGGTTGCATTTGAAAAGAAAATGTTTTCACAAAGAGAGAAGTTTTTAAAAGATAATGAAGCTCAGATGCTTAAGCATTTAGATGAAATTTATGCTCTTAAGAAGAAGTTACAATTTGGTAAAAAAGAAGAGAATAAACAAATTAGAAAACAGATTAGAGAAAAGAGTAAAGAGTTTAGAAAAAATATGAAAAAGCTTCGCCATCAAGATCAGCGTGGGGAAATAAAAGGCATGAAGAAAGAGTTTCATGAAGAAATGAAGGCCGAGAGAAAGAAGTTTAAAGAAAAGATTAAGTCGTACCGTAATCAGTAAGACAGATATAAAAAGGGCCTTAGTTGAGGCCCTTTTTTAATTCTTATAAATTTCTTGAACCAATTGATTAATAAATCTCATGCGATATTCTTCATGATTTGTATTAAGGTCATCTGAAGATATATTCACAAGAGTATTGTAGATATCTCCAGGTAGGCCACATGGAAAAGTCATCAGTAGTGCCTTATTCATTCTCTCTGATGGATAAACATTTAGCGCCATCCCATGCATTGATACGAATTTCTTAAGCTGAACTCCCATCGATGCAACTTTCTTTTCTCCATGCCATAATCCTAATAATGGACGGTCGAAATCGAGGTCACTAATTGTACTATCACTTAGGCCAATAGCATTAACTGTACTTTTAAAAAGATTATTGATTAGCTCAATCGTTCTTAGTTTTTGTTGTGCAATATTTACGATTGGATAAACAATGACCTGTCCTGGGTGGTGGAAAGTTAGACCGCCACCGCGCTTGATTTCCACAACTGGAACATCAATCTTGCCCACAAGGGCCTGGTCAAAATCTACTAATCCATGTTCTTCAATTTGGTTTCTTTGTAGACCTCTTCCCATTGTGAAGACTTCTGGGTGAGAAGTGATGATATAAACCATCTGTTCTGGATTAGCATAGATATATTCATTGGCCTTCTCTTGAAAAGCTAGTGCTTCAAGGTAGTCCCAATTATCTTTATGAAATATATGAGTTTGGTTCTTGGACTCAAGAGTGTAGTTCTTGATACCAAGTTCATTAATTAAATCGTTAAACGTCATGGCCTTTTGCCCTTAGGTGATCAAGATAATCTGCTGCCTTGTAACTACTTCTTACCATTGGCCCAGAAGCGACGAACTCAAAGCCCATTTCATAAGCAATTTCTTTGTAACGATCAAATTCTTGAGGCCTATAGTAGCGATCAACTTTTAAGTGTCTCATTGTCGGGCGCATATATTGACCAAAAGTTACGATGTCACAACCAACTTCTCTAAGGTCTTTAAGTGTCTCTAGAATTTCTTCATGAGTTTCACCAAGCCCTAGCATGAGTGAAGTCTTAGTCGAAATATGAGGATAATTTTCTTTGTAGAATTTTAAGCAGTTTAAAGTCTTTTCATAGCCTGCACGACGATCACGTACATCGTGAGTGAGCCTTCTTACTGTTTCAACATTTTGAGCAATAACAAATGGGTTACTCTTTGCAAGAGTGTGCATATGTTCTTGGGCAGCATTGAAGTCTGGAATAAGAACTTCAACAAGTGTGTCAGGATAGTCCTTATTTATTCTTTTTACGACGTTGGCAAAGTGGCCAGCGCCAAAGTCCGGGAGGTCGTCACGGTCAACACTTGTTACAACAAGATACTTAAGAGACATTGTCTCAACCATCTTGGCAGCATTCTCGATCTCATTGAAATCGACAATTCCCTTTGGGTTTCCAGTATCAACGTGACAGAATTTACAAGCACGGGTGCAAGTACCACCTAGAATCATCATTGTTGCTGTCTTTGCAGACCAACACTCTGACATATTTGGACAACTTGCTTCTTCGCAAACTGTAAAAAGTTGCTTTTCTCTTAATTCTTTTCTGACTTCTTTGAAGTTATCACCAGTTGGGATTTTATTTCTCAACCACTCCGGCTTTCTTTCTAGGTTGCGTGCCTCTTGTTTCTTTCCAACATTAAGGCGTGCTTTCTTTTCTTGAATTTTCTTACGAGATTCTTCGTAATCCATTTGATTTACTTGGTTATCAGTCATTTATTTAATCCTCAAAATATGTCCATGCTTATAGCAATTTTAAGCTCGTAAGTTAAGACATATGATGAGGACCTACGTATTTTCTATACTTTAGCAGTATCAGTCTCAACTTTTGAGCTCTTTAAACTCAGTAATGCAGCAGGTAAGATCACTAAGTCGGCCAAAAGGGCAAGAGTTAGGATCACTGAACAGTAAACTCCAAATTTCTGGTTTGGCACAAAGTCACCGAGGTAAAAGAGTCCAAAGGCAATTGTTAGCATTGTCGTTGTTAATGCTAGGGCCTTCCCTGTTTGGTGCATTGTTGATGCAAGCGCATCGTGGCCATTCATGCCTTGAAGTATTTTTAACTTATAATTTGAAATAAAGTGAATCGTATCATCAACTGCAATACCTAAGCAGACAGCAAAGACGATAACGTTACCAATATTTAACTCATCACCTGCAAAGTACATAATTCCCGCGGCCACTGACAGTGGGAAAACATTTGGGATTAGAGAAAGCATTGCTAACTTAAAGTCTTTGAAAACAAATAAGATAATGAGGAAGATAATAGGCAGTGAAATACTCATCGAAGTTAGAAGAGTATTTACAACTAGATCATTAACTCGGTTATAGATCGGTGATTGCCCGGCCTCATAGATCTTAATCCCAATTTCATCGGCCTTCTTTAAAATTTTATCTGTTTTAGCAATGGCCGCTGTTGAGTCATTTACATCCCACATAACGAGGACTCGGAAGCGACGATTATCAAGTGATAGCTGATTTTTTAGATCAAGCCCTTGCGGTAGCCCAAGAGTGTAGAGGAAGAGTTGGTCTGCCACTGCACGGCGTGTCTCAGGGATTGCATAGAATTCCTCATTATCACTATGAAGGGTTTTATTCATCTGCTTCACAATGTCTAAGATTGAACTTACGCGAATAATCTTTTCATCTTTAAGCATCCACTGAACTAGCTCTTCCGACTTCTTTAAGAATGCTGGGTCTTTTACACCTTCAGGCTTTTCTGAGTCAAAAACAAGTTCGATCATTCTCGATCCACCAAACTCCTTTCTAACCATATTGAAGGCCTGCTTAACTGGAGTATGCTCATCAAAGTACTCAATTGGATCAGCATTAATATAATTTTGCATCCCAAAGTAAATTGAAGCAATTGTGATTATTGGAGTGAGAATATTAATAATTACCTTATGCTTTTCCGCAAACATAAAGATTCCGTCGAATGCATGGAATTTATCGTCACGGTCGCCAACTTTAAAATGAACCTTTGTAAGAAGTGCTCCTAGGAAGAAGTAAGTGTAGAACCATGCTATACAAGTTCCGATTCCCGAAAGAATCCCTAGGTTATAAATTGGTTTAATATCAGTAGAAGTAAGAGAGAAGAATCCAATCGCAGTTGTTAGTGTTGTCAGTAGCGTTGGAATAAAGTTCTTCTTTAGAGCTGCAATAGCTGCATCGTGCTCATTCATGCGATCAAAAATATAGAAGTGTCTATAGGTGATTAAGATGTGAATCGAGTCAGCAAGACCAATGGCAATTAAGATCGCTGGGAGTGCGGCAATGATACTTGAAAGTTCAATTCCTAAATGCCCTTCGATTCCAAATGTCGTAATAATGGCCAGACCTACGAGGGAGAATGGTAGAACAATCCCTAAAATATTTCTAAAGAATAAGAAGAGGATAAGAGAGAGAACCCCAACAACGATTGGGAAGACAACCATCATGTCTCGATCTGATGCTCTTTGTAGTGATTCGTTGATAAAAGAAATCCCACCAAGATAGAACTTCACTCCTTCAGTTTTATTGTACTTTTCAAGTAGTGCTTCAGTATCAACTACAACCTGGTCATAAGGAGGTGTTCCCTCAAAGGTATCAAGAAAGGCCCTAATATATGTAAAGCGCCCTGATTTAGAAATGATTGAGTTTACAAGTTGTCGATCGTTTGTTGCGTGCTCTTTTTTAAATTTTAAATTCTCTGGTGTTAACTCAACTTCTTCATCTAAGAAAGGTGTAATGAAGATATCATCATCTTCTGATTCAATTGAGTTGTGATTCGTTAAACTTTCAACGCGAACAATATGTTTGATTTGCCACAAATCTTGAGTGATATCTTGAATTGTTTTAATGGTGTTTTCATCAAAGAGGCCATCTTCTTTATAGACCATGATGTCGATGGTATCTGAACTACCAAAAATTCCCTCGTGCTCCTTAAGGTCTAGTAAGCGTTGATCATGATCCATTAGCCAACCCTTAACAGAGTAGTTTGCATGGATTTTCGGTAGACCTGAGCTTATAGCGATAAAGAAGATAAATGAAATTAGAAGACAAGTTTTAGTGTGGTCGACGATATACTTCGCGACTCTTTCTGCAAGTGAGTGAACACGTTTCATATAATTCATTTCCTTTGAAGTTTTCACTAACACTATATTAAGTTTTGCAAAGAAAGGCTAAGAATTTTGGGGAGAGTTGATAAGAAATACTTGGTTGATGTAGACGCTCTAGCAAAATAGTGTCGATACTCTCAACGTGTTCGAGAGTGAACATTGTAAGCTAGAGCGTTTGTCTAAAGTTAGGCCTTATTGGATTCCAACGAAATCCATTCCTAACTTAGAAATGGCATTCTCTTTTAAGAATGGCATTTTTGTATTGATATTAAATTTAGCACCTTTAAGGTTACAGTTGATAAAGATTGTTCCCGTTAAATCAACATTAGAGAAGTCACATCCGTTAAGGTTACAACTTTTAAAAGTAACACCTCTTAGGTTTGCCCATCTTAAACTTGTCGCCGCAAGATCACACTCATCAAATGTGCTATCTTCTAAGTTTGTACACTCTAAGCTCACGTCTTTCAGGTTGATTCTCTTAAAACGATTCTTTGCAAGGTTTGACCAAGTGAAGTCAACACCCTCGTAATTTGAGTTGTTGTGCTTTGCATATTTGATATTACATTTTCTAAGGTCACTCTCATTTAAGTCTGAGTGGCGAATATTGATTTTATCTAGCATTGAGTTATCAAAAGAACTTTTCTCAAGCTTAGAGGCACTGATTAATCGTAAGTTATCAACATTCCTAAGATTGATACGATTCTCATTTTGTTTTTTGATTGCTGTAAACATCGTGTTTTGCGTCGTCATTTTCATCCTCTTTGTAAAACTAGTAAGATAGTAGCGATTTTATTTAGCTATATTAAGTCAATTGTTTGTAAATTCGGAATTTCCGAACTATTGTGTTCTCATGAATTGGAATCATCTCTATTGTTTTTATGAAGCTGCAAAGCATAAATCTGTTAAGAAGGCCGCTGAAAAAATGGGCCTTGCTTCATCAACTGTAAGTGAGCAGATCAAAAAGCTTGAACAAAATTACGGTGTGCAACTTTTCGAAAGAAAGGTTAGGGAGATCGTTTTAACAAAAAAAGGTGAGGAGGTTTATTCTCATGCTAAGGGTGTTTTCTCAAATGGGATGCGCCTTGTTGATAATTTAACACCTCATGATGATGGTGGTTATGATGTGACTTTTTCAATTGAGTCACATCTCGAGTCTCCAAATATTGCAGCGGTATTAGCGGATTATTACTCTGCCTATAGTGATTTTGGCCATACCATCACAAAGCGCTCAAAAAACTTCTCTCAAACAATGTACTATCTTGAAAATGATACAGTCGATGTGGCCATTAGCGATAAGAAGCTCTCTAACGAATTATATGAGAACTACCTTGTTGCCCAAAACCAGCTTCGCTTCTACGTAAACACAGCTGTTGCTGCTAAATATCGCGATTTACCATTTGAGAAACTAGTAAAGAAGCTACCTATTGGCTTTCTTTCATCTGATGAGAAAATGATTGTTAATGCGAAGCAAGTTCTCAAAGAACAGAAGGTTTACCTAAAGGAAGCATTCTTCAGTGAGCACCTTTATTACTTGTCGACGTTGGCACAGAGAGGGGAGATCGTTCTTGCTGCAATTGGTAATGATTCAATCTTTCAGGAGTTATATTGCCTTGGGCCTCAACATGATATTAGCGTTCCAACATACGCAATTCTTAAAAAGCAAAATGAGAACCTACTCTTTGCTAGGAAATTAAAAGATTTATTGATGGTTGATATCGACGCTAATCAGCTAAATCTGCATTAAATTCTATTTGCCGACCTGTTTAAAACTAGTTAGCATTTATCGATGAAAAATTATTCCCTTATTAAATCCATTGCAATGACAATACTTGTCTCTATGTCTCTTCATATGCCTCTTGAGACTAGAGCAGAAGATATTGGTTTTCTTAAAGATGGAAAGATTAAAGATATTATCGTTAGAGAGATTGCTAACCTTAACTTGTCGACAACAGTAAAATTACTAGACTGGGACAAGATCAAAGGTGTTGGTGTCGGATTAAAATACGGCTATGAGATGACTCCTTCATATTTGAAGGGGAAGTTTGCTCGTGTTGATGAGTGGAGTTTCAATCGTCACGTAAACCCTGGCTCGTATATTGATGCCGTGACGCCAATTAATTTAACATTCTCTAAAAATGACCGCGTAACTTTTATTCGCCACTTCGATGATCAAAAGAAGGCTATTCTTGCGATTCCATATTCAATAAATAAGCTTCCTTATAATGCTGAAAGTACACTCAAGAGATTGGCCATTGGGGACTTCGTTAGTATTCCTGCTCAGATGACACTAAATTTTGGAGTTAGTGCAGCGTACGGTTACGGGGATATTATTGATGCCGGTGCTTTTGCCAATGTTATTACAAGTGGAAATTACAATATTAATATTTACCGTATGGACGAAAGTAAGGTTCGTCTAAAGATTGTGACAAGAACATCGACGGAGGCCAAAACTGGCGCCAAGGTAAAGAGTGATTTCTTTGTTGCTCTTGTCGAAAAAGTAAATGCACCAGACTTTGTCTCTAAAAACTTCCAACTAAAGTTATTAGAATATAACCTAGGGCGCGGAATCGGTGAGCAGTATGTTCTGGATTATATCTTTGATCTAAGCCTTCCTCACGCAAGAGAGGCCTTTGATCGAATCATTAAGCCTAAGTACAAATTAGATACTGATAAGATGATCGGCCAATATACTGGTCGTAAGTATATTGAAGAGAAACTTATTTCTGACTTTAGTCTAGCAAATGAAATCGCTACATTTGGAACTGGTGTAAAACTGCTCTTTCAAGGTTTCAATGAATATAAATTCAAGCGCAGAGGTTTTAAGTTAGGAGTCTTCATCAGTGACGTTGATTATGATTGGACATATTACAAGAACCATATCTCGATCTTAAACGGCCCTGATGTTGGAGAGTACTTCTTTCCAAATAAGGTTTATAAGTACAGTGAAGAGTTCAATATCCTAATTCACAAAAGAAGAGATAAGATTGAAGAGTCGTACTTTTCTTTCATTCCAAAAGATAGAGTAACTGAAACTTCTGTTGATTTTGGAACAAATTATATTAGAAAGGATCGATACTTTACACGTGGTGAGTGGAAATCGACAAAGAAGAAGATTAAGGCATTGGTTCCCCAATTCATCTTCTCAAAGATCGACTTTCAAGAGCTTGATACTGTAAAGACGAATATCACGACTGAGGTTAAGTACCGTCTTGTCTTAAGAAAAGAGATCTTTGAATATATTAAGGATGTTCCTCTAGATCGTATTATTGATGAAGTGAATAAGATTAAAAAGGATCGTGGTTACCGTGTTGTTTCGCAAAATGGAAAGGGAAGGCACTTTATTAGTAAGATCTTTTTCTGGCAAAGGGCCCATACGCGCCATGTTGCTAAGAGAATTCAGAGAATTCTTAATTCTGAAGTCGATAATATCTATACAAAACTCGAAAAGGTGATCGATAACATCGACAAGAATAACTTTCGTAAGTATTTTTATCGTGTTGTGCAAAGTCTTGTTCCAATTGATGATCTACCAAACTTAATGTTTTTTAAGTTGGATATTTTAGGAAACCGTACTCAGCCTGTTCATTTTAATTATGGTGAGCATGAGTTCCCTAAGATTTATTATGAAATCCTCGATATTAACCGCGACTTTCACGACTCAAAGAGAGACTTTCAAATTATTACGGAGTAGGGTGTGAGTGATTACAAAGAATTTTTAGGTGACTATAAAGAATCTCCTGTTGAGATTTTTGAGACATGGTTTAAAGAAGCAGTGGCCAAGGAAGAAAATGGGCCTGCATTTATTCTTTCTACAGTCGATGAGTCAGGACAACCAAATGCTAGAACACTTCTCTTAAAGGAAGTTGTCGATAATAGGCCACTATTTTTTACGAATTATAATTCAGTAAAGGCCCAGGAAATTACTGCAAATCCTAATGTGGCCATGACCTTCTATTGGCATCGCCTTGGAAGACAGGTCAGAATTAGGGGCTCAATTTCAAAATGCGATGTTGAAGTATCAAAGAATTATTTTCAATCTCGTGCTCATGAGAGTCAGGTTGCTAGCTCTATTTCTAATCAGTCTTCACCAATTGAAGATCGTCAGAAGTTAGTACAAGAGTACAATGAAGGGCTTGAGCGCTATAAAGAAGAAGTCCCGTATCCAGAGAATTGGGGTGGTTACTTAGTCGATATTAAAGAAATAACATTCTTCATTTACGGAGAGTTCCGCTTAAATGATCGCTTTCAATTTGTTAAAAAAGGTAATGAGTGGCAATCTCTAAGACTTTATCCATAATTATATTTTCAATTTTACTCTTTACCTCTAAGGCAAATGCCTCTGAGTTATATGCAGGTGGTGGTGCCTCATTAAGTGGTGTTATCTCAGAAACTGATTATTACAATGGAGCAACGGCGATCTTTCCTTCTGCAAATTTTGGAATGAAGTTTGGTGCCCTTGCTCTTGAAGGCTTCTTTAGAACAGGAACTCTTTCTAATGATCATGAAGGCTTTAAGATTGATCTAGAAACAAATCAATTCGGCGTTATGCTTCGTCTCTCTCCTGAAGAGTGGCTTGATATGAATCTTGGTGGACATTGGACAATGGTTGAGGGGAGCTCTTCTGTTTATAACGGACAAGTGCTCACAGGCCTTGTGAATCGAACATATAGTTCTGTTATTTTTGGTATGGGTTTCAATATTCCATTTTCAAATCAATTAAGAGTTCGCACAGATATGAATTACTACGCAGGAAAAGAGATCTTTTCGATTTTTCAATTTGATATTTCTATCGTTTATAGCTTTCTTACTTTTTAGAATCCTTACTTGCTGGAAGTCTTCCACTTTCTCTCGTGATGTACTTGGCAAGCTCAGGTGTAACGAGACCATTCTTATCGAGTGCTTTTGCTAGTTTGTCGTTACCTGTTTTAAGAGTGTAGATATGTTGCTTGGCCTGCTGGTTTGCAGAGACAAGGCTTTGCATATTATTGAGTGCCGCTTGGTACTCATCTTTTATACCTTTAATTTTTTCTTTCTGATACGCAACTTGTTGTCTTAAGTTAGCAATCTCCACTGCCTGACTAATTTGAGCATTTAGATTCTTTTCATATTGAATTGCATCTTGGTCCTTATATTCACGTCCAGCTTTAATTGTGAAAGCGATTAGAACAAGTAAGTTAGCGACAATAATTCTTTTCATAAATATCTCCATTATTCTATGTACCTATCGACATAATAAAAAAAATCATTAATATTTTTCGAAAACATCCGAAATAATAAGTACTTATACTTTGGGGAAGAGAATGTTTTTGATTGATGTAAATTTATTTGAAGATGAGTTCTACCTTTTACCTGTTGAGCAGAGGAAAGGGGACCAATATAAAATCCAGTGCCATTCAATTGAATCGGCAAAATTATTGCAGGAAACGCTAGGGCAGATCAAGCATCTGCATCCTACTAAAGATAAGTCTCGTTTCAAACTCTTGAGAAGAGAGAAGCAATTTGGTTTTGAAGTGAAAGTTTTAGGTTATATCGAAGAAGAAGAAAAAAAGGCCTCATAAGAGGCCTTTCGTTTTATTAAAGATTTGAGTTAACGAAATCCCAGTTAACTAGCTTCCAGAAAGCTTCGATATATGAAGGACGAGCATTTCTGTAATCAACGTAGTAAGCGTGTTCCCATACGTCAATTGTCATTAGAGCAGTGTGACCATCTGTCATTGGAGTTTGAGCATCGTCAGTGTTAACGATCTCTAGCTCTCCACCTTTAGTCTTAACTAGCCAAGTCCAACCTGAAGCAAAGTTAGTTGCTGCAGAGTTTGAGAATTCTTCTTTGAACTTATCAAATGATCCCCATTTTGCGTTGATAGCGTCAGCTACTGCACCAGTTGCTTCACCACCTGCGTTTGGAGCAAGACAGTTCCAGTAAAAAGTGTGGTTCCATACTTGAGCAGCATTGTTAAATAGGCCACCAGTTGACTTCATGATGATTTCTTCAAGAGTCATATTTTCGAATTCAGTACCTGGAATCGCAGCGTTTAGCTTTGTTACGTATGCATTGTGGTGCTTTCCGTAGTGGTACTCAATTGTTTCAGCTGAGATATGAGGTGCTAGAGCATCCTTTGCCCATGGTAGTTCTGGAAGTTTATGTTCCATTCTTTTCTCCTTAATTCTAGATTCTTATAATGTTTTTTGAACAGCTCCATTCTAATGCGTTTGTTCTTTAAGTGCAAAACGCATTAAGTTATAGAAATTATTTTTGCCCTTTTGAAATTCTCCTCAAATTTTACTCAAGAATTTGGCCCAGATGTCGATTTTAAGTTAATGCATTTTCGACGTCATCTACCTACATTTACTCTATCAATATTAACGATTTACCTCGTGGCATTTAGTGCAAATGCGAGCAGCTGGGGACAACGTGGTGGAGTAATTCACTCGGCCACTGATAAGTATAGTGGAAATTGGCGTAAGCTTAGTTCGACCCAAGAGGGTAGCATTGAGCAATTAATTGAAATCGTCTCAACCTCAAAGCTTGGGATTCAGTTAATTGATAAGGCACGCTTAAGGGCCGCTAAGGATCGTAAGCGACTCGAAGAAGTTATTGATAGTGGAGATGCTTCTGTGACGGATACGACCCTCGTAAGAAAGTTCAATCCAAGCTCTCCTGAAAGTGTGCGCTTTGAGACAAGATCCAAAGTTTATATTGATAAGTCTCATTCAACAAAGAATGCCGTCTTAGACCTTATTCACGAGTTAACTCACTATATCTATAAGAAGCCATTTAATCCTTATTTAAGTGATTTCTCTGTTTCCACTTTCTTAAGTGATACGATTCAGGGAAAGGGTGGAGAGGTTGATGCCTTTTTGGTTGAGTGTCGAATCGGGCGCGAAATTTATGGGCTTAAAGCGATCTCACCACAATGCCTAAATATTTTAGATGGAGAGGAGTTCTCAAGAGAGCTTGCTGTAAAGGAATTTTATAAACTGGGGGCACATTATGACCAGTTTAAGCATGCAGTAAACAAACTAGGTATCTCTCATGAAGTAGTTGAGCATAGCTCAAGCGAAGACTCTAGCCTCATCTCATCGGCCTGGTCTAAGCCATATCCAGTAGCTGTTATTGAGGAGTTTGAGACGATCATGACCAAGGTCTGTCAAAATGACCTCAAGCGTATGACCTATCTAAAAGAGAGCCAGAGCCGCTCAATAGCGAGCGCCAATAAGAAAGTCGGTCAGGCAGAATCTAAGTTTAATGCTAGATGTCGTTCATATTTAGACTAAATTTTATTGACGACTGAACTCAATAATGTCTCTATGCACCAACGTTTCCATACAAAAAACTCTCTTTTTTCCTCGGCTTTAATTGACTACAAAGCTAAGCATTGGTAATTTATAACCTAAGAATTTCATAATTTTATACATCTATAAAAAGGATTGCTGGCAATGCAAGATAGTGTTGTTTTATTAAAACTTGATGACTTCCTTAACTGGGGAAGAAAGAACTCTCTATGGCCAATGACGTTTGGTCTTGCTTGTTGTGCTATTGAAATGATGGCAACTGGTGGATCTAAGTATGACTTAGAAAGATTTGGTTGTGGTGCTTTCATGGCGACACCAAGACGTGCGGACTTAATGATTGTTGCAGGTACTGTAACTCTTAAAATGGCCCCAAGAATTAAGACTCTTTACGAACAAATGGCCGAGCCGAAATATGTTATTTCGATGGGTTCATGTGCTAACAAAGGTGGGCCTTACTGGCAACACGGTTACCACGTTCTAAAAGGTGTTGATGAGATCGTACCTGTTGACGTTTACGTACCAGGTTGTCCTCCAAGACCAGAGGCCCTAATCGAAGGTTTAATGACACTTCAAAAGAAAGTTGCCAACGAAAGACTTCTTAAAGATAAGTGGGTGAAGCATGCTTAATGAATTAGTAACTTTTATTAATGATAAAGTTAGTGGTGCAAATGCTTCTTTAATTGAAAATGAAGCAGGTGATAAGCCAATCTTAGTTGATGCTTCAAAAATTAAAGACGTTTGTTATGCACTAAGAGATAGCTCTGAATATCAATTCAACGTACTTCAAGTTGTATCAGGTGTTGATTACGAAAATGAAATCGAAGTTAACTATATGCTGGCTTCATTCATTACAAACTCTGATGATGTAATAATCAAAGTTAAACTTCCAAAAGCAAATAAAGATGATGTTCCTAAGATTGATTCTGTTTGCGACGTTTGGAAGGCCGCTAACTTCTTAGAGAGAGAAGTTTACGATATGAACGGTGTTGAATTTGTTGGACACCCAGATCATAGAAGAATTCTTTGCCCTGAAGACTGGGAAGGTTTCCCACTTCGTAAAGATTACGAAGTTCAAAAAGCTTGGCATGGTTTCGAAATTAATCCAGAACACAAAATGAATATTGCAGATCACGAGTTCTTCGCTAAGGCGAGAATTGATGCTGCTGAACCAAAGAAAATCTCTGGTTCATGGGATGGAAAGATTTCGACTGATTTAGAGGCCGCTCTAAATAAGAAGATGGAAGAAGCTAAATAATTAATTTTAAGGATATTTTTAATGGAAGATAATACATTAAAACAAGAACAAGAAGCCTTACATACTGATCTATTGACAGTAAATATGGGGCCTCAACACCCTGCCACTCACGGGGTTTTACGTGTTGAGATTAAAACAGATTCTGAAATCGTTGTTGAAGCAACTCCATACCTAGGTTACCTACACCGTTGTATGGAAAAGCACAGCGAAAACTTAGACTATCGTGGAATCATTCCTTTCACTGACCGTATGGACTACCTTGGTGCCATGGGGATGGAATGGGGTTATGTTCACGGTATTGAGAAAATGCTTGGAACAGAAGTTCCTGAAAGAGCAGAGTATATCAGAATTATCGTTGCGGAACTTCAAAGAATCGCATCTCACTTAATGTACTTTGGTACTTATGCAATTGACCTTGGGGCCTTCACTCCATTCTTATATGCTTTCCAAGATAGAGAGCAAGTTCTAAGAATCTTTGAAGAGCTTTCAGGTGCCAGACTACTATACAATTACATTTGGATTGGTGGTGTTTGGAATGATATTAATGATGATCAACTTCGTCGTATCGACCAATTCTGTACTATGATGGAAGAAAATATGAAGAAGTACCACGACCTAGTTGGTATGAACGCTATCTTCCGTAACAGAACTGCTAATGTTGGTATCGTAACTCCTGAGATGGCCTACGAGTATGGTGCTACAGGTGCTGTTCTTCGTGGTTCAGGTGTTGAATGGGATCTTCGTAAGAAGAAGCCATATGGTTACTACGATAAATTCGATTTTGATGTTGTTACTGGTAAAGGTGAAATGGGAACTGTTGGTGACTGTTGGGATCGTTACTATGTACGTGTATTCGAAATCTTTGAATCAATTAAAATCCTTCGTCAAGCTCTTGATGGAATTGAAGCTGGACCTGTTATGGGGAAAGTTCCAAAGATCATTAAGCTGCCAAAAGGTGAGATTTATACAAAAACTGAGTGTCCACGTGGAGAGCTTGGTTACCACATCGTTTCAGATGGTGGAAAAACTCCTTATAGAGTTAAAGTTAAGTCTTCATGTTTTACACACACTTCAATGCTACCTGAGCTTGGAAAAGGTCAGATGATCGCAGACTTCGTTGCTACGATCGGAAGTATTGATATTGTACTAGGAGAGGTTGACCGATGAGCACTCAAGCAACTTACCAAGCAGGTGAGCAACTAACATTAGGAAAATGGTTTAAGAATATCTGGACTGGAATTAGAACAGTTACTAAAGGTCTAGGGATTACTTTTAAATATGTGTACGGTGTAAAGCCTGTAACAATTGAATATCCAGAAGTAAGAGAAGAGCTTCCAAAGAACTCTCGTTCACGTCTATTTAACGATGTTGAAAACTGTATTTCTTGTTACCAGTGTGCAACTGCTTGTCCAGTTGACTGTATCTACATTACAGCTGTTAGAAGAGATAAAGATGCTCCAGCGCTTAAGACAAGTGGTGGAACGCCAATCAAATTAGATCTTCTTCAATACACTATCGACACAGCTCTTTGCTGTTACTGTGGTCTTTGTACGACTGTTTGTCCAACTGAGTGTCTAACTCACACGACAGACTACGAATTCTCTCAATATACTCTTGATGAGATGAAGTACGATTACCTTGCACCAGATATCAAAAAATGGCGTGAAAGAATAGTAAAGTAGAAATAATAAAAGGCTCCTAACGGAGCCTTTTTTTATGTCTGCGAAGGCACAGGCCGAGAGCAGGTACATATCCATAAAGGACAATATGTCGTCACTTCAATAGACACTGTTTAAGATATTTACAACCTAACTATCTAATATCCCGTAAGATTCTTGGCACACAAAGTGCATCTATATATGTATCTGGAGGGAATGATGAAAACAATTCTTAAAGTTACAATTGCACTATTTATTGCTCTTAATGCTTTTTCATATCAGCAAATTTTTGCAACTTCAGGTGATTTAAAGATTAGAACTCAGTATCACGGTGATCAAGATATTAGATCAATTAGAGTTTACGGTGATACAGTAAGTGCTTATTCAAAAGATCCAAACGGTAGAGATTACAATGATGTTCTTTTTAAAGTTACAAAGGAATATGCTCAGTACAAGGAATTCCTATTTGATATTCTAGAAAAAGGTGACTTCGTTATCCTTCCAAATCAAACAGGAAAGATTGAAGATTTAAAAATAATTTATAAAGGTAAGCAGTACAGCTTTGTTGAGGCAGCACTTTTCTTAAATAGAAAAGATCTTTGTGGCCTAGGGATGGAATGTCCAACAAGTAATGCCGCTATAAATGATGGAAGAAGAACAACTGCACCAGGTACACAAGGCCCATTAAGAAGAGCAGATGCTAGAAAAGTTGATTACATGACAAGAGTAAATATCTTCTAATAAGAGGAAAGATTAAGATAATTCTTCAGCTAATTTATTAATATGGGCAAGCATTCTTTCACGAGTCTTGTCCATAAGGTCTCCAATATCATCCATCGTCATTCCCTCCGTCGAAATTGGCTCAAGAGCTTCAATGATAACTTTTCCAGGCCTAAGCTTTCTAAGATCAAAAGATTTCTCATATTCAGAAAAAACGACAGGGTAAATTGGGAGTTGTCCTTGGATGGCAACAACAAATGGACCTTTCTTAAATGGTAGAAGTCCACGTCCTTTAGAGCGAGTTCCTTCCGGCATAATCCATACATTGCAATTATCTTCTTTAATTGTTCGCGCAACTTCGGCCATTGCTCGCCAGGCCTTTTTGCGATTTGTACGATTAATTAAAATATTACCTGCTAGATAATACATTTGCCCAAAGATAGGAATCCAAACGAGAGATTGTTTTCCTAGTGATACTGTTCGTCTCGGTAGTGCCGGCCCAACAAAGAAGATATCGAGGTTGGATTGGTGGTTAGAGATAATGACTGAATTTCTAACGTCTTTGTGGTCTTTCTTCACTCTTGCATCAATTTTAATATGTAAGAATAGACGAGTTAGCCACGAGTAATAGTTTGCAATAAGGTATGTATTTCCTCGATTCGCTGGGCGAAACATACAGATTGGAATCCAGATTAGTGTTCCAATAACTAAAAATAGTCCGGCAATGAATAGACGAAAATACATTAAAAGCATTTTTACTTTATAGCATAGGAATTATCTGTGTCAGACTACAAAATGAAAGTGTGTTAACGCTATTTATAAGTAACTGTTAAAACAGTGTAATTAATAGCACTGAGCCAATTGCCATCAAGATTCCTAGTCCTTTTGGCACAGTTAGAGAGATGTTTTCAACGAACACATCCCATAGAACACTTGTCACCATTTGTGCTGCAATAAGCCCAACTGTTGTTTTAACAGCGCCAACTTCATAGATTCCAATTGGAAGACCAACAACAAAGAGAAAACCAAAGAAGCCAGGAATGACATACCACCACTTAAACTGGAACTCTTTCAAGCGAACGAATTCTGGAAAAAACTCTGGATTATGTTTAACGAAAAAGAAGAAACAAATACAAACAACTAGAGTAACAAAATTTCCTAGGAGGGCCATCCATGTAAGGCCAATATCATTTGTCATTAATCGGTTGAGGGCACCTTGAAGAATTCCAATGCAACCAATAAATAGGGGAACGATTATTGCTAGGTTATTTGTCATCTACTCTTATCCTTTATTTCTTTAGAAGTGTTAATCCCTTAAGGTAGTCGCCTTCAATAAAGCCCTTGAGAGATGGACAATCACCAGTAAGCTTAAGTGATCCAGTGATACTAATCTTACGGTTGCCAATATATTCTTTGATTTTATTTTCAAATTTCTTGCGTGTAATAGAATGTGTATTTAAAAAGATATGTGCCTTTCCACCCTTATTTAAAATCATATCAAATAGAGGAATCATATCCTTGTATGCATCAATAGCTTTTGAAACTTTCTTTCCATCACTTGATGCACTTGGAGGGTCACAAATGATTAAATCAAACTTACGACCTTCGGCCTTAAACTTTTCAAGGGCCTTAATTGTTGGCATACAAAGTGACTCATGATTTTCACTCATTTCGTTAAGCACTAAATTTTCTTGAAGCCAATCAAGGTACTTTTGCGAGAGGTCTACACTTGTTACATCTGTTGCGCCTTGCTTAAGAGCAAAGAGAGAGTAGGCACCTGTATAGCTATAAAGGTTAAGAACACTCTTTCCATCAAAGTCATCTTTCACACGATCTCTAATGGCCGCCATATCTGTATAGATACCAATATCATAGAATTGGTTAAGCTTAATTTGGTACTTAACACCAAACTCTTCTATAAGAAAGTTATCTTCTTTAAGTTGTTTATTAGTCGCACAGTAGAATTCTTTCTTGCGCTTAAGGTTTCTCTTTTGAACCCAAACCGTATCTTTAGGGTAGAAGTCTTTTACAATTTTTAGAACATCATTTTCAAAGTGGTTCCAAAAGTTTGCATAGAATTGAATTAAGATTCTATCCTTTAAACGTATAATGAATAGTCCTGGGAGGTAATCTGACTCACCAAAAGCTAGGTAGTAATTTTCTCGGTTGTCGATATTACCACGTGCCTCAAAACTTGCTTGCATACGCTCACGTAATTCAAAGTAGAATTCCTTTGGGCCTAGGTGAGAAGAGCCTTCTCCAATCCTCCAAATTCTAGCGAGAACACTGTCATGAGTAGGATCATTAAGCATAACAACAAATTTCGCATCGTCATTCTTAACTTCATCAAGCTTTGCTGTAATAAAAGGAGATCCCTTTGGAAACTTCAGAGAATATTTATCTTTTGTAATCCAAGGATGACCTTTGAAGATATATTTAACACTGGCAGGGTGTAGTTCTACCCTAGGTGTGCGAATGCGTGGACGACCTGCGGTTTTCTTGTTCATTGTTACTTTTCTTTTTCTAACTTTATACGGTATTGAAGGTTATTCTCTAATAAGAGAAGAAGTTTATTCGTAATCTCAAAAGGATTTGAGAGTTCAAGAACACCAAATTCTTGTAAACGAAATTTTGTTTCAAGATCCATATCACGGTACGGATCAAAATTTTGGCAAAAGAGTTGTAGCTCTTCTAATAGCTCATCATTGAGATAGAAATCAGGATGATCAATATCTTCTGATTGCTGTTCAAAAGCATGCTTTTCATTTCGAATGTGAAATAACTCTTCTTTATTTTCCATGGGATATTGTTATTTCAGATACATAGCGTTACGTCAAGATAGGAGGTCTATTTTGGCAATTTTATCTTTTCTATCTATTTCACTTATCGCTCTTTTCATCCCCGCAGAAAGTCTAATCGAAAGGTTTAACTTATTGAAATTTCGAATGCGCTCAGAGTATCAAAGAGGTAAGGACTTATTAATTGAAGTGTCGCAACTTAATCTGATGGGAGATCTAACGCAACTATCAAATTATAAGTTCTACGACTCATTAGTATGTGAAATAGCTCAGATTGCAAAAGAATTTGGCGCTGCAACAAGTCGTACTCTCGCAAAAATGCGCCACGCCCTTTCTAATGACCTGCAAATTGAGAAAAAGGTCTCAGGTACAATCAACGAAACCCTCTTTCAATTTCTTATGGCCATGGGCCTTACATTTGCTCTCAATATCTTCGCAACCAATATACTTGGGTTAAAGACTGATTACTTTTTTCTGGCCTTGGCCTTCCTCTATAATATGATGGGTGTCGTTAGCTTCATTTTATTGATTAAAAAATTAAAGCATAAATTCCTCGCACCAATAAGTAAGATCTTAAATTCCTATCTTATCTTTAAACTAATGTACGACGTTGGGACTCCCATAAATCAACTTGTCCATCGTTCAGCAATCAACTCAATTGTTGAGATGAACCAAGACTTGGCAAAGGACTTGTTTCGTAGGCTGTCGGCCCTTATTGAAATGAAAAAGCACCAAGGAGCAGATATTTGCGAAGACCTTGAATCAATTGAAATTAATCTGTGGGATGACTATCGAAGTGAAAATGAAGTTTTTTTACAACGATTAAAGATATTCAAGTTTGCATGGCTTGTGGTCTTCTTCTTTGTGCCTTATGTCGCAAACTTTTTCCGCCTAATAAGTCATTTAAATCTTTAAGCTTGTGAGCAGTTATAATTGATATTCTATCGTTTTGTAGGTACTTTATTTAGGTAATAAAAAAACAAATGGAGTCAGCTAATGGCCTATCAAAATGATAAGCAAATTATTTATTCAATGAATCGTGTTGGGAAAGTTTATAAACAAAAGCACGTTCTAAAAAATATCTCACTTTCTTATTTCTATGGAGCTAAGATCGGTGTTCTAGGTCTTAACGGTGCTGGTAAATCAACACTTCTTAAGATCATGGCAGGGCTTGATCAAGACCACTTAGGTGAAACTCACTTAGCAAAGAATTATTCAGTTGGATACCTTGAGCAGGAGCCAAAGTTAGATCCAGAGTTAACTGTTAGAGAAGTTGTACAACAGGGTTGCCAGGAGACAGTTGATCTTCTCGCAAAGTTTGATGAGATTTCTGCAAAGTTTGCAGAACCTATGTCAGATGACGAAATGAATGACTTATTAGATAAGCAGGCCAAGCTTCAGGATAAACTTGATGCAGCTGATGCTTGGACACTTGATAACCAACTTGACCTTGCAATGGAAGCACTAAATTGTCCTCCATCAGAAGCTAAGTGTGGAAACCTTTCAGGTGGAGAAAAGAGAAGGGTAGCACTATGTCGCTTACTTCTTCAAAAACCAGATATTCTATTACTAGATGAGCCGACAAACCACCTTGATGCAGAAACTGTTTGGTGGTTAGAAAGACACCTTCAACAATATAAAGGAACTGTAATTGCCGTAACACACGACCGTTACTTCCTAGATAATGTTGCTGGATGGATTCTAGAACTTGACCGTGGACAAGGGATTCCTTTTGAAGGGAATTACACTGGTTGGCTAGAAACAAAAGCAAAACGTCTTGCTCAAGAAGAAAAGACTGAGTCTAAGAGACAAAAGGCCATGAAGGAACAGC
>NZ_JBEBMT010000002.1:872027-1005749 GCF_043196705.1 Halobacteriovorax sp. HFRX-2_2
CTGGTTGGCTAGAAACAAAAGCAAAACGTCTTGCTCAAGAAGAAAAGACTGAGTCTAAGAGACAAAAGGCCATGAAGGAAGAGCTTGAGTGGATTCGCTCTAACCCTAAGGCACGTCAGGCGAAGTCAAAAGCTCGTATCAAAAATTATGAGGAAAGAGCAAAGATTTCAAGTGAGAAGAGAAATGAAACAAATGATCTCTTCATTCCTGCAGGACCTCGTCTTGGTAATAAGGTAATTGAAGCACATGGTGTTTCAAAAGCATTTGATGATAAATTACTTTATGAAAACTTAGAGTTCTCTCTTCCTCCTGGTGGGATCGTTGGTATTATCGGTCCAAACGGTGCTGGTAAGACAACATTATTTAAAATGATTACTGGTCAAGAACAACCAACTTCAGGAACTTTTGATGTTGGTGATACTGTTAAGCTTGCTTACGTTGATCAAGGGCGTGATCTGGATCCAGAGAAAACAATCTATGATGTTGTTGCTGATGGAACTGAATTCATCAATGTTGGTGGCCAAGAAGTAAACTCTCGTGCCTATATCGCTAAATTCAACTTCTCTGGTGAAGACCAGAAGAAGAAAGTTTCTGAGCTTTCAGGTGGTGAGAGAAACCGTGTTCACCTTGCAAAGGTTCTTAAAGAAGGTGGAAATGTTCTCCTTCTGGATGAGCCGACAAACGACCTTGATGTAAATACACTACAGGCCCTAGAAAAGGCCCTAGTTGATTATGCTGGTTGTGCGGTTATCATTTCCCACGACCGTTTCTTCCTAGACCGTCTTGCTACACATATCCTTGCCTTTGAAGGTGATGGTAAAGTTGTGTGGTTTGAAGGTAACTTTGATGAGTACGAAGAAGATAAGAGAAAGCGTCTAGGTGATGCCGCTCTTAATCCTAAACGTTATACATACAAGAAGTTAACAAGAGACTAGAAACTTGAGAAGTGTATATAAATTTGGTGGCAGCTCTATTAAAAGTGCTGCTGCCATTAAGCAGATTGCAGACTTAATCCTAGCATGTCCAAATGATGCACTAGTGGTACTATCTGCAACCTATAATTCAACTAACGAACTTGAATCAATTTACTTTAAGGAAGAATCCGCTTCATTAGTTGAAGCCTTTTTCCAAAAACATAAAGTGATTGTTGACGAACTAGAGCTTTCCGTTGATCTCTCTAATTTTAAAAAAGAATTACTAGGTTATCTTACACTTCCTAAATCGAGTGCCACTCTTGACTCTATCTACAGTATTGGAGAACGAATCTCCACTTCGATTCTTGCAAGCTATCTTGAGCAACAGGGCAGAGAAGTCTTTCATGCTGATGCTCGTGATTATATTGTCACAAATCAAAATTTTAATGAGGCCAAGGTACTCTTTAAGAATACGAAGGCAAATTGCAATGAATTAAATAAGTACTCGCTAGTTATCACTCAGGGCTTTATTGCTCGAACAACTGATGGCCAGACGTCAACTCTTGGCCGTGAAGGCTCTGACTATTCTGCTGCAATCTTTGCTTGGGCACTTGATGATGTACAAGAACTTGTGATTTGGAAGGATGTAAAAGGTGTCTATGGACATGACCCTAAGGTGCTGACTAATGCTCCACTCATTCACAATCTCAGTTATCGCCAAACAAAACTTCTAACCAATAAAGGAGCTAAGATTCTTTTTCACAGAACGATGAATCCTTTGATTGAAGCTAATCTTCCTCTTATCGTTAAAAGTGTATTTTATCCAAACGAGGCCGGAAGCTGTATTAGCGATGCTAAAGAAGATCACTTCTGTGCAATCTCAACGGAAAAAGACGAAGCCTCTCGAAATTTTATCACTGTTTTTGGGCTTGCTCTTGAAGAGGCCAAGCTACTTAATAAGTCTTTCCAGCTAGACGAGAATAATGACGATTACTTTACGCTAGAAGTTGATGGCCAAGATCTTCGTGAGTGGATAGACCTTTTTGGTGATCAGTTATTTTCTTAGTTTTTGAATAAAGCGTCGAATAAATTGGACGATCTGCTTCACTACCGTGAACCTCGATAATTTCTTTTACTTCTTTGTTTTCAATAAAAACGACATGATCAATGCTTTGACAAATAAGCCTTAGGATTTGATCAAAGTCGATCCCATTCTTACTCTCTGAAAAAATCGAAAATAATGTAGTTAATCTTAGGAGAGTATCTTTTGCACTATTGGCGTGAATGGTACTCATCATTCCTTTGTGTCCAGTATTCATGGCCAATAGGAATGGAATAACTTCACTCGATCTAATCTCTCCCAGAATGATCCTCTTGGGTGACATCCTAAGAGCATAGCTACAATAGTCCTTTAGACTTTTTCCTTCACTTGGGTGTGAAAGTAGGTGAGTTGAGTGTGAGATATCACCATCTATTTCAGCGACATCCTCAATGATGACGTGATGTTCACCTTCTTGGCATAATGATTTACAGGCCCTAAGAAAACTAGTTTTCCCACTGGCCGTGGAGCCAGCAATAACAATATTTTTGTAATTGGAAATAAGCTCTGTCATGAGATTCTGTGCATCCTTATCTTCAGTGAAGTTTGAAACTTTAAAATTCTCTTGTGAGTGAACTCGTAGAAATGCCTTTGCTTGTGACTTAGGTGAAAGGCATGGGTGGGTAAGACTGACACGAAGATCAATTTCATTGCCACTTATTACTCGCGTATCTTTAAATGAGGCAAATGGTGTGTTGAAGCTCCAGTCAATACTTAGTTTCTGAGTAAGAAAGACGAGGCTTAGAACAAAATCCTCATTACTTAGAAATTCAACTTTTAGATTTAGGTTATCTTGCTTATGAACTTCGATATCACTAGGAGAGTGAATGATAAACTCGTTTGCATCATAAAGGTTTAAAAGGTCGTCAATATAGCTTTGATGGTAAACCTTATTAAACCAATCCTTGATGTCATCTAGATTTGAGATGTCTTTTTCTTGCAGATTATTTCTTTCTAAGGTCTCTAAAATAATTTCTTCAAAGTTTAAGTGAATCGTCTTTTTCGACTTTTCTGTGAGAAGCATTTTGAATTCACTGAAGAAGTATTGGTTAATTTGTGACATGTACTTTTCCTATTTTAATTTTGCGATAGCAATAATTCTTTTATACGTTTTAAATTTTGCGGATGAAGAAAAAAGTTTCCCAAGAATGGGAATTTGACCAAGAATGGGAAGTCTTCGTCCGGCGTTGTCATCAGTTGTTAAATCGATTTCAAACATTTGAATCGGAATTCCTTTTTCGATTAGAAAACTCGACTCTTGGGCACTCCCGTTTATATAAGTATCACCATTTGTTTGCCCCATTGGCCTCGTTAGCTTTGTGCTATATTTAACTTTGTATCTGTTGTTTATCTTTTCAAGTAGCATCTCAATTTTAAGTCCAGCAAATCGCCATTGAGTATTATTGCCATTGTTATTTGTTGTCGTGGTAAAAGGGATATCAGAACCCATTTGAACGGTAGACTTGTTATTTGTACGTAAAAGAATTTTTTGAATGGCCAGCGTCGACACATTATAATCAGTATCTCTAAAGACAATGCTCTGACTTTTGGCCAATGCTGATGCTCCCTCATCGAGTAAGTCGGAAAGGCCGACGTCGACTTGGTCGAGTCCAAAATTGATCTCTTTACCATCCATTCTTTCAATTTGTATGATTCTCATTTCGAGCTTATGGTTGACGAGATTATCAAACCTTTGAGATAGGAAGAACTTAACCATTAGCTTTTTTTGGAGTGGCACTAAGAACTTCTTATCTTTTAAGATCTCTTCGTTTGTAAAGCAGTGGATATCAATCTTGGATTTTTCACAGCGAATATCATCGTAATAGTTTTGAAAAAACTTGTGATGAATTTCGCCAATGATTTTCTTAGCGACTTTATCCTTAAGTTCACCCTTGAAGATAATACTCTTATTCTTATTGAGAAGTGGCCTAAGAACGAGGTACTGATCAAGTGTCGTAATATCTTGGGAAATGATTAACTTATCGCCTTTAATATCGCCATTAATACCAAAGTGACGAAGGTTGTTTAAGACCTCAAGTACCTTAAATTGACCTGATTTTGAGAGGACATAAACTTCATGTATCTTCTTCTTGCCTGAGTTAGTCCAAAGTGTAACAATCGATTGGCCCTGCATTTTTCCTTTAATGAAGAGCTTATTTTGGGCCTGAATTGCCTTGCTCGATAAAACTTCTTTATTGGAGATGCTGAAGTTTGTTATCCCTGATAATGAAATTTCAGTGACTTGGCCTATGGCCAGGGTAATTTGATTTGAGCCAGTTGCGTAAATATTGAAATTTACGATACATATTAAGCTAATGACTTTGACAAAAGGCAGGAAACTTAGTAAAAAGCTATACTCGAAAACTGTTTTTAATTTAGATTTAAATATATTGAGGAGATTTATCATGGTATCAAGAACTCGTATTACAAGAAACAAGCGTAATGCTAAAAAAACAAAAATGGGTGCTAAAAGAAAAGCGCATAACAGAAACAAGGGAACTACTCCTAAGTTTAAAATTCATCTAGATTAATATTTAATTATTTTTCAGATATAGAAAGAGGGCCAAGACGTTGGCCCTTTTTTATTGCCCAAATGTATTTTGAAGCACTCGCTTATCTTGTCTAACAACTAAAGGTTCAGCTTCTTCACCCTTAAAGCAAATGTGAAGTAGGGCACTTTTATAGATATCTTCACATGGGTTCTTCTTCTTTATAAATCGAAAATCTTCTTTCTTAATTCCATTCTTTGCCATTAATTCGCTAAGTACTTCAAACATGTGGTTTTTGTCAGAGTCGTATGTATAAACAATGACTTCACGTGCTTGAATGCTTGTACATAATAGGATTGTAATAAGGCTAAATTTCAATTTCATAAGCTCCTCCTTTGGATTTAGGTAGATCTGTAACTGGATAGGAATCTAGCTCTAAAGCCTTATAAGGAGCAATTCTATTCAAATCTGAAATAGAAATTTTTACGAGATAAATAGGGACTTCTTCATCGTTAAGTTTTTTCACGATCTTGGCCCTGTTTGTAATGTGTGTAGGGCCTGCATATAAAGATACATACTCTTCACTTCCCACAAGATTGGTCATCTCATTTATTTTAAGCTTAAGAAGTCTTTCATCTTTTGCCACTGTAATATGCTCCTCCGGAAGATTTTGTGGGGAAGGGATTGAAAGGATATAAGTGAAGATATTAGTCAGTACGAGGGCCACCCAAAATCTAAGGTAGAGGGCCTTTTTCATCTTTTCTTCCTTCTCTTTATTAAAGAGTAGTGGTGATGAAGGGGTGTCGCTATTTGATTGAGTTCCAGGTTTTGATGAAGTTTTGGATTTCTCGTTGTTTAGAATTTTCAATTTTAACCTCCAGGTTAATCATAAGAATTAATGTACTTACAAAAATTGAAGTCCATAATAGTCCTTCAATTGTTGAATACCCTTGGGTGCCATGTGTTTTGAGGTGAGAGTGAAATCGTCTAAAATTCTTCCCTCTTTGAGTTTGAATTTTAAGGTAATAACGAATGAGTGATTTTCTGATAGGTTACTCCCTGGGTAGTGAAAGGGCATAAAGGCCTTCCATTTCTTTTCAAAGACAGCTGAAGTATCGAGCCTTCTTTTGATTTTCCAAATTCTTTTTCCTAATGGGTCAGATTTTAAAAGACCTAGAATATTTGCCGTATCACACTCCGCTATGGTTAAGAGCTTGTAGCGTAGGAAGTAGCGAAGCGCACTTTGTAGGTACATAAGTCCTTTGGCCCCATACTTCATAAATGGCTTTAGCCACGCTGCTAGGGGAAAGAATTGAGCGTAAAACAGGCTTTTTAGGCCGACATTGATATAAGAAATTCTTTTGTAGAAAGACTTGTACTCAACAATTACCTTCTTTGAGCAGATATATGATTTATTGTAATACTTAATAATTTGGAGTTCTTCATAGGAGCGGGCCATATTTGAAAAGATGATGGCGATGAAGGCCATAAAAAATAAGACCGCTACTAGGGAAGTACTACCTCTTTCATCTAAGGCCATTTGAAAATCCTAAATGATGCTTCTCTTTTCGATACTTCAGGTATTTTCCATTTTTATTTTTTACAAACTTAATCCGTGTTTTTGAATCAAACCACCTCTCAAATGAGAGGAGGCTTTTACAAGAGAATGTTTTTGATGATTTTTTATTATTATGTGATTTTGACAATGAGTGCACATAAGCTTGAAAGACAATACTATTTTTACATCGATACTTTTCGCTAACAGCTGAGCTTGCGAGGAAGACAAAGACAATTAGAGTAATAGATAGAGTGTAAGAAAGTATTTTCATAATTGTGTATTAATTTACTTTGATACTCTTAGTGATCTTGTCAGATGCGTCTTCTAGTCTTTTTTGGACTCTTGTTCCAAGTGTTTTTACGGCCGTAATACAAATGATACCGACAAGGCTTGTGATGATCATATATTCCATAACACCTTGTCCTTTATTATTCTTTAAAATCTTTTTCATTTTCTTTCTCCCGGTTTGGCAAAGTTCATAAGACTTCACGGGTTATAAAATAGAAAGATGGGAGAGTCTTTATTCTGAGTCAGAATGTCGGGATATATTTCAAATATGAAATAAAGGATTATTTTTCCTAGTATTTTCAGCAAGTTGCTAATAATTGTGGAGAGATTAAAATATCCTTATGAACGATAAAAGTAACTTCTACGTATTTGAGAAAAAAGAAATCTTATTGGTTGTCATCTTTGTCATCCTGGTTGCCATTACATCATTCTTCTTTGGCCTAAAGATTGGATCTAATTATGCTTTTGAAAAAGCTGGGCTTAGTAATAAAGAGGAAAAAGCGATTGTTGAGCCAATGGATGAGAAGCAAAAGGTTGAGCTAACATCTCCAGAAGAGGAGAAGGTTAAAGAAATAGTTCAAGATAAAGAGACAAAGAAAGTTTCAAAAGAAGAATTAAATAAGAGAATTGAAGAATCATTAAAGCAGAAGATGGTTAATGAGTTTTCAAATGAGAATAAAGACTTCAATGATGTCGGCGTTCAGGATTCACCAGTAGATGAAGCTGTTGAGGAAAGGGCCGCAGAACCAGTTCAGCAACAAGTTGTCGAAAGTAATGCTGCTGAGGAATCTGTTTCAAAAACTGATGAGTACACTGGTAAGTACACAATCGTGGTTGGTTCATTTGAGTCGATTGATGATGCTAAGGAATTCGCTGAAGGTTTTAGAGTTCTAGGCTTTAGCCCAATCGTTAATGAGAAAGATGTACCTGGGAAGGGGAACCGTTTCCGCGTAAGTCTTGGGGCATTTGAGAGAAGTATTGAAGCAAAGCAATATGTTAAGAAGCACCCTTCTCTTTTTGCAGGGCGTGATTATTTCTTTACAAAATTCGACTAATTCACCATTTAGAACATTTACATTTTTTATGATACGATGCCCTTATACAATTTAAGGGCATTTTTTATGAATATTTACACACTTATTATGGCCGGTGGGAAGGGAACACGCCTATGGCCAGAGTCGACAGAATCAAAACCAAAGCAGTACCTTTCTCTCGTTGGAAATGAAACTCTACTAGGTCAAACTCTTGATCGCTTTGAAGAAAGTGTCGACTTGAAGAATCGCTTTATCATTACAACTCGTGACCAATCTGAGTTAGCGATTTCTTGCTCAAAAGATCAAATTCTTGAAGAACATATTATTTATGAACCAGCTGGGCGAAATACAGCTCCTTGTATTCTCCTGTCTCTTGCTGCCATTGAGGCCGCGGGGGCCAAATCGGATGATATTATCGCTGTTATGCCATCGGATCACGTCATCTTAAATAAGTCTGGCTTTAAGGCGAGCTTTGAGAAGGCCGTAAAGCTTTCAAGTGATACGCAAACGATTACAACGATAGGGATTCCTCCTCACTTCCCACACACTGGTTATGGTTATATCAAAACAAGTGAAGCAGTAGGTGATGGATTCAAGGTTGATGAATTTGTTGAAAAGCCAAATTTTGAGAAGGCCAAGGAATACTTATCAACAGGTAAGTATGTTTGGAATGCCGGGATGTTTATGGCGCCACTTGGTGTTTTTAAAGAAGAGTTTGCGGCGCACTCACCGGAAATGTTTTCTTTCTATGAAGAATTGAAGGCAAGCCTTGACGACGAGGCGAAGCTTGAAGAAGTATATAATAAGATTCCAAAAGACTCGATTGACTACGCTATTATGGAGAAATCAAGTCGTATCAGCTTAGTTAAGGCCGAATTTGATTGGAATGACCTTGGATCATGGGAGGCACTTGAACAAGTGGTTGACCGTGTGGAGGGAAACACTATAATTGATAGTAACGGAACTTTTTTAAAGGATGCGACAGGGAATATTATCTATGCTCCTGATAAGCATGTTTCTTTAATTAATGTCCAAGATCTTGTTGTTGTTTCCAATGATAAGGCCGTTATGATTGTGCCTAAAGATGATTCACAACGAGTAAAAGAAATTGTTCAACACTTAAAAGATAACAAACGCAAAGAATTATTATAGGAGAATTCATGGAAGTTGTTAAAAAAGTAGGCGAGTACACAATTGTTAAGAAAAGATCAGGTCGTTTTGCTGTTAAAGCTGCAAACGGAAAATTTGTAAACAAAGAAGAAAAAGTAAAAATTCTAACTGATGCAGGACTTATTACTGCTCCAGTTGCAAAAGTAGAAGCGCCAGCTGTTGAAGAAGAAACAGAAGCTGCTGCTGAATAACTAATTTAAAAACTAATAATCGAAATGGCCCCTAATAGGGGTCTTTTCTTATAACTTTAAAATAGGGAGTACTTTATGCTAGTTCTTATCGTTAATATTAAGGCTAAGTCTGATAAAACTGAATTGATTAAAACAGAGTTACTAAAACTAGTAGAAGAAACTTATAAAGAAGTTGGTTGTACTAAGTTCGACCCACACCAGGAAGAAGAAGATCCGTCGAGCTTTTGGTTATATGAAATATGGGAAACGGAAGCAGATTGGAAGGCCCATATGGAAACAGAGCATGTTAAACATTTCTTGGCATACTTTGATGAAAATGTTGAAAAATTTGATGTTAGAAGAGCAGAAAAATTAATATAGCTCCCAAAAAGGGAGCTTTTTTTTATTTCTTTGTTGTTTCTGAAAGATAGTTTGGTCTTTGATCGTACTCAATTGGATCTTCAATCCCTGCCTTTTGAAAGCCTCTAAGTCTTAGAGCGCAAGAGTCACAAACACCACAAGCTTTATCTCCACGAGCGTAACATGAATAAGAAAACTTAAGTGGAGCACCTAGGTCTACCGCTTTTTGTACAATCTCATTCTTTGCCATATCTATTACTGGAGTGATGATTTTGATATCACCATCTTTTGTTCCTTGCTTGATTAGCTCGTTGTAAGCTGCGTAGTAACTTGGACGACAGTCAGGGTATCCTGATGAGTCTTCATTAACTGCACCGATATAGATATTTTTTGCACCAACAACTTCTGACCAAGATACGGCCATCGCGATGATGTGAGTGTTTCTAAAAGGTACGTAGCTATCAGGGATTTCTTCTGATTCACCCTTGTATTGTTTTACATCAATTCCGTCGTCAGTTAGTGAGCTTCCACCAATCTGTTTAAGAAAAGATACATCAATTACCTTACGAAGTGATTTGTCGACTCCGTAATAATCTGCGATTTTTTGGAAACAATCTAATTCACGTTCTTCAGTTTTTTGTCCGTAGTTAAGATGAAGAAACGCAAGATTCTCATGCTTCTCATTTGCAATTGCAGCACAAACCAACGAATCCATACCACCACTAACTAATACAACTGCAAGTTTATCACTTTTCAAAATTTATACTCCTTAACCTTATAGTCCTTCAGCAGTTTCATTAATGAATGCTAGGAACTCATCAGTTACTTTTGAAGCCTTTGCTTTCTTCTCAGAAAGTTCGCCTTCTTTTTCTTGAATCATAATGTAGAACTTAATTTTTGGTTCAGTTCCTGATGGGCGAAGATACAGGCGGTTTCCATTTTTGAAGTGGTAACCAATAACATTACTTACTGGGTAATCCAGTTTTGACTCATCACCTGATTCAAGGTCTTTTACAATACCTGTTTGATAATCTTCTATAACGCGAATCTCCTGTCCGCACAAGCTTGTCGGAGCTAAGTCTCTAAAATGACTCATGATTCGTGTAATTTTTTCGGCCCCTTCTTTACCCTGGTAAACAAGATTTAGGAGAGATTCCTGGCTAAATCCAAATTCTTCGTAAATTTTATCGAGAGCTTGAATAAGGTTCAGACCTTGTTTCTTGAAATAAAGAGTTACTTCAGACATGAAAGTGATAGAAGCAACACCGTCTTTGTCACGAACAAAGTCGTGTGGAAGGTAACCGAAAGACTCTTCTGTTCCAAAGAGGAAGTTTGCCGAAGGATCTTCTTTTTCGATCTTATTCATTAGTCCGCAGATCCACTTGAATCCTGTTAGAGTAGAGTAAGACTTAACTCCGTACTTATCAGCGATAAGTTCTTGAAGAGGAGTCGTTACAACCGTTTTCACAAAGTATGGGTTAGCTGGCATCTTGCCATTTTCTTTAAGGTTGTGAAGCATGTAGTACAGCATCAGGATTCCGATTTGGTTTCCGTTGATGTATTGAGTTTCACCTTCGTGTTGGAAAGCTACACCAAGTCTATCTGTATCAGGGTCTGAACCAAATGCGATATCGGCACCTGTCTCTTTCATAAGATCAACGGCCATCTTCATTGCTGATGCATTCTCTGGGTTTGGAGAGCTTACAGTAGGGAAGCTTGAGTCTGGTTGAGCTTGTTCTTTCACAACTTCTACATTTGTAAATCCAAGTTGGGCAAGTGCTGTTGTACATGGAATAAGGCCTGTACCGTGAATTGGTGTATAAACGATCTTAAGGTCTTTTCCATCTTGCTTACACATTTCAGGATTTACTGTTTTAGATAGGATGTCGTTATAGAAGCTTTGTTCTACATCTTCACCAACCCAACTAATGAATCCATCTTTTTCAGCTTGAGCGAAGTCCATGAATTTAACTGCATCGTACGAAGTAATATCGTAGTAACGATTGATAATATTTTTGTCATTTGGTGGAGTAACTTGTGCACCATCATTCCAGTATACTTTGTAACCATTGTACTCAGGAGGGTTGTGAGAAGCTGTCACCATTACTCCGGCCTGGGCCTTGTGGTATCTTACTGAGTAAGAAAGCATTGGCACTGGATTTAGTCTCTTGTAGATATAAGACTTAATTCCATTGGCGGCCATGACGCTACAAACTTCTTTGGCGAATTCAAAAGAGAATTTACGAGAATCATAACTTACTGCAATTGATGGGTTAGTGATTCCAGTTTTTGCGCTATGGTCGAGAACTTCACCAGCAAGGGCCTGTGTTGCTCGACGAACAGTATACTTGTTAATACGATTATTTCCAGCACCAAGGATAGAGCGAAGTCCACCAGTACCAAACTCGATATCTTTATAAAATCTTTCTTCGATCTCTTTCATGTCATCTGCGTCAATTAATCCTTGGATTTCAGCGCGTGACTCTTCATCAAAATATGGGTTATTGGCCCAAGCATTAGCTTTTTCAAGGCTCGTCGTCATTTTAAAAATCTCCTGTGAAATTTATGATTGAGTATCTTGTGCTATATTCTCAAATCTAGTAGACTTAGGCAAAAGATAATCAATGAAATATTGTGTTGTGTGTTAATAAAATCAAGGAGTTAACATGGCAAATAAAGAAATGAAGCACAAAGATAATGTTGCTGGAAAGTGGTATTGTACTGACCCAGATGATGATAACGGAGAAGGATGCATTGCATGTAACGTTTGTTACACGGGTGCCCCTGAATTCTTCGCTGAAGATGAAGACGGAAATGCTTATATTGCTAAGCAACCTTCAACACCTGAAGAAGAAGAGTTATGCCAAGAGCAAATGGATGCTTGTCCTGTTGCTTCAATTGGTAATGACGGTTAATTCATTTAATTAGAATTTCATATCAAAAGAAATGAAGGCAGAGGTACGATCAACATTGACGCCTCTGTCTTGCGTCGAGTGCTGTACTTCCATTGTGATATTAGCATCATCAAATACTTCAAATGACCTTTGTGCTCTGAAGTCAACTTCCCCCTGAGAATTAATCACTGTTCCAGTTTTTATAATAGTCGTTCCTTGAAACCTGAAGTCATTGGCAATTGTCGCTGTCTGATTTGTGTCGTAGCTCATATCTGTTTCAATATCAAAATTTTGAAACTCCGGTGTGGCCACTGTAACTCCAGCAAGAAAGTAACCATCTGCTCTTGCTACGGCCCTTGCTGTGGATTTTCCTTGGTGCACTAGGTTTAAGTCAAGTTGCTGCTTATCTGTAGAGATATCTGCATTACTATCAATTGTGATGTCGTCACTATAACGATTAGATAGTTTAAGATTTAAGTTTTGTTTATTTGGTTTGATATCAAGATGGCCATCTAGGGTCGTATCCTCAGTAAGCTTACTATTGAGGTTTACATTAATTCTTTGTTTTTTGTCATTGATCTCTACCTTACTTGTAAGCTTTGTGTCCTCTCCAAGATTACTCTCTGTTTCCATCTCTAATAATGTTAGCGAAGTAGGGACGTAGTAGCTTTGCTCTAGTAGAAGTGCCTTATTGATTTTAACCTTTCCAATGAAAGTGTCATATTCTTGATCCCTCACGAGGGCCATCTCTGATTCATTATTTGTCTCAAGAGTTACACCTTCTGGAATATTTCTTTCAACATCTGTTGGCTTTATTGGATCAACATAAGTGTCATGTGGATAGTAGATCTGAAAATATGGTTCTTGGTCTTTTATAAAAACAACCTTAATAAAGATATCTTCGCCAACTTCATCTGTAGAGCGAAACCAAGTAATTCTAGTTTTCGTTTGTGTTCTAGGGGCGAGGCTTAGGGATGAGAACTCACTTAGTGCGATATCAGAAGTGAAAACTAATTCGAAGTCATCAAAATCTCTTGTATTGTAGCGTTCTTTGCCGCTATCAAAGTCACTCTCGAGACAAGAAACTTCGCCTAATTTATCAACCGTTTCAATATAGGTGGCAATGGCCTTAAGCTTTAAGGCCTTTTGCTTGACCTTAATACTTGGTTTTGGATTGTCTTCATTTGCCTTAGCGACAATGTCTGAGATATTTGAAGCTAGTTCGGCCATGTCTCGACATTGAATACAAATCTCTGCGCTAGCGCTATTGTGCCTTGGAATGTCGTCAGAAACTGCATTTTCACGCCTAATCGGAATATATTTAGGTGACTTTGATTTTGTGATTCTAACAATATCTTTGACTAGGTCTTTGGCCTTTATCTGTCTTCCATTAACATCAATCTCTTCTTTAAAGAAACTAGGCTCAATGGCCAGAGCATTGACTACAACTGAAAATGCGAGAATGGAGATAGAGATTCTTTTTAATAGCACGACTTCTTATCGGAGTTGGTTTAGAAAAAGTTTACAAAAATAGTAAATTATTTTAGGTGTTTGGAAATTTCAGTACTTGCGCACCTTTGCCGACAAGAATAAAATAAAGAGGATCACAATTTACAAAGGAAGTTTCATGAATCCAACAAATCTACAGCTCGTAGGGACGATTCTATTCGCATGTGCAATTTTGCACACATTTCTAGTTTCAAAAATTCAACATTTAGCTCACAAGTATCCGGAAGGATCAATGATGGAAAACCTTCTTCACTTCTTAGGTGAAGTCGAAGCAGTATTCGGTATGTGGGCCGCGGCCTTTATTGTTTACTATAGCGCCACTCAAGGTTTTGCAGTTTATGATAATGCACACCAGGTTATTGGTGGGGCACTTAAATATCTTGAGCAAGATGTAAACTACACAGAAGCGGCATTCGTTTTCGTTATTATGTGTATGGCAGGGACGAGGCCAATCATTATGCTTGCTGAAAAAATTATTGGGATGATTGCAAAGCTTATTCCAATGCCTGGTAAGATGGCCTTCTATGTTTCAGCTCTTATTATTGGGCCAATTCTAGGGTCTTTTATTACTGAGCCAGCTGCTATGACAGTTACTGCTTTAATCCTTTTAGATTACTTCTTCTCTGATGAGAAAATGAGTCTTAAGTTTAAGTATGCAACGATTGGTCTACTTTTTGTAAACGTATCAATCGGTGGAACACTTTCTCACTTTGCTGCACCTCCTGTACTTATGGTTGCTTCAAAATGGCACTGGGGATTTGTTCACATGATTACAAACTTTGGTTACAAGGCAACAATTTCAATTATCATTGGAACTCTAATTATTGCATTCATGTTTAAAAATGAACTTCAAGGAAAGCTTGAAATTAAACAAAAGCATGAGAATTGGATGGCACCAACTTGGTGGATGACTCTAATTCATATTATCTTTATGGGGCTAGTTGTTTTCTCTGCTCACCACATGGTTTTCTTCCTAGGTCTATTCCTATTCTTCCTAGGTTTCACAACTGTTACAAAAGAGTACCAAGACGAAATCAAGCTAAAAGAATCACTTCTTGTTGGTTTCTTCCTTGCTGGTCTAGTAACTCTAGGTGGACAACAAGGTTGGTGGCTACAACCAATTCTAACTAAACTAGGTGACTTTGTTCTTTTCGTAGGTGCAACTTCACTTACTGCTATTACAGATAACGCAGCTCTTACTTATCTAGGGACGCTAGTTGATCTAACAGACTCAGCTAAGTACAACCTAGTTGCTGGTGCTGTTGCCGGTGGTGGTTTAACTGTTATTGCTAACGCGCCAAACCCAGCTGGTTTTGGTATCCTTAAAGGGACATTTGGAAAAGATGGGATTAACCCAGGTAAGCTTCTTCTTGGAGCACTTTTCCCAACAATCCTTGCAATGGTTATGTTTCAAATCCTTCCAAATTTAGCGAAGTAGAAATACAAAGGCCCTCAGATGAGGGCCTTTTTTTTATTTCGTCATTTTTTTATTTTAAAGATCAACAACCCAATTAAAAGGGTCTTCAATCGTTTTTTCTTGAATACCCAGTAGAGTTTCACGAAGCTCTTTTGAAACTGGTCCAAACTCTTCTTGAATATTATAGAACTCACCAGACTCTTCATGTAGAGAGCAAATTGGCGTGATGATAGCGGCAGTTCCGCAAGAGAAGCACTCAGTACATTTCTTCGACTTAATATCTTCAATTAATTCATCAATGCTAATCTTTCGCTCAACAACTTTGTAACCCTTGTGACGAGCAATATCGATGAGTGAACGACGAGTGATTCCATCAAGGATTGTCTCTGTTAGTTCAGGAGTGTGAATTTCACCGTCAATGACAGCAAAGAAGTTCATTCCACTTAATTCCTCAATCGACTTACGGTCACTGGCCGATAGCCATAGAGTTTGGTGCAGGCCAAGTTTAAGAGTTCTTACACCAGCGTTTAGGGCACCAGCATAATTACCACCTGTTTTGGCCGTTCCCATTCCTCCTGCACATGCACGAATCATATTTCTTTCAATAAGAAGCTTGTAGCTTCCACCTGAAAAGTATGATTCAACAGGTGAGGCAATTACCATGAAAAGAAATTCTTCACTTGGTTTAATCCCAAGGTTATTTTCTGTGGCAATCATAAATGGCCTAATATAAAGAGACTCACCACCACGTTTTGGAATATAGTTTTCACCCATTTTAGTGATTGTATTTACAGCAGCAGTAAAGATTTCTTTTGGAACTTCTGGCATTGCCATTCGTTTTGCCGAGTGATTGAAACGCTTGTAATTTTCAAGGGGCCTAAAAAGATTCGGTCCATTGCCTTTAAAATTATAGGCCTTCATTCCTTCAAAGATTTCTTGTCCATAATGAAGAACTTTACATGTTGGATCTAGCTCCAGCTTGCCATAAGGCTTAACTTCAAGCTCGCCCCATTCTCCACGTTTGTATTCACATGTTGCCATGATTGGAAGTAGTACTTTTCCAAACCCTACATGATCAGGCATTGAAAAGTTTTCGATTGCTTTTTTTGCACTATCTAAAATTATCATTAAAAATCCTTATTCTTATTTACAGTGGTAGCCAAGTCCAAAAACCTTCCACACATTTCCTTCGTTCACAGATTCTTTAATCCAGATTGTGTCTCCACCTTCATCTGCAACTAGATTAATGGCATGGTTTACGGCAAGGTCTTTAATTCCATTTTCATTCTCACCAACAACATTTGTAAAAGGCTTACAGTTTTTATGGCGTGGCTTTTGATATGTTACTTTTACTTTTTCTCCAGCAGGAGTCAGCTTTGTTTTTGAAACAGCACAACTAGATAGAATTAATATCATAATAATATTTTTCATTATTCCTCCATGATTTTTAGTTATACTAGCAAAATTGCAACGATGTTGCTTAGGTGTGTGCGTCAATTTTATCTTTTGACGAGTTTGGTGAATTAGAATATTATTTCCCTACTTTAAGACACTTGTAGGACTATAGCTCAGTTGGTTAGAGCGCTACCTTGACATGGTAGAGGTCTGCAGTTCGAATCTGCATAGTCCTACCATCCTCCCGAATCCATTTATTGATTTACTTCACGCAAAGGCTTTCTCTTTTGTTTAGGTTCTGTTTTTGATTTTTCAACGTTGTCTTGGTTATTCGTTGCAGCGTTAACGAATGTCATGGTGAAAGTAGAGCCGATGCCATCAATATTATTAAATGCCTTGATATTTCCCCCATAGAATTTCATATATTTTTTAACGACGGGTAGACCAAAGCCTGAGCCTTCTTCTCCGTGAGTACCTTCTCGGTGGGTCTCATTAGTAAAAGAGAAGAGACTATTTATCATTGTTTCAGGGATGCCGATTCCCTGGTCAGTTATATCAACACGTATAACAGAGTTTCGTTGAGTAACCCTTACCAAAACTTCTGAGCCTTCAGGTGAAAACTTTGAGGCATTAGTAAGAAGGTTGCTAAAGACGCTATGACAAAGTGATGATGGTTCTGCCATGGCCTGGATATCTTGTTCCTCAAACTCGACACGGATATGTTGACTCTTTTTTTCAAGTCTTTTTCTAATAAGTTGTATTGAATTTTCAATGGATTCTTTTAATGGGACTGGTTCTAATTTGATATTTGATTTACCGGATTCAATTGATTGGATTTTACGAATATGTTGAATAAGCTCGGCCATATTCTCAATGACGCCACTTACGCGACCCAGATTTTGTAGAATTCCATCCTTGTCTTTCATGGCTAATAATGACGAGTCGCTGAGCAATGAAAGAAGGGTCGTGGAATTGGATAAATCGTGAAATAAAACGGAGAGTAAATGTTGCTTTTCTTCGAGCCTTCGCGAGAGGTCACGGCCTTCAACTTCAAGCTGTTTAATTTTGATGGCCTGATGAGTGATGACCATAATTGAACAGAGAATTAAAATCGTTAGTAAGCTTACGAGATAGATCACTTTCTTTCCTTAAACATAGTTTTTGAAACTTAGTATTTTATGAAACCAATTAATTTTGTAGGATTTTAGCTAGCTTTATTCTTATAACCAAGTTTGAGAAGGTAAATTTAACTTAAATTAAGAATGTATTTTCACATTTCATTTCTGCGAGCAAGAAACAGAAAGGTGACTGATGGGTGTAATTCAAGTAGACTTGCTGGAATGAAAGACTATCTTAATAAAAAGTTAACATCACTGGTGGTGACGCAGTTTGTCCAATACTGGTACTTCTATATTGGGGCCTTTATTTGCCTCTACCTTACTCACAATATCCAAAGTGAACTTCCTTTTATAGCAAAGGACTTGGCCGAGAAAATTTCAAAAGGTATCTCTATTCCAGTAGGGCATTTATTCTTATTGGCCTTGGGAATTATTGTTTTTAGAACTTCATCGAGGCTATTATTCTTTTATCCTGCAAGGGTTCTACAAAAGATTCTACGTTTTGATTTGATGAAGAAATTAGAGAAGGTAAGCCCTTCTCGTTATAAAGACTATCCAAAGGGACAAATCTTTCAAATTATTGGTGGTGACCTTGAGCACGTAAGAGCATTGATTGGTTTTGCTCTCCTGCAGATTGCAAATATTATCATCGCTCTTTCAATTCTAGTTCCAAAACTTTTGAGTTTTAATAAAGAGCTTTTTATTGCTCTTCTTCCGATGTTTGTAGCATTTATTATCTTCAGTGCCATCGTTTCAACAAATCGAAAGTTTTACCGTAAAACTCAAGACCTTCAAGGTGAGGTTCAAAATATCATTATTGAAACTTACGCAGGAAAGAAGACGATTAAAAACTTTCACGCGGAGAAGGCCTTTATGGACCTCTTTGCAAAGAAGTCCTTGGAAGAACTTGATAACTTTTATGAAGCAGGTAAGCGTGTTGGAATTTCGATTCCTCTTATGCCTACAGGTGTTGGACTATCGCTAATCTGGGGTGCCTATATTATCTTTACTGAGCAATTAGGAGCATCCTCGCTAATTCTATTCTCTGGTTTTGTTTACTTATTCCTAGAGCCAATTATGTTTCTTGCTTGGATTGGAGTTGTCTTTACTCGTTCGGCAGGAGCGTGGGCACGAGTAAGGGAATTAGTTGCTGTCCTAGATAAAGAAAGTGAACTTGAAACAATGCTTAAAAGAGAATTCTCTTTTAAAGAGAAGAGTGAATCATTTGAATTACAACTTCCGTTTTGGGATAACGATATTAATCTAAAGATTTGGAAAGATGAAAAGAATGCAATCGTTGGAAAAACGGGTTGTGGAAAGTCTGAGTTACTCGTTAAGATTTCAGAAGTTTTAAAGATGCAAGGTCGCAGTACGAGCTACGTTGCTCAAGACCCTTATCTTTATAATGGAACTATTTTAGAAAACTTAGCGCTAGGAAGAGACTTTAATGAAGAGCAACTTTCTAAGGCGTATGAGCTCTTAAAAATCTTTGGCCTGGATTACTTAGCATCTGATCGCAAGAGCTTGTTTAACCTAGTTGTAGGGGAAAACGGCAAGAGGCTTTCTGGTGGTCAGATTAAACGTGTCTCTTTAATAAAGTCACTACTTTTTGAGAGTGAGTTTATTGTTTGGGATGATCCTTTTTCTTCGGTTGATGTTGTTCTAGAAAGAGAGATCTTAAGTCAACTAAATGCTATGAAGATATTTGAAGGTCGTACTCTTATTATGTCGACTCACAGATATACAACAGCAGTACAGTGTGATCACTTAAGTTTGATCTGCGAAAGTGAAGGGCTAAGAGAAGAGTCAAAAGTTGTCGACTTTACACAAAAACAAGAAGGAGGAATTTATGAGCACTTTAGAAAACAACTCATCTAAATTCCTATTATATAAAGGTAGTGGGAAGTATTTAATAAGCATGGTGGTATGCCTTATTATTTCAAGTGCGCTTGGTGCTGCACTTCCACAATTAATTACAAAATTAACTGCAAATTATGAAGTTGAAGAAGTTTATCGTCAGACTCTTGGGATCATGACGTTTATCTTTTTGGCAACAGCTCTAAATCGTGCTGTTTATAACTTAATTATCAACCGCTATGTTGTAGGCCTAGTTCAATTTGTTAGAACTCATTGTTACGGAAAGTGGCTTTCAAGTGTTGAGCTTCAAACATCAAAAGAGAATCGTAATGATCGCTACCCTCAAGGAGAGGTTTTAGCTCGTATTATGAGTGATACGGAGAGTTTGAGAGAGCTTGTGACTTCAGGTACTTTTGGAATCATTATTGATATCTTCTTTGTGGTTGCTTCACTCATTAGTTTTGTGAGCCTTAATGCTGTTGCTGGAGTATATCTTGCAGCAATTCAATTTGGGGCCTGTTTTGTTTTAATTTGGTGTTCTAAGTATATGCGTGCCGTTTTCTTAAGTGTTAGAAATTCACGCGCTAAACTTTACCGTGTTGTTGCAGACCTGATTGGTGGTGTGAGAGAAAATTACTATAATCCGGCAGATCAATATACGTCGAAGAAGTCTTTATTTGTTTTTGATGAATTTCTTAAGAAGATCCTTTCTTCAAATGTTTGGGATGCTTCTTACTACTCATTTGCAGAGTCTCTCTTTCCTGTATTCTTGGCCTGTGCCATCTTCATCATACCAAATAGTGGGATTACTCAAGTTGCATTAATCTTTGCTCTTATCGATTTAATTCAGCGTTCAATTAATCCTATTAAAGATGTTTCATCAAAAGTTGCCAATATTCAAAGAGCAGCGACTGGGGTTGGACGCATCAACGAATTCCTTGTTGATTTAGGTAAGGAGAAGTCTTCCGATATTAATGCAAAGAGACGCCAATATGATGTTGAAAAAATGCATATTGAAATTCAAAAATTTACTTATCCTGCCAAAGGGGAGAATTCCACACCATTTACATTAGAAGATATTTCTTTTGATTGTCGCCAAGGTGATCTCATCGGTATCGTTGGGCTTTCTGGAAGTGGGAAATCGACTCTTCTAAATATCATGGCGGCAAATATTATTCCTGATGAAGGAAAGGTATTTGTTGAAAATCACAGTGGAGTTAAGAAAGAATATAACTTTGATTATATTGATGACTTTAATGAATACCGTGAACTAATTGGAATTGTATCGCAAGACTCACATATCTTTTCTGAAACTGTTGAGTTTAATATCACAATGGGACAAGCAGGCTTTGGAAACTTTGATGCCTTCTGGAGTGAAGTTTGTGAGCAGATCTCTTATCTTTCGAGATGGGGCATAAGGCCAGATACTGTGCTTGACCAAAATGAGATCTCACTTGGCCAAAAGCAGCTTATATCGGCGATTCGCTCGTGTTATTTAAAGAAGCCAATTGTTCTTTTTGATGAAATTTCTTCTTCTTTAGATAGTGATCTAGAAGAGGCGCTTCGTAAAATGATTCTCTTTGTTCAAAAGCAGGCCGTTACAATTATCGTGGCCCATCGAGTAGAAACAATACTTGATGCTCAGCAGATACTTGTTATGGAAGGTGGAAAAATAATTGCTAAAGGCGTCCATGAAGAACTTAAAAATACTTCGCCGCAATATGATCTATTTGTGAAGCAATTATCGAATTGACAAAAAAATGACGTGAACACTAATGCATTATTTCTCTTTTTTACATATAATTAGTTTAAATTGATGTAAGGAGATCATTATGTTTAAAAAATCCAAGCTAGCTCTTGGCCTAGTTGCTATTTCTGCAATTGGAATGATTGCGTGTACGAGCGAAGTAAATTCAAAACCAAATTTCTTATTTAAAAAGGCACCAAATGCCACTGCAGTGATTAAATTCAATGGAAAAGAAGTTAGTCATGATGAACTTTTTAAAGGTTCTGAAGCAGAATTATATGAGGCCCAATTAAAAGTTTATGAAATGAAACTGGGAAAGGTTAAGGCCTATCTTTTAGAGAACTTTAAAAATGAAGATCCAGCAAGAAGTTCAATGTCGATGGAGCAGTTCATTGATGTAGTTGTTGCTAAAGATGTAAAGGTTTCTGATAAAGAAATTAATGAGTTTGCTAAGGAAAGAAATATTCCTGATGTAAATCCTCAACTAAAGGCAAGAATTGTTGATTTCTTAAAGAACACAAAAAAGCGTGATGCGATTGAAGCATACCTAGCGCAAAAAACTAAGAATAGTCCGGTTGAAATCTACCTAGAAAGACCAAAGAGACCTCGTTTTGAAATTCCTGTAACAGGTAAAGAGCCGATGTTTGGTGGAAAAGATGCGGCCGTTGTTATTACTGAATACTCTGACTTTCAGTGTCCATACTGTGCTAAGGGTGTTGAGATCATGAATGAAATCAAGAAAACTTATGGAAATAAAGTTAAGATCGTTTTCAAAAACTTCCCACTAAACTTCCATAAAGACGCTGCAAAAGCTGCGGAAGCTGCACTTTGTGCAAATGAGCAGGCGAGTGAAAAATTTTGGAAGCTTCACGATTCAATGTTTGCTGACCAAGCAGGACTATCAGTATCTGGACTTAAGGCAAAAGCGAAAGCTGTTGGCCTAGATCAGAAGAAATTTGATGAATGTCTTGATTCTGGACGTATGAAAGCAGAAGTTGATGCTACTGTTAAAGAAGGTGTTGATGTAGGTGTTAAATCAACTCCAACATTCTATGTGAACGGTATGCTAATTAATGGTGCACAACCATTTGAAGTCTTCAAAGAGCTTATCGATTCTGAATTAGGAAAATAATTTAGAAATACATTACTAAAATAGTCTGAAAGACTGAAAATACTAAGGCCGGGGCATTTATTCCCGGCCTTTTTATATTGGGCATAATTGATAGAATAGAAGGGGTATATAATATCTTATTGCATCTAAATCGGAAGAAAAATATGGACGTTAGAGATTATTCAAAGAGACTTTCACAACACCGCGAAAATTTTCAGCACACTATTGATGAGCAACGAAAGAACCATAATCGTGAGGTAGGTGAATTAAAAGATACTCAGGAATATCGTTTAAATAAGCAACGTCAAGCCTATGATAACTCTCTTGGTAAAATTGAAGAGAGGCAAGACCAATTTAGAGAAACAGCTAGTGCTGATACAAAGAGAAGAATTGAAGAGCAGCAAAAAGATTATCTAAGTAAAATAGATGGTAATAAGCGTGAGTTTGAACGTGATCGTAAGGATATTAAGGATCAGTTTGATACGCGTTTTAAGAATATTCGTGAAGCTTATGAGACAAAGGGGATGGCCGATCGCTCTAATATGGATCACCGTCTTTCTTCTCAACAGAGAAGATTTGACTCGACAATGGGAAAGATGAACGACCACTTCAATGAAACGATCGATAAGGTCTACCGCGATTCGCGTGATAAGGCCCATTCTCATGAGTTAGAAACAAAGCAAGATCGCCGTGAACTTATTTCAAACTATGAAGATGAAATGAGGGATCAACTAAAAGAAAGCGGTGAAAAGCGTGCTCGTTTATATGAGAAATTTACTGATGATGTTGATGGCCTAAGAAAGACCCACAAGGGTAGAGAAGAGTCACTTAAGGATTATCAAGAGCAACGAATTTCAGATATGACTGCACAAAAGGATAAGCAACTTTCTGAAAATCAAAAGAGCTTTAAGAATTCAATTGAAGAAATCAATGATAGAAACTCAAGAAAAAGACAAGTTGAGCAAAGAGACTTCTCTCAAAATGCAAAAGATCTTGAAAACCGTCACGCCAAAGAATTATATCGTGCAAGACGTGAGATGAATCAGAAGTTAGCTGGTGGTAGTCGTGAAGATGTTTTCAATGATAAACTCGACCAGACGCAAAGAGGGTATGAGACGCGAATTAAAAATATTCGTGATCAAATTGATACGGACCGTTTCAATGCCGATATCCAGGAAAGACGTCGTGCCCAGTCAACGAAAGAAGCGCTACGTTCACAAAAACAAAAGTCATCAGAGTATATTGCTGAACTTGAAAAAGATATGGCCAAGTTTAAGAGCAACACATTAAGCGATATTAATATCGAGCTTAATAAAGATGTGGAAGAGCTACAAGGAAACTTTAAACGCCAGATTAAAGACAAAGAACTTGAAGCCTATAATGATAAAGAACAATCAAAGAAAATTCTAGAAAGACAGAGAGCTCAATTTGGGGAAACTGTCCAAAAGATGAGTGATCGTAACACTGAAGCTGTCTCTCAGATGCAAGCTGATTTCGCGGATGAGTCAAAGAAGTTTATTCAAGATACACATATGAAACACTCTCAAGAAATGCAAGAAGCTAAAGAGCATTTTATTGAGAGTAAGGATAAGCTTGCTAAGTCGCTTACTCAAAAAATAGAACAATTAGAAGAGACTAATGAGAAGTTAATTTCTTCTTATGAATCAAAGTTAAGCCGACTTAAAAAGGCCAATGCTAAGGAAATTGAAAGAATTCGAATGACTCAAAGCCTTGAGTCAAATCAGCTTAAAGAAGAAACGAGAAATGCAATTGCATTGAAAGATCGTGAAAATCACAGTAACGTATCTAACTTACGTGGTGAGTTCGACAAGAGACTTTCTCAGGTTAAACAAAGAGCAGACATTCAAGTTAAAAGAATGGTAGAGTATTATGAAGATATGATTGCTCGAGAAAGAGATGAGTCACAAAGAAAGTATGTTTCAAAAGTTACTGAACTTGAGAATCAGTACAACACTCTTTATGAGAACTCAAAACTTGAAAGATCAAATCTAATTAATCAGTATGAAAATCGCATGGAAGAAATTCGCGCGGCAAATGCTGAGGCATTAGAAGAGAGATCTAGTGAGATCAGAAGTGGAATGTTCTCTGATCAACAAGAATCTCGAAAAGCATAAAAAAAAGACATAGCATATAAGAATTCAGGGAGAGATAATGGGAATGGGCAAAGTCCGTCGCGCTAAAATTGTTGCGACTTTAGGGCCATCTTCTAATACAGTTGAAATGATTGAGAAACTCATCATGGCCGGTGTTAATGTAACACGTGTTAATATGAGTCACGGAACTCATGAGTCACACGCCCAGCTCATCTCTAATATTCGCCAAGCTTCAAAAAATATCGGTAGAGAAGTTGCTATTCTTATTGATCTACAAGGTCCAAAGATTCGTACAGATAAATTACCAAATGGTCTACAGTTAAAAAATGGAGATACTTGGGTTATTGGTCCATCTTCTAAGCAAGCAGATTATCCTGAATATAAAGATTGTTATATTCCAACGATTTATGAAAAATTAGTTGATGACTGTCATGATGGTGCAAGAATCCTATTTGACGATGGAAAGTTAATTGCAAAGGCAACAACTAGAGATCGTGATGTCTATAAAATCGAAGTATTGATTGGAGGAGAGCTTAAGTCTAATAAGGGAATTAACCTTCCGGACTGTGAAGTTTCAGCACCAGCATTTACTGATAAAGATGAAGCAGATTTAATGTTTGCTCTTAAACATAATATTGATTATATCGCTCTTTCTTTTGTTCGTAAGAAAGAAGATATTATGTCGGTAAAGGCCCTTCTTCATAAACTAAAAGTTAGGGTTCCAATTATCTCTAAAATTGAAAAGCCACAGGCCCTTGATAATATCGAAGAAATTTTAGATGTAACTGACGTTATCATGGTAGCTCGTGGAGATATGGGAGTTGAAGTTGGAAACCACTTGGTTCCTTCAATTCAAAAAGATCTTATTCAAAAGTGTAATGACCGTATGATTCCGGTTATTACAGCGACTCAGATGCTAGAGAGTATGACTGATGCTCCAACACCAACGAGAGCAGAGGCGAGTGATGTTGCCAATGCTATTTGGGATGGAACTGATGCCGTTATGCTATCTGGTGAATCGGCTTCAGGAGCATATCCTGTTGAGGCCGTTCAAATGATGAATGATATTATTTATGAAGCGGAGAAGACTCCAAAAGAGCGTCCACTTCTTAGAAATATTGACCTCTCTTCTGTCAACTCATCAGTTATGGTTGCAGCATCAATGATTGCTGAAAAAGTTGAGGCCAAAAGAATTCTTGCGGTAACTGAGGGTGGAAACTCTTGTCGTAAGGTTTCAATGTTTAGACCTCAAACTCCAGTTGCTGGAGTCACTCATAATCTTCGTACAGCAAGACGTATTTGTCTTTACTGGGGCGTCTATCCTTATCTTGTTGATGAGGAAGTTCAAGATACTGGCTCTTACGTTAAGTATATTGTTTCTCATGCTAAAGAGAAGATGGGCCTATACAACGGTGATAAAATTGTTGTGACTTTAGGAGATGGGAAGATCTTTTCTAAAGGTTACTCTAACTCTGTTAAGGTTGAGATTATTAAGGAAGCTCGTCACCACGAAGAAGCTGGGGAAGAGACTTTTGAAGTAGGGGAAGATAAAAAAAAAAGAATCCTACTAGACCATAATATTTGTTCGACTTGTCAGAATTGTGTTTCTATTTGCCCACATGAAATTTGGGTTGCAGATAAGAAGACAAAACTTACTAAACTCAACAAGGATCAAATTAAGCACTGTACTCTAGACTACGAGTGTATTCGAGTTTGTCCAACTGGTGCGATTGAGATTATCGACAAATCATGATCAAAAAAGACGACATCCAAAATATTTTAAGTACTCAAGGTCTTGAAGTTTGGGGTGTCGTCACTGAATCTAAACCTAAGTCCTTAGAACGTTTTAAAAGCTGGATTAAAGATGGCCTTCATGGGGCCTTGGGCTATCTTGCGGATGATCGCGCTATTAAAAGAGAAGATCTAAAAAACTACTATCCCGATATTAAATCCACTCTTGTCATTGCATTTGATTATTCTCACATTGCTCGTAGTGCAAAGAAGTTCTATGAGAGTGGTGAAAGCAATGGACTTAAAATAGCCAATTACGTCGTTGGTTTCAAGGGGCGTGATTATCACTTTGAGGTGAGAGATAAGCTTCAAGCAATTGGGGAGGAGTTACAAAAACTTGACCCTGAATTAGACTTTAAATTTTCACTTGATACACAACCAATTCTTGAGCGTGACTTTGCTTACCAATCGGGACTTGGCTGGTATGGAAAAAACTCAATGCTTATTAATCGCCATATTGGGAGTTACTTTATCATTGGCTCACTTCTTTTAAATAAAGAGGTAGAAGCGCCTAGTGACAAGTTTGAAACAGATCACTGTGGCCAGTGTACTCGTTGTGGCGATGCTTGCCCAACTGCTGCCATTGATATTGAAAAGAGAACCATCATTGCTGATAAGTGTATTTCAACTTTTACCATCGAACACTTTAAAGAAGTCTTTCCACCAAGTGGAATTGAGAATGCAAATGGTGAAATCTTCGGTTGCGATATTTGCCAAGATGTCTGCCCTTGGAATAAGAGGCTAGAAAGGAAGCTTGATGCGGATTCAAGTGCTTTCAAAGAAAATGGAAAGCAATTCATCGACTTCTTTCTAATGAGACCCTTAGAAGATATCTTCTGCGATCTGGAAGAAATGAGTAATCGTGAGTATCGAAGAGTTTTTAAAGGCACCCCGCTTGAGCGCACGGGGCGCGTGGGGATGCTTAAAAATCTTAGGCTTTATTTAAAGTAATCCAATTTTCTTTGCATATTTTTTGATAAAGCTACCGGCCATATCTGGAAGGTGGTGGCCAAGCTTCTTTGGTTTATCCATTGTCACAGTATTACCAAGGTTCTCTAAAAGCTTCGCAAAGTTTTCCATACCTTCTTTACCGACAACGACATCGTCTTCACCTGAGATGAGATGAATCTTATGGTTTGATAGAGTTAGGTGATACTTCTGATCCTTGATCCAAGGAAACATTATTTCTGGTGCTAGGTGTTTTGAAACAAGTTCCGCACGGGCCTTAACTGTGGCCTGATAAAATGGCGTATCAAATACGTGTGTCACGCCTTCTGGTGGAACTCCGAAGCCAACACCGCAGTGATGAACATCAAGGCCTTCAAAATAGTTATTTTGGACTGCTAGAATTGAAGTTAGGGCACCGAGAGAGTGTCCACCCACTAAGAGTTTGTCTTGTTGGTTAGGATAAGCTTCTTTTAATTTATTTAGGGCATGGCCAAAAAGCATTGGCGCATCACTTTTAAAGTCTTCAAATGAAGCAACGTCATGAAATGATCCCGTAAAATGACCTGGTTGGTCAAAGATAAGAGTTGGGATTCCATCATCGCAAAGTTTTTGTGCCCACGAGAAGATACTGATCTTATGAGACGTGTAACCATGAGTAAAAATGGCGTATCCGGTGTCTTTGAGCTTTGAGCTAGGTGGCCTAAATAGAAGGGCATTAACCGTCGTTTGCCCTTGAGTTAAAATAATTTTATCGATACTTAAAAACTTTTCATTCATAGCAGATATCATAATTAAAGATATCTCAAATTAAAATTAAAAAACTTTTTAATTTTCTATTGACGAAAGAGAGATAAACCATTAATTTAATGGAACCAAATCATTTATGCCCTGATAGCTCAGTTGGTAGAGCAAAGGACTGAAAATCCTTGTGTCCGTGGTTCGAATCCGCGTCGGGGCACCATAAAAAAGCTACTTCAAAGAAGTAGCTTTTTTTTTATCTTCAAACATCAAAACATTGCATACTATAAAGGTTCTACGGCTCTCCTCCCTTAATGGTGTACGCACCGCACTCATCCTTTATTGACAAGCATAGAGAACTTTCAACCTATAGTTATAAAAATTCTTATACCCGTAAGCCCGCTTCTGGAGCTGCTTACAGACAGTATTGAATCCTTCGGTCCGAGCATTTGTAATACGATTTTCAAAATAATTCAAGATTTCACCCTGCCATTTCAGAAGGGTTCGTCTAAACGTTTGTAATTCCTTTATCTTGGTAAGTGCTAAGGCATCTGTGAGCTTCCTGAAGACTCTGCGTGCCCACTTTTCTCCCTTACATCTGTAGAGTTTGTGAAGGCTTTCCTTGGCCATATAAATCTCCCAGAGCTCAGGGTACTTCTTAAGCTCTTTATGAAATTCAAAGCGAGTAAAATAGTCGATATTTTTTGCGTTCATTAAAAGTAGTTTTCTGATTCGAAGCTTTCTCTTGTCGCCAAAGATCTTTTTTCGGTAAACATTTAAGGTGTTATTTAGAAGTCGTACGACATGAAATTTATCCGCAATTATTTTAGCATTTGGGAAGTAGCTTTGTGCAAATGATCTGTAAGTAGGAGACAAATCAATGGCCACATTTTTCACATTCTCACGGCCTTTAATATATCTCAAAGAGTGCTGAAGTGTTGCAACAGTTCGACCTGGAACAAGCTCTTTTATTCGCTTGTTATTGTAGTCGACAATGACGGTTGCAAATTCTTTATGACCATACTGTTTGTTGCGAATAAAGCTGTGCTCATCGATACCTACAGTCTTTGGCCATGGATCATTCTTTCGTTTTCGCCACTCCAGCTCAAGTTGTTTGTAATGTTTTTGATAGATTGTTTTCGTTCCTATCGAGAGCGTCTTTTGTACGTCCTTTAGGTTTGCGAACTTTGAGGCCTTGTAGAGAATATGACGTTGCATACGCTCCGTAATCTTAGCGTGTTTTGAGATACCATCAAGTTGTTCAGTGAAGACTTTCTTACATCCAAGCCCCGTACAGCGAAAACGTTTCTTTTTAATCTTAAGAACACGCCTTCTGGTTTCATGAGGGGAGTCGAGAACACGAACAATGCGATAGTCGTGGACTCGCTTTGATTCCAGTCCACAATGAGGACAAAAGCCGGCCTTAGAGTTGGACACACAATGGAATATTAGAACTTTCTTATGAGTCATATGCTCAATTTTTAAAAGTTTTAATTTAGGTAATAGCAAAAATTTAGTAAGCTGTTTCTCGAGCATGAGTGATTTTCCTTGTTACAGTTTTAGTGTGGTAACCAAAATTATAACTGGTTAAAATCTCATGCTTATCTTAAGTTTGCTTAACGCGGTGAAAACACCTTCAAGTGTGAAGAGCCGTAAATTGAGAATCAATATGGTGGTTTTGGAGGCGTCAATTGCCACGACGGCAAATTGATGCCGAACAAATTCGAGTGGTCAGGAGACCACGAAGAACGAATCCACATAAGTTCTTTTAGTAAACTTCAAATTAGAAAAACCTTTTTCTTTTTAATTACTCAATACTCCTATAAGAATAAATTGTACACAGATTATCTGAGCTATGAATTGGTGTCACTACTATGACAAAATCTTGGTTATCTAATTTCTCTTTGAGGCTCTTCTTAATTTGTATAGATACTTTATCCCAAGAGAAATCATCCTTTTCTGGGTGAATATAAATTGAGGCTAGTGCCATTGCAATGACGCTTTTTACGTCACTCTCATCATATTCAAGAATATTCTCTATTAACTTTTCACAGTCTTTAATAAGTCCTGCGAATTGATTGTTATCTTTTAGGTTATTATTTTCATCGAGTGTTATTGCAAATACTTTTAGCTCAACGTAATGAAATCGAGAGTTTTCGAAATCTTTGACTATTTTATCTTTCTTATCTTTGGAGACTATATTGTATTGCTCTTCGTATTTGTTAACGATATGCTTGTATAGGGAAGGCTTTTCGTTGATAACAAAGTCAATGCGAATTTTATCATCGTCAAAAGGTAGGTGCTCTAGTGCAAAGTCGAATACTTTATTTTTTTGAGAATCTATTATAACTTCATAATTTACACTAGTTTGTGCCATTGGTAGTAATTTTATTCCATTGAAGTTTTGGAAGCCAGAAGCTAATAAAAACTGAATATACTTTTCAAAACCTTTTTCTGTATCAAATAGGTAATCAATATCTAAACTATATTTTGCAAGTGTATTGTTAAAGCACTGTATAATGTCTTGAATTCTTATCAGCATACTTTAATATTCTAGCTTTTACAGATAAATTGCAAAGGGTTAATTTATTTCCGTTAACTGACTTGGATAGTAAGAGAAAGGTATATTAGCATTTTTTTACAATATTTTTTTTCCTTAGTCTTGCGCTTCCCTCTAGTCTTTAATGGTATATTAATCTGATGGAGAATATCGGAAGTTTCCTGAAATGGAATGTGTGATAGTCCAGGTGTTTTTCCTTTACGCGAAGTCAACGAAAAAGCACCTGAACTGAATATTCAGCTCAATAGAGAGATTTTTATTCTGAATAGCCTCAAAGAGAAGTCAAACGACTTAGAATTAAAGTTGAAGAGAAAGTATAGTGGATTTGGTGTTGCTAATAGTGAGTTTAATAATGATGAGCTACGTGGAATGCAAGACCTTTTTAAAAACAGTTTGGACCAAATTGCATTACAGAATGTACGGGTTACAGATGCAGTTGTTGCAATTAATACTTCTAAGGAGAAAATCTTATTGTTTTTAAATTCAACCGAAGAGGATAGTAAAAAGCTTGGAGTACTTGTAGAGGACATAGGTACCATAAAGTATGAAAGTGATGAACTAGTTGCTTTGTCAAAGAATATAAGGGAGCTTTCTCAGAAAATTTTAAAGGAAGAGTGGGAAAGAGTAAATACAGTAAGTTAACAATCTGTAATGATGAGGTCATGTTGCATTGCGTTTCTATGTAACTCTGGAGAAAGTGTAGAAAAGAGATTATTATTAGAGAATGCATTTTGTTTAGGACTTTTATGAAAATATTTACATTAATCTTTATTATAGGTACTTCCATACTATTTAACACTTCTTATGCCAGCACGGCTGATAATGCCAATAATGAAGTAATTGAAACATGCAAGAATTGCATGCAAGAGATTAAGACTTTAAAGAATAGACTCTTAAAGATAGAGAAAGCGAAGCAAGAAGTAGTCGATGATTATGAGAAATTAAGCCTAAAATTTGAAAACTTAAAGCAAGACATAAAAAACAATAATAAGTACTTGTTAGGTGCTTTTGACACTTCAAGAAAAAACTCTAATGAGATAATTAATTTATTGAAGTCACCCCCTGTAGAGAATAAAGGAATGAGCTTCGAAATTTATGCAGGATTAGCTTTATCTGCTGTCTCTGTTGTTGTCACTGCACTAGGTGTGATTATAGCAATCCTAGCATTTTGGGGATTTCACAACATAAAAAAATCAGCGATAGAGGCAGCCAAGGATGCTTCTGTAGAGTCTTCTGGGAGAAAACTGGAAGAAGCAATCATTCAAGGAAGGTTTAATAATATAATTAATTCGGCGATCAACTATGTTGCCTTTAAAGATGTTATGTCAGATGATGAATCTGAAGATGATATGGACGTGGAGGAGTAATGAATCGTTGTAAAGAGTGGAATCGTCTTACACAAGAACAAAAGGATATTATATTAAAGCATCAAGAATCTTTCCCAATTAAACTTGGAGCCTTAGCTAAAGATTTTGGCTTAATTGTGAAAAGTTCTACATTGAGGCCTGGGATATCTGGGTTTATTAAAGATAATGGTGGTGAAGTTATAATCAAGATTAGTAGACACGATTCAAAAGAGAGGCAACGCTTTACTCTTGCGCATGAAATAGCACACTTCCTGCTCCATAAGGAGGAAATTAAGGGTGGTATAGAAGATACTATGTTATATCGATCAAATGTATCGAGCGAACTTGAGGTAGAAGCAAATAAGCTTGCTGCTGATATTGTTATGCCCTTTTCTTTAATCCATAAAGTTAAATTTTCTTCAGAAATTACATTTGAAGAAAAAGTTGAAAAGGTTGCTTCATTAGCTCAGCTGTCTACGGCTGCAGTTAAAATACGAATTGGAAGAAAGGAGTTTTGGTAATGTTTAGAAGTAACTTTGCCTATAAATATTGTCCTTTATTGTCCATTAGCCTTTCTGAGATTACAGCACTTAAGGAGCTTCCTAATAAAGATAAGGAAAGTATACTTCCTATTTTTCCTTTAAAATCATGGATGACAGCAAAAAAGCTAAATAGTGCTCTTGATAAAGTTCAGGAAGCAATCGGAAAGGGGCGCAAGTGGGTGGCTGATATTGATAATGCTGACCTTGAGTCTCGTGATAAAGAGAATTTCAGAGAAGTACATAAGGATCTCGAGAAATTGGCTAACCCTGCGGATGGATATAAAAATTGGTATGATTTTATACTGAAAAATCCTAATATTATTCCTTGCTTGCAGCTTGGAGACCTCGACCAAGTGCCAAGTCAAATAGAGAGATTGAATTCCTGTGATAGAGGTATCGTTGCTATATTTTCTAAGGAGGAGCTCGAGGCTGATTGGTTTTTTGACGTCCTAGAAATGTTGAGGAAAGCACCTGACTTGTTTGTTATTTTAGATTTAGGTGATATCACTGATGAGCAAATTAAGTTAATTGATCAGATTGAAGATTATCTTAAAAATGTAAAGCGAGTCCTACCTCAGGCTCTGTTATCTGTTTCTTGCTCTTCCTTTCCCTATAATTTCAGCGGCCGCTCTCAAGGAAATTATAGTATTTTAGAACGAGCTTTGTTTGACAAGCTGAACTTTAAGGTTGATGGGCTTGTATATTCTGACCGTGCTGGAGCAAGAGCTGGTCGGCTTGGTGGCGGAGGTGGAGTACCGCATCCTCGAATTGATTATGCGTCGCGAAATGACTGGTTCTTTATTCGAATGGAGCTAAATGGGAATTCTGGGATATCGGACCCTGAAGAGAGGAAACAGGCGGATAAAAAAGAAAAACAAGAGCTCTATACCCTGATCGCAAGAGATATCATGGCTCAAGAGTACTGGGAGGATTTAGACTTGTGGGCAAACTATGCTATACGTCTGACTGCTGAAGGAGATGATTTTGGCATAAATACAGCTCAGAAGGCGACAGCAGTAAGAATTAATAAGCATTTGTTTACTCAGCTGCATTATGGTTCTGTAGAGGAGATTGATACAGATGATGATTGGGAAGATTGATCTTTATGAGATTGAGTTAGCAAACTTTTCTAGCTCGTTCACTCTTTTTTCAAAGTTAGACCAAAAGTTAAGGTTGGTTTCAAGTTCTTCTTTATGTTTTTCTCTTTGATCATAGAAACGGCTCAGTAGGTTTAGATCGTTAATTGATGCAAGTTTATTTTTAGTCTTATTTTTGAAAATCTGACTATTCTTTTTAAACTTTCTTTCTAATGTTTCTATGGCGGTCATTCTTAATAGTTTATTTGGAGTTTTTTGTAGCGCTTTTTCCAGAGAACTCCTCTTTTTATCTGCTACAATGTTGAGCTTTGAAGATAGTTTTTTTAATTCAGCAACGTCAATAAAGTCGATTAGACTCTCATTTTCAATCTTAGTGTTGTAGCGCCCTCTATTTCTGACTTTTACCTCATTGTTTTTTATTTCCCATAGCCCTACATTCTTTGGTAGTTCATTAGTTATTTTGGGAAAAAACTTGGTGTCTGATATAACTATTACTTTATCAAAGTATTTTAAATATGTTTCAACCTGTCCATTTAGACGATAGAGGCTATCGGCTTCGCTTTTTATTTCAAAGGCTATTAGTTTGTTGTTTGTAAGTACAGCAAGGTCTACTCTTCTAGAGTAGTTACCTATGGTTAATTCACTCATGATTAATGAGTCTTCATTAATTATTGTCTTTTGACTTAAGTGATTTAAGACAAGTGCTTTAATATCATTTTCTAGAAGTTTTATTTTATTACTCATTAAGTATCTGATTTCTTTTATTGATTGCGTTTTCGCATTTAAGTTATATAGGAATTATAACATGGAAAAAATGAAGATTGAATCTGAACCACTTCGTTTTAAGCAAGTTTTTCAATTCGTGCAATTCTATCATGTTATTTGTTGTACTTAGCGTTGTTTTTTTGGGGGCTGCGTTGAGTGGTTTATGCTTAATTTTGCTTTATTCAGCCTAATAAAAAACATTGAGAAAATAATATATAATAAGTGTAAATGTCGAGATTGTTCATTCTTGAGAGTTAGTATTAATTTTTGGTTATTAATAAGGAGTTGTTTATGGAAGCTTATACGAATTTTACAGATACAAAGTTTTGGGATGTTGTAATTGGTCTCTTGTTTCCGTCTTTGACCTTTTTGTTTGGTATTATTAGTTCGGATCTTAAGACGTGGGTGGGGTCTTTGTTTAGACTAGATAAAAGGAAGTTTTGTCTGGATTCAATCAATGAATTAAAAATTAACATGGGTTTGATTGAAAAATATATAAGTGATCCAATTATATATTATCCCCAATTTGGTCATAAGTTATTTGAATATGCAGATAAGAAAGAATGTACAGTGGCCAAGCAGGAAAGATACTCTAGCTTTAAAGGAGAATTGCAAAAGATTTCAGGTAAACTGCATGTTTGTCTTATATATTCACATGGAGCCAAGTTTTTTTATCGTTTTGCTTCTAAAGACAATGAAGTGAAAATTAGTTCAAACATTAACTTCTTCATTGCGTTAAAAAGATCATTAGACTTAATTGAAAAATCACTTTTCATTACTGATGAAAGTAAGACAGATCCTGTATACATTCGTGTACCATCAGATGATATTGAAGATATTCGGTCAAGAGCACTTGCAGCTGTCTTGCTTATACAAGCTTTATTGGGAATGACGATTGAGTGGGAGGATGAGGTTTCAAACTTAAAGATCATTACTGATGCCTTTGGTGAGACCTTGAGTAATATTAATTAATTTTTCCTACTGTTCTGGAGTGTATTAGTTTCCAGAAAATTGTTTTTGAGGGAGTGTATATTCAGATACATAACTCAATGATTGTGTTTCTATATTCGGACACGTCGGGGCACCATAAAAAAGCTACTTCTTTGAAGTAGCTTTTTTTTTGCCTTTTTTCCACCTTATCGTACTAAAATAAGTTCATGCAAAAAGTTTTTACCGTTTTTGAAGAGCACGGCCTGGGCCTGGAAAGGGATAACAAGGTTCGTCTTGTTGATCATAATAATAAATGGCGTGATGTCTTCAAGTTTGAGTCTGATCGCATCGTTGAATCATTAAATATTAATTCGTTAAAATTACACCACTGCGGAAGCACTGCAATTCCAAATATTGTCGCAAAACCAATACTAGATATCGTTGGTGAAATTTCTTGTTTAGAAGAGTTAGATAAAAAGAAAGATTTACTTGAGAAGCTCGGTTACGAATATAAAGGTGAATATGGGATCGAAGGTAGGAGATACTCTGTTCTCTATAACTTCGAAAAGACAAAAGGGTTTTGTCATCTTCACATCTTTAAGTCGGGTAGTAAGGAACTTAAAGATCATATTATTTTCAAAGATTATCTTATTTCCAACCCACGTGCAGCATTGAGATATGAAGAGCTTAAAAAATCTTTGGATATACCAAGAAGTGAATACTCAAATGCAAAAACAGAAATTATCTCAGAGCTATTAGAAGAGGCATATAAAGAAAGGAGCAGTCTTTATGAAGACAAAAGAATTATATAACCCATTGGTGGGGTTTCTTATTGGCGAGTGGGATAATATTAGCTTTGAAATTTCAAATGGAAAAGAAGTAAAAAGAGAAGTTTATCCTGAAACGATGGTCGGTAAGAGTGAGCATGTCATTACAATCACGGCGCATGGGTTTAATGACGGAAAAGATTTAACTAAGGATATGTGCCTAGAAGTTAAAGGTGAAAATGTTGTCATGTCACAAGGATCTTTTAGAGCAGAGGGGATTGTTAAGGGTAATGTATATTATCTAGAAGGGAAGCATGAGGAGATGATTTTCAAGTTTAGGCTTTATACTATGGGAGATAAGTATGTTTTTCATAGAGAAACATGGAAAGATGGAAATATTCAGCAAATGGATATGTCTTATCTTGTAAGAAAGAAGTAGTATGAAATTTTATGAAGCACAAGACTATCAAGATAAAGTGAATGAAATTTTTAAAGACTTAGAGTCTGAGTTATCACAACATCTTGTTAATGTTCGAATTATTCATATTGGAGCATCATCAATCCCTGGAGCTGTCTCTAAAGGAGACTTAGATGTTTTTGTTGGCGTGGATAAGAAAGACTTCGAATCAAGTTTAGTAACAATTAAGAACCTTGGCTACGTTGAGAAAGAGGGTACTTTAAGAACTCCTCAGCTTTGTATGATGGTTACAGATAAGTATAATTATGATGTGGCCTTACAGGTCGTTGTAAACGGTAGTGAGTTTGAATACTTTATAAAATTTAGAGATTTCATGATAACAAGACCTGATCTTGTTGAAGAGTTAAATGCTCTTAAAAGAAGTTGCTCAGACCTTAATCCCGATGACTACAGAGCAAAGAAATCGAATTGGGTTCAAGGCATTTTAAAAAATCTATAAAATTAAAGTTGGAAATTTCAAAAATAAAATAACTCAATTCTTTTGACTCATTTTGTTCCATTTATATCAAAACTGTCTTATCAAAATCTATTAATTTATATGGAGAAAGTAATGGATATTCAGTTAGACCAAATTCAAAACAAAATTTATCTTATACGAGGAACTCAGGTCATGCTCGATAGTGACTTAGCAGAACTTTATGGAGTTGAGACTAGAGTTCTTAATCAATCGGTGCGTAGGAATCTAAAGAGGTTTCCAGGTGACTTTATGTTTCAGTTAACAAGGGAAGAGCATGAAGTTTTGAAGTCACAAATTGTGACTTCAAAAGAGGGAAGAGGTGGAAAACAGAAGCAACCTCTTGTTTTTACTGAAAATGGAGTGGCCATGCTCTCGGCAATTCTTAAGAGTGATCATGCGATTGAGGTTAATATTGCAATCATGCGTATTTTTACTAAGCTTCGAAGTTATTATGCTCTTGAAGATAGGATGGAGAGAAAAGTAGATAAGCTTGAACAAAATGTGACACAAGTTTTCAAAGTTGTTTTTGAAAGATTGGATAATTTAGAAGAAAAATTACCCTCTCTTGATGGTGAAAGAAGGAAGATAGGTCTGCGTAATGGAAATTAGATATTAGGTTAAAAATTATATATCAATTTTTTATGTTACTATTTTGTAAACAGAATATCTTAAGTGTAGTTAAAGTAGAACGTTGAGAAGTAAATGAGTTATCAAATTAAGAGCCTAGGCTATCGAACTGATTTTATATTTAATCGGTTGGACGGTGCTGTTGAAGATAGAGGAGATTACATCGTTGCTAAAACAGCTAGTAATCCAAATTACTTTTGGGGAAATCTCTTACTCTATAAGGAAGTACCAAAAGCAGGTGACTTTAAAGAATGGATAAAATCATTAAGAAGAGAGTTTAACGATCCTCGTATTTATCATATGACATTTGCATGGGATTCTCCTGACGGTTTTGAAGGGGATATTTCAGAGTTTATTGAAAATGGATTTGAGCTTGAAAAAAGAATCGTCTTAAAAACTAGCTCTGTCGTTAAGCCACCAAAATTCAATGAAAGTGTTGATGTTAAAGTTGTAGATCTTGATGTTGTTATGAATAAGGTTGTTGATATTCAGCTATCTTGTGCCAATACAGAGTATTTATCATTAGAAACTTTGAAAGAGTTTTATATTAAATCGATAAAACAATTTGCAAAAATTGCCAAAGAAGGTCATGGAAAGTGGTTTGGTGCCTTTCTCGATGGAGATCTTGTTGGCTCTCTTGGTCTATTTACGGACGGGGATGTGGCCCGCTTCCAAATTGTTAGTACCCATAAAGATTTTCAACGTCGAGGTATCTGTAGTAGTTTAGTATACAAATCGGCGTTATATGCATTTGAGAATATGGGAGCGAAGACTTTGGTCATGGTTGCTGATGAAGACTATCATGCAGCAAAGATCTATGAGTCAGTTGGGTTTAAACCAAACCAATACCAGATTGGTCTTTGTTGGTGGGATAAAGAAAAGCATAAGTAGTTGTATGTAATAACTCAGGTGCTTTCCCTTTACGCAAGGTCAACGAAAAGCACCTGAAACAAAGGATTATGCTAAAGTAATTTGAATCTTCTTCATTCGGCCTTCACCGATTGAGACTGTTTTAACTTCCTTGTGCTTATCAAGGTGTTGATGAACAAGCCTGCGATCTGAAGCGTTTAATGCTTTAAGTGTGACTGGTTTACGAGAGTCTAGAACTTTTGCTGTCTCACGCTCAACCATCTTAATAAGACTGTCTTCCTGACTCTTTACACCCTTACACTTGAAATTTAGTCTAACTTCTCGAGGAACTTCAACACTGTTGTAAAGGTGAAGTCTTGTCAGGTACTCAAGAGCTTGGAGTAGTTCATTATTATCTCTTGTTAACATTTTCTCATCTGCTCCAGAAAAGAAGATTTTAATATCCTTTCCATTAAATGAGAACTTGGCGAATAGCTTCAACTTTGCCTTTTTAATAAGATTAATTAGAAATGGCATCACGATCTTCTTATACGTTGGTCTTAGGCTATAAGTGAACTTTGTAAGTCTCTTTCCAAATAGGAAGTACTTCTTGCGTCCCAGAGTCGATTCATCAAGGTTTAGTTGAGAATCATACTTTATCTTAAAGAATGCAAGAGCGGCTGCCTTTGCACTTTCTTGCGAGTCTGCTTGAATCGTAAACGTCGGTGTATTTGGTTTCTTTTCTATTTTTTTAACAGGATTTGTTTTAGGCTTATTAGCTACTTCAACTGTCTTTTTAACGCTTACTTGAGTTTTCTTCTTAGCATTATTTTGAGCCTTCTTGCGTAGTGGTTTCTTACGCTGTTCTTTTTGTTGCTCTGTTAATGGCTTGCCAGTTGTTCTATCGACAACTTTAAAAGTTTTGCGGTCAATGAATGGCTTCTTTGAAAGATTTTTCGATATATCTTCTGGGCCAACGTCTAACTTTGGAATTTTATCACCAATAAAATCTTGAATAGGATCTAGGTATTCACAGTCATCAAATGAACAAAAGCTTATTGCTTCTCCCTCACTGCCTGCACGACCTGTTCGACCGATTCGGTGAACATAATTTGCGGCATCTTGTGGAAGATCGTAATTGATAACAAGATTAACATCCTTAATATCGAGACCTCGAGCTGCAACATCTGTGCAAACAAGGATTGTCGTCTCTTTCGATTTAAAGTCTTTGATTAGCTTCGTTCTCTTAACTTGAGAAAGGCCACCTGAAATTGCCTTTGCTTTGAAATCCATTGCGATCAGCCATTCAGCAACTAAGTGTGTTTGAAATTTTGTATTACAAAAGACAAGGGCGTATGCATCTTCGTGATTACGAATCGTACTTACAAGAAGGCCCATTTTTTCATTAGCATTAATCATCGCTAGTTTATGATCGATGTGATCAACAACCATATTGTCTTCATTTAGCTTGATCTCAATTGGAGTTGAGTTGAACTTGTAGGCCGTATTTAGAACTGCCATATTAGTCGTGGCCGATACCATGATTAATTGTCTATCATCTGGCATTTGGCCAAGTGTGTATTCAATATCTCTTTGGAATCCCATGTCAAATAATCGATCAGCTTCATCAAATACGATTCCGTAAGTGCGGTCAATGAGGACAGCCTTTTGCTTAAGTAGGTCTACTAAACGTCCTGGAGTAGCAATAATAATATGGGCACCCTTATTTATTTGCTCTTTTTGCTTTTGGAGGCTTTCACCACCAATTACGCAAATCGTTTTAATTCCAGAGTCTTGGCCAAGGTCTTTGAAGACCTTTTCTGTTTGTTGTGCTAGCTCTCTCGTCGGAGATAGGACAACATAGTGAACCTCATCAACTTCAACCAGGTCATCATGAATGATATGTTCGATGATCGGGATGGCGAATGACGCAGTTTTACCAGATCCCGTTTCAGCAAGAGCAAGGATGTCTTTACCTTCTAAGATTGGTTGTATTGTTAGTTCTTGAATGGCGCTTGCTGTTGTAAAACCGCATTTTTTAATGGAGTTAAGAAGGCCGGGACGTAAATTGAATTCTTCAAATGGGATATTGTTAGTCATAGTAATCAATATACGCTAAACATCACACTAATCTAAGTAATTTCTTAAATTTCATTGTATTTACTGTATTTGAGTGCTTTTTTGCCTTTTTATAGCGAAGTATATCTAACTATAATGACTTATGAAAAAAATTCTCTTTTTAGGACTTGGACATTTAGGACAGCACTTTCTCTTGCAAAATAAAATACACGAAGTTATTGGGACAAGAAGAAAGTCAGATGATTTAGAAACTAACCTCATCGAATACACTTTAGGTGAAAGCTGGAAAGCTTCAAAGAATTATGATGTTATTATCATTTCATTTCCTCCTTCTGAAGATTATTCACTTAAGCTTCAAAAACTGTTAAATGATTTAGGGCCTTTAAATAAAGTTATTTTTATTAGTTCAACTTCGGTTTATGGTTTTGGTCATATTAATGAAGACAGTATGAAAGTTGGTCAAACAAGAAATGCTAAAGAGCTTATTGAGTGCGAAAAATTGATATCACAGTTGGATGATTATGTGATTGTTAGGCCGGGAGGTTTAATTGATAGTAAACGTCATCCAAAATTCTTTTCTAAGAAAATGACAAAGCTATCAAAGTCACAAACTAATGTTAATTTAGTTCATACTAGTGATGTCGCTGAATTCTTACATCATGTCGTAAATCATAATATTAGTAATCAAGATTTTAATCTAGTTTGTGATGATCATCCTACTAAAGAGGAATTTTATCGTAGTTTTAATTCAGCGATATCTTTTGATCCCGAGAACTCAGAATTACGAGTAATTGATAATTCTAAAAGTAAAAATACTGGCTTTACTTATCAGTATAGTAATCTTGCTTGGTCTAAACTATAATAATTAAAACTTTTTAGATATAGAGAGGCCACAATGAATATTAGAACGCCAAGTCTGTCAGACGTAGATAAGTTATTTCAAATCGAAATAGAAAACTATGGTGAACAAGAGGCGACTGAGAAAGAAACTTTTCAGGCCCTAGTTGAATTTCCAGAAGACTATATTGGCTATGACCTTAAGGTACTAGTAGATGCAGAGGTGATCGGATTTTATTGTACCGTGGAAGAGGACGGAAATATCGAGCTAGTTGATATTGCTGTCTCAAAAGATTTTCAAGGAAGGGGTCATGGCTCAACGTTGCTTGAAGAATGTTTAAAAAGTCATGCTCAAATGCCCTTGTCTTTGACTGTTAGAGAAGATAATTATTCGGCAATTGCTTTATATAAGAAATTTGGTTTTAAACAGACTGAAATCGAGAAAGATTACTACGATGATTGTAATGGCCTACGATTTGAGAAAACAAATTTATAAATAGGAATAATATGAGTAAGAAAGTAAAAATTTTTGTAGCTGAACAATATGATCCATATTTTAATCTCGCCACAGAGAATTGGATTTTTAACGATATGGACACGGATTCTCATGTTCTCTTTCTTTGGCAAAATGATGAAACTGTTGTCATTGGAAAGCACCAAAATCCGTGGACAGAGTGTATTACAAGCAAGATGGAAGAAGACGGAGTTAAACTTGCGAGACGTCAAAGTGGTGGCGGGGCGGTTTTCCATGATTTGGGTAATACGAATTTCACTTTCATGTCATCTAAAGAATCATACGATAAGGATGCAAATAATAAGATCATCACAAATGCATTAAAAGTATTTGGTGTTGATGCCTTTGCTAATGGAAGAAATGATATTGAAGTAAAAATAGCTGAAGAAGAAGGATCAAGAAAAATTTCAGGTTCGGCCTTTAAGGTAAAAAGAGATCGAAGCTTTCATCATGGAACACTTCTAATTAATGCTGATCTAAGTAAACTTGCTAACTACTTAAACCCTAATAAGAAAAAACTAGAGTCTAAGGGGATCAAATCTGCCCGTGCACGTGTGATCAATCTTGCTGAGCTTAATTCTGAAATCAATCATGAGAGTCTCTCAAGTGCGATTATTGAAGAGTTTTGTCGTTTCTACGATGCTCAGGGCCAAGTAGAGGTTTTAAACTATGACTTCCTTAAGTCTGTTCCTAAAGTTAATGAATACTATGATGAATTAAAGGATTGGGATTGGCTTTATGGAAAAACGCCAAAGTTTAATCACCAATTTGATGAGAGATTCACTTGGGGTGGTGTTGAAGTTCATATCAACTCAAACAAAGGACTAATTGAAGAGATTACGATCTTTAGTGACTGTCTACATCCGCCTTTAATTGAGTCTTTTGCAGAAAAATTAAAAGGCATTGCCTATGATGTTAAGGCCGTTCAAGATACCTTGAATAAACTTAAAGAAGATTTTCAAGATCATCACAGTGAAGTCGATGACTTTTCTAAGTGGCTTGTTTCAAATATCAGATAAATTAATCTGGAGTTTTAATAATTGAAAGACATATATATTCTAAAAGATAATTTAAAAACATGTTTCAGGGTATCTGGAGCAGAATCTGGAAAACCTGTCCTTTACTTAAATGGCGCAGGAATGAGTGGAAGTTTAAATTTCTATCAAGAAGACCTTTTGAGTAATAATATCAAGCTTTTTTCGATTGATAGACCAGGCTTTGGTCTGTCGGACTTCAATGAAGATAAGTCTTTTTCTAGTATCACTGAATCAGTAGAATTGTTATTAAGAGAGCTTAAATTAGATCAGATTGACGCTGTTGCATTTTCTCAAGGTGCGCCTTTCTTGTACCATATGTGCTTACATGGGATTATTAAAAAGGCCGTGGTTGTGTCAGGTCAAGATGATCTACAAGATAAAAATACATATGAATTACTTGATGAGAATACGAAAAATTTCGTCAATTCTGTAAGTAGTGGTCAATTAACATGTGATGAATTTCAAAAAACTTTTAACCTGGATGGCTTTATCGATTTTGTTATCGGAACATCTTCTGAGATCGATAAGAAAGTTTATACGCAAGATTCATATAAGAAGATGTATCGTGAATGTCTTCAAGAAGGGATTGGAAGCTCATTTAAATCCTACTTTCAAGACTTATCTATGTGCTTATCTCCTTGGGGCTTCAATCTTGAAGAAGTAACGACAAATATTTGTCATATCTATGGGAAACACGACTATAGCCCAGTTCATTCTCCAGATTTTGGATTGACTCTAACACGAAGAAATTCAAAGTTTACAGCTGAAGTTATTGATAGTGTTGGCGGAGCCTTGATTTGGACTCATGGCAGTTATATTTTGAAAAGGTTATGCTACAATTAGGCTATGAAATATCTGATTACGTTAGTGACACTAATTTTTAGTCTAAGTTGCCAATCGAATTCTGAAGAATACTACGATCAGTACATAAAAAAGTGCAATGGTAATAGTTGCTGTGAAAGCTCTGTACGAAATGCCAAGTCATCTGAATCTATCATTCTTGAGGATGGTAAAAGTTGTCCCGATGGATATCGTGTTGAGATGCAAAAGTGTATTGGTAGCAAACGTTGGTGTGTCGTAAAAAAATGAAGAATAAAAAGGGCCAACTTAATTGGCCCTATATATTCTTAGTAAGCAAGAATTAGTGATTCAACAGGGTCAATACATGACTCAAGAATAGTCATATAAAGATATTCTTGTTTGTCATTATCGTATTCAGCAAGAGTTTCATTATTAAGTCCGTACATAGTACATGAGATATTTACAAATGCTCTGCCTTGTCTAACGAGTTGGAAATTTTCAAATTTAAGTGATGAATTTAAATGACGATAATCTTTAGTCTTTCCATCTAGTGCTTTTAGAAGGTCTGCATCAAAAGAATCAGCTGAATCTTTCCAAGTATAGGCTTCGTATGAAATTGTACACTGATCACCGCTGCAGTTCATCCCTTGTGTATACCAATTTATATCGCCACCACAGTATGTATCCATACAAATATCACCCATGTAGTCATTGATATCTTTTGCTTCTGATTTGGATAGAAAATCAGACTGAGCTGAGACAGCTGTTGATAGTTAAATTAAAACTAGAAAAGATAGAAGACCTTTCATATATTACTCCCCGCGAAATTTTTGTTTTTTGTTTAAATAGCGAAAGTGACATGATGTGCAAAGGTACTAGATAATATTTACTTACAAGGGCTTAGGGGGTTTTGATTGTAAAGTATTGAAATTTAACAATCTAAATGTGTACGTTTTAAAATTTTATGATATATTCTGCGTCCTTATGAATCATTATGAGTATAAAGAATATTCGCAAATCTCTGATGAGGTCTTCGAAATCGTTTCCCAGACGAATTCTCAGATCTTTAGTACGCCGTATTGTGTCGACAGAATGTACTCAAAAACAAAAGACTGCACTAAGTTTCTTGCACAATTTTACTTTGATGGAAGTCAGCCAATCGCCTTTAAAGTTGGCTATGATTGTGGTGATTATTTCTATAGCTGGGTAGGTGGTGTTGTGCCATTTTATCGTGGTCAAAAATTAGCGACAAAGTTGATGGAGAGGCAACATGAGTGGGCCAAAGAACAAGGCTTCACAAAGGTTCGTACTCACACTGATGCTCGCTATCCTGAAATGATTGAACTCAATGAAAAGTTTGGTTTTAGATTAGTTGATACGAGAATTAAGGAAAATCAAATAGAGCAGTTAATTCTCGAAAAAAATCTTTAATAGAATGGATCATTGATATAAGTTTCTAAAATTCTTTTCTTTCTAAGTTTTGTCGCATCACTATCTGGTAAGTACTCTAGTAAGCTAAGAACATTTGTAATTCCTGTAAGTGCTTTTGTAACACCATTCATAACTTTATCTCTGCCGGTAGAGACTCCATATCTTTGACGGTAAAAGAAGTAGCGATCTTTCAATAACTGGGATTGTCCAAGTTCTGTGACGGAAGTTGTTAAGTTGAATTTAAAGATAGCATCAAATTTTGTAAGTCTTTTAAGTTTTAGATCTCTATGGTCTAAATCCTTTAGAGAGTTTCTTAGCACTTTAGCAATATAGGCTCTCAAGAATCTTGAACCAGTTGAAATTTTAGTTCGATTCTCATCATAGCGTGCACTTTTATCGAGAAAGAATGTGACATGAAAATGTCCTTGGGACTCAATCTCAACAAGTTCTTCTGGGTATGTTAAGTTTTGTTCTATTTTAGTAAATATGCGATTTGCTTTTGCTAGTCCAATATTCGAGTTCGTTGAAATCTTTGCTTCGTCTAGACTTAAGTGTTTTGGATCAATGGATAAGTCTGAAAGCTTTAACCCTTTTGTCTTAAACTTTTTTGAGAAATTCTTTTGTATAGATTTCTTTTTTTGTTTTAAGGATTTCACTTTCATTTTGATCGGTTCTCTATGTGTGATTTTTTTTATTTTATGATTCTTTGAGTAGGTAAAGAGGAAGAGTGCATGAAGTAATAAGGAGATGATGAAGCTTAATTGAAATTTTCTCATTACATCTATTTTATTTCTCAAACGTAAAAGCTGTGGTTTGTTCTCTGTCATTTTTGTGTGAAGATTAATTATTTGGTGACCATTCGTTTTTCTTGTATAATTTAAGAAACTAGAAAGGATATTTATGCATTTAGATTTTGAACCGAGTGCGCCAGCTCTCACCGATATAGATTTTAGTAAATTTTTAGAAGTAGATATGAGAATAGGTGAGGTTATAGAAGCTGAAGACTTTCCTGAAGCAAGAAAACCTAGCTATAAACTCAAGATTGATTTTGGCCCAGGTGTAGGTATTAAAAAATCAAGTGCTCAGATCACTGTCCACTATAAGAAGGAAGAACTGATTGGAAAGAAGGTCTTGGCCGTCGTTAACTTTCCTCCAAGGCAAATTGGAAAGTTCATGTCAGAAGTTCTCGTTATGGGATTCTCTGATTCAAATAATGATATCGTCCTATTTAACCTCTATAAAGATGTGCCAAATGGAGCGCGTCTACATTAGTCCAAGGGAGAGTTTTAATGAGCAATATTCATAAAGGTTCATGCCTATGTGGCACTATTGAATTTGAAGCAGAAGGGTCTTTTGATAACTTCTTCCTATGCCATTGTAAGTATTGTCAAAAAGACACGGGTTCTGCACACGCTGCAAATCTCTTTGCAAGTGATATGAAGTTCAAGTGGTTAAGTGGGGAAGGAAATATTCAATCTTACCGCTTACCTGAAACAAGGCATGCTCGCAGCTTTTGTAAGACATGTGGATCAGCTGTACCTGGAGTTTATAGTGAGGGGAAGCTTGTGGTCATTCCGGCCGGATGTCTTGATACGCCAGTTGACATTAAGCCTAGTGCACATCTTTTTATTAAAAGTAAGGCAAACTGGGATAATGATTTAGAGAGTGTTTCTAAATTAGAAGGTCTACCTAGTTAGGCAGACCTTCAGTATATTTATTTTTTCAACTCAAACCTATCAAGATTCATCACTTTATTCCAGGCCTTAACAAAGTCATTTACAAATTTTTCTTTTGAATCATTTTGACCGTATACTTCTGAAACTGCTCTAAGCTCCGAGTTTGAACCAAAGATTAAGTCCGCACGAGTCGCTGTCCATACAGACTTTCCTGAAGTAACGTCAATACCTTCAAATAATTCGTTATCACTATCTTTTGCCTTCCATTCATAGTTCATATTAAGAAGATTAGTGAAGAAGTCATTCGAGAGAACACCTACTTTATCAGTGAATACACCATGCTTTGAATTGTCATGGTTTGCTCCTAGTACACGAAGGCCACCTACAAGTACTGTCATCTCAGGAGCTGTTAATGTTAGTAGCTGTGCCTTATCAAGTAGAAGCTCTTCTGTTGCAACCGTAAACTTTGTTTTCAAGTAGTTTCTAAAACCATCAGCTTCTGGTTCAAGAACAGAAAATGATTCAGTATCAGTAAGCTCTTGCGTTGTATCCATACGTCCTGGTGTAAATGGAACTTCAATTTTTACTCCTGCATCACTCGCTGCTTTTTCGACTCCTGCACACCCAGCAAGAACAATCACATCAGCAAGAGAAACTGTTTTATCAAATCCTTTTTGGATATCTTCAAGTGTCGCTATAACTTCATTTAGCTCTGATGGCATATTAACGGCCCAGTCTTTTTGTGGAGCAAGGCGAAGACGTGCTCCATTGGCACCTCCACGCATATCTGATCCTCTAAAGCTTGAAGCTGATGCCCAAGCCGTTCTAACCATTTGAGAGACAGTTAGAGGAGAGTTTAGAATTTGATTTTTTAGTTCTGCAATATCGATTTCATTTACTAGTTCATGATTAACAGCAGGAATTGGGTCTTGCCAAATTAGATCCTCTCTAGGAACTTCTGATCCAAGGTAGCGAGTTTTTGGGCCCATATCCCTGTGTGTAAGCTTAAACCATGCTTTTGCAAAGTTCTCTCTAAACTCTTCTGGATTATCTTTGTAGCGTCTTGCAATTTTTTCGTATGCTGGGTCAAAGCGTAGTGAAAGATCAGCTGTTGTCATCATTGGACGATGCTTTTTTGTTTTATCGTGAGCGTCCACAATCATATCTTCATCGGCCACATCTTTTGCAAGCCATTGCCAAGCTCCAGCTGGAGACTTTACTTTTTCCCATTCGTATTTAAAGAGAGTTGTAAGATATCCGTTATCCCACTTTGTCGGGTTTGGTTTCCAAGCACCTTCGATACCACTTGTGATTGTGTCGCCACCTTTACCTGTACCAAATTTATTTTTCCATCCAAGGCCCATTTGTTCGATTGGTGCAGCCTCTGGTTCTCGTCCAAGATTTGAATCTGGTGCAGCTCCGTGACATTTTCCAAATGTATGTCCTCCGGCAACAAGTGCAACAGTTTCTTCATCATTCATTGCCATACGTGCAAATGTTTCACGTACATCTATACCTGAGGCAACAGGGTCTGGATTGGCGTTTGGCCCTTCTGGGTTTACATAGATAAGCCCCATCTGAACAGCTGCAAGTGGTTTTTCAAGTTCACGCTCTCCTGAGTATCTTTTATCACCAAGCCACTGGGCCTCTGTTCCCCAGTAAACATCTTCTTCCGGTTGATAGATATCCTCACGTCCACCTGCAAAACCAAATGTTTTAAATCCCATTGATTCTAGAGCGCAGTTTCCTGCAAGGACAAATAAGTCGGCCCATGAGATTTTGTTTCCGTATTTTTGTTTTACTGGCCATAAGAGTCTACGGGCCTTGTCGAGGTTTCCATTATCTGGCCAACTATTAAGAGGAGCAAATCTTTGGTTTCCTGTATTGGCGCCTCCACGTCCATCTGATGTTCTATATGTACCGGCGGCATGCCATGCCATACGGATGAATAGAGGACCGTAGTGTCCGTAATCTGCAGGCCACCAGGGTTGTGAGTCTGTCATTAATGCGAAGATGTCTTTTTTTAGTGCACTAAGATCAAGTGAGTTAAATTCTTTTGCGTAGTTAAATTGTTCACCCATTGGATTAGCAAGTTCTGAGTGTTGTCTTAAAATGTTAAGTCTTAGGCGATTAGGCCACCAGTCATTATTATTAGTTCCCCACATAATTTATGCTCCTTTGATGAGTAAATAATTTCTTATTAAATTATATATGAAGAATATTTATTAACATCTTTAATTTTTATTTATATTTTTGAATTTGATTTTTGCCAGAACGTCTTAGGAATTCTTATAATTAAACTTCAATTACAAAAGGTTTTTATATGCGATGCGTATTAATGCTATTGGCAGTTTTTTTAATGAATTTATCCTATGCTTCAATCAGCTCCAATAAAAGAGTAGATGGACTTCTTTGCGCTGTTGAATCAGCAACTTATTATAAAAGAGTTCTAGAGTTTCAGAATTTAGAAGTTGATAAGTATAGGCATTGTACTGTCTCTTGCATCGTTGGTATCGAGTGTGGAATCAGCTCTTCAGCTATCATAGGTGTCGCAAAAGAAATTTATGATTTATTTGGTGGGGGCCATGCGGAGTGGCGTGATCTCTTTGCCAATATTAATGGCCTTCGCTTAAGTCAACGAGCTGATATTCAAAATTTTGAAGATTGCTCTGCTTCCTGTAAGAGTATTTATTAAGAAGGATATATAAGGTGAATAAAGAGATCATTTCCCTAAAGTGTGAATGTGGCGCAGTTGAAGGCGAGTTAACAATTAATAAAAGTCTGAGTAATCATGTTGTTTGCTGTTGTGATGACTGTCAGACCTATGCTCAGTACTTAGGTCGTCGAAACTTATTAGATGAGTTTGATGGTACAGAGCTCTTTCAAACAGCACCAAGCTATATAAAGATTACGAAAGGCCATGAGCATATCTCATGTTTAAGGTTAAGTCCTAAGGGGCTTTATCGTTGGTATGCAGGCTGTTGTAATTTTCCAATGGTAAATACTCTTGATGCAAAAATTCCATTTAGTGGCGTTGTTAGCGCTTTTGTCTCTGATGAAGAAAAGTCTAAGCTAGGTGATATTCAATCTTATAATATGATGAAGTATTCGTCAGTTGAGCACAAGAGTTGGCCAAAAAAAGGCTTTTTAAAGTTTTCTAAAATGGCAGGCTTAATTCTTCTAAAGCTCATCTCAATAGGATCTATATTAAGATTAACAAAGCCTAACTCATTCTTTGATATGGACTCTGGCCTACCAAAGGTCGAGCCTCAAATTCTTTCAAAAGACGAGAGAGAATATACACGAAGTAAAATTGCACACCTTGGTAAATAATGAGTTTCAGAAAAATTTTTATTTCAATTTTATTATTAAGTAGTTTTCAAAAAACGTTTGCAAATGAATGTGGAAGTTTTCTTTCCGATCTGACGGCACCGATCTGTACTGACGCTAAGTATATCTTTTGGACGGGGACAGGGATCACTTTAGGACTGCGTCTTCTAAAAGAATATAAAGGTATTGATGAAATTCAAAAGCGTGCTGCTCAAAAAAATCATCTTAAAGGTCTTGGACAATTTGGAGGTGATATTGGCTACGGTGTCTTAAATGGAGCCTATATCATTGGTCAATACTTTTGGGGAGGAAGGCTTGGAAAAGAGCGTGCATCACATATGTTACAAGCGACGGCCTATACTGTAGGGACGACTGTTGCTTTAAAGACTACAATAGATGAATCGAGACCTGGTTATCCCGATGAAAAAGACTCTTTCCCTTCAGGACACGCCTCTGCTTCCTTTGCCTTTGCATCAGTTGTGACGGCACAACATGGATGGGGATGGGGCTCTGCTGCTCACTTGGCCGCAATTTTCATTTCATTTAGTCGTTTAAATGATAGTTGGCACTACCTACACGATGTCACGGCGGGAATGACGATTGGATTAAGTTATGGTTGGGGGATTTATTTTAACCATGTTGAGTATAATAAGCCTTATTGGTTGAGTGTTCTTCCAACAGCTAAGTTAGATGGCCTAACTCTTAGCTTTTCTCAAAGCTTTTGAAATAAAAAAGGGCACTTATTAAGCGCCCTTTTTTTAGATATATAAAAATAATTTTAGAAATCAGTAATTCTTGAAACTAGATCTGGAGCATCGATAAATGGGTTTCTATTACCCTGGATGTCTTCAATTCTGTCATTTCTTAGACGTTCTTCTTCATCTACTGGATCTAGCTCATGCCACTGACGTAGAGTCTCTTCCATTTGTGAATTGATTTTACGATCATAGCGAACTGCAAAGTAGAACATTGCTCTTGCAACATTTCCTTTGTGGTAAGTTGGTGGCTCGTAAGTGTTTCCATCAAACTTAGAAGCTGGGCAGTAGTCTAGTCTTGAGTTCTTAGCGTCTACCTTTCCAAAGTTATAATTCCCACGTGTGCTATTTGCTCTGTTTTGAGAAGGGTATAGGTGGTGTAGATCACCAACTTGATATCTCGAAAGGGCACCGCGATCAAATTTTGATTGTGGCCATGTGTGCTCGCAATTTACAACTTCATGGTTAGGAATTCTTCCCTTTCCAATTTTACCTATGCGAGGAGTTGAGTTTGTGTAAACCTCGTCACAGTATACATCGCGAATATAAGCTGCATTCCCATTGTCTCTCTCAAGGTGAAGAGTTCCAAATAGGTGCTTTCTTGCAGTTTTGTAAGAGTTTCTAGTGTGTCCCTTAGTTGTTAGTCTTTCAAGGTCGTAGCGAACGCCAACAGAAGTATTTGAGCTTGCTAGGATTGCCTTAGCTTTCTCGAGGTTAGTCGATGAGTATGCGCAAAGGCAAAGTGCGGATACAATTAGAAGTTTAAACATTCAATTCTCCAAGTGTTCATTTTTGTGTGTGTAAAAATGTTATAGTTTAAGAGTATTAAATTGTCTAATGGTTAAAATTAGTCGGATCTAATGCATAAGGTGTTTTATCGTAATATTAGATGGTTTGCGTAGCATCATGAAAAACTCTTATTCCAGTGATCGAATCTATTCATTTTTTTTATTAAATTGAATTAACTAAAGTCTCCTTATCCAAAATGATTTGGATTTGCTTAAGGAGAGTATTATGAAAAAGTTAATTTTAGGTCTTGCAGTTGTATTGAGCTTTTCTAAAGCGGTATATGCTGAAGCAGTTATAATTCCACAAAGTTCGATAAATTTATACGTTGGTTCTTTTTCAAATATGGAAGCTGAATTAAAAGCAAAGATCTTTGAGGCCGCTATTGAAAAGTGTGGAGAGTTAGACAATGCACGTATTGGTCGAACTGATATTCAACTAACTCTAAGTAGTGTTTTTAAATTACCAATTCAAGGAAGAGATAATGTGATTGATGGTTCTTACCCTCAAGTAAGCGCAGTTACAGACATTACTTGTTACAAGTAAAGATTAGTTAATAATAGTGCTAATAAGTACGTAAGAATCTTAAGTTAAGTTTGCAGCAAGCAAGGTCGATTTGTTTGCTGTGAAACTTGGCCTCTCTAAAATCTCATTAACAATACTCGTCTTAGGAATATCATTCCTTTCCCTCCTATATTATCAAAGAGAGCAGTTCTTAAGAGATAAGTATGATGAAGAATTTAAAAGTAGCGCTCAGGAGATTATTTCAACAATCCAAGCAAATCGTGTGGTTCGCGGCGAGGCCTTACTTGCAATCTCACACTTCTTTGCTTCATCTTTAAACGTTAATGAGTGGGAATTTAATAATTTTACAAAAACAACTTTGAATAAGCTTAATATTTCAGCCATATGTTATAGCGGAGAAAATGGAACCCTCTATGAAACGCTACAATCGAAAGGAAAGACTTGTGGTAAGTTTGGAAAAAATAATAAGGTCATCTTTGATACTGCAACATCAGATATTATCTTGCAAGAATTTGTAAGCTCTGTTGATGGAACAAAGGGGAGGGCCTATATGATATTCACGTTCTCCTCTTTATTACCTGAAAGATTTAAAAGTGATACGAACTCAAATTATCGAGTAAACCTTGATGTTGGTTATGGGGATGGTGATAAGAATTATAATTTTTATCGCCACGAAGAACCATTTGCCACTGATGGAAATACTAATTACTACCTGACAGTATCTGGGCCAAGAACTTTATCAACTCTTACATTCTCTTTTGATTATATTGTTAACCTTGCACTTTTTTTATTCATCATTGTCTTAACGGTTTATATCATCGAAACAGGAAGAAGAAGAGAGTATCTCATCTCTAAGAAGGTAAGAAGGCAAGAAGAGGCAATTAAAAAGCAGTATGAAGAGTTGGGAAGGCAAAAGAAGCTTGTTAGTCAAAATGAAAGATTGGCCTCGATTGGGATATTAGCTGCTGGTATTGGTCATGAAATTAATAACCCATTAACAATTATTCTTGGCCATTTAAAATCGCTCAAAAAAAGAATGGGAGAGAAGAATGTCAAGGAGCTTTTGGAGAAGGTTGAAAAATCTGAAGTGGCAGCTCAGCGAATAGAAAAGATTGTTTCAGGGCTTAGAAAGTTTTCAAGACAGGCCCAAGATGAAGAGCCTACTGATTTTAGTGTGGTCAGTGTTTTTGAAGATACAGTATCAATGCTTAAGGATTTCTATGATAAGGATAATATTCATTTGAATCTCTATATGAATGTGAATGAAAAGGCATTGATCAAAGGTGAGAGAGGAAAGTTTCAGCAGGTTCTAATCAATCTTATTTCTAATGCTAGAGATGCGGTAGAAGGTAAGGATAATGGAAAAGTAAATGTTATTGTTAAAGAAAATAATGAACGAATAACATTTAAGATTGAAGACAATGGGCACGGCATCAGCGAAGAGGATCGAGGTAGAGTTTTTGATTTATTCTATACGACTAAGGATATAGGTAAGGGGACAGGAATGGGACTCTCTATTGCCCATGGTTTTATAAAGGATGAATTTAACGGAAGGATGACGTTGAAGAGTGTTGTTGGAATAGGGACTGTATTTAAAGTCTCGCTGCCAATACATTATGGACAAGAGGTATCATCTTCACAGGAGAGTAATGTGGTAAGCTTGAGTGATTTTAAGATGAAGTTTCGTGCAATAGTTGTTGATGATGAGGAAGGCATTAGAGATCTCCTCGAAGAGATATTACAAGATATTGGTGTCACGGTTTCCTTAGCTGAAAATGGCAAGGTTGCATATGATATGTACGTTGCAAGTCCTGAAAGTTATGATCTCATTATTACTGATATGAAGATGCCTGTTATGAATGGCCCTAAGTTAATAAAGAGTATTAGAAGTAATAAATTAATTGAACAGCCCCGAATTCTTATTACTACAGGTTGTGTAAATTTAAATCTCGAAGGCGAAGATAGGGAAGCCTCAACTATGGTTGATGGATTTTTATATAAGCCTTTTACAGAAGAAGATATCGTACAAGAAATTTCTAAGGCCATGCGAGGAGTTACTGAAAAGAAAGTTGCTTAAAATTAAGGTCTCATTAGTAAAGTGTTATGTTTTTGTTAAGTATGTTAAGTTTTGAATAAGTAATTGCCGGGCCCTTTCGCCGCATATAGAAGTGGATTACAATAGAATAGTAAAACGAATGAATCGTTTACACAGTTTAAGAAAATTAGGAGTGTAGGATGAAGCGTTTATTTATTCTTGCTATTTTCTTAACTTCGCCACTTACTTTTGCAACTAATGAGAGAAGAATTAATAGTTCTGAAAATTACAATGCGCCAAAGAGTAAAGTGAATGAATTAAGCAATTATGCAAATGGAAAAAAAAGTCATCAGAGAAAGAACTACAAGAGAAGCTTTGATGATATCCAGGATTACCGAGAGGTACTTCAGTCAGAAACAAGAGAACGTTAAAAAAAAGGCTACTTAAAGTAGCCTTTTTTATTACATTAGTGAAAGTTCGAAACTTACAACATCACATCTTTCATCAATTACAGTATCCAGTTTAAATGCACCAGAATAAGTATTGAAATAGGCCGAGTAAAGATCTTGGCCATCTGCATTTATCCCGACAAATGAAATATTTGTTTGGTACTCGTTATAAACTTCATCATAAGATACTGCTAACTCTTGAGCTAGAATATCCATTGATTGAAGCTCTACTTCAAGACGACATGAAGCATATGTGCTTGATAGTGCAATAACAGAAACTAATACAAGTTTAATTAGTGATTTCATAGGGACTCCTCAAAGTGATTTTAAGGAGCTTATATGAATTTTGTTTTAATCGGTCAATTATCATTGAGTATGTATGAAAAAATTAATGCAATCTTGATAAACATTAGGGAGACTGCATAATACTCTTAACTTGCGATTGAATATCTTTAAATTGTTTTGAGTTGAAATCAATATTTTGAACAGCACTATCAACACTTAGGTCTACATTACCATTTGCAATTTGCTGAGAGGCCAGCTTTCTACCTAATTCACTTAATTGGCCCCACTCTTGATCTGGCATTGCCGCAAGTTTTGACTTGGCCTGCTCAGCTTCGTGCTTTCCAATAATTCCTCTTGCAACCATTTGGTCAATCATTGAAACGGTCGTATTTCGATCAATCTGTTCTGCGAAGACAAAGGTAGATAGTTTAAGTGATAAAGTAACGATAAATAGCCTTAAATATTTCATATTGGGCCCTCTTTAAAATTATGCAGAAATTATAAATGGGAATTAGATTTGACCAAAAACTAACGAAATTTTAGTACTTTATATGAGTGAGACTTGTTAAAGTAGAGGAAAATTTGACAACTAATTATGGAGGTTGGAATGAAGTTTCTCCACACAATGGTTCGTGTAAGTAATCTAGATGAAAGTATGGACTTCTATTGTAATAAACTAGGACTCAAAGAAGTTCACCGTATTGAAAGTGAAGCTGGGAAATTCTCTCTAGTGTACTTAAGTGCACCTGAAGATGAAGAGAAGGCATTAGTAGAACAAGCTCCACTTATTGAGCTAACTTATAATTGGCCTGATGAAAATGGCAACACTGAAAAATTACCAGAAAGTAGTCGTAACTGGGGCCATCTAGCATTTCGTGTCGATGACATTTATGAGACATGCCAAAAGCTTATGGATCAAGGTGTGACTATTAACCGTCCACCAAGAGATGGTTATATGGCCTTTTTAAAATCACCTGATGATATCTCTATTGAGCTACTTCAAAAAGGTGAGCCTCTTTCTCCTGCTGCTCCTTGGAAGGATATGGAAAATACAGGTTCTTGGTAAAATTCATAATAATAGACGCTGCTATATTTCTAACTTAGAATAGAAATATGGCAGCAGAAATTAGTAATGATAGTCGCAATCTAAAGTATTATTTTTCCTTTATTGTTTTAGGTGTCCTTACGGGGATAGCTTCTTCTGTCTTCTTACACCTACTAAAATTAGTAACAACTCTTCGATTCAAATATAGCTTTCTCATTTATTTTCTACCAATAGCGATGGTAGCAGTTAATTTTTGCTATAAAAAATGGTCTCCGATTAGTGAGAAGGGAAATAATCTTATTATTGATGAAGTCCATCATCCTAAAAGAGATATTCCGCTAATCATGATACCCCTGATTCTCTTTTCGACGTTGATCTCTCACTTATTTGGTGCAAGTGTTGGGCGAGAGGGAAGTGCTGTGCAGATGGGGGGAGCAATTGGAAATTATTTAGCAAAATTATTCAATCACTCAAAAAGAAAGAGGGCGGTTCTTTTAATGGCGGGATGTGGGGCCGGATTTGGTTCTGCTATTGGTGCTCCTTTTGCTGGTGCTATATTTGGGATTGAAGCAATTTACTTAAACGCTAGGATAAAGATATCGACTTTTCTTGAGTGCCTAATCGCTTCTTATATTGGTTTTTACACAACACATCTATTATATGCGCCACACTCAAATTATATTCGATTCACGTATTTAGGTTTTTCATGGAATTTGGTCTTGTATGCACTCGTTGCTGGAGCTGCCTTTGGCCTAGTTGCAAGACTATTTGTCCTTACTGTTGAGAAATCAAAAGGTAAAATAAAGTCATTTGGTAGGCCACTACTCATAACATTTCTAGGTGGTTTTGTTTTATTACTATTCTACTATATTCTTAATGATTTCTATAAGCAGCGCTATACAGGGCTAGGGATTGAAGTTATTCAACAGGCACTAATAGAAATCGTATCCGTTAAAGATTTTATTTTAAAATTTATTCTCACAGCAATTTCACTCGTTTCAGGAATCAAAGGGGGAGAGTTCACTCCACTTGTTTATATCGGAACAACAATGGGCTCTTGGATGTCGTCGATTGTTTCAATTAATCCTAACTTTCTTGCGGCCATTGGTTTTTGTGTTGTCTTTGGAAGCGCTTCTAATACGCCCCTTGCATGTATTGCCATGGGTGCAGAAATCTTTGGATATGAGCTACTGCCTTATCTTGCTATTGCCATGATTATCGGACAAATCGTTTCGGGTAAAGAGACCATTTATTCAGCACAGATTGTTAAGAAATTTAAATAGTTGACCAAAACACTTTCTAACTAAATCTGGCAAGTTAATTTTTTTTCTTCACAGAGTGTTTTTTTAATTTCTATAATAACTTGTTTATATTTATTTATGTACTTTCAGGGAGGAAAGAGATGAGAAAATCAACGCTATTGATTGCTCTTTTTGCTGCAATCTTTTCAATGCAATCTTATTCATGTGATATTCACGGAAAAACAGGAATCATGCCAGAAAATGATCTTTACCGTGGTGTTGATGCACTAACAGGTAATGGAATGACTGAAGAGTTATTCAATATCATTATTGATCGTGCAAACGAAGTTTACGCACCAGTTGTTGAAACTGAAGGTGCAACACTTAAGTTTCACCGTAAATGGGAAGATGGAACAGTAAATGCTTACGCTAACCAAGGTGGAGGTGTTTGGAATGTTCACATGTTTGGTGGTCTTGCTCGTCACGAGCTAGTATCTCCAGATGGATTTGCTCTTGTTGTATGTCACGAACTAGGTCACCACCTAGCAGGTGCTCCAAAAATCAAAAGATTTTGGATTCCATCATGGGCATCAAACGAAGGTCAATCTGATTACTGGGCATCACTTAAGTGTTTCAGAAGAATCTTCCAAGATGACGACAATGCACGTATCGTTTCTAAAATGGATATCGATCCAGAAGTTGAATCAAAGTGTAATGCTGTATGGTCTGATTCAAACGAAAATGCTCTATGTAAGAGAATGGCACAAGCTGCTAAGGGTCTAGCGACTCTTCTTAACTCAGGTCGTTCAGTATCTTTTACAACTCCAGATATGTCTGTTGTTAGAAAGACTGATGACAAGCACCCAGCTGGTCAGTGTCGTCTAGATACTTACTTCCAAGGTGCACTATGTGACAAAGACCTAAACGATGACGTATCTAAGACAGATGCTCTAGCAGGTACTTGTAACAGAGTAGATAGCTACGAAACTGGTATTAGACCACTATGTTGGTATAAGCCAAAAAATATGTAATTAAATTTTAAATTATATATAAAAAGAAAGGCAGGTTTTAAACCTGCCTTTTTTTATTTCTATTGATTGATGACGTCTTGAATTGCTTCGATCTTTCCATCGATTTGATAATGATTATCGAGTCCTAAAACTCTTAGAATCAGAGGGAAGATATGAATATTCTCTTTTGACTCTGCTATATAGTTTTTCTTAAAGTCTGGACCCTGAGCATAGAAAATTCCATGCATATCCATATCACTAAACTGATCCCAACCATGAGTTGCTTTGGGGTAGCTAAAGTCTGTGGCAGCAATCCACCAGCCAGAATTAGCGATACAAGCAATTGATCCAACTCGAACATTATTTCTAAAGTTTAGTTTTTCTGGAGTGTTGTCTTTGTTGTAGCATTTGAAATTTTCGGCCTTAGCATTTAGCGCGACGATATCTTTTTCGACATTTCTCCCCTTGGCCTTTAGATAGAATTGAGTAATTGGACCAGCTCCATAAACTCGATAATCTTCTTTTAACTGCATGAGATCATCATTTTTTAAGATGATTTCTTTCTTCTTCTCATCGACATTCTTCATTCCATGATCAGAGACAATGATAATATTTAAGTTTGGCGCAAGCTTAGTTGCTTGAGTAATAAATTTTTCTAATGTTGCATCAACTTTAGCGATGGCCTCCTTAACTTCTTTAGACTCTGTCCCGTGATGGTGGCCAGCAGAGTCTACGTCAGGAAAGTAGAGCGTCATAAAGTATGGCCTTTCCTTTGGTGGCAACTTTAGCCACTCTAGAACTTGGTCAACACGATCCTGGTGTGGCATCGAGTGAATATAATCATACCAATATGAAGGCCTGATACCTGAGATATCAGCTTCTGAGCCAGGCCAAAATAGTGTTGCTGTCTTTAGTCCTTGCTCCTCTGCTGCTACCCAAATCGTAGGAGATAGGTAGAAGTTCTTATTTTTAACGGCCTTACGATCTTTAAGTGAGTAACTCTGCTCAAGGTCTGGTGCGTAGAAGTGATTTGCCACAATCCCATGATTCATTGGATAGGAACCTGTCGCAATTGATAAGTGATTTGGAAAAGTTTTTGTAGGGTATGAAGGAATAAGACTCTTAAGTTGAGTTCCTTCATTTGAAAATTTTGATAAGAATTTTGGTTGATACTTCTTTGTGTAATCGTAGCGGTAGCCGTCTAGGGAGATCAGAAGAACTGGATTGATATTTTGTAGTTCTTCAACAGAAGCTGTGTTCTGATTTGATCGTTCAATATGATAACTATTCTTATATGTTGAACTGTTCTTTGTACAGGCCGTGTACGAGAATAGCGATATTAATGCTAATGGTACGAGTAACTTTTTCATTGGTTAATCCCTTGTAAATCAATATTTACTTAAATTGTAAGGGATTAACCGTGTTCTTGTATATTAGGAATTAATAACAGTTATAATCATCAAAATCGATATCTGAAAATCTGAATTTTAATGTTCTAATATGCTCAAGAGGAATATCGTATTCTTGACGAAAAAGACCATCTAAATCTTTCGTAAAAATAATTCCTTCTTCAACTCTGTATTCAACTGCTTCAATTGTCATAACATTTATCTCCTTCTTCATGGAGAAATTTTAAGACAATTAGCTAAAGGTGAACAAGTAAAGATTTTCTTAAGAAAAGCTCTAAAGCCCCGTTTCTTAAGGTTATCTTAAGGTTCGTTAACGGTTGAAAAGTGGGTGAGTTCCTACACCCGTGTATTCACTAGTGATGTAGATACATGTCACAATAAATGATGTTACGATTACAGTTGATAGTAGGAGTGTAACATTTTCTGACATTCCTTTCTCTTCTAAATAATTTACGAGTTTGGCCTGTCCCCAGATTCCAAAAACGATCGTGATAACAAAGAGAATACCTGTCGAGACAAGTGTTAGGACGATATTTGAAATTTCAGTATAGTCACTATCTGGTGCAACATTGGCCGTTGTGTTCTTAGTGATCTTACCATTTGGAAGAATGAGTGCCCCTCCGGATGTCTTAGCATCCAGAGAGACGTTTCTTCTTACTGAGTTTGTTGGAAGGTAAAAGCGAGAGAAGGCCGGCTTATCATTTGATTGATAGGCTTCAATTGTAAACTTAATGATTACTTCTTCACCAACAACCACGCCACCATCAAAGTTCTTACTCCAGTTAATGCCGAAGTCAAAGCGATTGATTTTAAAGCTACCTTCGAAGTAGATCCCATCTTTATTTGTCCAAGGGTCTGTACGCTTACCTAAGTACTTAAGGCTTACAGGCACAGTCTTCGTTTTATCTTTTACTGTAAGAGCAAGCTTTGCATCGGCCTTATTATCTTTTAAAACAATGGCCTCAGCATTTTTAAATTTAATAATTGGAAAGCTTTCTGCATTAAAGAATTCGTTCTTCTTTAAATGCTGGTCTCTCTTCTTATCAAAAGTGTTGATACTTTTAACGATAATCTCACCTTGAAGGTCAGTGATCTTATTTTCATCTTTTTTAAAGTAGATCGTATAGTCATCAAATTGGCCTTCAACATCAGTTAATGCCATATACTTAATGCTAAACTTAAGCTTAGAGTGCTCTTTATTTACAATATAAGATGAGCCAAAAGTATTAAGGGAAATTATTAGAGCAAAAAAAAGGTGCCCAACAAGGCACCCTTTATAATTATTTAACAAATTTTTCATTATAGTCTTCTACACCGAGGTTAATAACTTTCATTGCAGTTTCTGCATTGTATGTTTCTGTAATTTCAACTTTAGCTTCACCTTCTTTTACAGGGATTTCCTTGTAAGTTAAGAAGTAGTGCTTAAGTTCTGCAAGTACTGGAGCTGGAACTTGATCGATATCAGTGATATGTCCAAACATTGCATCGTCTTTTAGAACAGCAATAATTTTGTCATCAATTTCACCACCATCAAGCATTCTGAAACCACCAACTGGAATACAGTTTACTAGGATGTCACCTTGAACAATATTCTTTTCAGCAAGTACACAAATATCGATTGGGTCAAGATCACCAACAATTCCTGTGCGTCCTGTTTCTTCTTGAGCAAAGTTTGCAGATTTTTCATCTGAGTATGTACGTGGGATTAGTCCATATAGTTGTGGAATAATATTTGAGAACTTCTGTGGGCGATCAACCATTAGGTAACCGCTTTCTTTATGAACTTCATATTTCACACGGTCATTTGGAGTAATTTCGATATAAGCATTAAGAACTTTCTTATCTTGATCGTCCCAAGTCTTGATACCATGCCATGGATTTGGCCTAAACATTTTTCCATATTTCTCTAAGAAATCATTAAGTTCTGAGTTAGTCATTATTAATCCTTTTTGTGAATATTTTGGCAATAACTTAGCACAAAGAGGATCGTCTAGGAAGTTTTATCAGGCCCAATAAAAAGCTGTTTTGTGGCTATTTTGAAAAGAAGCGAATGATCTCTGCAAATGCACTTCGAGGGCCATTTGCTCGTTTTCTTACATCGTTTTTGTTGAGTTCGCTAATGGCATGAGCGCTATGCGTCGTTGCGTTGAGAATGCCGATTTTTGCCTCGATATCATCAAGAATTTTCTTTAAAAAGGCTTCTTCTTTTGGATCAAGTTCATCTGATCGAAAGAGAACGTTGGCCAAATGATGGAGTTGGCTTAGGTGAGCAGGGTAGTTTACTTTATGAATGAACTCATCAGGGCGATGTCTTTGAACAAGATCTTCTTTAAGCAGTGCTCTATCCTGTTCTTCAAGTTTTGCATTGAGAATGAAGTCTTGGATAAGGGCCGTTTCCTGCTCGGAAACAATATTGTCAAGGTGTGTCAGAGAAACTAGTGTTCTCCACATATTTAGGAAACTTTCGTATTTCTTTTCATCGCTTAAGCTATTCATTGAATTATCTTAGCACAGCAGCAAAATCAGGTGTTTAGGCATGATACTCTTTGCCTAGTGAACGAGAGACTATAAAGAAGGTATAATTTTAGGGACGGGCGGTAGTGTAAATTTATGAAAGTCGAAGATTACTCAAAGAAAATTACTCAAATGAATCAAGAGCAGCGTAAGCAGCTCAATCACATTCGTGAAGGCTACCAGTCTAATTTACAAAATATTCAAGATAAGAATGCTCATAAGGTTGATAATATCAAACATGAGTACGCCAAGAAGCAACAGGCGCTTATTGCAGATAATCAGGAAAAGCTTGATGAGGCCGCAAAGAAGGCCAAGCTTGCAATGACCAAGTCAAAAGAATTCTTTCGTGAAAAGAATGATCAGATTAGAGAAGACTTCCATAAAACTTCAACTGAACAAAAATCGAAATTCGATGAGAAGCTTGCCAACCTAAAGCAGGCCTATGCTGATACAATTGAACAAAGAGATACGACTTATCAAACTAACCTCGAATCACAAAATAAGAGATCACAAGAGCGCATCGATCTAAATCAAGACCGCTTTCAGGATACAATCAAGCAGCTAAGTGAGCACACGACAGAATCAAATCAGAAATTAAATGCCGACTTCGCCGCCCGCGAAAAAGCACAAGTGAGAAGAAATCGTGAGCAGTTAAATGAGCTTAAGTCACAATTTTCACTTGAGAATCGTGACCTCAAAAATGCTGCGGATAAGAACCTTAGAAAGGTTGTTGATGAAGGTAAAAGGCGTGAGGACTTTCTAGTCGCTTCAAAAAAGAATGCCCTTGAAGAAGCAAATCAGTCTTATCTACGTCAAGTAAATGAGAAGCAGGCTGGGGTCGATCAATTGGCCCGTGAGCTTCATATGAAGACTCAAAAGTCGTTACAAGATCAAAGACTTAGTCATGAGAAAGAGGTTTCTGATTTATTGAGAGATCAGATCAGTAAGAGAGAAGATATCAAAGGTGATCACGACCTTGATATCGCGCGCTTTAAAAGCTCTCAGTCGATGAATCAAATGGAGCAAAGAGGTGTTGAAGATAAATTTCAACAAAAGATCGATCGCCTAAAGCAGCTTAACTCTGCGATCATTAAAGACTTTGAAGATAAGCTTGTTGAAAAAGATAATGCTGTGACAAAAAGAGTTAAGGATCAATCTCGTGAACAACAGGCCCGCATGGCCGAGTTTAAGAATGAAACAAGAGCAAATGCTGATGCTATTCAAGCTCGTTCTCAACGCCAGCACGAAATAAAAAAGTCTCAATACAATAGAAATATCACTCATGAAAAGAAAGTTGCTGAAGATAATGTTGTTCAGAAAGAGAATCAATTTCGTGAGCTAATGGATAACCAAAGAGACCACTTTAGAGATAATTTGATTCGCACAGAAGAAAAAAATCTTGAAACAGTGAAGTCTCTCCAAGACTCTTTTAGAGCAGAAAAAGAAGAGATTAATACTCGCAACCATGAGATGTATGCGGAGACTCTTAAGTCGCATCGTCAAGAGATGGATAAGAAGATTTCTGACATTCAAGCTTCTTATGAAGGTAAGTTTCAATTACAAGAAGAGCAGTTGAAGAAATCTATCGCTGATGCAGAAGAAAAACTCTATATGCTAAGAACTTCTTCTAAGAGAAAGCAGCAATCTGAAAGTGAGTTCTTTCAAGAGCAGTCTCGAATGCAAAGAACTGAAATGAAAGAAAATATCGTCCATATCAAGGATCAGTATGAAAAGAAGTTTCAAGCGCTTCGCGATGACTTTAATACTCGATTGAAAATGGTAAAGAGAGAGAATGAAGTAAAATCATCTCGTATGACTCATAATCATAATCTTGAAAAGCAGAAGATGACAGCTGATCACAACACAGATATGAGAAGAAAGCTTAATCTTGCTCAAAAGAAGTTAGAGAGACAAATGAGTGACTCTCAAAGGCTTAGAGATCAACTTGTTTCAAGCTATGAAGAGAAGATTAAGAACTTAAAAAAACAATATGAATTAAAACAAATTGAAGAGTATAAGCAGAGTTAATGAAAATAGTTGTCCAACGAGTCTCAAGTTCCAATGTAAAAGTAAATAATGAAGTAGTTGCTCAGATTGAGCGAGGACTTCATTTGCTAGTTTGTATCGAACATGAAGATAGTCAGCAAACACTCAAGAAAGCAGCAGATAAGATTTTGGCCTTAAGAATCTTTGCAGATGAGCAAGGACGCATGAATCGATCTGTTGTTGATATCCAAGGAAGTATCCTTGCTGTTTCACAATTTACACTTTCGTGGAATGGTAAAAAGGGTAATCGCCCAAGCTTTGATGGAAGTGCAAGGCCAGAGATTGCAAGTAAGATGTTTAATGAATTCGTTGAGGTACTACAAAGCAGCGTCCCTGTAGAGAAGGGAGTATTTGGAGAAAGCATGGCCGTCGAAATACATAACGACGGGCCAGTAACTTTTCATATTGAATTTTAATTAAGCAGTAACTTTAGATTTAGATCCTTCTTTTTCTCTCTTCTCCATTCTAACTGCTGTTTTCCAAATTCCAGCAAAGATGAAGGCAAAGATCACAAAGAAAGTCATAACGTGAAGAACTTCAATCGTTAGAGAAGATGCGATATATGCTGTATCTCTAACTGGCTCTAGCATTTCACCTTTAGGAACAATAGACGTCTCGTAAACTTTAGTGTTTTCCATGGGGTCTCCGTTTAAGTAGTCGATATTGCGTCAATATTAAACAATTTAAGAAAATTGTCCAGTATTAACTTACTACAAATCACAAATAGAAAACATGTTCTTTATCAGTTTTTTGTTTAGTTTCGAAATAAGTATAAATTTCACGCCACTTATGCAAGTATGGACAATCCAAATTTTGTGTTTTAAATACAATTTATTTTATTTTTCATCATATGGAGGGGATATGAAATTTTTCACATTTGCCTTATTACTAGGGCTATTAGTTGGTTGTAAGACTGAATTTAAAGGAACTCTTTCTGTTGATTCAGCAGTAGAGCTTAAGTCAAAAGACGATAGTATTTCACTTGCTAAAGGTGATTACAATGCGAAGCTAAAGTTTATTGGAAAAAGAAAACTTAAGATTAAAGTTGCTGGTGAAAAGCTAACTGTTAAGTTTGATGAGAAGTTTAAACTTCCAAGAAACGGAGAGTTTACTCTTGATAAGGCCGATACAACTCTAAACTATGATCTTCATGGAACGATCACAACAGATATCGAACGTGGCCCAATTCGCCACCGTGACGAATTCTGTGAAATCACAATTCCAGAAGTAATTTGTAGCAGAAGAAGAGGTCAGTGTACGACAGTTTATCGTCGCTACCCAGGACGTCGTTTTGTTGAGTACCGTGATGATATCATCTCTAAGGTTTTCAAAATTGATGTTGCAGATGCAGGTCAAACTTATTCGACTTTTGATGCAACTTCTAGAGACTACGATCGTGTATACCTTTACCAAGGTCGTTGTGGTTTCTAATTAAATCAAATTTTAAAGAAAGAAAAGGCCCTCTAAGTGAGGGCCTTTTTTATGCAATGCCTTTGTTGATATCATCAATTTGTTCATTCAGTGTCCAGAAGTCATAAAGAACACCAAAGAGGAAGAAGCCACCTGTTAGAAGGTAGAGAATCCCCATCACAATCTTACCTTGATAGAATTTGTGAAAGCCAAAGACTCCTAGGAAAGTTAAAAGAATCCAAGCAATATTATAATCAAGAACACCCTCAAAGTAGCGATTATCGCATTCTTCATCCATTGCAGGAATTAGAAAAAGATCAACTAACCAACCAATTCCTAGAAGCCCTAATGTTAGCATCCAAATTGTGCCTGAGATTGGTTTCCCGTAATAGAAGCGGTGAGCACCCATGAAGCCAAAGAGCCATAGTAGATAGCCCATCACTTTGCTGTGAGAGTTATTTGGAAGTATTCCTTGTTGTTGATTCATTACTTATACTCCTTTAGGCCCCATGGAGGTGCCTTGCGGTCACTTAGTAGTAGCTCAAACGCATCCTCGACCTTTTCAAAGATTTCCTTGGCCTCAAAAAAATCTTCTAGCTCTTCCATTTGCTCTTCTTCATCAAGAGAGAGTGGAATTCCCGTAATAAAATAATTTAGCTCAGCACCTTGGTACTTAGCATTTACCGTCAATGTATGAAATTTCATTTCATCATTTTGGTACTTGGTAAGCTTTGGGCCAGAGAGAAATAAATGGTATTTATCATTGGTGTCTGGGCCAATTTCTGTCGTGAAAAAATACTCAATATCGTTAAATTCGCAAGAGAACTTCATATTTTGCTCGTTGGTTTATTAGATTTAAATTTAAGTTACACTATTATTATACTAGACTTGGAGATATATGTGAAAGTTGATTATTTAAAGAACTCAAATGGAGAAAACGTGAGCGAAGAAAATAACTCGAAAGAGAGGAAAGAGCCTCGTCGCATTCTAGTATCAAGTGATAAAAAAACTCTTAATCTTACAGATAAAGATATCTTAATTGTGGCCTCAAAACTTAAGAAATATATTAAGGATAAGCATAACCTTAATACATCGGCCAATGTGATGGAAATTCTATCTGATATCGTCCGTGTAAAGTGTGACTCAGCAGCAGAGCGCGCTAAGCAAGACGGACGAAAGACTCTACAAAGCAAAGATTTCTAACGAATGAGTAAATTAGAAGAGATTGCTAGTGCCGTAGAGCTCTATTCTTCCGAGACAAAGTCATCAGTCACTTTATTTGGTGGAAGTTTTCATCCATTTCATGATGGCCATCTTGAATGCCTTAATCAATGTAGCGAATATGAAGACAATATTATTATCGTCTTAGACTATAGTCCTTGGAAGTCTAATGAACAGGAAGATCCATATGGTGAGTACCTAAAGATTAAAGAGGCGACAGGGGCCCGTTTTCCTATTTATACGGGCTTTTGGGCACAGAAGCTAAGAAGACCTACATATGAGTGGTTGCAAGAGGTAAGGTATCCTGAGGTGAATTGGCTAATGGGTGATGATACCTTTGGCTCATTTCTAAAGTGGTTTGAAGTTGAAAAGGTATGTCAGCTTCTGACAAAAATCTATGTTGTCCCTCGTGATGAGAAAATGGATGAGTACAGGGAAGTGGAAGCAAAGATTAAAGAGTATAATTCAAAGCTTGAGGTGATCTATCTTAGGCCTCATGATTTTCAAGAACTAAGTTCGACAAAAATTAGATCCCAAAAATAAGAAAGGATAAAAATAAAAGGCTAAGAATAAAAAAAGCTCCTTAATAAGGAGCTTTTTTTATTCTGTCGCTTGGGCTTTCCCATAGCTCCAGATACAACAAAGCCGGGCTTGAACCCGGCTTGTTGAATAGATAATTTGCCCTCTTCGAGGGGAGCTAGCATCGCGTCCAATAGGTTGCCTTTGGGCAACCAATGCCGCGAGTGCTTACTTAACTTTCCAGTAGTACTCAATAACTAGCTGAGAGTTGAATTCAAATGGTACATCTGATTCAAGAGGAGCTGCAACCATAGTTGCTTTCTTCTTATCTGTACCTTCAACATTGTAACAAGCTGGAACTGCTGCGAAACGTGGAGTTTCTTGAGTTTGCTTGTAAAGTTGGTTGTTATAACCTTTCTCAGATAGAGAGATAACGTCACCTTGGCTAACGATGAAAGATGAACGGTCAACTTTCTTTCCGTTAACTAGGATTTGTCCGTGAGAAACCATTTGAGAAGCTGCCATCATTGATGGTGCAAATCCAAGTCTGAAAACTACGTTGTTCAGTCTTGACTCAAGGTTAGATAGAAGTACTTCCATCCATGGCTTACCAGCAGTGTTCTTCTTAGCTTGCTTTACGTAAGTAACAAGTTGCTTTTCTCTTAGACCGTAGTGGAATACTAGTTTTTGTTTTTCTTTAAGACGTACGGCATAGTCAGAAATTTTCTTTCTTTTGTTACCGTGTACACCTGGTCCGTATGGACGACGTGCTAATGCACCAGCTTTTCCAAGACCTGGAAGTTCAACACCTAGTGCTCTTTGGATTTTAAAGCGTGATCTCGCTGTAGTACTCTTTGCCATTGTTGGCTCCTTTTGAATAAAAAAGACTTTAGGGACAAGGAAAAGTTACATCACATCTCAAAGGCTAGTGCCTTAGGCCCATCAATCTTACTTAATAATTTCGAATGTAACTGAAGCTTTATAGCGAACAATGGCCACTGTTGTCAATGGGAAAGGATGTAAATATTAGATATTATAGAAGTTTCAGAGCTCTGATTTAAAGATATCAAGTACTTGCAGAGTTTTGCTTCCAGGTTTTCCATTTCCAATTGTTGTGTCGTCAACTTTTACGATTGGCACAAGGTATTTTGTTGATGAAGTAAGAAAGCACTCATCCGCTTCTTTTAACTCACTGCCCGTGAAATTTACCTCTTCAAATGGAATGCCTTGCTCACGAAGAATGCGAATAACATTTTCTCTTGTGATACCTTTTAGGAGTCCGGCCGCAATTGGTGGGGTTTTAAAAACTCCATCTTTTACAATCCAGATATTACTTGTCGTACACTCTGTAACGTTACCATCTTGGTTGAGCATGATGGCATCAAAGTATCCTGCTTCCTTGGCCTCATTGTAGGCGAGGATATTATTAAGATAATTTCCTGACTTAATATTTGGGTCCATGGACTTAACTGGGTTTCTGAGAGTGGAAGCAATAATAACTTCGACACCATCGTCATACCAAGTCCTAGGATTCTCCGGAAGTTCTTTTCCGATAATGATAACATTTTGATTGCTGGCCGCTTGTGGGTCGAGGGTGATTTCTCCTTCTCCGCGCGTGACGACTAAGCGAATATAGCACCTGTCATGACCAGCTTCATGAAGCTTTGTTGCAACCTCAATAATACGTCTTTCATACTCGTTGAAACTTAATTGGAGATGCATGTGCATCTTTAAAGCAGAGTTTTGAAGACGCTCCAGATGTTCTTTTAAAAAGCCAACCTTTCCACTTCGAACTTCTGTTACTTCGTAAACAGAGTCTCCGTAGAGGAAGCCACGATCAAGCACTGAGATTTTTGCATCTCTTTCGTGATCGAGAATTTGGCCGTTAATGCTAATTACTTTCATGGGAGAATTGCTTTGTATCCTTCTGGGATAATATTCCAGGCATCATTTTCAAATCGAACCTCTTTTGTTTCTTTACCCATGAGATAAATCTTTTGGCCACATTGGAGCCAGTCAAGAATTCCACCAAATAGATTCGTAAACTTTGTATTTGGGTTTGTTTTTGAAAGCTCGAGAATTGCCTTCGTTGAACGGGTTCCAATAGTTGAATAAACGACGACTTCCTTACCTTGAAGCTGAGGATAGACTTCATGTAGTTTCGACAAAGGTATTGCTCGTTCAATATGCGAGACCTCGAATTGATAAATATCTCGTGCATCGACGACGACAAGGCGATTATCCTTGAGGCGAAGGCGTCTTTTTAGGTAGTCGCAATCCACATTTTCAACACTTGGGTACTTCTTCGATAGTGCCGTGGCCATACTGCCAATAACTTTTCTCTGATCCTTAATTCCATCCGTTCCAATACATGAACTTAGTAGAAGCATAGAGAGCACAATATATTTCATAATTTGATCCAAACCTTTGTCATTTAAACTACTTAACTATTTCAATTTATCATGCCAAATCTTTAATTATTTGACCATGAATAAAACTTAACCCATAATTTTACTATGCAGAAATTATTTAAAATCTTCATTTTTCTTTACCTTACGATCTCTAGTGCCTACGGTGCGTCTTTAAGCCTAGACGATAAGACAGAGCCTGTTTTTTATCTCAGAAATTCAACAGGTGAAAATTTAAATGAGCTCTTTTATAACCTTGGAGGAGATGGGTCAACAGCAGAAGCTGCAATTACTCTCTATGTTCCTCTAAGTCTTGGAACTAATGCACAAGATTTGGCCTATCATATTGCCGACTCGGGTGGAACATCGCCAAACTTGGCAGATGAAACCTCTGATCTAGGGGGGCTCTTTTTAAGAGACGTTGACTCTCTTGCTTATACTAATGAAGAGCTTTATGTCGCATTAAAAGACAATGACAATTCAAATCCTGTATTTCGTATTATTTCTCGAATTCCAGACGCGCAAGTAGAGAACCCATTTGTAAGCTTTGCTGAAATTTGCTCATCAAGTGAGTTAAACTGTGCAGGAATCACAGATTCAATCGCTTCAATTAAAGATAGTGTTGAGTTGGTTTTATTCTTTATGCCTAAGGACACAGATTATAGCTCAAACGAAGAAGTGGAGATTCCCGATACTGTCGGTAGAGCAATTTTTTTCAAGCTCGTTATTAGTGCTGCTACAGTTGATATTCAAACACGCTCAAGCTTAAGTATTATTTCGACGTATTCTGGAGATAGCTCAGCAGTTATAGAGTATGCAGGTGATCACGGTGGAAATGGGACTTATATCTCTCGAATGGCGCTCTACTTAAAGGACACTGCGGGAGCAGGTGTTGTAAGAACAGATTTTAGAGAAATATTAGAAGATCAAGGTAATGAAGGGAATGCAAAGGTTACTGGGCTTTCTAATAATAGTCAGTATCGAGCTTCCATAGCATATCTTGATCATTTTGGCTTTGTGAGTCCATTGGTTGAGACTGGCGAAGATATCAAGCCACAGCCAATCGAAAAGCTACTTGCGCAAAATCAGTGCTATCTTGTGACGGCGGGATTCCAAAGAGATCACTACGTCTTAGACTACTTTAGGATCATTAGAGATGACTATCTTATGAAGACGGCCCTTGGCGCTGCTTTTGTTGATTTTTACTATGGCACTGCGCCATTATTTGTGGAAACAGTCTTGAATAATAAGGCCTTGGCCTCTATGATTAAGAGATATAGTTTCTCAATGTATTTTGTTTTACAAAATATCCTATTTATATTAGGATGCATGACTATAATTACGTTTTTAACGTTTAGAAGAGAATTTATCTATGCCTTACAAAGTTTTAATCGTCGATGACGAACCAGATATTCTAGAGTTACTGGCCGAAGAGCTTCAGTTTGAAGGCTATGAGACAGAGTGCGCAAACTCAGGAAATAGTGCTGTTAAGCTAATCAATAGTGGCCAAACTTTTGATGCCATTATTTCTGACTACAAGATGCCAGATGGAAATGGAAAGGTTGTTCTCGATTGCACAAATAGCAACGACAATCAGAAAGAGAAAGTTTTTTACTTTGTTTCAGGTCAAGCTGATATTTCTCTGAAAGAGGCAATGAAGGAAGGAGTAACTCGTTTCTTTTACAAGCCTTTTGATCTAGATGAATTACTAACAAGTTTAAAAAAAGATCTACAATAAAAAAAAAGGGACCGTATTGGGTCCCTTTTTTGTTTGGCTAGTTTAGGATTGTCGAATGCGTACCTCGTACGTATCGGTTTTTCCCTAGGTGATCTTCCTTACTTTCTTCAAGTAGGAGATCCCAAAAACCATCCATTTCATTATATTTGGCCAGTAACTCATATGTACGGCCAAGCCCCTGTCTCGAAAAGGCACTTCGTTGGAATTCAACATTCGTACGAAGTGACTCAAATTCACTTTTTAATTGATTAACTGTCTCCTGCGAAAGGTCACTGAACTCTTCTTGCATGAGTTCCAGGATTCTCCCGGCAAGTCTCTTAGGTCCAAAATATGACGAAATAAACTTCACAAAGACGCTGGCATTGATCTTTCTAAGGATTGGGTTGGCCTTATCATAGAAGGCCGCAAGAAAGCACTCATCAATTTGCTGGTGTCTTACTTCATCAAGCATATGATAGTAGTGGCACTGCCAGAAGTTCCAATCCACATCACCGGCCTTAAGGGCCTTATTATATTTCTTAGAGATATCTAATGTTCTCTCTTCAAAGAATAGGGCAATCCAAATCCACCACAGAAAGATATTTGGAAATGTTGTGACAACTTTCATGATGAAATTCTGCATAGGACTAAGCTTAAAGATACGCAGGGGATTCTCTTTCGAATAGTTTTCAGGCTCGGCCTTCATAAGCATTCTTAGAAAGATTTCACCGTGCTTATCTTCTTCTTCCATAAAGTGATCAATGGCCTCAGTCATTTGAGGGTTTAGTTTATAGATTCTTTTACAGCTTTTTAGGGCCGGATTTAGAAGAACGTTTTCAAACCAAATGAATTGCTCGCAAATTGAAAGTCCAATTAATTGGTTAAATCTAAGTTTTTGGGCCTCTGTAAGTAAGTCATAACTTGGTAGGTAAGAGATGGTTACCATTTCATCTGGTGTCCACTTAAGCTTCTTATCAATTGGTTTAGACCAATCGAGTGCATCAACAGTGAAGGCACGCTCGACAGATTGTTTATTAAGTTTTTCTAATTTGCTAATAAGTCTTGATTCCATCTTAGCTCCAATTATGAAAGTACTTGCTTAAGTTCTTCGTTATGATTTTTTTCTAAGTAATTAATTAAGTCTTGCGTTGTTTGGCATTGTAAGAAGATTGTGACAGGCAGTTCTTCGAAATCTTCTTTTAGACGCCCAATAAAAGACATGGCATCATATGAGTCAAGTCCAAGGGTTATAAAGCTTGTCTCAAGAGTCAGTGTGATCTCTCTCTCATCACTAACTTCAGCAATTGCTTCATTTAAATATTTTAAAATTTTCTCATTCATAGTGGTATCCAAGTTATCCCAATTTCTCTTTAACTAAGAAATTAAACTTAAATTTATTTTTTATGTATCGAGATACTATAAGATTAAATCGATAATTTTTCTCGATTCTTGTAATTTCTCCGGCCATGTATCTTTTTTGGGCATTTTGGCGTTTTACCTTCCCACTCGTCGTTTTCTTAAGGGTCAATTCTGGCACGATCGAGATATTATCTTCTGATAGAGCAATCTTTGACTTAAGTGCATTAGCGACGTCTTGTTTAACTTTCTTACGGGCCTCTTTTGACTTCTCATTAAGCTCAATGATGAGATGTGGTAGCTCGCTCTTATCCGTTTGGATAGAGAAGGCAACCATGCGCCCAAGCTTTACCGCTGGAACTTTGGCGGCCATAAATTCGAGGTCGTTGGCAAAGATATTAACACCGTTACAAATTAACAGGTCTTTGCTTCTTCCGGTTACGTAGAGTTTTCCTTCTTTATCGAGGAAGCCTAGGTCTCCTGTATTAAGCCAGCCATCTTCAAGATGTGACTCTCTACCAAAGTAGTTATTGGAAATCGACGGGCCTTTTATATAGATTTCTCCAACACCCTGGTCTTGATTTCTTATCTCTAGCTGAGTAGGTGAAAGGACCTTTCCACATGATATAAATTCTTCGTTTTTAATTGTTAGGGCCTCAAACTTAGTTCCAACCTCATGAAATGTTACAGCAAGAGTTGCCTCCGCTAGCCCATAAACAGGCATAATAGCATTTGCACTGAAACCGTATTTCTCAAAGCGCTTACTGAATGCCTTTAAAACATTGGCCTTAATAGGCTCAGCTCCACATTGAGCGAAGCGAATATGTGAAAGATCGAGTCCTTCTAATTTCTTTTCAGGAATTTTGGTCGCACAAACATAGTAGGCCGAATTTGGAATACAAAGGGCACTACACTTCGTTTCTGATACGAGGTGAAGCCACTTATGAGGTGCAATGACGTAGTCTTGGGTACGAATAATATGACATTCTAGATTCTTTAACAGGGCCGTTAGAAGACTTCCAATTAATCCCATATCATGGTGAAGTGGAAGCCAAGTACAAATCGAATCTGATTCGCTAAGTTTGATCCCTTGATTAATTTGATCATTATTTGCAAGAAGGTTGCTATGGCTGATAACAACACCCTTAGGAGACGAAGTTGAACCTGATGAAAATTGGATAAAACAAGTTTCACCACTTTCTGGATTAGCAAATTGTGTTGCCATTTCAACGTCGTTAAATTTTGCAATATTTGTAAAGCCCTCTGGAGAGTTCTTTGCTGCGATATACTTCGTTTGTGCCGCTGAAGAGAATTGGGAAAGCAATTCTTGGTAATCATCTTTTAGCATTAAGGCATTTGATGCCATTGGAACTGGCACATTTCCTGAAAGAATAATACCAAAGAAATAGGTCACAAAATTTTCTTCATTTTCAAAAGAAAGAATTATATTACGGCCTGTGATTTCATTTGCTTTAATTTTTGAAGCAATTATGCGGGCCTTCTCCATAAGCTCATCGATAGAAAGAGAGCTAACAAGCTTAAAGTTCTTATAAAAGAAGAGAACCTTCTTTTCTAGATCTTTATTTGAAAGTAGCTTGTCAATTAGGTTACGCATTCAGTTGACCTTCTAAGTAAGCAATAATTTCAAGTGTCTTATTAAAGATATGTGGCATAAATTCGTATTCATTTACACTATGACCTACATAGTAGAATAGGACACGGTTAAGTAAATACTCATTAGCACATGAAAGCATATTTTCTAGTTTCTCTTGCTTAGATAGCTCTAGGCCATCTTTAGCGAAGTAGTACTCGATATCACTTGCGATCTCACCACTTGGCGTAGTGAAACTCATGAATTCAACCAAGTCTCTATATGGAGAGTTAAAGCGTGATAATTCCCAGTCATAGAAGCATGGACGTCCATTCTTAAAACAAATATTTCTTGGGTTAAAGTCATTATGAGTTAGCGTCTTTGGCCCCTCATTAATGATCTTTGCCCATTGTTCAACGTTATTTAGAACTTCTTCTAATTTCTCTTCTGTCTTTGCACTAATATAATTTTGTGCACGAATATAAGTGATAATCGACTTTGTTAAATCCTTATCAATATTAACTTTTCCAAGATTAAGTGATGACTCTGCTACCTCTTGTGAATTTGCAAAGCTCTTGTGTACTTTTGAAATTGCATCATAAATTAATTCACGCGTTGAACTAATCCAAAGCTCTAGGCTTCCTTGAGTATTCATGAGTTCAATTTGTGAGAAATTTAAGTTTTCAAGAAGAAGTAGGTAAGCTTCTTTTTGAGCACTCACATATGTACCGTGAAGCTCTGGCATATAGCGAGCGAAGTCTTTTGAAACCATACGATATGCTTCAATTTCTCTAATATGACATTTCGTAAATTCATTATTATGAATTGTTTTGATAAACTTTCTTCTGATATCACTATCAGCAAAACCTGCAATTGCTGCAAAGCCTGCAATCACGTCAGTATCAAGAGGCTTTGACTTAAGGATGATTTTTTCTTCTTTATTCACTTCTAGTGAAGTAAAGCCAAGTGATTTATTAACCACTCGAGAAGTCGCTTCTGTGATAATCCCATTTTCAATATTGATCTTATGATCGTGCTCAATTGATTCACTTTCTTGTACAAGAGTCGACTGATCAGTAAAGTTCTCATTGATAAATTCTTTTGTGATATCTTTTGTCTTAAGCTGATCTTTTGGATTATTTCTTCCTAGCTTGTCGTGAGCATAAGCAAATTGTCCACCACAGATGGCCGACATTGTTGAAAGCTCAAGCGATAGGGCAGCTCCAGCGATGATTTTTGCAAATCTTTCGACTTTCCCAGCTCCTGCACAACCAATCGACTTTAGGCAGTCTTTATAGTGTCCAAGCCCTGTTCCTCCACCAACAGTTCCAATAACAAGTGAAGGTAGCGTTAAGCTTACATATAAACCTTTTTCATGCTTTTCAAAATTTAGAACCGCAGTTGAAGACTCGTGAATACAAGCAAGATCCTGTCCTGTTGAAGCAAAAATGGCAGCTACAGCATTGGCAACGTTTACGTTATATCCAGTCATTCCTTCAAGGCGTGTGATAGGAAGAGATCTAAGGTATAGATTGATCAGGTCAGTACTCGATGTTTTTAAGATACGCTTTAAAACTTTTTCAGAAATTACACATTCTGCAGTTACATAAGTTCCACGAGTCTGCATGGCAGATCCAACTGAAACCTTCTTATCACTTGACCCATTTCCTTCAAGAAAGAATTCCACGAGTTTTATTTTCGATGTTAAAAGCTCTTCTTTGATCCAAAGACATGACTGCCATGTACAAACAGTTGTCATATTTTGACCAGAGGCATCCGCGCATTCATAGATAAATTTAGCATGAACGTTGCGTCCAATAAGAACTGGCTTAATCTTTTTTAGATCGGCAAAGTTTGAGTACTTCTTAGTGATACTTTTAATTGTATCGAAATTATCTTCAAGCCATGAAACGAATTCATCAGCATGGTCAATATCATCAAATGTAAAAACTGGAGCACGATACATGCGCTTTCTTAATACCTTGGCCTTAAATCCACCGCATAGTGAAACAGCAAGTGCGCCACGAGTGATGGAAGAAACAAGTGCTCCCTCAGATGTTGCAATCGGAATATAAAGATCTTCTTTTTCACCTTTTTCATTTATTTTTAAAGGCCCACAAATTCCCATTGGAATGGAAATACTTCCAGCATAAGACTCGATATTACCCTTGAGGTTTAATCCATCTAAGTCAGTTGCTTGAATTGAATCGAGGTTTTCTCCGCACTGGGCCTCTAGAATCGCAATACGATTTAGTCTTGCTGCCTCAGAGTAGTCAAAACGAGATGGGGCCGAAAGCTTCTGCTTTACGACTTTTGCTTCCTGCTCAGAAGCTGAATTTGAGTGTGTTTCATTGATCTTCATAGTTCAAATATAGCTTATAAAGATGAACGAGAACGTTTTATTGAAAATTGTACTATGGCCGTCTACACAGTAGACGGCATATCTTCGCTAGTAAAATCAGTTAGTTATAGCTTGAAAAGGTGATAGTAGCGAGTCTTCTGAGAAATATCTTTCGCAAATAATGAAGGAAGGTTCCCATCTCGCATTAAACATAGGTAGGCCTGGTCATATTGAGATCTCACTTGAGGGATGATCTGTTTAAGTAGATAGATGAAGCTTAGGCCCATATGGCGATGATCTGGATGGACTCCCATGGTCTTAATAAGGAGCCTCTTTGTATTGAGTGCTGTAGGGTCCACAAAGTTTAAGATGATACCAACTATCGAATTATCTTCTTTTGAAATTAGAGCACGAGAGGTGTGAGGGCAAATTAAAGCAGCGGCCTGGGCCCCGTACTTAAGCTTGAATGTCTCAAATGAAATTGATGAGTAGGCGATATTCTCTCCAAAGACTTGATCAGCGCTTTGATAGAAACGTTCAAGGTTATCTAGCCAAAATTGGCCATCAATCACTTTGAGCTCATAATTTTGAGTCATTGGTGAGTCATCTATTTCATCAAATTGTTTAGACCACTTTAAGAGCTTATCAAAATCATTAATCTCATAAGTTACATAACTCTCAAAGACTTCACCGTTAGCATTTAGTAAATCGTAGAGGCCCTTGTCATAAGGAGGCTCCATTAAATGGTGGGGAAGGTCTTCGTTTTGTTTAAGTCGATAGGTGTTATAAGTTGAAAAATTCAGAGGCCCAATTATTTTGTCGATACCATGTCTTGCGCGATATGCCTTTGCTGCAACGATAAAGCTGTCTGATAAATTGCCTGAACAAAAACCAAAGTAGGCTTCATTACCTATAAGAAAGAATATTGCCGAAGCATTGCCATCGACAAATTGCTCAATACTTGAGATTGCTTCGTTATCTTTAAAAAGAAGAAATTCTTGTTTCTGTTCCTGTGCGAGTAGGTCTAAATTAATTTGCATAAACACCTACAATGAGAGCGATATAAAGTAGGAGAGCAAAGAGTCCGAATGACTTTTCATTCTTCTTGCGTCCTTCTAGACTTGGTTTTTTAAGGTATTTAAAAAGAGTTGATTGTGCCGCTGCAAAACCAGCGATTCCCATGGCCGCTAGGATTGAGCGTAAATTTGGCATAAGTGGAATAAGGTAGAGGAAGCACCCTAGAGTGACCATATTCATTAGTGTAATAATTAGAACACTGCCACCAGCTCCATAAATTTTTGTATATGAATCAAGTGTTTCCGTTTCTTCTTCTGGGCCTCTCGTCTTTCTTGTGAATTCATATGAGAAGCCTGAAGCAAATGACATGGCAAGAATTAGATAAACGTAAAATTCAAATGTTGGAACTTGCCATTTTGCAGACATAATCCAAATAATGATAAGAGGAGAGACTAGCATGTGGCTAATCGAGTAGAGTGTTAAGCGCTTTTCTAGCCAAGGTCCAATAAAGAACTCCTTGGCCATAAGAACTGACCATAAGTAAACGGCCCCATAACAAATAAGAGTAAGATAGTTATTTGAAATTAAGAATGAATAAGTTAGTCCAATAATCGTAAAAATGGCCGCAATAATATCGAGGTGCCAAAGTTTTATGAGGCCTCTTTGGAGTGCGCGTTCTGGGTGATTAATACAGTCAACTTTAAAGTCCTTATGTTCATCGAATACTCTTAGAACAAAGTAGTGACCTACGACTGCAATGGCGCCAAGGATATCTAATGGAGTGAAGTCTAGTGTTTTATCTTGTAAGAAAAGCGCTAGGCGACTCATGACGAAGAAAGTAATGAGGCCAGAGATGACATTGGCCATTGGAAAGCGCTCGTTGGACCATGCTAAATATCTCTTAATAAATGAATCTTCCATTGTAATATGACTTATCTCTTTGCTCATACATCCTCATCTGAATTTAATTTCTTTGTACCATTATATAATGAAAACAACTATAATTGTGACATGGCAAAATATTTTACTGACAAATTAAATTACTCACTAGCAAATGAAGATATTGAGATGGAGTCAAAAGTTTGTAGAAAACTTTCTCCAAAAAATATTGGCTCAATCTGTGGTGCCGGCCCAAGAGGCCTATATCTCGTAACACAAGCTGATTCTAGGCTAGACCTCTTTGATGTTTCAGGGCTCCAAATAGAGTGGGCCAGAGCGTATGAGAAGGCGATTCTTGCCCTTGATGAAGTAGAGTTCCTAAGAGCGTATCACGATGATTCCGCAATCTTAAAGACAGTTGGAGCAAATGTCGGCCTAAATGAATACTTTGAGGCCAATGAAATAGCTGCCCTTGCTGGTTCATGGGAGAAGACGTTTATTACTTTCTCAAAGCTATGTCGCAAGATCCTTGGCCATCGAATTATAGATGCTCTTAAAAATTGTAATGCAATTCAAGAGCAACTCAATATTATGGATACAGTGAGCTTTAAGGTTAAGTGGACTGTCGTTCTATCAATTGTAGGAAATAAAGCGTTAATGAATTCTCTCTTGTATCGAGGGGACTTCATAAGAAAGAATATCCCTGAGAGCTATGTAAAGTTCTATCGTAATCGCTTTGCTCGTCTATTTAAGAATAACCTCATCAAGGATAATTTTTTCTTAAGTTTATGCTTTTTTGGAGAAGTTACTTTGACAAATACTCCACTTCGTTGTCGAAAGTTTTCTGAGCTTAAAAGCTGTATTGAAACAACTCAAGTCAATTATCATATTGGTGATGTTGTTGCTGAACTTGAGAGTGGGAAGCATCAATTTGATTATTTCTCTTACTCAGATGTGCCGAGTTACTTTAATGATGAGCTAGGTCGAGATTTTCTTCAAAAGGCCAAGGCTTCGATTTCTATTGGTGGTGTTGTCTGTGTTCGCTATTACTTACGTGTTCATTCTCCAAAACTAGACGGCTATGAAGATATTACAGCTGACTTTACTGATCTTATTAAGAAAGAAAAAGTTGGGGTTTACGATATTAAATTTTATAAAAGAGTTTCATAAAAAAGGCCTCATTAAGAGGCCTTTTGTTATTCTTGGTTTTCTTGAAGTAGGTTAATCAGTCCTTTTTCACAGTCCATCTCAATCTCTTGCCCATTCTCGACAATTTTTGTAATCCCTGGAACACCGACAATTGTTGGTATTTTAAGTTCTCTAGCAATAACGGCCGAGTGAGAAAGTGTTGATCCTTTTTCAACAAGTAGGCCTTTAATCGACGGGAATAATGGGGCCCATCCTGGATCTGTCCTTACCGTACAAAGGATCTTATCATTAACATCAATTCCATCGTCTGGTTTAAAGAGTAGGGCGACTTCTCCTGTGATATGTCCTGGGTAACATCCTATCCCTTTTAATGCACCATCGTGATCGAGATTTGTATTACCTTCATAGATAAATTTATTTCCTGCATGAACAAAGCCAAAAGTCTTAAAATGATGGCCAGGCTCTTCATCTTCATATGATTCATACTCAGACTTTCTTAGGCTAATTAGCTCTTTTAGACTTGTCTGCACAATGCGCCCATCTTTTAATTCTTCGATCTCACTAAGTGTTAGAAAGAAGATATCTTCAGGTGCACTGATGAGATTAAAGTTGGCCAATTGATTACCCATTTCGCGGTAAATTTGACGTGAAATTCCAAAAGACTTCGTTCGTAATAGTCTTGTGTTTTCTCTGTATCGAATGGCCTTTCTAAGTTTAGAAAGATCTTTATAAAAACGTTTTCTTGCAAATGACGAAAGCTTCTTTTTAACAATAGGAGCAATTTTAGCTTCTTCTGACTCTCTAAGTTCAAGCTCATTTGCAATAAAGCTCTCATAACTTAGACTTTCTTTAATGACGTAATTTTTAAGAATATTTATCAGAAAGTCTGGGTTTTCACGTAGAGATAAACTTTCTAACTTAAGTTCACCAATAGTACGGTCACCATAGTTTTCAATATATTTCTGACATAGCTCAAAGATGGCCTTGTTGTTAATATAGAAGAAGTCCATGACTTTTGAATTTTCCAGTTTTAAGAATTGATCCTTAAACTCTTGATCACTCTTTTTTATTTCGTCACTTATTTTTAAAAGTTCTTTTGTTGGTTGCGTACTGGCAATATCATGCTCACCAGATAATAAATTACCAAGAGTGATATCTGCATTTTCAACCGCAAGCTTCTCCATCCAGCGATACATCTTTCCATTCATCATCATAACGTAGAAGTCATTAATTAGGGGAGCATGCCACTTACTTGTAATTTTCTGATCAAGCTCTTCGGTTAGCTCATAGAGCTGTGTGAGGTTAAGCCTATTAAGTTTTGAAAAATCAATTTCATCATATACTTCATAAAAACCGGACATAAAGTCTGCAACAACTTTATCGATTTTAGAAAAATACCACAGGAGACTTCCAAAGGTTTTAATTAGGCCTGGAAGCATTTTTAATCTCTCACAAAATGGTAGGTCCTTATCTTCAATGAAGTCGACAGGATCAGTGATTCCCATCATTTTCTCCATATCACCCTTTGATTGTTTAAAAGATGGAAGTAGTAGAAGTCCTTTATACCAAGACTGAATATTGTAGAAGACTCGTCCCTCGATAAGAGCAATCATATTCTTATGTCTCTTTTCGTGCTTCTTTAGTTCTTCTTCACTTAGTCCTGTTAAACCCAGTAGTTGGTGATAAACCTTATAGTACATCTTTGAGGCATAAGAAAAAGTAAGTGGAGTCGTCACGCCATTAAATGATTCTTGAATATTTGAATTATCAAAGACATTGGCAAATTCTTCTCTCTTATCCATTGGAAGAGAGGTGATATCTCTTGTTTGGACAATATAGATTTCTCCATTTTGAAAACAAAACTCAATATCTTGAGGCTTCTTCTTTAGTGCGAGAATATCAAGAGCGAGCTTATTTAACTCGATAATTTCAGCATGAGTCAAGACACTCGAGTTAATATCACTTCCAGTGACTTCGACTTTTTTAGTTGTTTTATTGTCGTAGTCAGCGATTATCTTAAAATCTTTTTCTCTAATTTCATCTTTTATAATGCCGCGGTCATTGATCGTGTACTCGTCAGTGTTACACTCACCACTAACGACACCTTCGCCTTGGCCATAATTTGCTGAAATAAGCATTTCATCTCTGTAGCCGTTAATTGGATTGGCCGTAAAGAGAACACCTGATTTTTCTGGATCAATCATTTCTTGTATGATGACGGCCATCTTAGGTGTTGATTGGTGAATTTGATTCTTAAAACGATAAGTAAGAGCGGTAAGAGAAAAATTACTCTTAAAGCAATTTCTTATGGCCGCTTCTATCCTTTCCTTTCCTTGTACGTAAAGAAATGATTCAAGCTGTCCTGCAAAAGAGAAGTGACTGCCATCTTCATCTGCAGCAGAACTTCTAATGGCATAATGAATATCAGGATTAATCCTTTCCATCACATCATCAATGATTGATATTTCACACTTATTTATTTCAGCGTGAATCTTTTCAATGAGAGCTTTTAGGTCATCGATAAACTCAAGTTGCGTATATTGAGCAATAAGGTTTTTTAATACCTCGTTTTGGTCAACTAATGTTTGAAAGTAATCACTAGTAATACAAAACCAGTCAGGTGTATTAACATGACATTTCTCGAGCTTTGCTAGGTTATAGGCCTTGCCGCCAACTTGTGTTTTTGTTGTAAGAAGAGAATCAAATTTACTTAATAGATACATTTACTACCTAATATTACAAATTATATTATTTTCATTTAATATTATCATATGAAAAAAATTGAAGATATAAGGCAAGAACTGGGTTATATCGGTGTGCCAATAAATGGCTGCCATTACCTTGACTCCCATTTTAGAAATAACCTAGAAAAGCGATGCTTAATATACCAAGATAAAGATCAGACTTACGGCGAATTTATGTCACAGGTAGGTGCGTGGATAAAGACCTTATCAGATGCTGGAATTAAGAAAGGGGATCGAGTTATTGTTCTTATTCCTCTTCGTCTTGAGCTTTATCAGATTATGGTTGCCTTGTTCTACATGGGTGCAGTTGTTGTTTCGATTGACTCGACGATGCCTAAGGATAAGCTTAAACAGGCCATTGAAGATGCAAATGCTCAGGGAATGATCTCTGTTAAAGAGCTTTTAAAGTGGACTCCATTAATTCCCGCCCTTTGGAAAATGAAGCGTTTTACATATGATCAAAGTTGTTTCTTTGCTAAATCTTTAACTAGTATTAGAGCTGAAGATAATCTTAATTTTTCGCAAACGCCAATTGAGCAAGATGCTCAAACTCTTATCTCTTTTACAACTGGTTCAACTGGCAGGCCAAAGGCCGCAAATAGAAGCCTTGATATCTTTTTAGCGCAGAAGATCGTTTCAGAATACTTCTGGTTACATCGTGATGATGAAGTAGATATGCCGTTTTTTCCAACTCTCGTTCTACAAAATTTGGGACTTGGGATTACGACAATCTTTCCAGATATCGACTATCGGAAACTATCTGAGTTTGATGCTGCAAAAGTAATTGATCAAATGAACAAATATGGTGTGACACGCTTTAGTGCCAATCCGATGATTATAAAGAGGCTTGCAAATTACCTTGCTACAAATGATATCAAGATTCCAAGCCTGAGAAGTATCATTATTGGTGGAGCTGAAATTTCAACGAAGCATGCAAACTTTGTGAAAGAACAATTTGAAAAGGTAAATGACGATATTGAGATTCATATTATCTATGGATCAACGGAAGTCGAGCCTATTAGTTTTGTGCCAATTGATGAATATATCTCAAATAAAAAAACAGGACTTAAGCTAGGTCATGTCATTGAAGTCTTAGACGTAAAAATTGATAAAGTTGCTAATGGTTTTGATTTTCAAGAAGGGCTTATCTGGGGAGAGATTTGTTTAAGTGGTCCTCATGTGATCAAAGAGTATATTGATAATCATCCGGCCAATGAAACCACTAAGAAGTGGGATGAGCAGGGAAGGCTATGGCATTTAACTGGTGATGTTGGTTATATGAGTGGTGGACAGATTTATCTTTTGGGTAGACTAAAGGATTGTTTAAGTGTTGATGGAAAGCTTGTGCCTACATTTCATTATGAAAATGAATTAGCACGAATTGAGGGGATTGAGCGAGCGGCCCTTGTCCAAGTAGGAGATAAGATCAAGTGTCTTATTGAAGGTGAAGTAAAAATTAAAGATCATCTTAGTGAAATTTTAAGCGATTGGAATTTAGCAAATGCAATTATTGAGTTTGGGAGAGTTCCAGTTGATTCGAGACATTTTTCTCGTGTTGATCGCAATGCCATAAGAGAAGGTATCCAGCACAACTAAAGTGTGCTGGATAATACTATTTAGTTTTCGTAATTTTGACAAAGTATTGAAATTTTCTTTGTTAGCTCTTTAGGTAGAGTAGAGAATAGGTTTGACCAGCTATTCACTTTATGGCCATAGCATCTTTGCCAGTGTGGAGTATAAAGCTGACCTTTATCTCTTAATAGGTATTCTTCCATATAGCTTTTTAAATGTAGGTCTTGAAGATCTTTTGAATCAGATCTTTCTAATACTTTTCTCTGATAGAGTGTATCGGCGATTTCAAATGGTGTTACAAAACTTGCTTGACCCTTATAAAGCTTATTTGATTCATCAAAATTATATGCTGCTCTAATGAATGTGTGAAACTTGATACCTGGGTAAGTTTGTTTGATACCATTGTAGAAAGAGTTATCGTGCTCACCATTATCACCAACAAGGATAACAGTGTCTGGCCTGTGCTCAGAGATTAGCTCTTCAAGTCTTTGGGCCTTAAAGACCTTGCTTGAAACTTTAATCGGTCTAATTTCAAGGCTACCTTCTGGGAAATTTCCATTCTTAAGTAATTCAGTGTGTGACCATGCCATCACTTCTTCAGGTGCATTTGTCAGGTAGAATACATCTGCATCAAGGCGATTCTTTATAATGCGGTAAAGATCGGCCATACCAAGGAAGATATTATTTGTGCGGTAGGCGTTTGAAACAGCATCAATTTTTGATCTGATATGGCCGACCTTAATTGTGTCGTCGATATCAGAAATTAGAATCGTTTTTCCACTATCTTGAGTAAAAGCTAGTGTTGCTGATGCTAAAAGGTTTAACGTAAGTACTAGGATTACAGATTTGATGTTTCTTGTTTTCATGAAGAAATCATATTGAATGAATTCATAGATTTCACCATGTATCGCGTTAGTATGAACATTATACAGAGATTTCGTTAAAGTTTTCCATCCAAGTACTGAATTGTTGGCATTTTTGGACCTCTTTGGCCTTAAGAAGGTAGAGATTCTTGTGTGATCTAAAAGTTAGGATACTGCCCTTAACCTTGAGCTCCTTAAGTTTTTCGATCTCTTTATAGTGCTCAATATTGCGATAATCACAGGTGCTGATAGTTTCGGCCTCGATTTTCTGCTTTTGAGTGACCTCATTTTGAAGCTCTTTCATAAGATCAAGCTGTTCTTGTGAGAGTTCGTGACTAATTTCTCCTAATCTTGCTAGGTAGCCTCTTGATTCATTTAAGCTTCTGGCGGCAAGATGGCCAAGCCCTTTTTTCGAGAAATTATTGAATTCTTCAATCTTTACTTGAGAGCGAAAGAGGTAATCATTGGCCTTTAGTCCTGCAGCGTGGACCGAATTTGAAAGCCAGTAGACTCCTAATAATATAAAGATAAAGTATCTCAGTTTCATATGCATTTTAAAGAGCAAGAAAAGTGCCAAGAAATAGGGCATGCTAATACGAGCTTTCAGTAACTTGGAGTGTTTATGATATGGACAGTGTCTAAAAATATCGTTATTTAAGGTACTTACTGTTTAAAACATGGTATAAGGCAATTTATGTACTATTTTGATCACGCGGCCTCTACTAAGCTCTATCCTGAAGTTATTGAAGTTTTATCGAAAAGCTTCGAATTGGACTATCCTAATCCAGCTGCTAAGCATTTAGCAGGAAAGGAATGCGCCAAGAAGATTGAGGGCGCCAGAGCTAATATCTTAAAATTTATCGATGCCAAGAGCTATGGCCTGATTTTCACTTCTTCTGCAACAGAAGCTAATAATCAAATTATTCGCTCAATTGAGGAAGGGATTATCTTCCTAAGTGGAGATCATCCTTCGGTTACAAAAGTTATTGATAACGGAGAAGGCTTTAAGAGTATTGATGAGATTGTTGATGCAGTAACTAGTGAAACTCAACTTGTTTGTATCAGTCTTGTAAACTCTCAGTCTGGGCAATATTTTGAAGTTGAAGAAATCGCACAAGCTGTAAAGGCCAAGAATAGAAAATGTCTCGTTCATGTAGACGCGACTCAAGGTTTTGGGAAGGTTCCTTTTACTCTTAAAGATTCTGAAATTGACTTTGTTACTTTCGGCGCACACAAAATGGGAGGGCCAAGAGGTATTGGCGGTCTTATTTTTAAAGAGAGTAAGGTGCATTTTCTTAAGCGCTATCTTAGAGGTGGGGCACATGAAAAAGGTCTTAGGGCCTCAACTCCTTCTACGTCACTAGTGCTCGCTCTGGCAAAAGCTTGTGAGCTAGCTTTCACAGACTTGGATGATTCATTTGAGAAAGCAAAGAAATTAAAAGAAGAAATTAAAGCTGGGCTAAGTGGCCTGCATAAAAATATTAGTTATCCATTTGAGGATCAAAACACTTCACCATTTATTCTTTGTGTTCTCTTTGAAGGAATTGCGAGTGATATTATTATGAGACACCTTGAAACGAAGGGAATCATGATCTCATCATCAACTGCCTGCTCATCAAAGATTAAGGGATTAAATCCACTTTTTGCGGGCCTTGGGATTGATGAGAAATTTCATAAGAATATTTTGAGAATCTCAATTGGAAAGTCTACGACACAAGAAGAAGTTCAGGGTATGTTGCAAGGCTTTAGTGAAGTAATCGAAGAAATTGGTTTTTTAATTAAATAGGAATAAGAAAGATGTATAAGAGTTTAATTTTAACTGTTGATGAATTATGGCTTAAAGGTAAGAACAGAAAGTCTTACTATAAGAAACTGCAAACAAACCTAAGTCGAATCTTTAGCAAGTATCATCATACATCTTGGAAGTTAAAAAACAATCAACAACGCTTAGTTGCTGAGAGTGCAGAAGAGTTTAGTGAAGAATTAATTCAAAGACTAACTTTTGTAGCAGGATTAAGCTCGGTAACTCCTATGAGATCATGTCCACTCGATCTTGATTATGTATGTGAACTTGCCGTTAAAGAATTAAGTCAATTAACGAATGTTAAGACTTTTAAAGTTCAGACAAAGAGAGCTCTTAAGCAATTTCCAAAAAATAGTGATGAAATCAATCGCTATATTGCGACAGCGATTCTTAAGAATACCGATCTAAAAGTTGATGTGAGAAATCCTGATCTTATGGTTGATGTTAAGGTTATGAATGAAGAGATCTACTTATCATGGGAAAAGATTCCATGTATTGGTGGACTTCCTGTTGGTACGAGTGGCCACGCAGTTACACTTCTATCAGGTGGTATTGACTCACCAGTTGCTAGTTATCTTATGGCAAGAAGAGGAGTCAGACAGTCTTTTGCATTCTTCTATGCTTATCCATATGTTGGGGAAGAGGTTAAAGAGAAAATTTTAGAACTTGGAAAAATTCTATCTAAGTTTCAAGACAGCTTTAAATTATATGTTCTTCCTTATGGTGATATTCAAAATTATATCGCTAAGAATTGTAAGGAAGATTACCGCACGTTATTTTTTAGAAAGTATATGATGGACACTTCTGCATATCTTGCAAGAAGGGCCAAGGCCGGTGCACTAATTATGGGTGATGCTCTAGCTCAAGTTTCTAGTCAGACTCTTCAGAATATGAGTGTACTTGATCGTTCTTGTCCGATGCTTGTGATGAGACCGCTTATTGGGATGAATAAATTAGATATCATCACTGAGGCCAAGAAGATTGATACTTTTGAAACTTCTATTATCCCGCACGATGATGCCTGTTCGATGTTTGCACCAAAACATCCGGTAATTAAGGCCGACACAAAGTATTTTATGGAATTCTGTGAAGAGCATGACCTTTCAGAGTTAATTAAAGAATGCGTGAATAATGCTGAAGTATATCAGTATGATATTCAGGGCAATTTTGAGAAGAAAGAAAAAAGAAATAGTGAGCAGGAGTAGAGCTTTTTGTGCATCGCAAGTAATTTCTTCCTGAATAATTAATCTTTGATTAATGTTAAAGAGGCTTTAAAATATAATTTAGGAACTACCTAATATTATTAGAATTGGAGCTTCAATGCACAAGAAATTTCGAAAGTCGTTGGGACTATTTTTAGGTCTCATTCTTTTATCAACGCCATTTGTCTTAAGAGCTGAAAATGGAATTTTTAGCATCAATAAAGATCAAGTTTTAGGAAACTTATTAATCGAAGTACTCGAAAAACTTCATTATAAGAAATTAAAAATAAATGATGATCTTTCTAAGAATGCATTCAAAGAATTCGTTCAAAAAGTCGATTACTCAAAGCAATTCCTATATGACACAGACGTTAAGGAACTTAAGAAGTACGAATCTTTAATGGATGATGAAATGCGATCGGGGAATTATAAACTTGTCCTTGATGCAATGAAGATTAAAACTCAAAGAATTCAAGAAGCGGATGCTCTGAGAAAGAAAATGTTCAAAGAGAAGTTTAACTTCTACGGAAATGAAGTTGTTGAGCTTGATCCTGAAAAGAGACACTTTGCTAAGAATAAGAGTGAGTTTGAAAAAAACTGGCGTCTAACTTATAAGCAATCTGTAATGGCCCGTTATATTTCGATGAAGGAAGATCAAGAAGATCTAAAGAATCCTAAAAAGAATAATAAGAAAAAGAATGGGAAAAAAGAGAAGAAGAATCTTAGCTCTGAAAAAATCCTAACTGAAAAAGAAATCGTTGCTAAGGCACATGAAGCGATTGATAAGAAGTATCGTTTATACTTTGAAAGACTTCTTAAAGATACTAGAGAAGACTATATGGAACTTTTCTATAATTCAGTTGGTGCTGTATTTGATCCGCACACAGCTTATCTTGCTCCAAAGAGAAAAGAAGATTTTGATATTGATATGTCTGGGCAACTAGAAGGTATTGGTGCCGTTTTATCTGAAGACGAGGGCTATATTAAAGTTGTTGAAATCGTTCCTGGTGGGGCCGCATGGAGACAAAAAGAACTTGAAGTTGATGATTTAATTCTTGCTGTTAGTGAAGGAAGCTCTGAGAAAGAACCAGTTGATCTTGTTGGAATGAGAGTTGATGATGCCGTTAGATATATTCGTGGTAAAAAAGGAACTGTTGTAAAACTTCACGTTAAGAAGGCCGATGGATCAAGAAAGACAATTGGTATTACAAGAGACGTTGTTAAGATTGGTGCTTCATTTGCAAAGTCATCTGTTCTTGAACTTAAGGGTGTAAAAGGGAAGTTTGGTTATATCAACGTTCCAAAATTTTACCGTGAGTTTAATGGAACAATTAACTGTACTGATGATGTTAGAGCAGAGCTTAAAAGATTAAAGAAGCAAAAAGTTAATGGTGTTATTCTCGACCTTAGAAATAATGGTGGTGGTGCTTTAACTGATGCACAACTTATGTCTGGGCTTTTCATTAAGGAAGGGCCAATTGTTCAAACTAGAAACTACTTAAACCAAGTTGAGACACTAGCTGATACTGATCCAGGTGTTGAATATAGTGGTCCACTAATTGTTATGGTAAACCGTTACTCGGCATCAGCTTCTGAAATTCTAGCTGCGGCAATGCAAGACTATAAGAGAGCTGTTATTGTTGGTGGTGCAGTTACTCACGGTAAAGGAACTGTTCAAGTTGTTTATAGCCTAGATCAAGGTTTAAATAAAATGATGGGACAAGAGTTTGGGGCGCTAAAGCTTACAATCCAAAAGTTCTACCGAGTAAATGGTGGTTCAACTCAGTATAAAGGTGTAACTCCTGATATTGTAATTCCTGATCCAATGTCATATGCTGAAAATCGTGAACAAGACTTAACTTATTCTCTTAAGTGGGATCAGATTAAGCCTAAGGAATTCCAAAAGTGGCCTGGTAAACAATACAATATGAAGAAGCTAATCAAAGCCTCTCAAAAACGTGTTACTAAAGATGAGCGTATGCAGAAGATTCAGGAAAGTGTAGCTTATCTAAAGAAGAGACGTAAAGAAACTGAGCTTAAACTTAATATTGACTCTTGGATGAAAGAAGAGGAAGCGAATAAGAAGAAGTTGGAAGATCTAAAACTAGATCAAGAAAATATGAATCTAAACGTAACTCATTTTGAAGAGTCTCTAAAGTCACATGAAACTGTAAAGAAAGGCGAAGAAAAGCAGTGGAAGGAAGACTTCAAACAACGTAAAGAAGAGTGGGTTTCTTCACTACGTAAAGATGCAGGTTTAGAAGAGGCAATCTATATTATGCGTGATATGATTGCTCAGCAAGCTAAGAAATAATAAGGATAAAAAATGGACTTAAATAAATTAATTGATAATTCAGATATTGATCGAGTGATGACAGTTCTTGAAGACATGGATGATGAGCAATTATCAGTTGAGTTACTTAGAAAATTTAATGATAGTACGAAAGCGTTAGGTGAATTACTTATGAATAAAGATCCTAACTTGGATCACGCTCATTGGAAAACTCAATGCGACGATGCTAAAAAGCTCGTCGATAAAGTCGTAACAGAAATTCTGTCACATCAAAAATAATTTTTTAAGGTAAAAAAGAGTAAAAGTTTCAACTTTTTTATATATTTAAAATTAAGTAAGGCCAAGTCATAAGTACTTGGCCTTTTACTTTTTATTGTCTGAAAATTGTTCCCCTTAATAAAAAGGGAAAAATGGCGAATAATAAATACCATGTAAGTCTTTTCTTACTATCCTCACATCAAGTTAGTCTAATTCGCGTTAGACGGATTGGCCCTGGCCCCCACCAGGGCCTTTTCTATTCTTGAGGCAGCATTCGAGATCACTACTTTGTCAGCATAAGTTTTCTCATGAAGTCACTTGCACTACGAACCTCTTTAGAAGCATCTTCTTCAGTAATATAATTACCTTCAAGAAGATTTAGAATTGCTTGATCGAAGCTTTGGCAAGGAATGTCTGCAGAGTTAGTTCCACCATTTTCAATAATAGGAATAATACGATCTAATGGCTCATCTCCACGGATACATTCTTTTACACCTGGACCTGTTACCATGATCTCTTGTGCAACACGAACTCCGTTAGATGATTTTTTTGAGCGAATCATACGCTGCGAAATTGTAGCATAGAGTGAGTCTGCAAGGCGTTTCCTCGCATCCGCTTGTTCTTCCCCTGGAAACATTGAAATAATACGACTAATAGTCGAGATGGCATCTGTTGTATGAATTGTTGCTAGGACGAGGTGTCCTGTTTCTGCTGCTTTTAGGGCAATTTCAATTGATTTTTGATCTCTAAGCTCTCCCAGTAAAATTATATCTGGGTCCTGTCTTAGTGCAAATTTAAGTGCGTCTTCAAAATTATCTGTATCAACTCCAAGCTCTCTTTGAGTAATACGAGATTTCTTTTGTTCATGGATAAATTCAATAGGGTCTTCAATTGTAATGATATGCTTTGCTCGGCGCTCATTGATATAATTAATCATACTGGCAAGGGTAGTGGATTTTCCAGATCCTGTTGCCCCAGTTACTAGAATAAGTCCTCGTTTTGCGCGAATGATTTGCTTAAGAGAATCACTTAAACCTAGTTGCCTATAGCTTGGAATGTCTTTTTTTATGACTCGAAAAACGAGGCCATTTTTATTATTGAATTTAAAGTAGTTGAATCTTAGTCGGCACTTGTTTTCAAAATCAAATGATCCATCAAGGTCTTTAATTTCCTCTAGTTCTTGTTGATTTTTATCGCCGATAAGTAGACGAAGAATATCGTAGATACTTTCTTGTGTTAGTAGTTTGTTTGATTTAACAGCGACCATATCGCCGCTAATTCTAAAGCAAGGGGTTTCATCCGCCCTTATATGTATGTCACTGGCATTATTATCAATTGCGACATTGATTAGTGACTTGAAATGAGTATACTCAAACGCCATTTATGTCTTCCTTCATCGTATAGTTAGATACTTGTCGGAAGACCGTGTGAAAAAGTTTAGTATTATGTGTTTTTAATACCTTACTTAGCGTATCTCTTTCGCATCTCCCAAAGAAGATTGCTGATATATGGCCTTCTTGACTCCTTCGTTGTTAACATCAAAAGTTTTGTAATCTTAAGATTCTTAGGGTCTGAGTAGAGGAGAATTAGCATCTCACGAATGAAATTTGTTGAGAGAGTAATGTAGTTATCTGTTCCAACTCCTAGTCTTACACCTTTTTTCTCCCACCAAGAAAATGGATGGTCTTTAAAGTCTGGAAAGACTCCAGTTAGCTTAAGGTTTGAAGAAGGAAGTGCTACTAGAGAAACACTTTTTTGAATAATACGATTAAGAATATCGTGTTGATAGTGCTCAACTTCACGGGCGTTGTGAAATTTTGTCTTTAAAAATAAAGTTACTTCATCAGCAGTTAGAGGCTCTCCTTTAAAGAGCTTCTTTTTCACACCAATAGCATATGACTCCCATTCCATTTCTTCTAGCTCATGGCCTTCTGTGGACTTCTTATCAATTGCTTGGTGTTTAGCATTTACCTCAACAATTCTTTGGAAAAGGCGGTGGTAGTAATAATTTGGATTGATACCAAGGCTTAGTCCGTGCTCAAGGGTATCGATATGCCAAATATTCATCGCATTATCTACTGATTGAATACCTTTCTTTAATGTAAGCCATGTTTCACCGTGGTGTGAGCGAATCTTTAATCCACGATACTGAAGCTTGCGCAGGCCACTTTTAAGTTCTTTAAAATGCGCCTTACGGTAAAGGGCCTTCTCGTCTCCAACTGTATCTACTTCAACGAGATTCTCTTTTAAGTATGGGTATTTCTCTAAGATCTCTAAGAGAGCATCTACTTGGTGTTCAAAATGTTCTTTTTTAGTTTCAAAATTTGTATCATCAAAGAAGTTCAATTCCTTTCTAAATGAAGGAGAGAGGATGAACTTGAAGCTTGGTACTTCTTTTTCAAACTTCTTAAAGCCTTCATAAAGACCTAGGACAACATCTTCTTCCGTCACTTCGCCAATACCTGGGATTTGTTCGGCATCCATCTTTGAAGCACGAGAAAGTGTAAACTTTAGTCTAATACTTCCAACGTTGTAATTTTCGTACAACTCTTTTGCCATATGATAGGCAGCGTCTTGGTGTGCCTTCTTTGAAGTCAGAATAAGTTTTGCTAAGAATAGAATACGAAGGTAAGTCGCAAATTGTTCACCTTCTTTTAGGCGGATAAGGTTATCCACATCCTCGACACAAGTGATAGGAATGGCGTCCTCTCCATATACTTCCGCAATCCTCTTCTCATAGATTTTCTTATTCTTGCCACTTAATAGCTTCTTAAGTCTTGGATAGATAAACTCTGCATTCAGCGAGCCTGTTAAGTGGATATGTTCTTCATAGTATGGAATTGGAAACTTTTGAAAGAAGTTAAAGACCGCATCTGAGACTGGGTGATTTAGGAGAGTTTCAATATCAACTTCATCAATTTGAAAAGAAGACAATAGCTTCATGAATTCAAGAACGGGCTTTTCTAGTAGTTGGTTGTCACGAATACTAGGAGAGTGAACGAGTAGCTCAAGAGTGTCATTTAAAGAGATACCATTGGTCTCACTGACAATTCTAATAAGCTCACATTCGATATTGTTGATGATTTGTTCTTTTCTTTTTTGCATCTTCTACTTCTCTCTAACTAAATTATTTGGTCTTGTTATAGATATTTTGTACTTTGTTAAAATTTTCATTTAAGCGATCATCAATGATCTTTGATTTAAATTTGGTGCTCCACTTATCAGGATGGTATGTTTGCACTAATTTCTTATACTTCTTTTTTCGGTCACTTTCTTCATTTAGTGAACTAAATTCGCCACTTAACTTACTTTCATTAATAGGGAAAATTGCGAAGAGTTCATCATATGAAGCATTTACTTTTTTAGTCATACTTTCAAACAGGGTCTCATTTCTTCTTGGCATTGAGATTTGCTCTTGATTTATAAAGCCCTCAATTATCTCCACTTGGTTTGCAGACTTTGCGGAGTAGGCAATTAGGAAAGTAAGGATATTCTTATCATAGTGCTTGTGTTCAACACGATCTAAGTTTTGAAATAAAAACACTGTTGTTGCATAAGAGATAAAAGCCTCTTTAGATAGTTTTGACTGATTAACTTTTCCAAGTTTCAGTAGCTCGTCTTTAGAGAAGAACTGCTTTATAAAGGGATTAATTAGCGTATTTAGTTCTTCTTTATCGAATTTATAGTCTTTTCGTAATCGATTTAAAATCTCTTCTCCTTCCTTGAAATCACCCCATTGGAGAGAGGAGAGAAGCCCTTGAAAGAATTTTAAATCTTCATCTGTTGCAAACATTTGTTTCTCTTCAAAGTAAGATAATAAAGTTCGTTGACCATTCTTTGTCGAACTAGACGTTTGGGACTCACCTGGGGCCGAGCTACCAGAGACTGACATTCTTTCAATCTTTCTTCTAACCATCTCATCAAACTCTTCTTTGGAGTGAGACTTATTGGTTTTCTTGTGAGGATTAAAAATTCCATCAAAGAATTCTTTGAAAAGAGGCGCAAGCATATAGGCCAAGACAATGGCAATAAATGCTAGTGTGATATTTGAAATTATTTTTGGTAACATAATTTAGTCTTTTTAATAATTATTTTAACGCTTTAAGGCATAATATGGAATGGGCAATAGATACACGACTAGTTAACTTAAATAAACCATGGAAGATTTCTGGAGCTGAGGTTTTGGCCAAGGAAATCATTTATGTAACACTTAAGAATGGTGATTACAAAGGTTATGGAGAGATTAGCTACGGCTCAAAAGAAGATATTAGCATTGAAGACTTAAAGCTAGAACTTGAGCGATTTGCATCAGATTATGAATCGGCAGGAATCGTTCAATATAATGAATTAACTCAGTACCTTGACCAATATGATTTTCATGTTCCTCGTCTAAGACTAGGAGTTGAAACGGCATTTCTTGATTATCTCGTTAGAGCAACAGAGCTAAGTCCTTGGAAAATTCTTGGAACTAATACTGTTAAGAGTGTTGAGTCTCTTGATTCATTTCCTGTCTTTGACTCTTTGGAAGAGGGAAGAAAGCTTCTTGAGGAGGCCGATACTAATGGTGTTATCAAGCTAAAGATTACTCACGAGACCTTTCCAGTTCAAGTTGAGCTGATTAACGAGTCAAATCGTGTATTCGTTCTTGATGCTAATGAGTCTTATGCAAATAATCTGAATTTATTACTTGAGCACTTAGCTCTGATTGAAGATGAGAATGTTCTCTTTATTGAACAGCCTCTCTATCGTAATGAATTTGATCTATATAAAGAATTAAAAGAAAAATCACCGATTGATGTCTTTCTCGATGAAGGCATTGAAGATCACAGATTCCTCGATCCATTTAAAGACCTTTGTCATGGTGTTGTTCTAAAAACATCAAAGGCAAATGGGCTTATGAAGACCTTTGCTCAACTACAGCAGGCCAAGAAGCTTGGACTAAAGACAATGCTTGGCTGTATGGTTGAATCGACAGTAGGGATCGCGTCTCTTTTTAATATCGCATACGGTTTTGATTATTTTGATTTTGATGGTTTTACAAAGTTAAAAGATGATTCAGAACCTCACGTTATTTGGGAAAAAGGAAAAGTGATTTTGTCTAATATGAATTAAATTCCCCCCCTCGAAAAATTGTGGTGTTCATTTAAAATAGTAAGATATGTAAATTGGTAGAATTACAGTAAACCTGTATGGAAGCTTTTTGGGAGCCCAATGAAAAAAATCAATATCTTATTACCTTTATTTATTCTTGTATCATGTGCGAATGTTAAGCCTACTTATGTTGGTGAAGCACCCGGACAAAATCCAAAAGTGATTGTAAAGGAAGTCGTAAAGTATAAATCAAAAGATGTCGGGAGTGTAAAGGCCTATACCATTAATAATATGGATAAGCTTGAGCTTCACTATCATCAAAAGCACTTTGACTTTTGGGTAAAGTATTTTACTGAAAAAGAAAGGGACCTCTTTCTACGCTATGTTAATAATGGTGCCCGCTACCGTAATGTGATTGAAAAAATTATGCGTTCTCATGGGATTCCAGAGGATCTATTCTTCGTCGGCCTAATTGAATCAGGTTATAACACTTTTATTAAGTCTAAGGCCGCAGCAGTTGGCCCATGGCAGTTTATCAAGGCGACAGGTAAGAGATATAAGCTAAGAGTTGATAGTTATGTTGATGAAAGAACTCATATCATCAAATCAACAGAGGCCGCGGCCCAGTACTTCAAAGATCTTTATAATATCTTTGGTTCTTGGGAGCTTGCTCTTGTAGCGTATAACAAAGGTGAGTATGGAATTATCAGAGCAATCAGAAAAGGTAAGACTCGTGATTATATGAAGCTTGTCTCTCGTAAGCTTATTCCTACAGAAACAATTTACTATGTTCCAAAAGTTGCTGCTGTTCGTGAGATCTATAATAATGCAGCAAAATATGGGATGAAAATAACTGAATCAAAAGATAGTCCATTTGAAAAAGTTAAGCAGCTAAATGTTAGAGGATCTTTTGACTTATATAAATTAGCACGCGCTCAAGGTGTTGATGTTAAAACATTAAAAGTTCTAAACCCAGACTTAAAAAGAAAATGGGTGAAGGTAAAGAGAAGACATGCGCAAAGTATTTTCCTACCTTCTAAAGACTTTACGGACTATGATTCTTTAGCAGAGTACGAAACTCGCAAGTATATTAAAGTTGCAAGCTCTTCAAATGGTAAGAAGTCAAACGGTGTCTATAAAGTAAGACGTGGTGACAACCTATCAATTATTGCAAATCGTCTTGGTGTTAGAGTAACTGATCTAAAGAGAATTAATGGTATCAGAGGATCAAAGATTCTTGTGGGTCAAAGACTTAAGTATCATTCAAAAGGTGAGATTGTTACACATAAGGTTAGTCGAGGTGATAACCTTTCTGACATAGCTCGCAAATACGGTGTAAGTGTTTCGAAAATTAAATCTTTAAATAACCTTAAGTCTAGCCGTATCTTCATTGGGCAAAGATTAAAGATTTCGACAACGAGAGTACCATCAAGTGTGGCCTATAAGAGATACCGCGTTCGTCGTGGTGATAACTTAACTGCAATCGCTAGAAAATTTAAGACTTCAATCGGTACGATTAAAAAAGTAAATGATATCTCAGGATCTGCTTTATATGCGGGACAAGTGATAAAAGTTCCAAGTGAGGGATAGGCAAATAGTTGCCTTTCCCTTATACTAATCAAATGAAAATTGGATTTGATGCAAAGAGAGCATTTCATAACTTCAGAGGCCTTGGGAATTACTCAAGAGACCTCATTGCAAGTTTAAGTCGCTATCACACACAGAACTCATATTATCTTTTTACACCAGAATTTGATGACCCTAGGGCCATCCACTGGTTAGATCAATACGATAATTTAAATATTGTTAAGCCTAGTGATTTTTGGTCAAAGAAATTCCCAGCAGCATGGCGATCATTTAAGGTTGCAGATGAAGCAAAGAAATTAGAAATTGATATTTTCCATGGCCTATCACATGAGCTACCAAATGGAATTGAGAAGACTGGAATTAAGAGTGTCGTGACAATTCACGATCTTCTCTTTATGCGTTTTCCTGAAAATTTCAAGTGGCTTGATCGTCAGGTCTATCTTCGAAAAATTAAATATGCTACGGAAGTTGCAGATGTTGTTCTAGCAATTTGTGAGCAAACGAAGAGTGATTTAATAAATTATCTTGGTTGTGACCCAAATAAAATTAAAGTAGTTTATCAAACATGTAATCCACGTTTTTATTCTCCTATCCCTGTTGAGAAACAAGTTGCAACAGTTGAGCGCTATGGCGTTAATGACAAGTTCATTCTCTATGTTGGAGCAATCGAGCCAAATAAGAATGTTCTAACTCTCGTTAAGGCCTATGCTGATATTAAAAAATCAATTAATCATAAGCTTGTTATTATTGGAAATGGTGGTAGTTATAAGAAAGAAATTGAAAGCTACATTCACTCAAAAGGCCTTGAAGATCGCATCATGATTTTATCAAATGTGACTAACGATGACCTTCCGGCATTTTACCAGCGAAGCGACTTATTTGTTTTTCCTTCTTTCTTTGAAGGTTTTGGTATCCCAATCATTGAAGCTCTTTTTTCAAAGACTCCTGTCATCACTTCTAAGGGATCTGTATTCCCTGAAGCCGGTGGCCCAAATACGATTTATATCGATCCTAAAGATAAGCATGAGATGAGTGAGCAAATTGTTAATGTTCTTACGAATTCAGATCTTGCTTTTGAGATGGTAGAAGAGGGCCGTAACTTCGTTGAAAAATTTCATCGTCGTAAGACGGCCCAGAATTTAATTGATTTGTATTCTTCTATGTAAGGTTTTTCTAAATCTACTTTTCAGTAATTAATGAGAGGTTAGTTAAGCTGTATTTCTTTAGAACATCTAAAATACGCACTAGCCTCGAGTATTGAACTTCCTGATCAACTCTAAGATCAATCGGCTTATTCTTATCTTTAATGGCCGCAAGTTCTGTATCAAGCTGATCGACAGTGTACTTCTTACCAGCGATGGCAACTTCTTCTTTAGATAATTCAATTGTTAATACTTTAGAATCTGCAGATGCTTGTTCTCCTGATTCTGTTTTTGGTAGATTTAATAGAAGTGCAAGCTCAGACTTCTTAAATACAGTCGAAGTCATAAAGAAAATTAAAAGTAGAAAGACGACGTCAATTAATGGGGTGATGTCAGCATTTGCTTCTTGTCTTGTTCTTTTTGTGCGAGAACTCATAGAACTTTTTCCATAATTTCTTTTTCAAGCTTTGTCTCTAGTTTATCTACTGAACCCAGTAGGTAGTTGTGACCAACAAAGTGAGGAATTGCAACGATCATTCCACCAACAGTTGTAATAAGTGCCATTGAAATACCTTGAGCAAATGATGCTGGATTTGAAAGTCCCGTTTCAGACATTACATGGAAGGCCGTAAGTACACCAACAACTGTTCCAAGAAGTCCAAGAAGAGGTGAAATCGTAGCAATAATCTTAACTGTGTTTAGACCTTTTTCAACATTCATAATATGTCCGGCCAGATATTGCTTTGCAATCTCGATAGTTGATGAAGTATCCATGTGCTCACCATTATCTTTGATTTTCTTTTGAATATCATTTGATGTCTGTGCCGTCATTTTCATCTCTACTGAAAGAAAATAAGCTTTTGATAACATGATTGCCCATCCCACTACATTGATAAATAGTAGAATATACATAATTAGACCACCCTGTTGGATGTATTCATATAAGCGCATTGCGTCTCCTTTATTATAAAACATATTAATTTTATTATAAAAATGGGGCCATGAGAACACTAAAATATTTTGATCAGATATGCTCAATTCAAACAATTTATTACTTTTAGAGAATTTTACAGAAATCTAACATAGCTCAGATAATTAATTGTGCTGGCCTGATATTATATATCCATAGAGGAACACAGGAAAAAATTGGAGGTCCTATGAACTACGAACTAAGCTTTCATAACGTTGATCACTCAGCTGCTTTTGAGAATTATGTAGCTAAAAAGTTAAAGGGAATTTCAAACGACTTTAGGAATGTGGGTCATATTCAGTTCGTGGCCGATAAGAAAGGTCCAGAATATGTATTCTCGGCCAATGTAAACGGTCACAAGCATCAGTTCCACAAAAAGGCCAAAGGAGATAATGTATACCAAGCAGCTTCTGATGTCTTAGTTGCTTTTAAAAACTGGTATCGCGACCAAAAAATTGCAAGCTAGTTAAATAAGATACTAAAGTACTAGGTTAATTTAACTCTCAATTCAAACTAAACATGTGCCCAAAGTTTTTTACTCAGACGTATAAACTTTGGGCATTTTTTTCCGATAAATTTTAAGTAGTAGACTCTTTCATGGTGGAAAGGGATCTCAAAATTTAAAGGATAGTCTTCAGGGATGAGAGTAGGGACTAATGTCACATCACAGCTGGCGCAAAGGATGCTAGGTGAAGTGAACGATCACCAAACGAGTGAGGTTCGCAAACTAGCAGGTGCAAAGCGCATTTATCAGGCCGCAATTGATCCGGCCGGTGCAGCGATATCTCTTAAGATGACGGCCCAAAACCGTTCCAATCTCCAGGCCCAGCGAAATTCAAATGATAGCTTTTCAATGCTTGAAGTTGCAGATGCAACGATGGGGAGTATGCAAGATATCGCAATACGCCTAAAAGAGCTTTCAATTCAAATGGCCACTGATACCTATAATGACAGTGACCGTATTAATACAAATCGTGAATTTAAACAGCTTGCTCGTGAAATCATTCGTATTCAAGAGAATGCAGAATACAATGGAACAAAGCTTTTAAATGGTGGCCGTGATTTAGAGATGCAAATTGGAATTCGTAACTCTGAAAAAAATGATCGTATTAAATATAATATCAGTGATGTCATGACTTCTAATCGCAAATTACTCAATCAAAATGTTCTTACAAAAGAAGGGGCAAGGTCAGCGATGGGAGCGGCCGATGCTTTAATTGATAAGATCTCTCACTCTCGTGCCAAAGTAGGTTCAACAATGAAGAGGGTAGAGAGTACGACAGTTAATCTACAACACAATTATGAAAATTCAGAAGCGGCAAGGTCAAAAATAGAAGATACAGATATTGCTAAGGCGACAGCGGCAAAGGCCCTGGATTCGATTAAGATGGAGTCTGCAACAGCATTCCTAGCGCAAGCAAACACTGCGCCAGGAGCAATTGCAAAGCTTATTGGTTAGTTAACACCTAGAGCTTTCTTTACTTTTCCAAGTGTAATTGTTTCACCAAGTTTAATTAATTCACCATTTTCATTGATAACAAAATAGGCCGGAACTCCAACCATTCCTTGCGACTCTAGCCACTTTCCAATGGCCTCATCTTTACGTGTCCAGTCACCAAGTAGAAGGTCGACTTGATTTTCAGCAACCATATCTTTGAATGAATCAGTATTGATGACAAGCTTTTCATTTACCTTACAAGTGATACACCAACGGGCAGTAAAGTCGATAAACGTAAGCTTCTTCTGATCAATGCGCTTATTCATTTCTTCTTGTGTCCACTTTGTCCAATTAAGGCCTTCTCTCTTCTTATCTTCAATAAGAGAGTTTCCATTTCCACCAGTATTTAGAGGTGTTGTAATCGCTGAGTAACCTAAGTAGAAAACAGGCACGATGATAAGTAGTGTTGTGATTACTTTCTTCGTCATATGTTTTCTCATATAGAAAAGGAAGAAAGTAAAAACAAGGGCCGAATTAATGTACATCATAGCAACAGGAGAGCCTACAAGTGCTGAGTAGACATCAAGTAGCCAAACAACTGTAAGAATAAGAGTTAGCCCTAAAAGCTTCTTAACGTGATCCATCCACATTCCTGGTCTTGGCAGAAAGCGAATAAGCGCCGGAAAGATACCTGTTAGGATAAATGGAGCACTTAAACCGAGTCCAATTGCTAAGAAGATCATAACGATATTTGTGCTAGACTCTGAAAAAGCAAAAGTCAGTGCAGTTCCAAGAAATGGAGCTGAGCACGGAGTTGAAAGAATTGTTGCTAGGACACCACTAATAAAGTCTCCGTAGAAAGTATTCCTAACTTCAACATTTCCAAGTTTTGTTCCCCCTGGAGTTTTAAATTCGAATAACCCAAAGAGATTAAGTGCCATTGTGAAAATGACAAAAACCATGATGGCAACAAACATCGGTGATTGAAGTTGGAAGCCCCAACCAATTTGTTCTCCAGATGACTTAAGCCCTACAACGGTAAGAGCAAGTGCCGCAAATGTTGCGAGAACACCTAGTGAGTAGAATAGGTTATGTTTTAATATTTTTGAACGGCTTTCATTTGAATGCTTTATAAGCCCAAATAGTTTTAAAGAAATAACAGGCAGTACACAAGGCATAATATTTAAGATCAAACCACCAATAAATGCCATTAGTAAAAAGTAAGGTAGGGAAGAAGAGCCTTCCTCGTTACTGACAATCTTTACGTCTTGAACAGCTTTGTCATTATTAACTTTAGTCAGACGCGAATAGAATGTTTTGAAAGATTCTTCGTTTGTGCCAAATGAATTAATATCGAAATCAACTCGGTATGTCTCACCGATAACAGGGTCATTAAAAACAAATTTAAAGGCCAGAGGTTCAACAAAACGTCCATCGGCCGGTAAAGGGTACTCAGGTTCTAGGTATTCACCATCCCAGTCTAGTTGATAGAGGCCGTAGTGATTTCCTTTTGTGTCTTTATAAAGAGCTTCTCTTTTAAAGCTAATAGGACTTGTCGTATAAGGTGTTAAGACATTTTGTCCGGCACTAAGCTTTTGATTGTCTCCTGTAATATTGTAGACGAGAGCTAGTCCTCCTTCATACTTTGTTAGTTGAAGGTTTAGGTATGTCGGAGTTTCTCTTAGTGTTGGAAGATTATTAAATCTTTTTTCCATGTCTGAATTTGCTACCTGAATCTGATTATCTTTCGACTTAAAGATCCCGCCGTCAAAGTCACCCTTAATAATCTTTTCCTGTGGGATACAAATATCGTGGCAAATTAAATACTTTAAATGGACTTCAAAATTCTTTGCGTTATCAAATGAATTTCCTAAATAATAAAAGTAAGTATAGTCTCCTTTATGACCAAAGGTTTGAATATCACCTTTCTCAATAAATTTATGAGGTGTTGGCCATTCAACTAAATCAAGCACGATCTTATCGCCACCTTGTTTAAACTCAACTTCAGTTGCTAGTCCTGAATCACCTGGGTTTTGCCAGTACGTATGCCAACCATCTTTATTTCTTAAGTTGATTGTTAAGTACTTATTACTGTCCTTTTCAATTGTTGTTACCTGGGCCTTGAGTAGGTCTGAGTAATCTGTTTTATCGGCGTAGGCAAAGAGGGTGATGGCAAGGGCCAGTAGGATTCTGTACATTATTTTTTCCTTAAAATTTCTTAATTAATTTCATACCTTAGCGGTATTATACGCTAAAGCATGACGCTAAATCTAGGAATTGACAAAGATTTGACGATAAAAGCTGTTTCCTTAACATTGTGAAAAGATCTTAACATTCACATTGGTAAATCCTTGAAAATACGTAGTTGCAAATTTTGCTAAATATTTTAGTCCATTATCCGAAAAGATGAGCGAAGAGGTACTAATAACGAGGAAAAAAAAGTGAAAACCGTTAATTCTTTATTCTTTGGACTTGCATTGATGTCGCTAACATCGTGTAGCTATGTGGAGCATTTTGAAAAACGCGCCCAGGCCATTAACGAGTTAGAGGACAAGATTCTAGTTTTATCAAAAGAGAATCAAGAGATGAATAATAAGCTTATGCAAGCTAATTACAAAATCAAAACTCTTGAAAGCAAGAATTACTATCTCGAAACACAACTGAAAGATAAGGCTCCTAAGAAGGAGAGTTATACAAAGAGAACAATTGCAAGCGTTGCTCGAGTGGACAGTAATGATCTCGTTAAATATGACGTGTACAAGTGGGACGCTAAGGAAATGGTCTCAATTGCACAAAAAGAATTTGATTCAAAGAATTATGAAAAGAGTGCGCAATTCTTCAATGCATATACAAAGAACTTCCCGAATTCAAAAGAGCTTGATGCTGACTTCCTATTTCAGGCCGGTGTTGCAAGCTATGAGTCTGGAAAGCACTATGATTGGAGTGAGAAGTACTTCACGTATTTAACGAAGAAGTATCCTACTTCTAAATACTACCTAGGTGCAAAGCTATGGCTAGGTATGAGTTATTTAAAGCAAAATCGTAAAGACGAATTCTTCGCAGTAGTAGAAGAATTTAGAAAGAAATATAGAAACACTCCTGAATGGAATATCCTAAGTGGGCACTATGAGAAAATCGTACAGAAATATAAAAAGAACTAGTTTTCTAATCTTAGCATTTATTTCAAGTCTCGCTCTTGGTGCCGAAGCAGCAAAAACACCAAGGGCCGTCGTTGCGAGAGTGCAGGGAAATGTTTTTGTTACTAGTAACCAACAAACTAAGAAATTGGATGCAGGTAGCTTCATCTATGACTTTGATGATATTTTTACTGAGGTAGGTGCTGAACTTGTTTTTAGAGACTACTTTGATCACGAATATCATGTTTCAGGTTCAAGTTATATTTCAATGCTTAATAAAATTGTTGAGCTTAAGTCTGGATATGTTTGGGTTAAGTCAATTGAAGAAACAGATGATAAATTTCAGCTTCAAACAGTAAATGCAACAATCTCTTATGATAGTGGAGAGTATATTGCTTCTTATGATCCAGAAAATGGAAAGACACAAATTCTAAGTATTACAGGAACTCATACAATTAATAATAATGTTTACGAATTTATGAAAGAGCAAGTTGGCCCAGGCCGTTTCTCTTTTGTTAAAGAAGATTATGAAAATGGAGCGCCAAGAGTTCCAACACCTATTTCTTCAAGTGCATATGAAGCGGTGACGTCTTTATTTCCTGCGGTTAAGCCGATGAATGAACGCACTCTAGTTGCAAGGGCACCAAGACATAAGGATAACAAGATCTCACAAGAGCTTTATAATAAGACTCCTAAAAGATCGACAGCTTCAGTTACTCTTAGAGAAGATATGAGAGTTTCAAATAAACCTGGTGAAATTGTTGTTAGACAATCTCATACAGTAAAAACTCGTCGTGATATTGCTTCAGTTGGTGTTGAAGGTGGGGCGAGAGCAACTCGTCTTGAGCAATTCTATGAAGAAAAACTTAAGGAGATGGCAAAAGAAGCTCCTAAGAAGAAAGTCGTAAAGAAATTTAAGCCAGACTATAAAACAAAATCTGATGTCGAAGTTAATGTTTATGGCCCTAACTCTAGGTTTCCTGCTTCACAAGAGAAGGCGCCTACTCAAATGCAAAAAGAGCGTGAGTATGAGAGGGAAGCTCCTCAAGAAGGAGTACGTCCTGAACGTAAGTTTAGACCAGAGAAACCTCAATCATTACGTAATCCAGCATCGGTTCCATCTCCAGTTGATGAAGAGGTTAAGAATGATGTATTCGAGACTTCACTAAGAAGAGAGTATTTAAGTCAACAAAAGCACAGCGATGCTGTAAACAGCCTAATAAATGATCTTGAGAGTTATAGTCAGGATTATAAAGAAGCCTACTAAGAAAAAAATCCCGGTATGATAAAAAAATGATCTCAGTTAAAATATAAGCAATTATTTTGCTTATATTTTAACTATTTAGATGGGATCAGTCGTATGTCTATTTCACAAATTCCTCAGGCCCTCACTTATGATGATGTCTTAATTAAACCAGGCTATTCAGAAGTTTTGCCAGGAGATGTTTCACTAAAAACAAAATTTTCACGTAATATTGCTTTAAATATTCCAATCGTCTCAGCAGCTATGGATACAGTAACAGAATCCAAGACGGCAATCGTTATGGCCCAACAAGGTGGTATCGGTGTTATTCATAAGAATATGACACCAGAAGATCAGGCCTGGGAAGTTGAGAAGGTGAAGAAGTTTGAATCAGGTGTCGTTCTCAATCCAATTACAGTAAATCCTGAAATGCAACTGGAAGAAGTGATTAGACTTACTAGTAAGAATAAGATCACTGGTGTTTTAGTTGTTGATTCAGAGAACTACCTTGTTGGTATTCTTACAAGTCGTGATATTCGTTTTGAACAAAACTTAAATCAGAAAGTGAAAGATATCATGACACCAAAAGAGAAGCTGGTTTTTGCTCTTGAGGGAATTGAATTAGATGAGGCCCAAAAAATTCTTCATAAGAACAGAATTGAAAAGCTTCCAATTGTTTGTAAGAACGGAAAGCTTAAGGGTCTAATTACAATTAAAGATATTCTAAAACGTATTAATTTTCCAAATTCAAATAAAGATGCTCTTGGGCGCCTAAGAGTTGCAGCGGCCATTGGAGTTGGCGACAAGGAAGTTGGGCGTGCGAAGCACCTTATTGCAGCAGGCGTTGACTGTATTATTATTGATACAGCTCATGGCCACTCAAAAGGTGTAATTGGGATGGTAAAAACTGTTCGTGGCCTAATCCCTAAAGATCAAAGTGTTGATATTATCGCAGGAAATATTGCTACACCTGAAGCTTGCTTAGCACTTATTGATGCTGGAGTTGATGGCGTAAAAGTAGGAATTGGGCCTGGTTCAATTTGTACAACTCGTGTTGTTGCAGGGATTGGTGTTCCTCAACTTTCTGCCGTTATGGATTGTGCTGATGTTTGTTTTAAAGCGGGGATTCCATTCATTGCAGACGGTGGGATCAAATACTCAGGTGATATCGTAAAAGCTCTTGCCGCTGGTGCAAGTTGTGTCATGTTAGGTTCTATGTTTGCTGGTTGTGATGAAACGCCTGGTGAGATGGTTCTTTATCAAGGTCGTACTTATAAGGTTTACCGTGGTATGGGCTCTCTTGGAGCAATGAAGCTTGGTTCAAAAGATCGTTATGGCCAAGGTGATGTTGATGATCAAAAACTTGTTCCAGAAGGAATTGAAGGGCAGGTGCCATATAGAGGAAGTCTCGCTTCAAATATCTATCAATTAAATGGTGGGATTAGAAGTGGTATGGGCTACGTTGGAGCTTCAACAATTGTTGAAATGCAAGAGAAGGCACAGTTTGTGAAAATCACGGCAGCGTCTCTTAAAGAAAGTCATCCACATGACATTATGATTACGAAAGAAGCGCCAAATTATCAAATTGAAAAATAGGAAATAAAAATATGAGTGCAAGACAAATTTGGATCGTGGACTTTGGTTCACAGTACACACAACTAATTACAAGAAAATCACGTGAGCTAGGTTACTCAAGTGAGATCATCACTGTGAAAAAGGCCCGTGAACTTTTCAGTGAAGGCAAGAGACCAAATGCTCTTGTTCTTTCTGGTGGCCCTCAATCAGTTTTTGAAGATGAAACAAATTATGACTTTGTCTTTGAAAATGAAAATCTCCCAATCCTAGGTGTTTGCTACGGTATGCAGCTTATGGGTAAATACTTTGGTGGTGTCGTTGAGAAGGGAACAATCGGCGAGTATGGCCATGCGAAGATTCATTTAATTAATGGATTTAAAATGGATGCTGTTCCAGAAGAAGTTAATGTTTGGATGTCTCACTCTGATCATATTTCAAAACTTCCTGAAAATTTCAATCTTGTGATGGAATCAGCAAATGGACTTGTTTCGGCCATTGAGCATACGACGCGCCCAATGATGGGACTACAATTTCACCCAGAAGTTGAACATAGCGAACACGGGAAGGATATCCTAAATCACTTCTTTAAAGATATCGCCAAGCTTGAAAAAGATTGGGATGCAACAGAGATGCTTGAAGAAGCTAAAGAGCTCGTACGTGGAATTGAAAAATCAAAAGTTCTATGCGCTTTCTCTGGTGGTGTTGACTCTCTTGTCGCAGCACAACTTTCACATGAGGTAATCGGAGATAATCTTTACTGCTTCTTTGTTGATCATGGACTTCTTCGTCCACAAGATTACCAGCATATTGAAACGCTAAAAGAAAAAACTCAGCTTAATATTGAAGTGATCGATGTCAAGGCCGAGTTTATGGCAAACTTGGAAGGTAAGTCTGATCCTGAAGATAAGCGTAAGGCCATTGGGAAAACTTTTATTGATATCTTTGAGATGAAAGTAAAAGAATACCAAGAAAACCACGGAATTAATTTTGAATACCTTCTTCAAGGTACTTTATACCCAGACGTTATTGAATCAATTTCTCCACATGAAGAAGATGGAAAGTCTGTAACAATTAAATCTCACCACAATGTTGGTGGGCTACCTGAGAGAATGAATCTCAAGCTTCTTGAACCACTTCGCTACCTTTTTAAAGATGAAGTTAGAAAGATGGGTGAGGAATTAGGACTTGAGCACGGTTGGGTTCATCGCCATCCATTTCCTGGGCCAGGAATTGGAATTCGCGTTCTAGGTGAGCTTACTGAAACTCGCATCGCTCAGGTTCAGCAAAGTGATCAAATCCTTTTTGAAGAGCTACATAAGAATAATCTTTACGAATCAACTTGGCAGGCACTAACTGTTTTACTTCCAGTAAAAACAGTTGGGGTAAAAGGTGATGGCCGTGCATATGAAGAAGTTATTTGTCTTCGTATGGTTAACTCAAGTGATGGGATGACTGCGACGTGGACTGATATGCCACACGCTTTCTTATCTCGTGTTTCAAATCGCATCACTAATGAGGTTAAGGGCATCACTCGTGTGGTTTATGACATCACGTCGAAACCTCCTGGTACCATTGAATGGGAGTAGATGCGTCATTGTTTGCCTGATGGCAAACTATTGGACGCATCTACAGCGCCCCATGCTTGAATTTCAATACTTATTCAACAGGCCGACGTTTATGTCGGCTTTGTTGCCTCAGGCGCTATGGGAAAGTCTACGAATTATATTACCACCCAACTAGCGCCAATTAATCACGAAGTGATTAATTAAGCGAAAGCTTTGGGTACGCGCCACCTTTTCGAGATTTAAATAAGTTAGCAAGTAATTTAAGTCCTAGACAAGAAAGTCGAAGCTAATAACTAATGTCTTATTAAATTAACTAATATGTTTAGAGCTAGAAATTAGGCTTACTTAAAATAGTTGGCCAGAGTAGGCCTGTTATCGACTTTTTGAACTATATAAATTTTTAAGTATTTAAAATCTCGAAAAGGTGGCGCGTACCTTACTTAGTACAAACCAGTTTATAAACAGTTGCACCATCAACGCTAACTAGCTCAAAGCGGCTGTTTTGGTCAAATGTTGCTGTTGAGACGATCCCTTGAGTGTAGTCGGGACCAAATGTGATTTTAGCGACAAATTGTTCTTCGTCGTACTTTGTGAAAACGAAGTATGCTTCGTCGATATCTGCGTGAATCTTTGCATCTGTATAATCAAATGCTCTTTCTAATTTCACTTCTTTAAGTTGAGATTGTCCTCTGTCATCTAAGTATCTCTTAGAACCGATACAATCCATAGATAAGGCCGAAGATGCTAAAAGTAATGTTAATGTAATTTTTGCGATCTTTTTCATTTGAACTCCTTACCCTGATTTGTGAGATAAGAAATTCTAGTGAAAAAGAAACATCAAAGCAAAAGATGAAGCTTAATAGTTAGAAAGTGTTAGATTTTTATCACTTTCTTTCTTTGTTTTTTGCACGTTGTTACCAACCAAATAAAACGGTCTCATCTTCGTCACCACTTGCACTATTATTATTAGGTTGATACCAGGCCTGAAATTTGTCAGGGGACTCAAATACTGAGCCAGAGGCAATATTAGTGCTTAGATAGGCTCGGTAAGGCACGTCATCCTCGTCAGTTGTTCTTGTTAGGGTAATGGTCGAGCTCGATCCATCACTTCCATCTGTCACCGTGATAACAGCTGGAGATAGGGAAGTGAAGGCCACAAAGTCAGCATTGGTATTAATTCCAAATGAGTTCTTCATTAACGCTGTTGGTACAAATGGTGCTGCACAGTATCCGTTTGAGTCAGCTGTAGAATTTCCAATCATTGGAATGGATACGTCTGAAACAATACGTGTTGCTTGTGTGTCATAGAGGTTTCGATTTCCACTTACTGTGTGTGCATAAGTTGTACCGGCCGTAAGTGTTGCAGTTTGAGTTATGGACTCTGAGTTGTAAATTGTCACACTATTGCTACTTGCCGCTGTTGTGATATTTCCAGTGGTTGAAGGAAAGCCAATAATATCAGTGGCCGTTGGGAGAAGAGGTTTTGGGTCCACGTGATCAGTACCAGTTCCTGCCATCATGTAGGCCAATATATATCCCGTTGAGTTGAGTTCATAAGAAGCATAAGTTGAAACAGTTAGTGTTGTTGAAGTTCCTGCTACTAAGCTCGCAGAAGTAACGACAGTACCATTTCTTGTGATTTCAATTTCAGAATCAGTGTAGGCATAAATTGAAATATTGCTGACACTTTGTCTTGTATGATTAAAGAGAAAGCTTTTTCCCACCCAACTTGTTGGGTTCCAAACGATATTCGCATTCTTACTTGCGGAAGTGCTATTGCTGTCACTTCTTCTTCCTGCAACAAAGAATTTCCCAGTTGCCTCAATAGTATCAAATTGAGCGCAAGTGAAACTATGAGTGTCTGTCTTGTTAAAAGTTCCTGCGATAGGTGTTCCGTTGTGTTCAAAAGAGTTTCCATCTTCAAGGGAAACGAGACGACAAGAAGTCGCTCCTCCTACATTGACGGCCATATAATTGGATTGAAATATCGGAATATCCGGAAGCGTTTCTGAAATTAGAATATTAGATGATTCAGAATTGTAGGCACCATTAGTTGCATAGACTCGGTAGCTATACTCTGTGTCTGGTGTAAGTCCTGTGTGCGTAAAGTCTGTTAGGGTATGAGTGGCCGTGATTGTTTGCCAATTCCCGACTCCTTCTTTGTAATCAATTTGATATCCGCTAATTGCTGGCCCATTAGGATCTGGAGTTGTCCAAGCAATCTTAATTGAATCAGTGGTTCTCTCTACTAGAGAAAGGTTATTAATCTTATTTGGTGGTGCTAAGACGTACCATGAAGAAGATGAGGTGATTGTTTCATTTCCTGCAGAGTCAATTGTTTTTAAGATGAGATAGTATTGTTCTCCTTCAGTTAGTGTGACACCAGTGTATTGATATGAAGCAGACATAAAGGGTGTATAACTTGCTCCAGGCAAAATATCTGCATCTGCTGGAGATGTTGAAATTGCCACTTCATAACCTGCAATTGAGCTTCCTGTTCCGTCAGCACTTGCTAGTGAAAATGAATCTGAGGCGCTTGTTGTTGCATCTGTATTTAGGCTTATCGTAGGTGGCGTTGGAGCGATATCATCGTGAATGATGTCGTCACTAAGGCAGTCTGACTCATAAAGCGTTACAGTTCTAAACTTAATATAGACATTGTTGACGCTATTTAATGAAGAAAGAGTCCAAGGAAGAGATGTTGCATAGGCTTGCCAGCTTCCTCCCGTCGAGCAACTCGCATCTGTTGTAATATACATTTCGTTCGCATTTGATGCTGTAATACTTAAAGTTGCACTTGTTTGATTTGTAGCACTTTCTCCGCTATTGATGGAAAAGCTTATGGTATGTGGAATATCATTTGTCACTTTGATTCCGCTTGTATCACCTGGAGTTATGGCCAAGCTTGCATCATGGCCAGCGCCGTCTTTAATAGTTCCACTATTAAGTTCAATTGCAGATGAGAGAAGAACTCCATCTGTTGGGTCATTATCAGCACTTGTGATTGTATATTCAAAGTTAAGTGTGTTTGTTCCAGAACCATTTTTGTAATCAAGAAAGACATTACCACTATCTAGTTGTAGTTCAATTCTTGGACTTCCTGTTACCACAACACTTTCATCAAAGGTTACAGCAAAGTTTAAGATATCATCAATGATATAGCTGCCATCAGCTGGAAGTGTCATAGAAGAAAAGCTTGGTGCTTGGGTGTCCACAAAAACAGAAGGGAAGCTCTTATTTGTAAAAGTATCTGTTAATGCATTTGCTTGATCGTCTTCAATCGTTGCACTTGAAACATCCAGAGGAGAGATCGTAGAAATGCCATCACTATCATTATCTGTTGCGGCCACGATATATTCAAAAGTAAATTCATCAGTTCCACTTCCTGAGACATAGTCTGCAAAAACAGTTGTGGCACCAATTTCTAATTCGAGTCGGGGAGTGCCACTAATGACTGTTGCGGTCTTGTTAAAGTTAACCGAGATAGAAATCGTCTCTCCAAGTGTGTAGTAACCAGGAGTTAAGATCGTAATATTATCAATATAGAGTTCTCCCGGAGGAGTCTGCTCATTGCCAATACTTACTTTCTTTAGGGTTTCCTCATCAGCTCCTGCGGAACATGATGTTAATGTTATTAAGAGGAAAGCGACGGAAGTTATTAATATTACAAACTGTTTTATTCTGAACATGTTTGCATTATCGGATAAAGATAATAAATATTTATAAATAAAATAACTGACAAAAGTCAGTTTCTTTAGAAACTCGTGCTAAATTATTGTAAATAATAAATATTCACCTGTTTAAAATGAGAAAATAAATTTCTTTGAAAGGTAGTTGATACCCATACTTGGTTTTTACTTTCGACAAGTTTAGTTGTCAGAAGTTCAGTTACTGAATGAGCTTCAAAAGATCCTTGCTAAATGCATTGGACATTAGGGCCGAGAATAAGAAGATGAAGAATGTTGCCATGACTTGTTTGATGAATTTCTTTTCCATGGAGAAATCTTACTGGATTTTAATAATTGAAAATACTTTTTTGATAATTGCCTAGGTAGTGTTCAGTTTTATTAAAACTACTGTGCAAAAAGGTTAAGCTGGTCAAGGCGTGACTCGTGCTTAGAAAAGATTGTTTCGACTGAGTTCTCAAGAACTTCTCGTTTCTCAAATCCATTATCGTAAGTTTGAATAACAAAGAAAGACATACGTGGAAACTTTGCCTTTAGCTCTTTCATGGCATCAGTGATTAGATCAATATTACCAGCGTCATCATCGCTCATACCAAAACGGTGATAATCAGAATAACCATACTTTTGGATGGCCAGCTCAACAGACTCGATAATGGCCTTGTACTTAAGCTCTGGTACATTATAGTCTTCATCACGGCCACCAAGGCGTACACGTGTCTCAGGGTTTGAAACGGCGTAAACAGTGTGGAAGTTTGGCATATTAGGCAGGTGACCTTCGTTATAAATAACTTCAATTCCTTGCTTAATAGTGTCTTCTCTGTGACCACGAGCTGTAATGATAGAAACAGGTCTTTGATTATAAGTTGCATGGAAGAAGTGATTCCAGCTCGGAGCTTTCCAAGTCGAATCACTTCTTTCAAGTGCATCCTGGATATCTGTGATAAGTGATTGCTTTCTTCCGGTTAGTCGTTGAGTAAGCGAAAGATCTGAATCGCGGAAATTTCTAAAAGTTCCCGTCTCATCATCGAAATCCATGTGATAATTTGCGTAAGGTCCTTCTTTTCCAATGATCTTGTTATGAGCAGCAAATTCGTGAGAAGAAAGAAGCTTCTCTTCGCCTGTCTCATTGTGAAAGATGATAATTGGAGTTGAAAGGAAAACGACATTGTCGTCAAAGTCGAAGAAATAGAAAGACTTTCCACCTAAGTGGAAGTTGCGATCATTTTCGCGAGGAAGCTCAAAGTTAAACTCAAGCTGCTCCTTATTCTTTGGTGTTTTTTTCTTACGAGTAAAAACCATGTTGTCTCTCTATAAACTTTTATGCCGTATATTCGCAGAAGTCATGGTCGCGTTCAAGAAAAGAGCTTAGTATCTGCAATATTTACAGATACTAAGTTATTGAAAATTAATAGCATTTACTATCGTTTAGTAGGGTGATCGTCGCCGATGTCATAATTTTAAGGTCATTGCTATCAAATACCAGTGAGCTATTTGATAGGGCCGAGAGACTTTGCTCAATTCCCGTACATATCATCCAATCTTCAGAGGCAAAGCTAATTGCACTTAAAAGATCATTCGTATAGTTTGAAATGATATAACTATTTTCTTTAGTCGGTTCAAAATTAGTCATTCTAATTTTAAAGAAGAAGTCGCGTAGAAGGATAAGTGCTAGGCGATTTAATAAAGCATAGTTCGGTTTGTTCTCAATTTGAGCAAAAGATAATTGGTCCACCATTGGGATGATATCTCTAAGAAGCTTATAATCTGCTCTTAGGTTCTTTAATCTATTTATATCACTCGTTTGTTCATATAACTCTTTTGATAGTCTCAGGTTTAGAGTAATAAGTGGTGCAAGATCGATAGTGTTATATCTGTCGAGGGAAAGGTTTCCTTGCTTAAAATACGTTAGCTCTTCTTGAATTGAGCGTGAGTTAAATGAGCGCAGCTGTGTGTTTTCCACGATATCGAATGACTGCTTGGCCCATTTCATTTTAAAGTCTCCAACATTTAAGATATCTTGTTTAACTAATACCTTTGTCGAGTAGACATAATTATCATCATTAATCCCTTGGGCCCTTAGTAGTTCGTGCAAAACCATAATATTGGCAAGGCGAGAGTTCTTAAAAATACTATTCCAATGAAGTTCTGGAATAGCTTCACCAACATATAAAGTTATTTTCCCAGGCTCACCAATAGCACTGACTGGATTTCCAAGGTTATCAATTAAGATTTCTTTAGAAGTGCTAATCGTCTTGATATTTAAATGGGCCTTAAGAAATAGCGGTGAGACAAGTACATCACTTATCGATTTAAAACCTTCTTTATAATATTCAAGGATACCATTTCCTGTATTGATGAATCTAAGCCTTACAGTATCGCCACCATTACCAACACCTGAACCACCTTCTCGAAGAACAGGACGTTCTCCTGCATGAGTGAAAAGTGTCAAAAAAGATAGTGCTAAAATTAAAAGTACTTTCATTGGTCAACCTTATTTGAAATAGCAAAGAAGTTAATTGCTAAGTGATATAATTGATTTCCTTCAAAGTCCTTCTCGATAAATTTCTGAGAAAATTCCTCTCTGAATTTTCTTAATTCTTCCTTCGCTCTTGGAAGATTTTCGGCGCGAATTCCAAATGTAAAGCCAGAGAACTCTCTGTCTTGTACAGCTTGTTTTTCAACGGCCTCTTTTGCAAGATCTGCAATATTTTTATGATATTCTTGCTTGGCAAGATTTGGGATATCATTTGCTGTAAAAACTGTCCCGTGGGCCTTGCGGTAGCTCCCATCGATAAGAGTGAGCATTTCAAGCTTCGTCAATAATTCGACGCTTTTTCTAATCTCTGTAAGAGGGTAGTTATGAATTAATAACTTTTGAATCTTTATTGGCGTAAGGTCCGTATCAACCAAGCAAAATAATTCAAGGATAAAGAAGTTAAGAGGGTTTCTGATCAGCTCGTAACTATCAACTTCATATACTTCTAGCGTTTCATTATTTCTTTGAATTGATTTTAAATAGAATAGTTTCTCTTCTTCTGACTTAGCTGCTTGAAGTTTTACTAACTTTTCAAAGTAGTCAGCTTCTTGCGGGCCAAGCTTTAAGTCTCTTGCAAGAGTCACAATATACTTACTTGGAAGGTTACGCTTTCCATTTAGAACCTGGTGAAGCTGAGAATGGGAAGTTATTCCAAGCTTTTGGGCCCAAGATCTAATGGAAAAGTTTGGGTTAAGCTCTTTCTTTTTTAACCAAGTATCTCTTAGATAAAGAGAAGCATTCACGTAGTTGTAAATATCTACGGAATGCTTAACTCGTAACTCTGGTTGTAAATATGGTTTTGTATCTTGTGTTTGCAATTTATTTTAGCTTTAGATCAAGCCCGTATTGTAGGTCCCAAGTACATTCTGTTCCGTTATTTCCGTTCGTTTCTTGAGTCATATTTTCAGGTATGACAATTTGTACATTTTTTCCATTGAATGTAAGTGTTCCTATATTAAGGTTTTGAAGATACTCGTCTTTGTTACGGTAAAGGTCATACCCTCCAAATCCATCTTCTTCTCCTAAGAACTTCATGGCAAAACCAGCACATCTTTTCTTATCTTGTGATGTGATGAAAAGAGTAATTCTTCCTGTATTTGATTTCGTGATATTTGCCTTAAATTTGATATTAAATGTTCTATTCTTCCATTCGTTTTCAAGGTTTAAACATAGAACGTGATTCCATGAGCATTCGAGGGCCCTAAAGGCATAGTATCTGAGTTGAATTTTTTTCTTACCACTGTAAGAACCATTAATTGTTTTTTCTCTCTTTGCAAATGTATTTGAAGATAGGCAGAGCATCGTTAACATTAGTACTGTTAATATTTTTTTCATATTTCCCTCTCGTCTCTGAATTAATTGTTTAGTATCAGTAATTACAACTTCCGTTTCTCATAATTCTATATGCGCTTAAAACATTCTTTCTCTTAGTCACGACATCGTTTGTGACTAGAACAAAAGTTAAGCTCTTTTTTGCACATTCATAACTTCTCGAAAATGTACTTTCTTCGATCAATTCAATGGCCAGACTTGCAACACGATTTAAAACTGCAATCTCTGTTTCATCATTCTTTGATCTTTCACCTTCAGTGATACCTCTGGAAAGAATATCTTGAACGTACTCTCTATGGTTTCCGTAGCACCAAAGACAAAGTCTTCTAGAAAGTCTGTCGTGAAATTTGTTAAGATCACCAATTGCATCTCTTAAGTGTCTTCTTAGAAAAAGAACCTTATGCTCTGGCGATTCATAAATTTCAGTACCTTCAATTGCACTTGCAAGAGTTGTGTAAAAGTAGAAGAAATTCTTTTTTGGAGTGCTCTCAAGAACAAAGTGTGAAGCAGATAAGAGGATTTCTAATTCCTCTTCATAAGTCACGCTTTCAAAACCTGATACAATTGCGTTCTCTAAAATAAAACTCGTATCTTTACACCACTTGCTAACTTCGGCGTTAGTTGTCAGTGCTAAAAATGTACAAATAAAAACTAGTAACTTTCTCATCAAATCCTCCCAGATCGTTTCCAATGGGGGTGTTGTATCGATTTAAAAGTCAAAGTTGAACGCATTTGTACACAAACTGTATCAAAAATGTAAACAGCTGGTTTGGATGTCAGTAAGATTTATGTAGTCTAGGGCTACCAGTTGGTTCCTTTCATATTGTGAATGACTTCAAAAACAGTCGTTCTTTCAATAATTCCAATAACTTTACCATTTTCAACTACGGGGAAGGCATGGAAGGGGTAATGGAGAAAGAGCTCCACTATAAAGGTCAGTGTGGATTTTGCCGGGATCGTCACAACATTTTCGCTCATATAGTGCTCAACGAGAGATGAGGGGTGGTTGTAGTACTTGGCATCGAGGCTATATTTCAGGCAGTCTTTTTGTGAAAGAAAGCCCACGATATTTTCATAATCATTTACCACGGGAAGTCCCGTTATATTGTGTTTAATAAAGTATTCTCCAGCTTCCTGCATATCCATATCAGTGTGGAGGGGGATGAACTCCTTAATAACTCGATTGATAATATTGTAGCTGGAAGTGAATAATTCTTCTTTTTCTTTTTGTCTTGGGGCCTTATCTCTTTCGATAGGCGGAGTGTAGTTAACCATTACTTATCCCTTTTTCGTTTGAACATATGACAAATTGTATTGTTAAAACTTGAAAAGATTTTGATTAAATGTAGAGAAATCATCATAATAGCTCGTAATGGAATTTATTCATGAATATGGCATCGTAGGGCTCTTTTTTATAAGCTTTGCAGCCGCAACCATTCTTCCTTTTAGTTCAGAAGCATTTCTCTTTGGAGCTGTTAAGGCGGGGCTATCGAAGGCCGATATCTTTTGGTCTGCTAGTCTTGGAAATTTTCTGGGAGGGGTTAGTTGTTTCTATCTCGGTCACTTGGGAAAGCTAAGCTGGTGTGAAAAATATCTAAAGATTAGTAAAGATCAAATCAATCGCTGGCAGGATTTAATTCAAAGCTATGGTCCAGGACTGGCCATTTTGACATGGCTTCCCATTGTTGGGGACCCGTTAGCTGTCGCGCTGGGTTATTTTCGCTGTCACCCCAAATATGTTTTTGTGACAATGTATATTGGCAAAGCCCTGCGTTATGTCTTTGTAATTTGGTTGGCAAATAAGCTCTAAGAATATGACAAAACACCTTTAAAATGGGATAATTAAATAGCACGACACACTGATTAATTAAGACATTTTGAGGACTCCATGGAACAAGATAGTAACGTCGAATCTAATGAAACTAGCGAAACGAAACCACTAAAAGAAACTCACCCAGATAGCTTTGTACACCTACACTTACATACACAGTATTCACTACTGGATGGTGCGATTCGTTTAAAAGATTTAATTCCACAAGCTAAGGAATTGGGTGTTCCAGCAATTGCACAAACTGACCATGGTAATATGTTTGGTGCCATTGATTTTTATACTCGCTGTAAAGATGCAGGTATTAAACCAATCCTTGGTTCAGAAATTTATTTTACTCCGGGTTCTCGCTTTGATCGTCGTGCCGCAAAGAAGTCTGCAAGTGTAAGCTCACAAGATGCAGAAGAATCTTCAAGACAAATTCACCACCTCATCTTACTTGCTAAGAATAATACAGGTTACCAAAACCTTTGTAAGCTTCTCTCAAAAGCTTATCTTGAAGGTTTCTACTATAAGCCACGTGCTGACGTTGAACTACTTCGCGAGTACTCGGAAGGTCTAATTTGTACGACTGCTTGTCTTAAGGGAGAGGTTGGCTACAACTTCTTTACTGGCCAAGACGATAAGGCCATTCGTGCTATTGAAAAGCTAAGGGATATCTTTGGCCCTGACGACTTCTACCTAGAGATCCAAGAAAATGGGATTCCAGAGCAAAGAATTGTTAACGAAAGAGTTATTGATTTTGCACGCAAGAATGACATTAAACTTGTTGCGACAAATGACTCTCACTATATGACACCTGAGGATGCGACTGCTCAGGAAGTTCTCCTGTGTATCCAAACAGGAAAGACCTACGCTGATGAAAATCGTATGCGTATGACGTCGCAAGAATTCTATTATAAGTCACCTGAAGAAATGAGAGCGGCTTTTCACTATGCACCTGATGCCTGTGATAACACGCTTGAGATTGCAGATAAGTGTAATGTTGAACTTTCTTGGGAAGATGAAAACGGTAATCAAATTTATCACTTACCAGATTATGAAATTGATACGGACGAAACTCTTGATGAGTACTTCGACCGCGTAACTAAAGAAGGTCTACAAGCTCGCTTTGATGGGCCTCAATTTAGAAATATTGTGAACCAACCAGATTGGGAAGAGCAGAAGCCAAGGTATTATGAGCGTCTGCAATATGAGATGGATCTTATTAAACAAATGGGATTCGTTGGATACTTCCTTATCGTTGCGGACTTCATTCAGTGGTCAAAGGATAACGGGATTCCTGTAGGTCCTGGGCGTGGTTCCGGAGCAGGTTCTCTTGTTGCCTACGCACTTACGATTACCAATATTAACCCGCTTCCATATAATCTACTTTTTGAGCGTTTCATTAACCCTGAACGTATTTCGATGCCTGACTTTGACGTCGATTTCTGTCAGGCGGGACGTCAGCGAGTTATTGAATACGTAACGCAGAAGTACGGGGAAGATAAAGTAGGGCAGATTATTACTTTTGGTAAGCTTCAGGCCAAGGCCGTTGTAAAAGACGTTGCCCGTGTTTACGACTTAACATTTGCTGAAGCCAATATGATCTCAAAACTAATCCCTGATGAAATCGGGATTACACTTGATAAAGCAATTGAGATGGAACCGAAACTTCAGGAGCTCATTGAAACAGATCCTAAGATTCGCCAAATCTTTACGATTTCTAAAAGACTTGAAGGACTATATCGTCACGCTGGTATTCACGCGGCCGGAGTTATTATTACCTCTGAACCTCTAGTGAATTACTGTCCACTTTTTAAAGGTGCTAAGGGTGAAAAGGTTGTTCAATTTGATAAGGACTTTTCGGAGTTAATTGGACTTGTAAAATTTGACTTCCTTGGTCTTAAGACTCTAACGGTAATTGATTACGCTTCTGACTTTATTAAGCGTGACTATGATCCAGACTTTGATATTGAAGCTATTGATTACGAAGATAAGAAAGTTTATGACCTTGTTTCTGAAGGGGACACGATTGGAGTTTTCCAGCTAGAGTCTTCTGGGATGCAGGATTTATGTCGTCGTATTTCTCCGGATACACTCGATGATATTACGGCCATCAACGCCCTCTATCGTCCAGGTCCAATGGGATCAGGAATGCACGATGAATTCGTTGAAATCAAGCACGGGCGTAAAGAAGAAACTTATCCATTTGAAGATCTAAAGCCAATCCTAAACGATACTTACGGGATCATTATCTACCAAGAGCAGGTTATGAATATCGCTCGTAAGGTTGCAGGATACTCTCTTGGTCAAGCGGATATGCTTCGTAAGGCGATGGGGAAAAAGAAACTTAAGGAGATGGAGCGCCATAAGCAAATCTTCTTAGATGGTGCAAAAGAGAGAGACTACGATCTTAAGATTGCGGAAACTCTCTATGATCAGATGGCGAAATTTGCGGAATACGGTTTCAACAAATCTCACGCCGTTGCTTATTCATATATTGCTTATCAAACAGCTTTCTTAAAAACTTACTACCCACCAGAGTTTTACGCTGGTCTATTAAGTACGGAACTTTCTAATACAGATAAGATCACGACAATTATTAACGATGCAAGAAATCACGATATTGAAGTTCTTGCTCCATGTGTGAATGAATCTCTTTGGTTATTTAACGTTGTTGATGGAAACCTTCGTTTTGGAATGGGTGCTATTAAGGGTGTTGGTGAAGGTGCAGTTGAAGAGATTGTACGTGAGCGTACAGAAAATGGGCCATTTGTGGGCTTTATTGATTTCTGTGAGCGAGTAAACCTTAGACAAGTTAATAAGAGAACAGTTGAAGCATTAATTCGCGTAGGTGGATTCGATGGTTGTGAAAAAGAGCTAAACCGTCGCACGATGCTTGAAAATATGGAAATGGTTGTTGCTTACGCAAGTAAGCGCCAAAAAGAAAAAGAGATGGGACAGACTAATCTCTTTGATATGGCAGAAGGATCTGAAGATACTGGTGCTAACAAGCTTGATCTTGAACACACGGCCGATTGGGATGATAGAGAGAAACTTCTCTATGAAGCTGAGTTAATTGGTGTTTATGTTTCAGGTCACCCTCTTGATCGCTACCAAGGTGTTATTGAGCAGATGGCCTCAATGCCTATTGGGCAAATTCAAGATATTGATGGAACATCAAAAAGAGATATGGTTCTTGCTGGGATGATCGTTGAGAGAAAGCCAATCATGACAAAGAAAGGGGATCGCATGTGTTTTGCTACCCTAGAGGACTTGTCAGGTAAGATTGAGTGTATTGTCTTCCCAAAAACATTTGTTCAATATGAAGAGATTCTATTAAGTGATGATCCAATCATTATGACTGGACAGGTAAATTTGGCCGAGGAACCGCGAAAATTCTTCCCGTCAAAGATTCAAAAGCTTAAAGAACAGGCCGAAGAAAGAGTGTCATCTGTTCGTCTTAACGTTCCAATGACTTCTTTAAATGAAGGGCGTCTAAACCGTCTTAAGCAGACGATTTTAGGTCACCGAGGAACTGTTCCACTACATATTATTTTTGAACACGATTCGGGAAGAGCGAGAATGCCGCTCGGAAGTGACTATCTGGTAAACCCAACACCACAAATGGCGGCAAAAATTAATGAGATTTTTGATGCTGATGCGGTGAAGTTTATTATTGATGGAAAAATCAGCGATGTAGGGTAAAATACTTAAAGATATATTTAAATCTAGGGATGGATAATGAAGAAACTAATATTATTGCTACTTTTAGCAACAAATACTCTTGCAGCATCAGTGAGTGCAAGAGGTCAGTTCACATCACAAACAGGTGACTCTTTATCTTTTATTAAAGAGCAACTTTATGCCAACGCTGTTAGAAATGTTCTTGATTCAGAGCTTGAAAAACTAGGTCTAGACACTAAGACATTCTGGCAGAACTATGAAACACAATTTGAAGAATACTTTGCGCCGATCAAGGAGACATATGATCGCCAAACAGGTGCAGTGGATGAAGAAGGTAACCCTGTCGTTCTAACAGGCAGTGCTCTAGAAAGATATGAAAGAGGCCTAAGAAGTAAGAGACTAAAGGCCCGTGCTTCATTTGGTGGGTTTAACTCAATCATCTCTTCTTATACAGTTAAGAAAATGTCTAAGTCACTATCTCGTGCCGATACCCACTACTACAATATTGATGCAAAAGTTGATCGCAAACTTGTTTCTGAGATTTACTACCGCTATATCGGGCAAGGAAAGACAAGAAATTTTACAAAGCTATACCTAAATATCAATTACAAGCTTAAAGATCTTACTTGGGAAGAAGTGGGTGTTAGTTCTCAGTCCAAATTTACTGATGTTGTTGAAGACCACTGGATTAAGGAATTAACTGGAAGTGTTGGTGGTGTCTTTTTAGAAGGAATTGAGATTGTTAATCCTTCGACAAGACAAGAGATCTTTGAACATTTAAAGAAGCCTCTTTCTGCACTACGCTCAAGTGAAGGTGAGATCCTAGGGACTCGTCAGGAAGAGTTAAGAAATTCACTTATGCTAACTCTTGATATTGTACTTGAAAAAGAATTTAAAGATGAAAAGCAAAAACAAATCAATATTCAAACATATGGTGGAATTGTTTTAACGGATTTACGTGACGGAACAATTGTAAACTTTAAAGATTTTGAGGCCAAAGGACAGCAGTACTCAACAGTTGATCCACATAAGCAAAGTTCAGATATTGCTAGCTTTGTATATCAGTTACCAATTTCTGAAATGAAGGGCCTAAAGAGAACGATCAAGGAGAAGGTCTCTGTAAAGAATTCTTTTGATATCGTTCTAAGAAATACACACAATATTAATGAAGCTTTTGACTTTGCAAGTATGCTTAAGGAAGAGGGCGTTGTTTACTTCTTTGATCCACAAATTACTTCGACTCTTCAAAATGTCGTAAGTATTAGTATCACATTCTCTGGTGATAAAGATAAGGCCATGGATGTTTTAAAGAAGTTCTCAAACACAAAGCTATCAGATCAAGCTTCAATTAAAAGAGATGAGAATTTACCATTTGTCTTCAATATTATTCATGCTGGAGAGAATGGAAAAGTTATTAAAGAAGATAAGGAAGCCACGAAGGCCAAGAATCTATGATTAAGTATTTATTACCAATTTTACTGATTATAACAACATCGTGTTCTCTTTTAGCTCCTCCGCAAAGAAGAGACTATCACGGAAGAAAAGAAAGAACGACTCAGCGTCAACACTTTACAGGTGTTAAGAAGAAAGTTGCACTACTAACTTTCTTTAATGAATCTCCATTTGGAGGACAAGACCTAGGTGTTGTCGCGACAGAAGAATTGCGCCGTGAACTTCAAAAGACGGGACAATTTATCGTTGATCCTATGTCTGCAAGATTATTTGGTTCATCTAAACAAGTTTATTCTCAAGGTGGCTCTAAGCTTGTTCAGATGACAAGAAAGGCCAAGGGTGAGGGTGTAAACTTTGTTGTTTTCGGACGAATTATTGAGGCCAGAGTTAGAGAGAAGTCTGATGAAGTTGGATTTGTTAGAAGCACAAAGAGCTACAGTGAAGCAAAAGTTGAAATTAGAATTTATGATGTAAATTCAAATAAAGAAATCTATACGGATACCCTCGATGGTTATGCTGATGATAATAGCTACCGTTTCTTTAAGTCTGATCGTGACTCTCAGACGAAGTATCGCCAAGACCTTCTTCGTTATGTAACAAAGGTATCAGTTAGAAAATCTATCCCAAGAATTCTTGATACGGCCCAAAAGCTAGAGTGGATAGGCCGTGTTGCAAAGATCATTGGAAATAATATCTATATTAATGCTGGACGCGATTCTGGGCTTAATATTGGTGACGTTTTAAAAGTTGTAACTGAAGGTGTTGATATTTATGATCCTGAAACAGGGGCACTAATTGGTGTTTCTAAAGGGGAGATTAAAGGAACAATTGAGGTTGTCGACTTTATCGGTGCAGACGCTTCAATTGGAATTCTACATTCTGGAGGCTCTGTTCACGAAGGTGACTTTGTTAAGTTGTACTAATGATTTATTCTCTTGCGCGCAATTTCTTATTTAAACTCGATGCTGAAGATGCTCACGATCTAACGATTGATTTAATGGAAAAGTTTCCCGTTATATCTGAAATCTTTCCAAGCTATCGTCGTGATAATTTAAAATTAAAAGTTGGAAATAATATCTGGGCAACTCCCATTGGACTTGCTGCAGGTCTTGATAAGAACTGTCGAGGCTACCAATTTCTTTCAAACCTTGGTTTTGGTGCAATTGAAGTTGGTACAGTTACTCCTAGGCCTCAGGCCGGAAATCCAAGGCCAAGACTCTTTCGCTATATTGAAGAAGAGTCGATTCGCAATTGTATGGGTTTTAATAATGAAGGTGGAGAGTTTCTTAAGAATCAGGTTCGCTTGGCCCAACGTTCAATTCCGCTAGGAGTGAATATTGGTAAGAATAAGGATACGCCAGATGATCTTGCTTACGAAGACTACGCTTCTTTGTATCAAGACTTTAAAGAGTTAGCTGATTATATTGTCATTAATGTCTCTTCCCCAAATACACCAGGACTTCGCTCTCATCAAACTCGTGAATCACTAGAGAAGATTTTTGCGGCCCTTGAGCGTAAAGAAGGTGAGGTGGACCTCTATCTAAAGATCTCTCCAGATATCGCAGAAGATGAGATTGATAGCATTATCAAAGTTGCAAGTGACTATAAGCTTACAGGTATTATTGCAACTAATACGACGATTATGCAGGAGCGTGGTGTCGGTGGTGTATCTGGAAAGCTTCTATTAAAAAAGGCCCGTGGAATTCGTAAGGCCTGTCTTGATAAAATGAAAGAATATCCTAACCTCGAATTCATTGGTGTAGGTGGATTTTCATCATATGAAGATGTCGTTGATTACTGGCGTGATGGGGGAAGGTGTTTACAAGTATATTCTGCATTTGTTTTTCAAGGGCCAAAGCTTTTACAAAACCTTAATAAGGCCATCTTAAATGATATGGAACTAAAGGGCTTTAATTGTGTTGAGCAACTAATTGAGCACTATCATCATTTAAAATCATTGTAAGTTATTAGATTTACATATGAACTAAAACTAAAACTTAATCTTTTCCTAAAATTAACCGAAACGAGTAAAAAGGTTGGTTAAACATTTAAGGAAAGAAATGATTAAAGGCTTAGTTCATACTGTCGTTATTGCATCATTAAGTGCATTTGTATTTTTCACTAGTAGTGATATTGAAAGTACTCTTAAGCAAGAGCTAGGCAGTGGTGCGAACCCTTATAAGCATGTAGATCGTTCTCCTGATTTTGTTAAACGATCAATTGCATCCTTGTCTGATGACGTTACGGCCCGCGCTCTTAAGAAGAGAAGGGTTGAGGATATGCATATGTATAAGTCCTATGAAGAGTCCTTATCTAAGCTCAAGGGTTGTATGCGAACTATTTGTCAGGAGTACTTCACAAGTGAAGAGGTTTCTGAAAATTATGATAAGTATGGGGATTTTGTCACAGCTAAGATTAACGAAAATATTAATCAGCTTTATAATTTCACATTAAAAAGAGGCTTTCGTTCTCATTCAATTATCACAACAGCTTTAGACTTTATTGACCTTGGTAATGAAGATTTAAAGAAGAATCTCGTTTTACTATTAAGTACACAAAAAAGTGATCTAAGATCATTGAATGCACTTATTCAATTATCACAAGGTGTGTACGGAAAAGATCTTCATTCACTCATTATTTTAGAATTAGAGAAGTATGCAGCATCTAAAGAATTTAAAGATAAGGTAAGTGATCAAATTGTAACGGTCTTAGCTTCTAGCCGTAGCAATGAGAACTCTCTCATTACAAAAGAGCTTTACCGCTTTATTAATAAAGATAACCTACAGAAGTTTAATCATCTTCTAACAAAGATTCCAAACGAGAGTCGTGTTTACTCTCAGCTCGCAAATCATATTGAGAAATTTGAGTCCACTAATTTATAGAACGACTTTCAATTTCTTTGCAATTGCTATTTCATTTTCATTCAAGCTAAGTTGGTAGGCGAGTATCTGTACTCCAACTTCTTTGGCCTTAATTAGTAGTCTCTTGTATTCCTTATCGATATCACTAACATTGAAGCTTTTCACATCTTCACGTGAAATAATATAGAGCATTGTGGCCTCATGGCCTTGTTCTTTTAATGCCATAAGTTCTTCAAGATGTTTTTGTCCACGAGTTGAGACTGCATCTGGAAATTGAGCTTGCTCACCAACTTTTAAAGTAACATTCTTTACTTCAACAAAATTATACTTAAAGCTTGCATCTTCAAGCTGCAGATCTTTCTTATCAATCTCTTTATTACTTAAGAGAAAATCAATTCTACTTTTTCCTATTTTTACTTCACTCTTAAAGTACTCATAATCTTTAAGCTCTTTGAATTTTCCAAGCTCGAGTCCTTCTTGAACGATTTTATTTGTTAGTCCAGTATTAACCATAATCCAAGAGTCACCGTTAGATATCATTTGAGCAGAGAATTTTAGTTTTCTTTTTGGATCATCCGAGTGAGTCATGAGAACTTTCCAATCTGGTTCCCAACAGGTTTTCATACTTCCTGTGTTAGCGAGGTGGGCCGTTAGGACATCCTTAGACTTATACTCTTTAAAGTTCTTATCCAATTTAAAGTCTAATAAAAATCGTTTATAGCGTTCAATAATTGTTCCTAAAACCAATTCATTTTCTTTAAATTGCATATTTTTCCTTGTGTGCAAGTTGCTAAGCATCTGTAATTATATGTTACAATTAGCAATACGATATCATTTTAAGAGGACTTTGTGAAAACCGCTTTAGTTATTTGTGACAATGAAGTTTTAAATTCAATTTATAGTGTAAATCTCAAAACATATACAGAGTTGAATTTAATTTTTACGTCATCATTAGATGAGGCGCTTATTCATATTGAAGATACCGATATCCCAATTGATTTACTCGTGACGATGGCATCCATTGGAGATGAGGATACGGCCCTTTTGGCCTTTCATAATCTTATTGAAAATGACCGCGACATCCCTTCAATTGTTATTGGAGAAGGGGATCTTGTTCCAGATGAGAATTATGTCGTAAAGAATCAATTTGATATTCCTGGAATTTTACAAAATATTTTTGAATGCTTAAAAATTACACCAAGAGAAGTTTTGGCCGTTGTAACTGAAGAGTTATATGAAATGCCAATCCGTCTCTTCTTTCCATTTAATAAAGCATTCTGTGACACATACTATATGCTTGAAAATGATGGTGTTAAAACTCCGGCCAAGATCTATGATACAGACAGTGATGTTTGGCCCAAGGTAAGAGAGTTCTTGGATCAGAATGTTTCTCATCTTCTTATTCCTGCAAGAGAGCGCTTTGCTTTTACGAAAAGAGTGACAGAGCTACTTATCGAAAGTATGGAAAAAGTAACACCAGAGACACCACAGCAAGAATCTTTAGATTTTGTCGAACAGAGTATTGATGCGATTGCTGAGCAATTATTTGAAGATGAAGGCGTGACTAAAGAAGTCGTCCAGTTATCACAAATGTGTATGGATACAATGGAAGAAGTTATCGATAGCGTGCCAGATCTTAAGTCAATTTTAAAAGACCTCGCTGCTCTAAAATCGGGCTTTCTTTATAGTCACTCGATTATTGCTGGTTATGTTTCTTCTCACATTCTTGAGAATGTTGAGTGGGGTGGCCCAGCTCACAAAGAAAAGCTTAAATTTGTTCTCTATTTTCATGATATGTACCTTGTTCAGGTGTATAAGAAATATCCTGATCTTATGTATGAAGATAAGATTATCTTTGATCCTCAAGTTTCTGAAGAGGATAAGGAAATCATTATTAACCACGCTGCCGAGGCCGCAGACGCAATTAGGCGCTATCCTGCCTGTCCACTGGGTGCCGATGTTATTATTATGCAACACCATGGTACATCAAACGGACTTGGCTTTGCCACAAGTTTCAAAGATGATATTTCACCACTTGCAAAAGTTCTGATTATTGCTGAAGCGTTCACTGAAGAGATTTATCAACGAATTGAAGATCGTCAGAAGATCAATGTTGAAGATGTGATCACTAAGTTACGCGAACGATTCACTAAGCATACATATAAGAAAATTATTGAAACGCTGGCAACGATTAAAATTTAACTTATATCAATTAGTAAAAGTAGTTTAATCCGGCCACAGCTCTCTGATAAATACTATCGTAGTACTCATAAGCAATCTTAAGGCTCACATTCTTAGTGAAGTGAAATCTTGCCTCAGTATTCCATTCATGAAGCTTATTTAAGCTACTATGGTTTCTAAAAGCATACTGATAGCTACCTTGCCATGATAGGTACTTTCCTGAATAGATAAGTCTTAGCTTAGGCCCATATGTTAGAGAGTAGTCATAGTCAGATTCGTAGATATATGAGTTTTGAGTAGCGATAAATGCTGCTACTGCGAATGCTTCATCACCAAGAGTGTAGCCAAGATCAAAGTCCAGGTATGGATTTAGCGTTCGGCTTTGATATGTAAAGCTCTCAGCAAAACCAAAACCAAATTGCCAGCTAAGTTTTTTTGCAAAGACACTAACAGGCCTAAGGGCCTCGATACGGGCAAGCTTTGCATCAACTAATCTAAGGCGATCTTCTTGATAGCGATTGTAATCAAATTTTAAGTTCACTAATTCTGTCGTGGACATTGGTAGATAGCCATCTTGGCGATCGAGTGCATTGTGAAGGGCACCACGAAATTCGAAGTTTAGGTATTCTCCATGTGTATCAAAGCTAGAACCTAGAGTGATCTGATTTGTGTAGTGGCCCTTATCAGGGGACTTTGGCATAAGAAATTCATAGTTAATATCTTGTGACTTTGATGCAAGTTTTGCACGCTTACTATTGATACGAAACTTCTTTGTTCGATACTCTTTTTTCTCTTTATTCTTTAAAGACTTTGTTGCATCAACATCAGCATTTTTAAAATCGACATAGAGGTTATAAGTATCCAGAACAAAGAGCTCTTTTGGGTTATCCTTGATATTGCTAATATTTTTTGAATTCTTTACAAGCTCTTTAAAAAGTTCAACTTGTTCCGGGGCCATCTCATTATATCTTGCTTTCAATTTTGTATAAGAAGCAGGCCTAACTTTAATATTCTTTACGATATTATCTTGCTTGAAGAGAGCATAGATCGTATCAACAGGTGGAACTGTAGTATCAATATTGTCGATTAATTTCCAGTCTGTTCTTATCGCATCCACGAAGGCCAAAATATGATAAGAGCAATTCTTCGTAAAGTAGAGGTAATCAAAATAGGCCCTATTCATCTCAAATAGGTGGGCCTGAAAATAAATGAGATCTTCCTTATCTAGGTTTAATTCATAATCCCATAGATCTCTTGATTCCATATTATTATATTCTTTAACTTTCACATAGTATGGCATCATGGCATACATGCCCTTAAACCCACCAAAGATCCCTTTGTAGCCATAGACAAGAGGATTGATGGTATCAACCTTAGCACTAAAGTCGACTCCATAATCTAAGAGGTCATTATCTTGGTTTTCCGAAGACTTTGATCGAACACGAAAGAAGGTGTGGCCAAAAGTTGATGCCGGCTTTTCAATAAAGTAAGAAGAAAAAATGATTGATACAGATGAGATATCGATTTTTTCAATATAAGCTTGGTAAGCAGGACAGTCTTTTAAATTAAGAGACTGATTAATTAATTTATGTTCTTTTAAAAGCATAAATCTTGCAGGGAAAAGACATTTTGGATGATTATTCATGTCTTTGATTGCAGCAGATTCAATGCCTGAAATTGACTTCTTTAATTCTTGGAGAGGAGAAGTCTTTCCCTCTTTTGAGAGGAAGTATTCGTCAGCTTTCACAAGGGATTCATAACCGAACAGTCCCTTTTCATAACGGATTAGCTTTAACCACTTTTGTGATTTTGAAAAAGAATCTAGGTTAGATGGTGCCCACGTTGCATAAGACGTTTGTCCAAAGACAAAGGCGAGTAGTGTTGCAGTAAAAAGTAATTTCATTCTTTAATCAACTTTGGCGTATTAAAAATGGCCTACAGCTTTCACCGTAGGCCACCATATTACATCGCTAATACAGATTGGATGTTATTGTGGATTGTTTGAGCGTCAGCATTTTCAGCAAAGATCATATCAAAGTTTTGCTTAAGGCTAGCTTTGTTAGCTGCTGGAGCATCTACTAGTGCAAGGTATGCATTTAGGCTTTCACCTTCACCACGAGCAATATCACTTGAAAGTGCGATCATGTTGTTTTCTACAAATGATACAGCTGCAACACGTGCAGTTTTCGCATCTTCACAACCAAGAGTACCTGTTGACATTGCAAATGTCTGGTTACCAAAGATACCGTTTGTCGTTGCTGCTAATACGTTAAGAGCAAGTCCTGACTTACCTTCGAAAATTACCGAACCAAGACCACAACCAGCTGGCCCGTGAGCTGCCATTGCAGAAGAAGTAACAACTGTAAAAAGAGCTGCGCATAATAGTTTTTTCATCAATAAACTCCTTAATATTGAGATGTTTGTAAAACAATACAAAGAGTTTAACTCAACTAAGAAAAATGTAAATTAAAAATCCCTCGTTTTTAATAGAGTAAAGGACTCCATCTTTTAAGAAATCTTTAATTTACAGAATCGTCCTTTGTAGAGCGTTAAGCGGGTCTTTAAAGTTACCTTGATTGTAAACTTCCTTAATCTCTCGGAAGATATTTAATAAGTTCTTTTTGCCGCCAGTACTCGTACATAACTTTAAAATGTAGTTATTTGCTAGGATAAATGCGCATGAGTGGGCCGTCAGTTTATTTGTACTTAACTTATGAGGAAAGCCATCTCCTTTAGGTCTTTCATGGTGTTGGGCCACGACAAAGTCTGCCTCTGGATAGCCTGTGAAGTATTGTGCAATCTCGGCCGCCTTAAGAGGGTGGACGCGATAATTTTCCTGCTCACTTTCTTTGAACATTTTAAGCTGTGGATCTTCTAGCGACTGAATCGAAGCAAGGTCTTCATTATCAAGCATTGAATCATACAGAAGTGAAGCAAGTCCAAGTTTCTTTTTAGAAGTTTCAGAGGCCCAACCTAGTGCCTGAAGAATAAAGTGAGATAAGTAAAGAGTCATAATCGATTGTGTTGCAACATCAAATGGCCCTTTTGGAAATAATGAAAGAACATTACGATACTTCTTATTCTCAAGAATAATGTCGCGACTGCAAAGAATAACTTCATCACATAATTTGATGACGTTCTCAGATACACCAACTGTTTTTACATATTGATGAATAAGAAGAACCGCCTTAATTTGGTTCTCAATAACTTCTGAGTCTTGTAGCTTCTTTCTACTTTCAAATGTTTTTAGAAGGTTCTCGATTCCTTCTTCTAGAAATTTTAAATAATCGTTCTTCTTTAAATAGAGAACCTTGATATTCTTTCTTGCATAAGAGTGGATCGTTGAATGAGAGTACTTCTTATTTGCTGAAATAATCTTTGTATACTTTGTTTGTGTTAGCTCTAAGTAGACATCATAGGCGATAGTATCAAATAAGTAGAAGCCACGAATTTTCATTGGTAGTAAATCTTCGTCTTCGAATTCTTCGATGCTTGAGCCGAAGTCTTCACTTTTTACCCAAGCGAGGGCCTTATTTACTGCGGCCATAAAATCTTCTTCTTCAATAGGGCGCATAAGGGCAGAGCTTGATTCACTTCGTGCATACAGAGCATCTGGAATTCTCTGCTTAATCATGGCCTCCATACCAATAAAGATAAATGGCCTTTGACCAGTAATGGAAAGTATTTTTCCTGCTAGTTGAGAAGGGTCTTCGTTTTTAAGAGAAACTTCTATAATGATCATGGCAAATGGACCTTCAAAACTTAATAGGTCAATTGCATCATCACCACTAATTGCGCAATGAAGTTGGATATTTGGAAAACAATTAGAAAATGAATCCCTAATATATCCCCATTCATCCTTCTCATCACAAATATATAATGCTTTCAAAAACGTACTCCTTTAATCAACTAAATAATCAATTCTTTTAAATATATCCTCTACATCGGTAAGTTATTGAAATAATAAAATTTAGTTAGTAAAAAAAATAAACAAACAATTGGTAATTATACAAGAATTCGACTTTTTAAGATGGATAAATTTGTTTAAACTATTTTAAAGGGGTTAGCATGACAGAAAAGACAGTCGCTCTTGTAAAAGAGATGATAAAATTTGGCTTAATAAAAATTTCTCCACAAAATCCATTTAAATACGCTTCTGGTAAAACAGGGCCTATTTATTGCGACAACCGTCTTATGTCTTCAGATCCAAAAATGTGGAAGCTTGCTATTGAATTAATGTGTGAGCAAATTGATGAAAATCAACTTTCTTATGACTTTATCACTGGTGTTGCAACTGCTGGAATATCTCACGCAGCAGCATTAGCATATCATCGTGGTGAGCCAATGAATTACGTTCGCTCAAAGCCGAAGGCCCATGGCACTGGTAAAGTAGTGGAAGGAAAAGTTGGCGAAAATAGTAAACTACTTTTAGTGGAAGACCTCGTTAATCAAGGCTCAAGTATTGAAAAAGTCATTAAGCTTATTCGCGAGCAGGGCCATGTGGTAGACTCTGTGCTGTGTTTGGTTGACTACCAAACTCCCAATGCCAAAAGAGTTGCCAAAGAGCTAGGAATTGATATTTTTTCTTTAATAAATCTGAATCAATTAGCCGATATTTGTTTGTCGCAAAAATTGATCGAAGAAAGAGGCCACGCCCTTCTTATGAAATGGCAGCAAGACCCAGATAATTGGGAAAATTAATGCAACGCTGTGCATTTTAGACGCAAGACGTGTCGACAGATTTAGCAAAAAAAGATATGTATCTACTTAATTTAATTCGTATTTTTTAACGTATTTAAGTTATATCCAACTTAAATTTTGGAGGAATAAAATGGCCGATAGTGCAAAAATTGAAATCAATGGTCAAACTATTGAAGTTCCTGTGATCAAAGGAACTGAAAACGAAGTCGCTTTAGACATCTCAAAGCTAAGAGCACAAACAGGTGCAATTACTTTAGATATTGGTTTTGTTAACACAGGATCATGTACGTCAAAGATTACTTTCTTAGACGGAGAAAAGGGTATTCTAAGATACCGTGGTTACCCAATTGAACAACTTGCTGAATCTTCAAACTTTTCTGAAGTTTCATACCTTCTTTACAATGGAAAACTTCCAACTGTTAAAGAACTAGATGCGTTCAATAAAGAAATTTCTGCTAATAGCAAGCTGCCAGGTGGTGTTGAGAAAATTATCGACCAATTCCCTGGTTCTGCTCACCCAATGGGTGTTCTAGCTGCTGCGATCTCATCTCTAAGTGGTTTCTACCCAGAGTTTCTAGATCCAGAAGCAACAGAAGAAATCAAGAACAAGGCAATTGTTCAACTTATGGGACAAGTAAAAGTAATGATGGCGCAATTCTATCGCAAGACGATGGGAAAAAGCCCACTTACTTCAAATGCAAAACTTGATTACTCAGCAGATTTCTTAAATCTAATGTTTGATGGTGAAGTTGACCAAGACGTTGCTGACGCTCTTGATACTCTTCTTATCCTTCACGCAGATCACGAGCAAAACTGTTCTGCTTCAACTGTAAGAGTTGTAGGTTCTTCACACGCTAACGTATTTGCTTCAATTGCAGCTGGTGTAACAGCTCTTTGGGGACAACTACATGGTGGTGCAAACCAAGCAGTTCTTGAAATGCTTGAAGAAATTAAGAAAGATGGTGGTGATTACCAAAAATTCATCGAGAAAGCGAAAGACAAAGAAGATCCATTCCGTCTTATGGGATTTGGTCACCGTGTTTATAAGAACTTTGACCCACGTGCAAAGATCATTAAGAAAGCATGTGACACAATTCTTACTAAGCTTAAAATCGAAGATCCACTTCTTGATATCGCTAAAGGTCTTGAAGAAGTTGCTCTTAAAGATGAGTACTTCGTTAAGCGTAACCTATATCCAAACGTAGACTTCTACTCTGGTATTATCTACAAGGCACTTGGAATCCCAACTAATATGTTTACAGCAATGTTCGTATTAGGACGTCTTCCAGGTTGGCTATCTCAGTGGAAAGAGCTAAGAGAAGATGGAGCACGTATTTCACGTCCTCGCCAAGTTTATATTGGTGAAAACGAAAGAGATTACGTAGCGCCAGAAAAAAGATAGTATAATCTTTTAAAGCATATTTAATTTGGGCCCAAGGG
>NZ_JBEBMT010000002.1:1005847-1083326 GCF_043196705.1 Halobacteriovorax sp. HFRX-2_2
GTTCTTGGGCCCTTTTTTTTAGGAAGTAGGAATGTTTGAATACGATAAAATTTTAAAGAGTCTTTTAAATCCAAATCTTAATAAGCAACAACTTGCAAAACTTATTGGGACTCAATCAACTCAATTTACAAGTGAGCGTACTAAGCTTAAGAATAATTACTCTGATGAAGATTTAATCAGCGCTTATACATCATTTTACTTTCCTACAAACGCTCTAAAACTTGAATTCTTAGTTGAGCATTTAAGTGAGCAAATGAAGGCAGAAATATCTAAAACTCATATCTTAGATATTGGAACTGGGCCTGGAACATATGCCTTTGCGGCCAGTGAGTTGTTTTCAGATGCTCTCTCATTTACGGGAGTTGATGAATCGAAGCTTATGATTGACCAGGCCAATAAACTAAACGATGAGTACTTTCAAAACTCTAAAATTAGTTTTTCACAGACTCTTCCAAATGTTGATGATGCCCCACGAACTCTTATCTTTGGAAACTCGATTAATGAGATGGGAATGCCGGCGGCCTTTAAAATCATTAAACGTTATAATCCTAAGTTCATTATCTGTATTGAGCCAGGAACAAAGGATGTTTTTAAGGACCTGCTAGCGCTTCGAAAGAAACTTCTTCTTATTGATTATAAAATTCAATATCCTTGCATGGGACAGGGGACTTGTCCTCTTGAAGGAATCGATGACTGGTGCCACCAGTCGATCAAAACATCCCTAGACTTCGAACTTGAGTCTCTTTCACAAGTTGCTAAATTAGACCGCAAGGTCATGCCTGCAACAATTCACTTCTATGCTCTTGAGCATGTTGAAGACAAGGCCGGACAAGCTAGAATCATTCGTCTTAAAAAGAATGTTAAGCATGCATTCCTTTGGGATGTTTGTGATGAAAATAATAAGTCACTTACTTTGGAAGTACCAAAGAAGCTCTTTAAAAAGAAAGTCGTTAAGCAACTAGAAGAAATCTCTTCTGGAATAAGTGTACGCTATACAATCGATAAAGTGCTAGAAAACGCTACCGTGCGAGTTAAGACTATTGAAGTTGAGGGTGTTGAGTAGAGGAACTGGAAGATCATCCAGTTTCTCTCAAAACTCTTTGAGCTTATTTACTTTTTAACTCTTTGACTTCGTAGATAATTTTTTCTTTATCCATTTTGAAGTGTGGCATCGTTAAAACTTTAGAGAGAACATCTTTAGCTAGTTTTCTCATCTCTTTCGTTTCGAGAATGGCCATAAGTCGATTTACTTCTTCTTCAGTGTAATTGGCCTTTATACGCTTTTTGATTTCTTCTTTGATATCAACGAAGCTTGTATTGTCATCAATAATCTTTTCGAGTTTCTTATTATCTAAACTCTTGGCAGACTTTTCTATCAATTGTCTTTTTACAAAATCCGCACGTTCTTTTGAGTCGTTGATTAAGTATTGTTCTTTGATAAGAATGTCGGCGATATAATTGATCTTATTATCAAGGTTTGCCAATGCCGAATTTGATAGTAGAAAAAATGAGAGAAATAAAATCTTACGCATAGAAGTCCTGTCTTTATATTTTTAAATTTTAACATGGAATAAATTTTTAACCATAAGTGTAACCAAAGTTTTTTTGTAGATGATTCCTTAAGCTTTGTTACGCAATCACTCAATTTTATATTATCTCCACTCTGATATGTTTAATGATATCAGTACGTTATGGATTTTCCTTCTCATCTTTTTATTTAGTCACGCCGAATAGTATTTGAGTGATTAACTAAGACAAAGGAGAGAGGGCCTTGAAGAAAATTATCATGTTACTTTTTATTCTAGCTACTATGACTAGTTGTGTGTCTGAGGATGATTTAGATACAGCACTAGCTTATTGTCCAACAGGTGAAGATATATCTGGCCCTGGATCAACGATAAATATTACATCTGGTCAGCGAGTTGCCCAGGAGTTATCGATGAACGGTATAATCGGCGCAACTGTTTATATGGACCGAATCAGGCTTTTTATGTCTTCTGAAAATTTAACTTCTGTAAGTGTTAAGGTTTATAAAGATACTGAAGTGCCACATTCTCATACCCCTGATGATGGAACTCTTGTGGGAAGTGCAACTTTAACTAGTGGGCTGGGGAGTGCTGATCCTGCAACGGAGCATGATCTTTATTTTTCTTCTCCCGTTCCTTTTCAAGTTGGGAAAACTTACTATCTTGTTGTTGATACTGCAGGAGGTGACTTTTCGATGTCTATTACGACTCCCGGGTATTTACCAACAAGTAGGATCAATATTTATAACGGGACAAATTGGACTTCACCATATGGTTATGATCCAAATATTTCATTTGATACGTACTACTCACACTGTACAGGTATCTAAAAAAAAAGCCTCGCATTGCGAGGCTTCTTTTATATTCGAAAAATTTAATTCGATAATTACTTTTTCTTCCCAAGTGAAGCGTAAGAAGTACCAAATTTCTTTCTGAACTTGTCAATACGACCTTCAGTATCAAGAACTTTAGTTTTCCCAGTATAGAATGGGTGAGAAAGGCTTGAGATATCAAGCTTTACGTATGGGTAAGTTTTCCCATCAAACTCTTCTTCTGAATCAGCTTTGATTGTTGATTTTACTACAAATTTAGTGTCTGCAGAGATGTCATGGAAAAGAACTTCTCTGTACTCTGGGTGAATACCTTTTTTCATTTTAAACCTCGTTATCTTTTGCATTGCTTGGTACAATGCTGATTTAGTATTAATTAGAGATTTGAGCAATTTCGCCCATATAGGACCATTTGTCAAGATCTAATGTAGTGCTTCCAGTACTTCCTAGTGAGCGCTACAAGAACCACAGCCTCCGCCAGACTTATCGGTAGGATCATTGAATTGCCAATGTCCATATTTTTCATTGATAAAGTCAATAGCGCTCTTTAAAGAGCTGAAATCTCGTTGGAATACCTCCATATCTTCACCGTCAACAACAGTAACTGAATAGAGGATGAGCTCTTTTATTTGCCCATCTACTTCCTGGACATCTCCAGTCATGCCAATGAATGACTTAAAGTGCTCGCTATTGAAGTGAGCAAAGTTCCAGTTCTTTAGATTTACAAGATTTTGTGTTTCCATGCTGTATTTTTAGCAGTTGGCCCTTGCCATGACAATGTATTTCTAGTAAGTTTCTAACCTACGAATTGTAATTTGTATCAATTAGAGAAAACAATTTTAAGGTTTTATATATTTTAGGAGGCAGTTATGGCAAAGGGGCCAAGAGTTATTATTACACTTGAGTGTACAGAAGCGAGAAAGAATGGACAAACTCCATCTCGTTACACAACGACTAAAAACAAAAAGACTCACCCAGAGAGACTTGAAGTTAAGAAGTACAATCCTTTCTTAAGAAAGCATACACTTCACAAAGAAATTAAGTAATTTGATCTTTCAAATTTACATATAAAAAAAGCCTCGCATTGCGAGGCTTTTTTTTTGCTTATTATTCAAACTGACATTCGTATTCGGCCGTTTCCAGTGACTTCTTTGAAAAGAATTTCTTTTTAAAGACATGGGCCTTCATTGAAGAAGGGTTATCAAGATTGAAGTCAACTTCTGTTGTGTAACCACGACTAGGATCTCTGAAAGAGAGGTGTGTCTCACCATTATCACTTACTAAAACCTTCGCTTTCTCAAACATTCTACCGTTTTCAAGAATTGTTGGGATAATACTTAGTCCCTCATAATTCTTTTCAGTATTCCAAAAAGACACTTTATAAGTTGTGTTCTTATAGTCTGAGTATTGATTCTTTATAATTCCAAAACAAGCGACTTCACCAAGTAGCATATTCTCTTCAAGAACGTATGACTTTGCTTTCACGCGATTACACTTAATTACATTTGAAATTTTGTTCTCTGGCCAGCTTGGGTCAAAGAGTGTCTCATTGGCACAGAAATTTGCAAATACAGAAGATGTTAGTGCTAGTAAAATAATTGCCTTCATATACTTATCCTTTTTCTTAAAGAGCTTTCTTTAGGTAGTTAACAACTTGATTTTGTGAAGGGGCCTTTACCGCCTTACTCTTTCTATTGTCGTTACGATGTCCACCAGTCATTGTGTAGAAAATAGATCCATCACAAAGAGCACCAGTCTCATTAAGCATCATAAGCTCATTAATAATTTCTTCTGTTGATACTTCAACACCTTTCTTTGCAAGCTTTGTTTGCAATTGTGCTGCTTGCTCTTGTTGAGATTCAGCACTATTAAAGAACTGAACATAACCTTTAAGCTTTTTCTGTTGTGATGTTAGGGCCAGTCCTACTAGTGGAAGGGCAAAGTATGCAGGAAATGCAGGAACACCGGCCAGGTATAGACCTATTGCTGTTACCGCATGGTAGGCCGACGTATTCTTTCTGAGTGATTTGATTAGCTTGTTATTATTATATGCAGTGATATCTGCTTGATATTGCTCAGAGCAAGTTGATGCTGCAGCAGTTGAGCATATTGTTGCAATAATTAGTGCTTTTGCGATGATTTTCTTCATCTGATCTCTCCTTCAAAATTTTTGTTTGAAGGCTTATATCAATTTTAGAGAGTAAATAAAAATCAGTTGAAAGAATTACAAAGAAGGCCCTCCAAAGGCCTGCAGGTGGAGGGCATAACATATCTATTTTTCAATAACTTCATGGCAGAAGACGTCTCTACTGTCGATGTGACGACACTTTGGAATTTTGCTCTTACAATGCTCTACTGCAAGAGGGCAGCGAGTATGGAAGTTACAGCCTGTCGGTGGATCAAGAGGTGAGGGAAGCTCCACATTCTTAAGTGGAGGGAATGTCTTAATCACTTCGTTTTCAACAGCATGAGCTGATTTTAAAAGTGTTTTCGTGTAAGGGTGTTGAGGAGTATTAAAAATAACGTCACTCTTTCCATACTCACAAACTTTTCCAAGGTACATGACTAGAACCTTATTTGCGATATAACGAACAACTGAAAGATCATGTGAAATAAAAATATAAGTGAGGTTAAACTCCTCTTGAAGATCTTTTAAGAGATTTAGAACTTGTGCCTGAACTGAAACATCAAGTGCCGATACTGGCTCATCAAGAATTAGAACTTTTGGTTTTAAGATAAGTGCTCTGGCTATTCCAATTCTTTGGCGCTGTCCTCCACTAAACATATGAGGGTACTTGTGAGCATGAGCTCGACGAAGGCCTACCGTTTCCATTAGTTCACAGGCGCGCTCAAAAGCTTCTTTCTTCGTTACCTTTTCATTAATAAGGAGTGGGTCTGCAATAATCTCCCATGCCTTCTTTCTTGGATTAAGTGATTCAAGAGGATTTTGAAAAACCATTTGGATGGACTTATATAATTCTTTTGATGAAAGAGTTGAGAAATCTTTTCCACCAATTGTAATACTCCCATCCGTTAACTGTTCAAGGGCCATGAGACATTTTGCAAGAGTTGATTTACCACAACCTGATTCTCCAACAATTCCAAGTGTCGTTCTTTCTTGTAGTGTGAAGCTAAGTCCATCAATGGCCTTGACGAATTTATCTCCAACTGGATAGTGCTTCTTTAAATTATTTACTGTAATCGTATTGATCATAATTTATACCTAATTCTTAATTTAATGGGTGAATACAACGAAGAGAACGATCACCGTGGATCACAAGCTTTGGTAATGTTTCACATTGTTGTGTCGCATACTCACATCGCTTTCTAAATTGGCAACCAGTTGGGCGGTCTCCTAAGTCTGGAACCATTCCTTTAATTGAGTAAAGAGGAGCGTTGATATCATTTGTAAATGATGGAATTGATTTTAAAAGCCCTGATGTATAAGGATGGCGAGGAGAGTTGATCACGGCCATGGTGGGGCCTCTTTCAATTACTTCTCCTGCATACATTACCTGTAAATTTTGTGTGAAGTCTTTAACAACTGCAAGGTCGTGGGAGATAAAGATAACGGCCATGCCAGTTTCTTTTTGAATCTCGTCTAAGAGTTCGAGGATTTGTTGTTGAACAGTAACATCAAGGGCCGTCGTTGGCTCATCCGCAATTAAAAGCTTTGGGCTTGAGGCGATGGCCATGGCAATCATTACTCTTTGGGCCATTCCTCCAGAAAGCTCATGTGGGTAGGCCTTCATACGCTCTTTTGGTGCAGGAATTCCAACTTGGATGAGTAGTCTTTCAACACGATCTTTTCGTTCTTGTTTTGAAAGCTTTGCTTCGTGAATCAGTAGAACTTCTTCAATTTGGTTCTCAACTGTATAACATGGGTTTAAACTACTCATGGCATCTTGGAAAATCATACTGATGTCACCACCGCGTATTTGTTGCCATGATTTCTCGTTAAGCTTTTGCAGGTCAACTCCGTTAAAGCTTAACTCATCAGCTGTTACAACTGCGTTATCATCAAGAAGACCCATGATGGCCATATTCGTGATACTCTTTCCACAGCCTGATTCACCAACAATTCCTAGTGTCTCACTTGCTTCAACTTCAAATGAAACATTACGGACAGCATGAATGAGTCCTTTTTTGGTTTTAAATTGTATATTTAGATTTTTTACTTTTAATAAGCTCATATATTATTTCTTTATCGTTTAAGTTTAGGGTCGAGGGCGTCTCTTAGTCCGTCTCCAAAAAGATTAAGACCTAGAACAACTGCTAGAATACAAAGACCAGGTAGTGTCACAAGCCAAGGAGCACTTTGAATATAAGGCCTTGCATCACTTAGCATAATTCCCCATTCTGGGGTAGGGGCCTGGACACCAAGTCCTAGAAAGCCTAGGGCCGCAGTAGAGAGAATCCCTTCTGATAGGCCAAGTGTTACTTGAACAATTAATGTCGCCATACAATTTGGTAAAATCTCTTTGAGCATGATGCGAATAGGAGAGGCACCAAATGTTTTCGCAGCTTGCACATACTGAAGATTTTTAATCTCCAAAACATTTGCACGAATAAGGCGTGTAAATGAAGGAATACTTACAAGAGCAACTGCAAAAACTGCATTCATAAGCCCAGGCCCAATAACTGAAACGACAATGATAGCAAGTAAGATGCTTGGATAGGCCATAAGGATATCAATGAATCTCATAATGACTGCATCCGTTTTGCCGCCAAAGTATCCTGCAATAAGGCCAAGCATTGTACCTACTAATGTTGAGATCAGAACAATTGAGATTCCAACAAAGAGGGAGATTTGAGCACCATAGATTAGACGGCTAAGAACATCTCGTCCTAGGTCATCTGTTCCTAAGATGAACTGGAATGACCCACCTTCTGCCCAAAATGGTGGCAGGCGCAATTGACCTGGAAAGATTTCACTTGCTCCATGTGGTGCAATTAGAGGTGCTAGAAGTGCGATAATAATAAAGCCTAGAACAAGTGCGAGACCAAAGACCGCTCCTTTATTATCACTGAAGTGATCAATAAATTCTTTGAGAATTTGAATATTTGTTACATTTGAGTTTTGAGTGTTTTGCGCTTCCATTATTTAGAACCTGAAATTTTTGGATTAACAATTGAGTAGATAATATCCACACACATATTGATGAAAATAACCATCAGAGCAATAAAGAGAATTCCTCCTTGGATGACTGGATAGTCGCGGGCGTGAATACTTGCCACAAGCCAGCGTCCAATCCCTGGCCAAGAAAAAATTGTCTCCGTTAGGATCGCCCCAGTGATGATACTCCCAAAAAGAAGGCCAATTACTGTTACAATTGGAATAAGGGCATTACGTACAGCATGCTTCCAAACAATCTTTTGATAGCTTTGCCCCTTGGCCTTGGCCGTTTGGATATAAGGTGCCTTTAATACTTCAAGAACACTTGATCTCGTCATACGAGAAATAACGGCAAGAGGAATTGTCCCCATAGCAATGGTTGGAAGTATGAGGTGTTTTAGCGCGGAAGTAAAAGGCGCAAATCCATCAAAGGAAATTACCTCTGGATTTAGTGTGTCGATTAACATCAGGCCTGTCACTCTTGGGACATCAAAGAGAACATCCATTCTTCCGGATACTGGTGTGATTCCCATATTAACTGAAAAGATAATGATAAGAATTAATCCCCACCAAAAAATTGGCATCGAATAACCAACAAGTGAGGTTCCCATCAGGAGGTAGTCCATAAAGGAGTTACGCTTTAAGGCCGCATAAACTCCGGCCGGTATTCCTATTAAGATGGCAAAGATCATGGCACAAATTCCAAGCTCTAAGGTCGCAGGAAAACGTGAGAAGAATTCATTAATAACTGTTTGTTTGGTGACAATGGAGATTCCAAAATCACCAGTGAAAATATTCTTCATATAAATGAAGTATTGCTCTAGGATTGGCCGATCAAGTCCTAAGGTTTTTTGCATGGCCGCATAGACTTTTGGATCTGCTCCACGCTCACCTAATAAAAGTAGAACTGGGTCACCAGGGACTAAGCGAACAACGATAAAGGAAAATAAGCTAATCCCAATGAGTGTTGGGATTAGCTGTAAAAAGCGTTTCTTTAAAAAATTTTTCATATTACTTCTAGTTACTCGAGTGAAACTTTATCGAAGATATCGTTTCCTAGAGGGTGAATCTTATATCCTTTCACATTACTTCTCATTGCACGGTGTACAGTTGAGTGGAATAAAGTGATCCAAGGAACTTCTTTTTTGAATACTTCTTGGGCCTTCATATAGTGGGCCGCTCTCTCTTTCTTATCACTTAAGCGCTTGGCCGCAATAACTTCGCGGTCATAATCTTTATTACACCAGTTCGCATAATTTGATCCGGCCTTCGCTCCTTCACAACTTAGAAGCATATAGAGAAAGTTATCAGGGTCTCCATTATCACCAGTCCAACCCATCTGTAGCATCGCATGTTCGCCTGCATGGGCCTTCTTTAGGTAAGTTGGCCAGTCGTAAGTAACTAGCTCTACTTTGATACCAATCTTAGCAAGGTCTTCTTGCATAAGTTCACCCATCTTCTTTCCATTTGGGTTATATGGGCGTGAAACAGGTAGTGTCCAAAGAGTTGTGCTAAAGCCATCAGGAAGTCCTGCTTTCTTTAACTCTTCTTTGGCCATCTCTATATTGTAGTCATAATCTTTGACGTCGCCATTATATCCCCAAATCGTCGGTGGCATTGGGTTCTTAGCAACTGTTGCATAACCAAGATAAATTGGCTCAATATATGTCTTGCGATTAAGTGCATAATTAATGGCACGTCTTACATGAATATTATCAAATGGCTTCTTTTGTGTATTTAGAGCAAGATAACCAACATTTAGCCCTGGGCCTGAAAGAACAGTAATGTCTTTATTGGCATCAAGTGCAGCAATATCTGTTGGTGCAGGTTGAGTTGCTAGGTGACATTCTCCGGCCACAAGTTTTTGCGTTCGAACAGAGGCATCAGGTGTGATTGAAAAAACCATACGCTTAATTTTTGGAACACCATTAAAGTACTCTTCATTTGCCACATAGCGGATCATTGTATCCTTCTGGTAAGACTTGAAGATAAATGGCCCTGTTCCAACAGGTTTACGATCCACAACTTCAGGAGTTTTGGCCGCTAACATCTTTTCACCGTATTCACGAGATAAAATACTCGTGAAGGCCATGGCAAAGTTTGCAAGTAGGGGAGCTTCTGGGTGATGTAATGAAATTTGGAGTTGATACTTATCTGTTTGCTCAATACTCTTGATGATATTACTCATTCCCATTCCATCCCAATACTCATAGATTCCTCCACTTACTTTGTGGTATGGGTGATCTTTCTTGAACATGCGGTTAAATGACCAAACGATATCGCTCGCATCAAGATTACGAGTTGGCTTGAATTCTTTTGTTGTGTGAAATTTTATATCTTTACGAATATTGAAAGTATAAGTTAGCTGGTCATCAGAAATGGTCCAGCTCTCTGCAATAGAGGGAATGATATTTGTCGATCCAGTTTCAAATTTAACTAGACGATTATAAAGAGGGTAGACTGCAGCATTATGTGATGGGCCATCTGTTAAAAACTGTGGGTTAAAGCCAGAAGGAGAGCCCTCTGAACAATAAACAAAAGTAGATTTATTGGCGCCGCCCTTTCCTGAACATGAGACAACAAGTGCGGCCATCATTAATATGGCCATTAAGCTTTTAAGCATTCTTCTCTCCCTTACTTAAAATAAATTAAATTAAATTTTGTTTAATCAAAATGATACGTAGCATTTTAGGCCTCGTAAACAACGCCTGGCGACAATTTGATTAAATATAACTTCATTTTACTAGATTATTGTGAGGAGAAAATAATAGAAGAACCCTCTACGTGGTAGTAGAGGGTTCTTTATTATAAGTGGCCTTCATCAATTCCCTAATATTGAAGAAGGCCCTTATTTTAAATAAGGGCCAATTTATTAAAACTTAGCTTTTGTATTTAATGTGTGTGTTACTGACTTTAGTTCTTGCCCTGGTACTTTTGATACTAATGGGAAGAATGTAAGTGTAACCTTAAGCTCACGTGCCTTTTCAAATGGCCCGAGTGGAAATTTCTTAATCTTTTCAAATCCATGCTTCTTTAACTCTTCTTTGAATAGAATATTTCCATTATCAAGTAGAGACTTATTGAAAGTTAGAAGATCAATTGTTTTCTTAAAGTGAATCTTCTTCTTTTCTTTGTCGTAAACAACGATTTCTGCTCTTAGCTGCTCCATTCCTTCTGTGAAGTTAGAAAGCTCTAATTCAAATTGACCTTTAATCCCAACTTTCACATTTTCTGGATTTACTAGAATCGGTGCTTTGGCCTCATCTAGGTCGAAGAACTCTACTTTAAGTGTTGACTCATAATTGTAGTCAGAAGCTCTTGTGAAGTCTGATACTTGGAAGTTAACTTGAGTCGCTTCCTGATTTAAGTTTTGTACAAGAGTATCAAAGCTCTTTAGTTCATCACTAAACTTAAGTGTGAAGTTAGCATCGGCCTTATCAATTGCACCAAGGTATTGTACTTTTACTTTGTGAGTTACATTTTCCATTTCTTTATAAGCAACTGTACGAGTCTTTGTACATGAGTATGGCTCTGAACGGTACTTTGTTACATCACGACATACATATTTTTGGTAAGGAACATTGTCACATACATTACGTCCTGGACGAGTGTGACATCTTCTAACTGGTACATTACGACAAACACGATCTTGGTATGGAACTGAACGACAAATTTCGCGTCCTGGTTTTGTCTCGCAAACACGACGGCTATCACGCTGACGACACTCTTGTCTGCCATTTACTGTACGGCAAACTCTCTGACCTGGAACAGTACGACATTCTTGTCTTGAAGGCCCTCTTGTACATTCGCGACGATATTTTGTTTCATAACGACATTGGTAATCGTAATCTGTTTCACAAATTTGACGACTTGGTTCCCAACGACATTCTCTACGATAGTCTGTTTCATATCCACACTCTGTGTCTTGGTATGGAATTTGGCGGTAACATGTCCCTTCGTATGGCTCTTCTTTGTACTTAGTAACTTCAACTTCCTTAGCTAGTACTTGTACATCATTATCACCACCATTGAATGAGAAGTTTAATTGATGATCGCTTGCATTCGCAGCGAGTGTGTAACATGCGAGCATAAGCCCGATTAGAATTTTTGACATTTCTCCCCCTTAAAAAATAACAGTTGAGAGTTTTTATCGAGATTTAAGTGAAATTGAAAAAAATACGGTGGTAAATTTTAAATTAACCTCAAAATGTAAGATATTTTGAGAAAAATGACAGTTATTTAGTGTGGATATTTAGGGGCCAAACGATTTTTGGTAAGAAAATGGCCCCAGGTCGGGGCCAATATTTTAAATCTTAGTTTAGATTAAGTGGAGTGTACTCAAGGTTTAGATCTTCAGCAACTTGCTTGTACACAAGCTTACCTTTATAGATATTGATCCCTTTCTTGAATGCGTCGTCCATCATTGCAGACTCTTCAACACCGTACTTAGCAATCATACGAGCATACTTAAGAGTTACGTTTGTCAGTGCATAAGTAGAAGTTTGAGCTACCGCACCTGGCATATTTGCTACACAGTAGTGGACTACACCATCAACTAGGAAAGTTGGATTCTGGTGAGTTGTTGGCTTACAAGTCTCAATACATCCACCTTGGTCAACAGCAATATCAACAACTACTGAACCTTTTTCCATCTTAGAGATCATCTCTCTTGTTACAAGCTTTGGTGCCTTTGCTCCTGGAACAAGAACTGCACCAATAACAAGGTCTGACTCTTGTACTGCTTTTTCAATATTATCGATATTAGAGAATAGAGTCGTGATTCTGTTATCAAATAGATCATCAAGTTCAGCAAGACGCTTAGTTGATAGATCGATAGCAGTAACATCTGCACCCATACCCATTGCCATCTTGATTGCGTTAGTTCCCGCAACACCACAACCGATAACAGTTACTTTTGCTCTTCTTGTACCAGGTACACCACCTAGAAGAACACCTTTTCCACCGTGGTCAATTTGTAGGTAAGCAGCACCAATTTGAGTTGCCATTCTTCCTGCAACTTCTGACATAGGAGTTAGAAGTGGAAGTGAACCATCTGCCGGTTGGATCGTTTCGTATGCAATACAAGTTGATCCTGATTCCATAAGACCTTTAGTTTGTGGCTCATCTGCCGCAAGGTGAAGGTATGTGTAAAGAATATGGTGAGGTTTTAAAAGAGCAATCTCTCTTGCTTGAGGCTCTTTAACCTTGATGATCATTGTTGATTTTTCAAATACTTCTTCAAGTGATGGAAGAATCTTTGCACCAGCTTGAATATATGCTTCGTCAGAAATACCAATTCCAACACCAGCATTAGTTTCTACGTAAACTTCGTGACCATCGTGGATAAGTTGTCTTACACCACCTGGAACTAGACCTACGCGATTTTCGTTATTTTTAATTTCCTTAGGAACACCAATAATCATAAAAACTCCATTGAATTGAAGGCGTTAAAATACTCATAAAATTTATGAGGCAAATATAATTGTTTTCATTTGCTATTACAATATATTAAACCTCGAATTTTAACCCGTCATAGGCAACTTTGACACTTCCATCTGGAAAGTGATGGTCACACTCTTTTTGCAAGCTGTCGTGATCCAGTTCATGGCCCATATGAGTAAGATAATTATGCTTAGCACCTATTTTTCTGATGTATTCAAAGCTTCGCTCCACGTAGAGATGGGCAGGATGTGGCTTGTGGCGCACGCAGTCAATGATTAAGGAGTCTAATTCATATGAACGCAGCTTATCGATCTCGGCCTGTGGAATCTCATGACAGTCTGAAATAATGGCCAGCTTTCCAATAATGAGGCCAAGTGTTATGCCATTTCCATGTGGGAGGTTTATGAATTCACAATCTAAATCACAGATCTTACTTACTGTATTCGGTTCAATTTCGTTGAGTAAAAGCCTCGGACTTGAGCCAATATGGCCAGGGTTATTTCCAAAAATATAACCAAATCTTATATTGATTATATCGGCACTATTTTGATCAGTGTAGAGGTTAATAGGGTGCTTAAATGTGAATGGCCTTATATCGTCGATGCCGTTCAAGTGGTCTGCATGGGCATGTGAAACAATCACCGCACTAACGTCCTTAACTCCCTCGCGCAATAATTGCGTGCGAAGATCTGGCCCCGTATCAAAGAGAATTGTGGTATCATCATGTTGGATTAAAAATGATGTTCGCATACGTTTATTGTGTTTATTAGAGCTCGTGCAAACTGGACAGCTGCAGCCTAACATTGGAATACCTGTACTTGTTCCGGTTCCTAGGAACGTAACTAATAAATTCATAACTTTATATTGCCAAGAAAATCATAAGTTTTTAAGCTATTTATATTAACTTTTATTGGAGATTTGATGTTTAAAGCAATTAATTTATTTGCCTTTATTACTGCAGCTCTTATTCTAAACTCATCATGTTCATCAACTAATGAAGCTAAGCATTCTGGCGACACTGATCTAGGGTCACTCGAGCTTAATATTGATGTTCAAAAGCACACTTTAGATAATGGCCTGCGCTTACTACTTGTTCGCGACTCGAAGTTACCGATTGCCTCAATTTACACTTTCTATGATGTTGGTGGCCGTTACGAAAGAAAGGGGACGACAGGAGCAACTCACTTTCTTGAGCACATGATGTTTAAGAAGACGAAGAATTTCCCAGCAGAGTATTTCTCTGACTACATTGAAACATATGGTGGGAATTCAAATGCCTACACAACATTTGATAACACGGTCTACTACGAGAATATTGCAGCTCCAACAGTTGAGAAAATGATTGAGCTTGAAGCTGAAAGAATGGCAAATCTCATGCTTGAAGAAGTACCTTTTGAAAAAGAAAGACAAGTTGTTCTTGAAGAAAGAAAGATGCGCTATGAAAATAGGCCAAGTGGAAAGATTCATCTTGCGATGATGAAAGCAATGTTTAAAGGAACTCCATATGGAGGATCTGTAATAGGGGACGCAAAGGACGTTAAGGATTTAGATCGCAAGCAAATGCTTGAGTTCTACCATGACTTCTATGCTCCAAATAATGCCATCATGGTTATTGTTGGAGATATCAATCCTTCTTCAACACTTTCTAAGGTTAAAGAGACAATTGGAAAAATTCCAATGAATAAGAATCTTGTAGCTAAGAAGGCAAAACTTGATGATGCTGGAAGATACAAGAGACAGGCAAAACTTCCTTATGTAAGAAGCCTTAAGGGACAATCTAAGAACCCAATGTTTAGACTAGCTTTTCCTGCTGTATCAGTTACTCATGAAGACTCATATGCTCTGGACTTCTTATCTGATATTTTAGGAACTGGAACAAGCTCTTACCTTGTTAAGAATTATGTTGTTTCAAAGTCGCCAAGACTATCAAAGGTTTACTCGTATAATTACGGCCTTAAAAATGGTGGGATCTTCGTCATTGGGGGAGAGCTTCTTCCAAAGAAAGGGATCAAGGATACTCGTCGTAGACTACTAAGATCACTTAAGCAGTCTTGTTCTAAAGCAATCACACCACGTGCGGTTCAAAAAACTAAGAATATGCTTCTTAAGCAATACTACGAAGCAATTTCAACAAATGATGGTTTAGCAAGTTTTCTAGGTTCATCAGAGTTCTTCAATGGTGACTATAAAGAATATAAAAAACAACTAAAGAGTTATAGTGAAATGACTGTTGATCAGGTACGTGATGTTTGTCATCGTTACATTTCTGGTAACGATTATGTTTTCTTATCAATTTGGGATCGTAACTAGAATGAAAGGATTAGTAGCTATGAATAAAATTTTAAAATCATTAATCATTGCATCCACATTCGTAAGTGTTGGTGCCAATGAACTTGTCGATAAAATTGAAAAATTTAAGTGGGATAATATTGATGTCACTTATATTCAAGATGATAAATTTCCAACTTATAATGTCACGATCTTCTTTGCTGACGGTGCCATTAAAGATGGACGTACTAAAGGTGTAACTAAGATGATGTTTGATCTACTGGAGAGTGGGACAAATCGTTTTAGCTTAAATGAAATTGCGGACAACTTAGAGTTCTATGGTGTTTCAACTTCTTCAAATGTAACACATGAATTCTCAAGCTATACTTATAGTGGACTTGCAAAAGATGTGATTCCAACGACAAAGAAAATTTGTCATATCTTTAGAGATGCTGTTTATCCAAATCAAGAATTGTCTAAGGCAAAGAAGTCTCTTATTGCACAAAGACAAAATCTTGTTTCAAATCACGGTGAACTTGCTTCAACGGCGTTTCGTTCAATTAGTTTAAAAGGAACTCCATATGTTTCAGATGTAAGAGGTAGGCTTCATGATATTAAGCGCATTAAGAGAAGCTACCTTCAAAGTCGCCTGAAGTATTTTAGAGATGATGTGAAGAAGAAAGTTTATATCACAGGGCCTCGCTCACTTCTTAAAGTAAAAAATATCATTACTGACGAATGTGGCTTCAATGCTAAGGCAAGCTTCATTAGAAGATTGGACACTGAGGTTAAAGAGATAAAGAAATTTAACCCTGAAAAACCTCTTATTCACTTTGTTGAAGTCCCTAAGGCAAACCAAGCACAGGTGAGAGCAGGGATTTATATTGCAAAGAAACAGGACCCAGGTTTTGAAAATCTTGAATTTATGTCTCAATACTTAGGTGGTGGATTCACATCGATTCTTGTTAAAGAATTAAGAACAAAAAGAGGTCTAACATATTCAGCGTGGGCAACAGCTGGTATGCAAAAAGATTACGGACGCTCGATACTTTCAACTTTTACAAAGGAAGAAACAGTAGGGCAGATGGTTCAAGAAGTCGTGAAGATTTTAAAAGACAACTCTGAGGCCACAAATATCTCAATGGAAGAAATTGAAAAGGTTAGAAAGGCCGTTAAGGGTGGATTTGCCTTTCAATTTCAAAAGCCTTCAAGCTTTATGAGACAGCTTGTAAGTCTTGATAACTCTCAAGTTGATATCAAGCGATTCCTTGAGTACACAGAGTCTGTTGATAAGATTTCACAAGAGGATGTTGCAAAGACTGTTTATGCGGCCTTCCCATATGATAAGGTACAAATCGTTGTTCTTGGCGATAAGTCCATGAAAAAGGCCTTAAGCAAGATCGGTAAGATTAAAACGTATTCTTATAAGAATTTTCTCTAATCAATACTCTGGGACAACCAGAACATGGGTAGGGCCGGAAAGGCCTTGCCCAATTGTCCTTACCAAAGAATAATCACTAATATCAATTTCCACTAAGTGATTATATGAATAATCAGAAACAATAATATTTCCACTATGCAGTTGTGCAACACCTCTTGGATTTGCAAGGTATGTCGTATTGCTATAACTCGCTCCTGTTGCGTTTAGAGTACTGTCATATTCGACAACTTGGTCGGTCGTTCCACTCCAAATTCCGACAATATCTCCATTATCTAACTCGATAGCAAAGTAGCCATCATTTGCACCAGCAGGACTTCCCACACTATTTTGTTGAACACCATCTTCATCATAAGTCCTAATCTGATCAGAGCCACGAGAGCTTATTAGAAATCCACCATTAGCTAGTGGTGCCATACCTTGTCCAGTATTAATAATATTTGTAATAGGAAAGCCTGAGGTCTCTCTTTGATGTCCATCTCCCAAAGGCGTAAATAGCTCCAGATTATTAGATTCAAGAACGGCGATATTTCCATTTGCTAATTCTGTCACACCTCTAAGGGCACCGTTTAGGCCAGAGTGAACAATCACATCAGAAACCTTTCCGGTATAGGCATTGACTCCTAGTACACGGTCATTACCATCAGTTGTAAAAAGAAGCTGATTATTCTCGCTTGACCAACCTAGGGCCAAAAGTAGAACACTATTACCAGTAGCCTGATAGATTGTTCTCTTAAAGACTCCATTACTATCAAGCTGAACAATTGAGTCGGCCGTATAATTCATAACTATGATATCTCCTGGCTCAAGATAATTCCCACTAGGTGCCGGCAGAGGCTCTGCTTTGATGACTGACTCGACTTCCTTACAAGAATTAAGGCCAAGGATTAAGGTGATAAAAAATATTAGCTGTCTTATTTTTAACTTTCTCATGCCTAAAGAATCGGGCCAGGCCTAAAATAAAGTTAGTTGTAGTCTTAAATAGATTCGATTGAGAAAAAACTTCCACTTATCTTGTTTCAGGAAATTTTATTTTCTTTTTGTTACAATAGGTTAGAGGTGGTTAATTGAGCTTAGCTAAATATTTAAAACTATTCACTTTACTTCTTCTTTGCCTAGAGGCAGGTGCCGACTTTTCTTTTCTAAAATTTGAAGGGGTCTTTGGAATTGGGACCAACGATAAAATGGACCAATATGATACGGCAACTTCTGGTATTGGCTACAATCTGTCTTATGGAGTGAGAAATCGTATAACTGGAATCGAGGCATTCTATACAAGAATAGATCTAAGTGGAGATATTAAACATAGTGGAGTTGATCGTGTCGCAGTACAATCACTTGCTATTTATGGCCTTGAACTTCATTTTTACCCAACCCAAAGACTTGCTATAAAGTTAGGATATGCCCTTGTTTCATTTAATGATTTTATTGAAGGTAACTCTGATGAGAATATCTTCGCTGGAGCGGCCAATACCTATGGACTAAAAAAAGATACAATTTTAGGGGGATTAAGAGTTGGGATTGGTTATGACTTTTTTCGTATAACGAGAAGAATCCATTTTCACACAAGCTACATTTATCAAGAAAACGGTGACGGACATGAAAATCTGATATCATTAGGACTCGTCTTTAAATTTGAGCGCGGTATAATTGATCGATTTTTACGCTAGTTTAGAAAAAACGTTTCTATGACTCTAAAGTATGCCCTTGCATATTAACCTTTGCTCCTGGAGCAATATTAATATTCTTAGCAACAATTTGACCTTTAACTGTTCCTGTAGGGAAGACCTTAACCTTTCCTTGTGCAGTAATATCACCACAAACAACGCCGTAGATATTTAAGTCACCACAGCGAATACGCCCTTTAACATTTCCTTGTGGTTCAATTGTGAGTTGATGTTTCTCATCAATTTGAATATCGCCTTCGATTGTTGAGCAAATATGTGAAGGTCCTGCTAGAACGATATCACCTTTTATCACTGAGCCAATACCAACAAATGTAAAATTTTGATCTCTTAAATCCATAATTGGCCCTTACTTAATCTCTTCTCTGAAAAGTTGTTGATGAACAATATCACCAAGACGGTTAAAGATTAGAATTTTAAACATAACAGTTTTGTTCTTTGGCATATCAAATTTAGCTGTTACTGGACGAAAGCGTGATGTCGCAAATGATTCACCCTTTGTGTAGTTAAGAGAGAAGTTTCTAATTGAGTCTCCACCTTCAGGATAGTGAAAGTAGTTATTTCCATCAAATAAGAAGATATGAATATAACCTGAAACCTTATTATTATCTTTAGTAATATTGATAATATTAAAGTTTAGCTCGGCCTTATCATCTTTCTTTGTGACCTTTAGATCTTCGATATTAATACTAGCTGGACTTGTTAGATCTTTCTGTCCCTTAACAGGAGCAATAATATTAAGTGAACTAGCACTAACTGCACTGATCGTCTCATTAGCAAGACGATTTGTTAGATCAAGATTAAGAGTTGTTAGTTCTGTATTCTTTTGTGCCAGAGTCGAGTTCTCGTCTCTTAAATTTTTGATAATAAGAGGTTCTTTGGCCTTAATAAGTTTTTCGATATTCTTCGTATAGAAGTAAGAGCCAGCTAGGGCAAAGATTGAAAAGACTGTTAGGACAACTGGTACATAAAGAATTGCTTTATACTCACGTGGAGAAAGCTGTAAGTATCTTGGTACTTTATTATTTTCATAAAGAATGAAAGACAAATTATTCTTTGCCTTTGAACTACTTGATGGTGTGGACATCCCGTTCCCTTTTAATTTTCGCTATATGGTCTCGTTAAAGTGAGATTCAATGTGAAAATTTGTTTTGGGTCTTGCGAAGTAAAGAACCTCTGTGATGGTTCGAAACTTAAGTGCTCCCTCTCGTTTGTAATATCCATTGGAATACGCTGCCATCTCTCTGCTACAATTTTCCATTTGTAGTAAGCATCACGTTTTAAATAGAGTGTTTTCTTTCCAATGTCATTAATTGTATTACTAGTGTAGTCTTGCTTAAACGTTACGACAACATAGTCATCAGCTTTTAGGACAGTAAGGTCCTTTAGTTGAATTGACGGTGTCCCTGGGTTTGCAAATACGGCCCTTTTATATTGAGCAAACGAATTATAGCTTCCACGTGTTGGGTCAACAAAGTCTGTGCGTGAATAGAAATTTAAGTAGTCTTTGATATTCTCTGTTGACCAAGCTGTTAGCCAACCATTAACAGTATCAAGAACTTCATTCTTTTCTTTTAACCATGTTTCTTTGTTAAAGAATTTCAGGTTGTGAACAACAACAATATTGGTCTTATTAATTTCAATAAACTTTGAAATATCAATGAGGTTGATATTGTGAGCAACTAGACATCCTTTTGAATCAAGGCCTTTATCAATTCTTGGCTCGTTATCTGTTGAGTGAAGCCAGATTCCGCCACCTGTTTTTCCTTGGGCCTTGTCAATTGGGTTAGGGTAGTTAAGAACAAATGCTCCAACTCCATATTGCGCACCAAGCTCTCCATGTCTTTTAATGAGATCCTTGTGGTCGATAAATTGATTAAAGAAGTAAACACCTTCTGGAGTTCTGCGGTCTCCTTGGAATGATTTATTTCCAACCTTCTGACCTGTGGCCATTTGATAAGTTTTAATTAATCGTGGTAGGCCATCGTTATTTTCATATAGGTAGAGAGTGTGAGTTGATTTCTCTGCAACGATCACATGGTGAGCGAAGTAATCATTTAATAAAAGCAGATTTGATGGATAGAACTCCTGAGCGACACTACTCATAGAAAAAATAGTCGATGTAATAATAGTCGATAAAAATAATAGTTTTTTAATCATGAAAAGCCTTTATATTTGATAACTACCTAATATTGTAGAACATTTTTTTACCACTACTCAAGTATTTATCCCCCAAAAAGCAAAATAACTTTCGACAAAATAACTTTACGAGTCGTAAATACTTAACTTTTTTCAAAAAAAGGCGAAAAGTAGAGGGTAAGGATTTAAGAAAAGGCCATATTTAAATAAATTTCATACGTTTTGCATGGCCGCGATGGGGAAAAATATGTCAGCAGAAAAGAAGCAACAAGAAGAGTTACTCGCTGAAAGTGAGAAAATTCAAAATGCAGTTGATGAAGTTCTTGGAAGCGATACTGAGGCAAACAGTGACGCACAGGAGAAAACTTCTTTAACGCTTGTTGACACAAATATTGACTTTTCTCAGCTAAACAATGAGGCCAGCTCCCCACTGGACGAAGGTATTGAGCTTAACTTTGATGATGTAAGTGCCATTGATCTTTGTGCTGAAGGGGATATTATTGAAAATGCCCCTGCCAATGCAGATTCTCCAAATGATCTCGATATGGACTTTTCATCAAGTATTAAGATCAATCTTACTCAGGAAGGGGATACCATTCCTAATGCATCAATTGATGCTGCTCGTGAGGATGATCTCGACCTTGATAACAATCCAATTATTGTTGAAGATAAAGTTGAGGAAGCACCTGAGGCCCAAGTAGAAGATGTTGAAGAGGCCGAAGAAATTGAAGCACATGCTTCTGAGGACGACTTCGAGGTGAGCCTAGGCGAGTTAGATAATCTGGATAATCTGGATGACGAACTAAGCGAAATGGAGATGTCATTAGGTGATGACCTAGATGACGATCTTGATGGTGAGCTTGGAGACTTAGGTGATCTTGATGACCTAGGGGATTTCGGGGATGTCGATGATTTAGGTGACCTCGACGACGTCGATGAAGACTTAGACGCAGACCTTGATATGTCTCTTGATGCTATTGAAGCGGAGGATATGACAGACGAAGTTGAAACTCCAGTGATGCAAGCTCCTCTTGAAGCTGAAGACACGATGGCACAACTTGATGGCATGGTTGAGACAAACCAAGAACACCATGAGGCGCCAGCAGTATCTTCAGAAGAAACATTAACTGTGACGGCAGTATCGCCAACAGAAGTAACTTCTAATTTTGATATGAATGACTATGAAGCAGTGGAGACACCGGCAGCAGAAATTGCACAAGACTTTACTTCTTCTGAGCATGGGACAACTCAAGCCTATGCCAGTGCAAATATTAATTTTCATCCTGGGCATATTTTAAGCTCCCTGAGTGAAGACCAGCTTCTTGATCTAAGAGTTACTGTTACTGAATTGAAAGAAGATCGAATCAATCTTCTGTCTGAGTTAAACGAACTTAAGACCATGATTGAACTCCTAAAAAGAGAATCACTTAACTTAAGAACTGAAGTAGATGAAAAAAATATTGAGCTATCAATTGCTAAAAAACGACATGCTATCGAAGTAGAGGAGACTAAGTCTCAGCTTGATAAGTATAAGCATGGCCTCGAGTTAAGTGAGGCGAAGAATAAGGCCATGAAGGAAGAAATGGCCGAAATTGGCACGCGCCTAAAGATTGACCATACAAGCATTAGAGCACGTGAACAGGAACTGGAAAGTCAATTAGAGCTAATGGCCATTGACAGTGATAATAAGATTAAAGCAAGAGATGAAAAGATCTTGGAGCTTAAGCGTAAAATAGATACTCTTGAGTTTAATATGGAAAATGTTGCAATCAACGAGAGACAAGCTAAGAAAGAAAGAATGTTAGCACAGCAAAAACTTGAACGCCTTATTACAAACTTAAGGGGATCTTTGAATGTAGTTGCTGATACATTAGAATTAGATGATGATTTAGGATTGGATGATTAATAATTAATATGCTGGAAAAACAATATAAAGCACTTTTAGATTTTATCTGTCAAAATGTTGAAGAACATAATTTCAATATCGTTTTGAAGTCCTTTCGTGACTTTATTAAGACAGAGTTTGATTCAAAAACGCCACTTGTTTTTGCAACACTTGATAATGATTCGGCAAATCCCATTATTCGTGACTTCTACAATAATAAAGTTATTGAAGAGTATCCAAGTAAGGTCTATCAAGAACTTATGGGGGCCTTAAAAACGCAGAAGCTTCACGTTGATATCGAAGGTGATAAGTACCGCTTTGTGGAAGTCGGCTTTAATGGTAGCCAAAGCTTATACCTAGTACTCAATGGAGAGTATTCGACAGATATATTTAAGCAAATAGAAAATTATATTCAATCGAAATTTAGAAGCCTTTTACAAGTCAAAGAGCTACAGCGCCTTCAGGCCTTAGCACATGTTGATGATGTCACAGGCCTATATAATCAAAGAAAGTTTAAAAGTGATATTGACGCTGCTATTAGAGAGTTTGAAGCATTAGAGCGCTCATTCTCTTTAATCTTCATTGATATTGATTATTTTAAAAGTATCAACGACGGCCATGGCCACTTAATTGGAACAAGCTTACTTCAACAGGTTGCTGAGACTATTCGTGCAACAGTGAGAGAGGATGATCTTTGTTATCGTTATGGGGGAGATGAATTTGTCGTCCTTGCTCCATACTCTTCACTAGAAGACGCTAAAATGATTGGTCAACGAATCCTTAACCGAGTTAAGTCGACTGTCTATAAGATTGAAGCTGATTTAGAAATCAATACTCACGAGGATGAAGATGTCCAGCTGAGTGTCTCAATTGGTGTTGCCAATTACCCAACTAACGCTTCTGGACGTAATGAAATCATCGGAATGGCCGATAGAATGATGTATGAAGCAAAAAAGTCTGGACGTGGCAAAGTCTGTGTAGCAGACTCATAAATATGAAGTATCTAATCTTATCTGATCTCCATTTAGGCAAAGGTAGTTACCTGCAAAACGGTGAATTTAATATCTTAGAAGATTTCTTCGAAGATAATCGTTTCTATGAATTCTGTGACTACTTCTCAACGAATGAATATTATTCAAAACCCGTCACAATCATTATGAATGGGGATATTCTAAATCTCATTCAAATTGATTCAGATGGTGTCTTTACTCATGTTGTTGATGAAGCAATGACAATCAAACAAATTGAAGACATTGCAAAAGGGCACCCTCGCTTCTTTGCCGGACTTAAAAAGTTTCTAAGGGCACCTCATAAACGTGTCGTCTATGTTGTTGGTAATCACGATGTAGGAATGCTTTTTAAAGGTGCACAAGAGAAGTTCTCTAAAATTTGTGGTGATAATATTTTCTTTACTGAAACCTTCTTAGAAAACGGTCTTCATGTGGAACACGGCCATCGTTTTGAGGCGGTTAACACTGTTCCAAAGGCCAAGCAATTCATTCGTGGACCTGGAGGAAAAGAGATTCTTAACTTTCCATGGGGCTCTCTGTTTTGCATCAATGTCCTACCAAAGCTCAAAAAAGAGCGTCCTTATATTGATAAGGTTAGGCCTATGTCTTCATATGTGAAGTGGTGTCTTTTTAATGACACGAGGTTTTTTTGGCGACTCTTTATGACTTGTATTAATTACGTCATCAAGACTCATTCAAATTATTACACACGTCAAAATTCAAATTTTAAAACCAATATCAAAATTCTCCAACAGATCACGATCTACCCACGTTATGAGCGTATGGCCAGGCGAATATTAGATCGTGATAGCTCGATTCATACCGTTGTTATGGGACACACTCATCTTCAGGAGTGGAGACGTTTTCCAGAAGGACGCTACTATTTTAATACTGGTACTTGGAATAATATCCCTTCTATTGATGCAGGAAAGCACCAGGATACGTTAAGTCTTACTTATTGCAGTGTTATTGTACATCCCGAGAGTAACTCATTAGTTAATGCGTCAATGAATCAGTGGATGGGGCAGTGGAAGCCTTATATCGAAGAGATTAGAACGAGTTAAAAATGTAATTGAAAGATAAAATGAAGTGATTTGTGGTAAAAAAAACGACGTTCCTAAAAAGTCCTTTCCCGAAACGCCGAAGTGTCTTTAATTTTTTGTCTCTGCTTATTAATAAGTTTATTCGATTTTACAGAAACCACAAGAGATTTTTTCTTACAGTAACTCGCACTAGAGATTAACTTAGTCCATTATTCTTATGCCCCTGCTATAGGGTATTTACACACTCTATAAAATATGTTTTTCTGTTTTCTGACATCACAAAAATTTGTTACTTTTGATTTCATATTTTGATGAAGAAGTGAAACGAAATTTAGATGCTCAAATGCTGGCCTGTGCTGACTTTTTCGAAAAGTTTTGGTAGAAATATGTGATATTTAATTAGGTAGAAGAAGTGAAGAAATACGAATCAATTAGAATATTTAAAAACCCTATTCTTGAGTCATTTACCCATGTCCATCCAATTGTTCCTTTGGTTTTATGGGCACCATTTATAGGCTTTCTAATTTATCGTTCATATTTTGAACTTGGTTATACTCATCTACAGATGCTTCTATGTGCAGTGAGTGGTCTCATCATCTGGACACTTACAGAGTACCTTCTACACCGCTTTGTTTTCCATTTAAGGCCGATTGGTCCTCTTACTGAGCGATTTGTCTTCCTATTTCATGGACTTCATCATGATGACCCAAATGACCCGACAAGGCTTGTTATGCCTCCTGTGCCGGCCATTCTTATTATGGCCTTGATTTGGTTATTCTTTTCACTATTTATCCCTGCTTTTTACATGCCAGGATTTATGGCCTTCTTCACGGTAGGCTATCTTTGCTATGACTATATTCACTATGCGACTCATCATTTTAAAATGACTGGAAGAGTTGGACGCTATTTAAAAAAGTTTCACCTTCAACACCACTTTAGACACGAAAAAGCGAAGTACGGTGTAAGTTCACCGCTATGGGATTATGTGTTTAGAACAGTGACAGGGCCAAAGGAAGACTAGACTAGAGCCAATTGCGCTCTTGGTAATCCTTAGCTGTCATTTCAATCGTATCTTTTAGGTTATAATTTGGAATAAAGCCAAGTGCCTTAATCTTTGAGTTGCTACAAAGCCAAGCATCTTGTTCTAATTCATTAATCTTATCTCCCGTAAGAGGTAAGTGAATTGGGAGAGTATAGATAATTCCCGCTACGATCCTAAGAAACCAAATAGGTAGTGCCATGAACATGACCTTTTTGATACCAAGAGCTCCTGAGATTTCATTGATTAATTCTTCAAAAGTTACTTCATCAACTGAAGTCACAAAGTAAGTTTCCTTCTTTGCTTGTTCTTGAGAAGCACAAAGGATAATGGCATCCACTAGATCAAAAACATTAACGACGCTATATCTTTTCTTTTTAAAATTAAGTCCAGGGCCAGTGACAATTCGACCTTTAACCATTTTAAAGACATCAAGAACTGCACTGTCACGCGGGCCAATAACCATTGGAGGGCGGATAATTGTCGTATTCCAACTCTCAGGTGCAAGCTCATTTACTGCATATTCTGCTGCTAGTTTTGAATGGCCATATGCTGAAACAGGAAGGCACTCAATACTTTCATCAACAAGTTGTGATGAAGGGCCAGCGGCCGCTTGAGAAGAGATAAGCATAAAGTGAAGATTTTCATATTTATCTTTTAAGGCCTTAATTAAAATTTCAGTTGCGAGATGATTTGTTTTAGCAAAGGTTAGGGAATGTTTTGCAGAAACAACTCCGGCCGTATGAATAACACAGTCGATGTCTTGTGGAAGTTTTCTTACCCAAGACTTAATTGATTCTTCTTCAAGATTGCCTTTGATATATTCACCAGGGAGCTCTAAAGACTCAGCCTTTTGAGGGCTTCTTACAAGAGCAAAAACCTCATGACCTTGTTGAGTTAATTTATCACATAGATGTGAGCCGACAAAACCTGTTGCACCAGTAACTAAAACTTTCATTATAACTCTTTTTGAAAAATTCGATATGTGCGATATGGAATCGCATTCATGCGAATGAGTGGTTTATTCATATTGAGATTATCTTCTAGAATCCAACTCATCTCTACATTCTTATATTTTTTATATTGCTTTATATTCTCATGGCATCTGTAATACAGAATTGATTCAAGTCCGTATAAACGGTATTTCTTTTTCACACCCATTGTAATGACACGAACACCGTCGATAAGTTTTGGCGCGCGTAGGACTTGAAAGATTCCCTTTGGAAATAACTTTCCATCTGGAATTTTGTGTAGGACTTGGTTGAAGTCGGGGAGGCATACGATAAAGCCGGCCACTTCGCCGTTAACTAGAGCAAAGAGAACGAGTTTTTCATCAGCAACAGTTTTAAGGTCTGCGGCCATGGCATAGAACTCATCTTTGGTCATTGGAACAAATCCCCAATTCTGTTCCCACGCATCGTTGTAGATGCTGTACATAAGATCAATTTCTTTCGTCCAATTCTTCTTTGAAACTGTTCGATAAGTAATATTGGCCTTCTCTTCAGCTCTTAGTGCGATTTTCTTGATTACCTCAGGCATCTCAAAATCACTCTTCATATGATAGGCCAAAAGATCTTTCGCTTTTGAGAACCCAAGCTCATTTAAGTATTGGTGATAGTACTCATAATTGTACATCATCATAAGGACTGGGACTTCATTATGTCCTTTAATCAGTGTTCCACACTCATAATTTGTCGATGGATTAAATGGCCCAACAAACTTTGCTAGACCTAGTGACTTTGTCCACTCCATTGCTGAATTAAAGAGGGCCTTAAAGACTTCGATATCCTCGATGGCCTCAAAAAAGCCCCAGTGGCCTTCTAGCGTCTTATGGAATTGATTATAATTGTGGTTATTGATGGCCATAATTCGGCCAACATCTTTTCCATCCTTAATTGCAATATAGAAAGCACATTGTGCTGTTTGGTAAAATGGATGCTTATGAGTAAAGAGCTTATTGAGTTCCATACGAAGTTGTGGAACCCAATACTTATCGTCTTTGTAGATATTAAATTGGACATCAATAAATCTTTTACGGGCCTTTTTATCGTTTAAGATATCAACTTTTTCGATATAAATGGCCATAGACTTATCTCCTTAAAATTTAACTATTGTCCCATTGTTGAAGGGATATCAAACTCTTTCTTTGCTCTTGCAAATACTTCTAGAACTTTTGTTAACTCACTCTTGTTATGAGTGGCCATATAGCTTGTTCTAATTAATGCTTCTCCCTTAGGAACTGCAGGTGGCACAACAGGAGTTGCAAAGACACCATTTTCACTTAGGAATTTTGTCACAAGCATTGATTTAACATCATCACCAATGAAGATCGGGATGATTGGAGTTTGTGAATTATAAGTATAGAAACCAATTTCTTGAAAACCGTTTCTCATAAATTTAACGTTATCCCAAAGACGCTCATGGATTGTGTCATCAGAATTGATAACATCAATACAGGCAGAAACAGTTGCGACTGCAGAAGGTGCCATTGAAGCAGAGAACATGAATGATCTTGCTAGGTGCTTCACATAGTTAATTGTTTCAGCATCACCTGAAAGAACTCCACCAATAGATGCGAATGACTTCGAGAAAGTACCCATATTTAAATGTACTTTATCAGTTACCCCAAAGTGGTTCATTGTTCCCGCGCCTTTATCTCCCATAACACCGATACCGTGAGCATCGTCGACGTAGATATAAGCACCATATTTTTCAGCAAGTCTAACCATCTCTGGGAGATTTGCGATATCACCAGTCATCGAGAAGACACCGTCAGCTACGATAATAACTTTTTGAAAGCGGTCGATATTTGCTTCTAGCTGTTCTTCTAAAGACTCCATATCGTTGTGACGATATTTGAAAGTCGTCCCCATCGCTAGGCGAGAGGCATCGATGATTGATGCATGATTTTCTGAATCAAAGAGCATACAGTCTCTTGGACCGCATACAGCTGAAAGAGCACCAAGGTTTGTTTGCATACCTGTAGAGAAGATAAGGGCCTTCTCATGTCCGAGATAGCGTGCAAGCTTCTCTTCAAGTTCTTCGTGTATCGTTAGGTTACCATTTAGGAATCGTGATCCTGTACAACCTGTTCCGTATTTTTCGATGGCCTTGATGGCCGCTTCTTTTACGTGTGGGTGATGTGTAAGGCCTAGGTAGTTATTTGAGCCGATCATGATTTGATCTTTTCCATCAATCTTTACTACTGTTCCTTCTGAGTCACCAATTTGGCGGAAGAAAGGGTAAAGATCTTTTGATTTTAGCATCGCTGCTTTGTCCATTAAACGGTCAGCTGCGCTAGAGAATTTAAGTGCCATATTTCACATCTCATTCGAATTGTATTAATAATAGAGGTAGGGTTGAATTTAGCCAGTATAGATTGACAAGTCAACAAATTATGCGCACAGTGACAGCACCTATGGTACTTAAATTATTCACTTTGAAAACATGCATCATGTTCATTCTGTTAACAATTAATGTCTCGTGTCAGAGCGAGGTTGATCAGAATGAAGGAACACAAGTTGAAGTTTCCGACTGGAAACCTCCGTGTGATTTGAACTCTCTATGTGGCCGAAAAGAAATTTTAAGTTCTTTAAATGGGCCAATAGAGTATCGTCAATCACTTGTAAGTATTCTAAATCGTTCAAAAGACGAGTTTCAAAAATACCAGGCACACTACGCAGATGATATCTTCTACATTTGTGGCAAGTTAATTTCGGTAGGCGGCTGTTCGTATCTTTCACTAAAAGAAGAGGATATGAATTCGACTCAAATTGAGCTCTACCTAAGTGCAATGGCCAATTGTCATCACTATAAGTGCTATGATTACTTTCAAAACCTAAGGGCCGACTTTCTTAAATTGGCCAATGCCTCCCAGTCTGATAAGGCCAAGAAGTCTTTCTATTTAATGGCCATTAAGCTTCCTAGGCCATGGTTTGAAAAATCTGGCGACTTAAGAATGTATATTCATTTACTTGAAAAGAATGAAAAGAGCATTGCCTATAAAGACCTTGGGGCCTTAATTAGCGCAATTCCTAACCATGAGGACTTAAAGGACTTTGTGGCAAAAAACTTCTTTAAAATTGATTCACATAAGTCAGGAGTCGCAGTTTATCTTGCACGCTACCTAGAGGGTTGGCATGATCGCAATTACAAAAGATTTCTAGTGAAAGATGTGAAGGTAGAAGATATCAATGCATTTATTCTTAGTATGCCGATTGGTTGTCCAAAACTTGAGACAATTTTAGCTTTTAAGGATCACTTCTCGAAGGACAATGAGAGGGTATTAAAAGATATTCTTAAGCAAGACGAGCTTAATACCTATTTTAAGGATTTAAAGCTTAAAGAGAATGAAGGCTCTAAGTGCCTTTCTTCATTGCCGCCTGCTTCCTAAGCTCTTCGCCACGTGCCTCTGAATTAATTGAAAGAACGAGATCTTCTTCAACTTCCTTATCCATATTCATAAAGGCGATTCCAATACCCATTGGCGTCTCTTCATTATTTTCAATAGGCCATGTTGCTGCAATTTTAACTTGTGGAATTTCAAATCTCTTTGAAGCAAGTCTTACGGTTGCATTGTCAAAGATTAATTCTTTCTTGAATTTATCAGCGAAATCTTTTGGACAATTAAAGCTAATTCCACCGGCAGAGATATCGTTGCAATCAAAGACATCTTCTTCGATTTTAATCTGAATAGGGATGTAAGCATTCGCATGCAAACGATAGTTAGATCTTTGCTGACTCTTATAAACTGGACGGTCAACTTTGAGCTTATAGACTTCTTCTGCTGGAAGAAAGCTTAAGAATGAACTTGAAAATAAAATAACTGACTTAAACTTAATTTTTAGAAGAACCTCGCTATCCTTGTTTTTTGAACCGGCCAGCTTGGCAATGAGACTTGCGTCAAAGTCGAGAGTGAATTCGAGTTCACTTTCATCAAAAGATTTAATTTTGAAGCTTTCTACTTTGTCTTTTTCCTGTCCTTTGCGCCAGATTTCAATGATTAATCCATCGCTTAGGGCCCTTTTTAGAAAACTTATCTTCTCTTCAAAGGGAATTTCTGAGAAATAAAATTTCTTATTCGCATCCATCAAGTTCTCACTTTAATAATATCTAAATTAATTTAAGTGTTTAATATTAAATATATTCTAATCAAAGTTTTCATTCAGTTCAAATTGTGGCAAATTCTACAAATAAATACTCAAAATTATAGGAAATAACGAGGTATATATGAAAAGCGAAACTCCTGTGGTCAAGTATTTGGCGGACTATAAAGCGCCAACTCACAAAATCGAAACTGTGGAACTAGAATTTCACTTAGACGATACAAAAACTCAAGTATATTCAAAGATGGAAGTTGTGCCAGTAAATGGTCAAACTCTTGAACTTAATGGTGAAGAATTAATTCTGAAGTCAGTTAAAGTTAACGGTGAAGAATTTAAAAACTTCAACGAAGAAAAAGAGATTCTAACTCTTTCAGCTCTTCCAACAGAAAAGTTTACTTTAGAAATTCACAATGAAATTAATCCAAAGGCCAACACTGCACTTGATGGTTTATATAAATCAGGTGGAATGTTTTGTACGCAAAACGAGCCAGAAGGTTTTAGAAGAATTACTTACTTTATCGATCGTCCAGATAACCTAAGTATTTTTACAACGAAGATCGTTGCAGATAAGAAAGACTATCCATTCCTTCTTTCTAACGGAAACTTAATTGAAAAAGGTGATCTTGATGGTGGAAAGCATTTTGCAATTTGGAATGATCCATTTGCAAAACCTGCATACCTTTATGCACTAGTGGCGGGGGATCTTGCACTGATCGAAGATACATTTAAAACAAAATCAGGTCGCGATGTTAAGCTTCAGGTATTTGTCGATAAAGGGAATGAAGATAAGTCTCACCACGCAATGGAATCTCTTAAGAAATCAATGAAGTGGGATGAAGACAGATTTAGACTTGAGTACGATCTTGATATCTACATGATTGTAGCAGTTGACTCATTCAATATGGGGGCAATGGAAAACAAAGGTTTAAATATCTTTAACTCTGCTTATGTTCTTGCTTCTAAAGAGACAGCAGAAGATCATAACTTCTTTGGTATTGAATCAGTTGTAGGACACGAGTACTTCCACAACTGGACAGGAAACCGTGTTACTTGTCGTGACTGGTTTCAACTTACTCTTAAAGAAGGTCTTACAGTATTTAGAGATCAAGAATTCTCAGCGGACTTAAACTCGAGATCAGTATGTCGTATTAATGACGTTATTAATCTTAGGGCAGCTCAGTTCCCAGAAGATGCAGGGCCTCAATCACACCCAATTCAGCCAAAGTCATATATTGAAATGAATAACTTCTATACAATGACAATTTATGAAAAAGGTTCTGAAGTTATTCGTATGTATCACACACTACTTGGTGAAGAAGGTTTCCAACGTGGTATGGATAAGTACTTTGAGCTTTATGATGGTCAGGCCGTAACAACAGCAGACTTCACAAATGCAATGAGTGTGGCAAACGATAACTACGACTTCTCACAATTTAGAAGATGGTATGACCAAGCAGGAACTCCAGTTCTTGATGTAACAACTAATTACGATGAAGAGGCAAAAGAGTTTACACTAACGGTTAATCAATCAACGCCTGCAACTCCTGGACAGCCAACAAAAGAGCCATTCCATATGCCATTTGTTATTGGACTACTTGATAGCAAAGGTGCTGATATGAAGCTTGCTCTTAAGAATAGAGACGATCAAGCTGATCTTAATAGAGGACTTTTACATATCAAAGCTGATACAGAAGTTTTTGTTTTTGAAGGTGTTTCTGAGAGACCTGTTGCTTCACTAAATAGAAACTTTAGTGCTCCAGTTGTTCTACGTTCAGATCTAACTGACAATGATTTCATTTTCTTAATGGCAAATGATAATGATGATTTTAATCGCTACGAAGCTGGACAAGCTCTAGCTCTTAAAAATATCCACGCTCTTCTTAAAGATGAGAGTTTCCAAGTTGATGAGAAATTTATTCAAGCTTGGGGAGCGATCCTTAAAGATCAAAATATTGATGAAGAATTTAAGGCCGTATGTCTTGGGCTTCCATCGATGACTGATGTTGCTTCGACTATCGATATTCCAAATTACCGTGCAATAGATGAAGTAAAAGAGAAGCTATATAAACTTCTAGCAAGTACTTTTGAACAAGAGCTTGTTGCAATTTATAATGATCTAAGTACTGAAAGAGATTTCAAGGTTGATGCAAAGGCAATGGGTGAGAGAAGACTAAGAGGATTTACTCTTGGTTGTCTGGCAAAAATTGATGGGCATCAAGAACTTGCTCGCAAGTGTTTTGAAGCTGCGACAAATATGACAGATATGATGAACTCTCTATCAGTTATGGTTCATGAAATGCTTCCTGGTGCAGATGAGTCTCTAAAAGAATTCTACGCACGCTTTAAGGATCAAACTCTTGTTATGCAAAAGTGGCTAAGTGTTCAAGCAAGCTCATGTGATGATACAACTTTTGATCGTGTTGGGGAGCTTATGAAAGATGAAGTCTTTGATATGAATGTTCCTAATCTTGTGTCTTCACTAATTGGAACTTTTGCACGCAATAAAGTTCAGTTCAATCACGAAAGTGGACGTGGACTTAAGTTCATCGCAGAAATGATTAGAAAGGTTGATGCAATTAACCCTCAGTCAGGATCAAGACTTGCTGGTGCATTCAATGACTACCGCAAGATGCCAGCTGACTTAAAAGAAATTGCTCGTGTTGAACTAGAAGCAATCGTTAATGACGAGAAGACTTCTAAGAACGTTTTTGAAAAACTTTCTAAAACATTAAATTCATAAATTACGGAGACTGGCGTGAGTGACAATATTTTTACAGAAGAACTTGAATTAAATTATACGGAGGTTGCTCCGGAAATTGATTTTAAGGAATTTGAAAAGGTTGTTACTTCACGTCGTTCTGTTCGTGTCTTCGGTGATGAAGAAGTGCCAGATGAAGTTGTCCAAAAGGCAATTGAACACGGTCTTCTTGCACCTAATTCTTCAAACCTTCAGCCCTGGGAATTTCATTGGGTAAAGTCTGAAGACAAAAGAAGTGCTCTCGCCAAAATGTGCTTTGGCCAAAATGGTGCAAAGACAGCAAAGCACTTAATCGTTTGTGTCGCAAAGACTGGAACTTGGAAGAAGAATTGTGAGCGCATGCTTGCTTCACTTGAGGCCGCTTCAAAGAAAGATGGTATTGAAGTGCCTAAGGCCGTAAAGGCATATTACGGAAAAATCGCTCCGATGGCCTATGGTTATATGGGACCATTTGGAATTCTTTCTCCTCTTAAGTGGGCCTTCTATAATACTATTGGCCTATTTCAAGTGATCTTTCGTGAACCAATGTTTCCATCTCAGCTTAAGACTTGGGCCCATAAGACAACGGCCCTTGCTTGTGAAAATATAATGCTTTCTATTCGCGCTCAAGGTTATGACACTCTTCCAATGGAAGGCTTTGATGCTAAGAGAGTTAAAAAGCTCTTAGGACTTGGATGTAAGGATCACGTTACAATGATTCTTGGAGTTGGGAAGAGATCTGCTAAGGGTGTGTATGGCCCGCAATTTCGTTTTCCAAAAGAAGACTTTATTATAAAACACTAAATTCACTAAGCAACCATGTAGCGTGGAATAAACGGAAAGTAGTACAAGCTTCTTCTTGTATGAAGTCGAATACGCGAGATTGAATCCGTTTGCTCTTGATTGTGCTTGATTTGATTTTCTTTTGGCCTATGTGTTTCATTACCGACATTGATCATAGATAAAGTTAGAGCAATGGTTAGAATTGAAAAATGTTTCATATACACATCCTTTGTATGTATTCATTCTATCTAGAGCGAATTTGAACGAGGTCAGGGCCTTGTAAACTTTTTGTTATTTATTCCTATAAAATTGGGATCAAATTTAAGGCTACCTCCGTATCGAGACATTTATTGCCACAAATGCCATTCTCAAGTTTGAAAATAAGAGTATCTCCATTAAATAATTCGACGGATAGATTTGGCGCTAGATTGGTATCAAGACTTGAGCTACAAGAATTAATGATATCTGTTGTTGAATGAATTAAGTTATAGATTAGTGATACTAGATTTATATTTTTAGAGTCACCCATATAGCAATAGCGTAAATTATCGATATCAAGTTGTAGCCAGCCTTGGCCAGCATTTCCAACCGCTGCCGAAATCATTGCCGGAATGGTATAGGTGGCCTGTTCACCCACGAGATAGGAATCTTCAGTAATAGTATTTGAGTTGTAGTCGATTGAAGATGTCAAAATGATCTCAGGAGGATTTGAAGGCACTCCATTAGGTGGCGTGTTTGTCGACTGTGCCGTAAGGAACTCAGGGGCGAGGGTCTTCTGATGACAAGAGGAGAAGACAAGCACGAATAGTGAAAGAATAGTCAACTTAAGCATAGTTGTATTTTAGTCGGATGAACCTTGTATGGTTTATAATTAATTCTTAAATTAATTTGCTAATGTAAGTTTTCATCATTTGCTCATAATTTGATTGTCACTTAAAATAGTAACTTAGAATCAATTACGAAAAGGATTTTCAAATGAAGTACTTACTAAGCTTACTCGTTGCTGCAAACTTATTTGCCATCACGCCACAGGATCTTTACGGGTGTTTTGAAACAATTGAACATAATCAGCAGTCGGTTCCTCATGGCCCAGATTACGAGAGAAATCTTTCAACTTATGAAGATTATAGCTTCTCACGAACTTATAAGAATGTTGAGACAAATCGCGTAGAACCAATAAATGTTTTCAACTTCTTTACTGGTGTGAGAGATGATGTTTACTACTCATATTCTCCAATTATTCTTTTTCAAGACCTAGGTGAATATAAGTGGGACAATAATTCTTTAAGCTATGAAATCGATGAAGATATTTACATGTACCGCTCTCAAAAAGAGATGTATGAGAAAGTTGATCATCGTCTAAAACTTTCAATTGAAAAAGTTGGACAATACTTTGAGGGAAGTGTTGAGCTTAAGTCATATGCTCGACGTATCAATCGCTCTTTTACTTTCAAGCTTAAGAAAGTTTCTTGTCCTACATCGTACTAATATCGTAAATAGACTTAAATAAAAGGCCCACAAGAACAACATTAAATGCTGTTGTTACTGTGGACTTATTTCCATTGATAACCTGACTTGATCCAAGATAATTTCCTAGAAGTCCCGCAGGTAGCGCAATAGCAACAACCTTCCACATGATGGCACCCTTTATTAGGAAAGTTATAAAGGCGGCAATATTACTAACGTAATTCATAAAGGCCGCATGAGGTGAGGCCTCAAGAATATCAAAATGAAGAAAGAACATCATTGAGATAATAAGAAATGTTCCCGTTCCTGGCCCAAAGAAGCCATCGTATCCACCAATAACAAGTCCAATAAGAACGGAGCGAAAGAGGACTTGCATCTTTTCAAGAGGCGAGTGATCCATTAACTCTCTTTTCTTCTTTAGGTGATTCATAAAGAAGATGATTGGAATGATGAGAATAAGAATATAGACCATATGCTTTGATTCAAGAATAGTACTAAGCTGAGCGCCAATTAATGATGCACTAAATGTTGCGATCGTTGGTGGCAGGATAAATTTAAAATCGATCTTACCTCGCTTTACATAGCGAAAGATCGAAAGTGACTTCGAAATGCAAGAAACACACTTATTTGTTCCAAGAAGTAGGTGAGCTGGAACTCCCGTTGCAATATATGTCGGGATCGTGATGAGTCCACCACCTCCGGCCATAGAGTCAATAAAACCTGCAAATGTTATGAGAGTAAAAATAGTGACAGCTTGAACTAATGTGAAATCTTCCATGAAGAGATTATCACTCTTTTTGAAATAGAAAGATAGTGGAGGATGAAATTTATTCGCTATGGTTTTTTAAGGTGTCTCTAAGAGCTGCCTCAAGAAAATTAAATGAGTACTCAAAGCCACAGGCCTTAGTCTCTTCACAAGATACTTTCTGACTTGCAAGCATGATTTGAGACATCTCACCAAAAATTGTTTTTGCTGCAAACTCAGGTAGTGGGATGAAAGTAGGGCGATGAAGGACTCTTCCCAGGGTTTGGGTGAAGTCAATATTTTCAATTGGGTTAGGTGCTACACCATTGATGACTTGCTTTTCAGTATCGTGTTCAATGAGAAAACGGTAGAGATCACAAAGGTCTCTTATGTGAATCCAGCTCATATACTGATGTCCGGTACCAATTCGTCCAGCAACTCCAAGGTTAAAGGCCGGTAACATTTTTGCGAGTGCACCACCGTCACTTGAGAGAACAATTCCGACACGAAGAATCTTCACATCAATTTCTAAGTTTTGAATTCTAAGGGCACTTGACTCCCAGTGTTCACACACTTCTGCCAAGAAGTCTCCACTAATACTACTGTCACTTGTAAGCTCTTCATCGGAGCGATCACCGTAAATTCCAATGGCCGAAGTGCTAACAAATTTTTTCGGAAGAGGAAGGCCTCTTGTTCCAAGCTCTTTCAATTTATCGTGGAGTAAGTTTGTTGCATTGATACGTGAGTTATAGATTTTATCTTTTTTCTCTTCACTCCAGCGAGAGTCTGCGATATTTTCTCCCGCGAGGTTAATAATAGCATCCACGCCCATTAGGGCGGCCATATCCATTTCGCCATTTTCCACATCCCACCTGAAGTACTTAACTTGCTCATTGCCTTGCTTGTTAGAAGTATCGCGAGTGAGAATGCGCACTTCCTCGTGGCCGTGTTCAAGCAAAGATTGTGTTAAATTTGTGCCAATAAAGCCTGAACCACCACTAATTAATACTTTCATGGTTTTAGTATATGGATGAATTGTGAAGAATTTATTAATGAAGTATGAGTAGGTACCACGAGTTTCGTGATACCCACTCTTTAGAATATTTTAATTAAAGATTGATCGACTTTCCGTCTGACTTTAGATCGCGACAAGCTTGTGCAATACGTTCAGTCATTGCGTTCTCAGCTTTCTTCATCCACGCTCTTGGATCGTATTGTTTCTTATTCCCAACTTCTCCCTCGATCTTAAGCATTTCATCATAGTGCTTGAACATGTGATCAACAACTGGGCGAGAGTAAGCATACTGAGTATCAGTATCGATATTCATTTTGATAACACCGTAGTTAAGTGTTTCATGAATTTCTGAAAGCTCACTTCCTGAACCACCGTGGAATACTAGCCAGTTTTCAGCATCTGCACCAAGCTCAGCAGTAACTGCGGCCTGTCCATCCTTAAGTACTTGTGGACGTAGCTTTACGTTACCTGGCTTATAGACACCGTGAACATTTCCAAAAGTTGCAGCATACATGAACTTTCCAAGTGGACGAAGTGCCTTTGTTACTTCAACCATTTCTTCTGGAGTTGTATAAAGTTTGTCAGCTGGTGTATCTTCGTTATTAACACCATCTTCTTCACCACCAACAACACCAGTTTCAATTTCAAGAATGATTTCACTCTTAGCACATCTCTCTAAAAGCTTCTTACTCATTTCAATATTTTCTTTCGTAGGTAAAACTGAACCATCAAACATGTGAGAATGGAATAGGTTCGGCTGACCAGCGGCTCTTCTTTTTTCCGTTTCTTCAATAAGTGGAATTAGGAAGCTATCAACTTTTTCAGGATGACAGTGGTCAGTGTGTAGAGCAATAAGGACATCGTACTTGGCCGCAACGAGGTGAACGTGTTGAGCTAGAGAGATTGCACCTAAGACTTCATCTTTTAGGGCCTGACCTGAAGCAAATGAACCACCACCAGTTGAAACCTGGATAATCCCATCAGACTTCATATCAGCGAAGGCCTTAATGGCAGCATTTGCTGTAGAAGTAGAAGTTACGTTAATGGCCGGATAAGCGTATCCGCCTTTTTTCGCGCTATCTAACATATCGCAGTATTGTTCATAAGTAGCTATTGGCATCCAGTGCTCCTTTTAGTTATAGTAGGATTAAGATTCCACAACATTATAGAGGTCAAAGATGTCACTTGCAAATAAGGAAACACAAAAATTATCACCAAAAGAACTTAGGGAAGTTTTAAAAACGGCTCGCGGCGATGGTGAGATTGATTTACTTATTAAGAATGTAAAGATTCTCGACCTTGTTAATGGGGAAGTTGTTGAGAGCTCAATTGCTATTTCTGGTAAAACAATTGCGGGAATTGGAAAAGAATACGATGACCAACCTGCTAAGCGTATTTACGATGCACAGGGCGCAACTGCTGTACCGGGCTTCATCGACGGCCACTTACATGTTGAATCTTCAATGATGCATCCATTTGAATTTGAAAGACTAACTCTACCTCTTGGAACAACGACGGCCATTTGTGACCCGCATGAAATTACAAATGTTATGGGAGACCGTGGTTTTTCTTGGTTTTTAAGATGTAGTGAGCTTATGGATCAGAACCTCTTTGTTCAGGTGAGCTCTTGTATTCCTGCGCTACCTGGTTTTGAAACTAACGGTGGGCAATTCGATATTATCGATATGAAAAAATACAAAGAGCATCCACGTGTTCTTGGCCTTGCTGAAATGATGAATTTCCCAGGCGTTATTAATGGTGTCGAAGGTGTTCTTGAAAAGGTCGAAGAGTTTGCGGAGTTAAACCTTGATGGCCACTCACCAATGCTTCGTGGAAAACAACTGAATGCCTATATCGCAGCAGGGATTCAAAATTGTCACGAGACAATCTTTGCAGATGAAGCAAAAGAAAAGCTCCAGAAGGGAATGGGGCTAATCATTCGTGAAGGTTCAGTTGCTAAGAACTTAAAGACCCTTGCTCCTGTTGTTAATGAATTTAACTCTTGTCAGTGCCTCTTATGTACAGACGATAGAAATCCATATGAAATTTTCAACGAAGGTCATATTAATTATATGATAAGAAAAATGATCAATGAACTAGGGACTCCAGCTCACATTGCTTATAGACTTTCTAGCTTTTCTGCAGCGAAACACTTTGGCCTAAAGAAGTTGGGATTAATCGCTCCAGGTAAACAAGCTGATATCGTGCTTGTTGGAAAGCTTGAAGATGTTGATGTGAAAGAAGTTTTCAAGAAAGGAAAGCTTGTAAGTGAATTAGACCTTCCTTCTAAAGTGGAGGCAAAGCTAGATGAGTCTCAGCCTCCAAAAGAAAATACAATAAAAAGAAACTTCTTAGCACCAACTGATTTTAATTATGATCTGACTGCTGGGACTTATAATGTGATGGAAATTGTAAAAGATGAAATCATCACAAATCACCTTAAAGTAAAATTTGATGGTGAAGATTTTGAACAGGACGATATTTCATATATCACTGTTATTGAAAGATACGGACAAAATCGCAAACCAAGCCTTGGACTTGTTAAAGGGATGGGCCTTACTCGTGGAGCGATTGCTTCGAGTGTTGCTCACGATTCTCACAATATTGTTGTCATCGGTAAAACTCCGCAGGACATCGCTACAGCTGCAAATGAAATCATTGAAAATGCTGGTGGTTTCTGTGTTGTGGATAAGGGGAGAGTAACTGCGTCTTTATCTCTGCCAATTGCAGGGCTTCTAAGCTTAGAGTCTGCTGAAACAATTAATGAGGGAATCATTCAGTTAAAAGCTGCTTGTAAAGAAATTGAAGTGGCCGTAAGTGAACCTTTCATTCAAATGGCATTCTTAGCTCTTCCTGTAATTCCTACTCTTAAGATTACGGATATGGGACTTGTGGATGTTACAAAATTTGAATTTATCGATCTAAAATGTGAAGAAGCTTAGTCAAATTATTGAAGCTATACCTGGGTGGCTATTTCTCACAATTTTCGTTGGAGTTGTGGCCGCCTTTCTTGATCCAATTATGGTGCTTTTACAAAAAAGAGTCGCTCAAGTTGAACGGGATAAGATAAGAGGTGAGGCCCATACTCTATGTTTTCGTGACGATTTTTCACGTGGGCGTCAACTTCAGGCCTGTCTCGATGGTAGAAAACTGGCGAAGACAGACAATAAAAAACAGCTAGAATTAAAATATTTAGAGAGGCTTTGTGCCATTGAAGACGCCTCATCTTGCTATGAGTTAAGTCAAGTCAATGCACAACTCTTGTCACCTTACGAGTATAAAAGCCTTTTAAATAAGGCCTGCAGGCAAGGTCGCGGTGGAAATATGCTGGCCTGTGGAAAGCTTGGAGAATTGATTAAATCTGATTCTCCTGCACTTTCAATAAAATACCAAGAATACGCTTGCGCGAGTGGTCATAAAAAGTATTGTCTTTAGTTACGACAGCGCCACTATTTCTTTCCAATTCCGTTAAATTATGGTTAAATTCCGTTTCACTTAAGATTTATAACTAGATGAAAATACGAGGTTGATAATGGCAACTGTTCTTAAGCCTAAGAAAAAGTACACTTGGAAAAACACAGATAAAGCAACACTTAAGCAGTGGTATGAACTACTGACACTTGGACGTATGTTAGATAACCGTGCGCCAAACTATCTTAAGCAAGCTATCGGTTGGTCTTACCACGCTCCATACGCTGGACACGATGGTATCCAACTAGCAATTGGTCAAACTTTCGAACTTGGAAAAGACCACTTATTCCCATACTACCGTGATATGTTAACGGCATTCTCAGCGGGACTTTCTGCAGAAGAGATCCTTCTAAATGGTATTTCTAAAGCAACTGACCTTGCTTCAGGTGGACGTCACATGTCTAACCACTTTGCAAAGCCAGAGTGGAATATTCATAACGTATCTTCTTGTACAGGTAACCACACGCTACACGCTGTAGGGACTGCAAGAGCATTTAATCGTTATAAGCACGATGGTGTTGTTTATTCTTCACAAGGTGAGTCTTCTGTTTCTGAAGGTTACTGTTATGAAGCGATCAACGGTGCTTCTCGTGAGAAACTTCCAGTTGTCTTCGTATTCCAAGATAATGGTTACGGTATTTCTGTTCCTAAATGTGATCAAACAGCTAACGAGTACGTTGCTGATAACTTCACAGGTTTCCTAAACCTTCACATTATTCACTGTGATGGAAAAGATATCTTTGATTCAATGAACGCTATGGCGACAGCTAGAGAGATTGCGGCAACTCAACAAGAGCCAGTAATCGTTCACGCTCGTTGTGTACGTATTCACTCTCACTCTAACTCTGATAAGCACGAGCTTTACCGTTCAGAAGAAGAAAGAGCAGAAGCTGCAGCACAAGATCCATTAGTAGCGTTTAGAAAAGAGCTAGTAACTAATAAAATCTTCACTGAAGCAGAACTTGATGAGATGGATGCAGTTGCAAAAGCTGAACTACTTGAAGCTCACAAGAAAGCAATGAAAGCACCAAACCCAACTCCAGAGTCTATCTTTGACTTTGTACTTCCTGAGCCACATAAGCCAGAAAAATATGTTGATGGTACTCACAACGAGTCTGGTGAAGAGACAAAGTTCATTGATGCAATCAACGGACAACTAAAGAAAGAATTCAGACATAACCCAAATACATTCATTTGGGGACAAGATATGGCCAACAAAGATAAGGGTGGTATCTTCAACGTATCTAAAGGGATGCAACAAGAGTTCGGTAAGGAGCGTGTATTTAACGGTCCAATCGCTGAAGACTATATCCTTGGTACAGCAAATGGTTTCTCACGTTTCAACAAAGACATTAGAGTTGTTGTTGAAGGTGCAGAATTCGCTGATTACTTCTGGCCAGCAATGGAACAATACGTAGAGTGTTCACATGACTACTGGAGATCAAATGGTGCATTCGCTCCAAATATTCTAATCAGACTTGCTTCTGGTGGATATATTGGTGGGGGACTTTACCACTCGCAAAACCTTGAAGGTAACCTAGCAGGTATCCCTGGTGTACGTATTGTATGCCCAGCTTTCGCTGACGATGCTGCTGGTCTTCTAAGAACTGCAATGAGAAGTGAAGGGCCAACTCTATACTTAGAGCCAAAATCTCTATACAACGCTAAACAAGCAATGACTGTTGTACCAGAGGACTTTGAAGTTCCTTTCGGTAAGTGTCGTGTAAGACGTGAAGGGACTGATCTTTCAATTATTACTTACGGAAACACAGTTCACCACTCACTTGAAGCAGCAGAGAAACTTTCTGCTCAAGGTTACAGTGTTGAAGTTGTTGACCTTAGATCAATTGCTCCTCTAGATGAAGAAGGTGTACTTGCTTCAATCAAGAAGACAAATAGAGCACTAGTTGTTCACGAAGATAAGGTATTTGGTGGATTCGGTGGTGAAGTAGCTGCCATGATCAATGATAAAGGATTTGAGCTTCTTGATGCTCCAGTTCAACGTGTTGGTTCGACTTTCACTCCTGTTGGTTTCAACAGAATCCTTGAAAAAGCTGTTCTTCCTAACACTGACCGTGTTGTAGAAGCTGCTCTTAAAGTTCTTAATTATTAAGCATCCGCGAAATTGAGATAAAGAGAAAGCCTGCATTATGCAGGCTTTTTTTATATCGATATTACTTACTAGTTAATGTGAAAACACCATCCCATTCTGGTGGAGGAGGAAGCTCCTTATAATCTTCACAACGCTTAATATAGATTTCAGATGGATTTGTTTTAACACCTTTTAAATCTGGATAGCGCATATATTCAAGTTCCAACGTTTGCTTAAATAACTCAAGGGCCTCATCCCATTTCTGATTCTTATATAAAAGAATCGCCTTAGAGAATTTATCTGCAAGCTCTTTTAAGTAATCAGGAGCTGTCGCCTTTAGACCTAATAGGTCATAACTTGTTACTGGAATTGATTTTCCCACAACACGAATTGTATCAAGCTCACGCCATAAGAATTCATCTCCTGCAAGTTCAACTGTTTCCTTGGCCACTTGTGTGAAAATTCCATATTGCTTTGCAGACTCTTCAAGACGAGCTGCTAGGTTTACAGAGTCTCCCATCATTGTATAGTTCATACGAGATGCAGAACCCATATTTCCTGTTACGATGTCTCCTGAGTTGATCCCAATTCTCATTCTCATATCGTGAACGATCTTAGGCCACTTATCTCCTTCTGAAACCCATTTCTTTCGAAGCTCTAAAAGTGACTCCTGCATCTTGTGTGCAACCATGCAGGCACGTTGGGCATGGTCAGGAAGCTCCATTGGGGCGCCAAAGAAGGCGATAATAGCATCACCCTCATACTTATCGAGAGTTCCTTTTTCTTCAAGAAGGATATCTGTCATGGCCGTTAGATATTCATTTAGAAGCTCAACAAGTTGAGTTGCTGAGAGCTTCTCTGAGAAACTTGAAAAGCCTTGGATATCTGTAAAGTATGCCGTTCGAATCCCTGAAGTACCACCAAGTGTTGGAGCAGAACCAGCTTCGTACATCTCATCAATAAGCTCTGGGGAGATATAACTTCCAAAGGCACTCTTTAGGAAGGCCTTGTCTTGATTGGCCATATAGAAGTTTACGATTGTATTCCATGAATAGCAGAGGACTAGGGCAAAGAAGCACCAGAATAATTTCGTTTCAAAACCCTGTGGAATAAAATAGTAAGTATCAGTGTAATAAAGACTTGAAACTAAGAGAACAAGTGTGAAGAGATCAAAAATAGGATTTTCTTTTAATTGCATTAAGAGAAGTAGAATGACCGATCCAACAAGTAGTGCCCAAGATAGTTTTGCTGAATCAATGAATTCCTTAAAGAAATGGCCGTCAATTAGCATTTGAACGAAGTTCATGTGAAAGAGAACTCCTGGTAGCATCGAATCAATTGGCGTGTTTCTTAAGTCGTGTGCTCCAAAAGCTGTCGCACCAACAAAGACAAGGGAGCCTTCAAATAATTTCTTAAACTCAGGATCATTTGGATCTTTTTCAATAATTTGATAGATAGGAATACGTGTATAAGCATCGGCACCACCAATCCAACGAACTTTTGTTTCACCACTAAGGTTTAATTCAACATCTCCCTTTTTGGTTTTTAAGATTGGAACACCACCTTGAGTACTTAGGTCTAGTTCTGTTTTAAAAATATTCTTATTTTCACCTTCCTCATTTTCATCAAACTCACCAATCCAGTGCATATAAGAAGATAGCCCATATGAAGGAACATGAACTTCTCGATATGGAAAGGCCAGTGCCTTGTAGTGTCTAATAACTCCGTCGTTGTCTGCACTTGCTTCAATAAAGCCTAAAGATGCTTCAGCATCAATAATACCCTGGATAGGATATACTGAATTTGAAATGATCGTTGGTTCCATGTCGTAATTAACCCCACCTGCTTTTGTATTAAGGGCAAAGAGGTATAAGTCTTCTGGTAAAGTAGGGTAGTGATCGGTTCCATAAACTTCAAGGTTATAAGGCATGATGACACGATTATTTGGAACTTCATGAAAATACTCAATGGCCGAAATTAATTCATCATCAGGATTAACTCCATTACAAGTCATGGATGCTTCAGAAAAGAAAACATCAAAGGCTATGACCTTTGCACCATAACCACGTAACTTCCTAATCATTGTTCCCCAATGGGAGCGAGTGATAGGCCAAGAGCCCAAGTTCTTGATCGAGTCATCATCTATATCGGCAAGAATTAGTTTTGGGTTTGGTGTATTTCTGTCCATTGTTTGCATCATTCTTAAATCATAGAAACGATTTTCAAAAAATGATGCATAAGCTGTGAGGTCCCTAAAATTTTTATCGTATGTTCGTGAATAAAGAGAAAAGAACACACTGGCACATGAAAATAATATGATAAAAAATAGTCCCGTGTATTTAATAATATTTTTCATAGCAATCCATGCTTCTTAGCGCTTAATAGTAATAAGAGAAATCAATGGCCGTTTGATGGGCCGTATAATTACTTGTGTCTTCGTCAGAGCTGTTATTTGTATAAATATACTCAAATCCAAATGAAAAGTGACGATTGATAATACGTGTAAGCTTTGCATTGAGTGATGTCGTCATTTCAAGCCCACGTGTTGCATCTGTTGCTGCGTCTTCATAACTTATGAAGTTTGTCGAAAGACCTGCATTAAAGCTTGTATTTGGAAATAGGCTTGGAACAATATAATCAACACGAAATAGGTGAGATGTCGTGTTTAGGTTTGGAGAGTTTGCATAATCACTACTATCAAATTGGTAGAGTAGAACAAAGATTCCGTAAGTCTTTTTGATTATTTGATCAGCAGATACAACCATCGAAGATCGATCAAGACTTTCTGTATAGTATGAATATGTTTGATACTTAAAAGTTAAAGTTGTATTACCAGCTTCAAAGAAAGGCATTTCACTACCTAATTCAAACTGTTGAGAGCGGTAGTTAAACTGCTTACTTTTTTGTGCGTTCACATCCTTGGCCTGATAGTCATAAACTAGGTTTGTAAATAAGCGAGCAGGCTTCTTGTTAATACGATAAGCAAAGTCGATATCCAACTCAGGTGTAATATTATAGCTATCATTTGAGTAAATTTCCGAATCAACGCGATCTGTATAGATTGTATTCTTAAGCTCTAGCGCAGGAGTAATCGTATATCTTCTCTTAAAATTAAAGGCCTTTTCAATATTGAGACGAGTTTGAGAAAAGAATGAATCCTTATTCGTTCCAGTCGAGCTTGGGAGATCGTCTGAAAGAGTAACGTTATTATCATATGTGATCTTTTCTTCAACACTTAGGCTTAGTCTTTCACTAGGTAGGGGATCACCATTAATTAATTTATTTTCTTCTAAGAAGAATTCTTTTTTTATTTCTTTTATTCGATTATCGATATCATCTGCAGTTGAGCTATTTGGGTCGATATCAATGGCCTTGTAGTAATCAGGAAGGATATATTTTTCGACAATCTCTCTTGTGCGACTCGTTTCTCTTGCAATCTCTAAATTCATATTAGCAATTTGAAAGTAGGAGATCTGCTTCATCTCTTTTGAAGTCTTTTTATTTTTTAAGAGCTTTCCAAAATAAACCTTCGCATTCTTCGGTTCTTCCTTAAGCTGATAAATATAGGCTATATAGTAATTTGATTGCTCGACTTTATACTTTGCTCTTTCAGATTTTTTGAAATTTTCAATAGCATCATCTAGGTTGTTGATAGCAAAGTTAGCCTGGCCCAATTCATAATTAAGCTCACTTGCTTTATTTCCTTTCTTTATCGCCGAATTAAAAGCATCAATGGCCTTGTTATATTCTTGAATACGAGAGTAGGAAATACCAAGAAGATAATCTCTTACCCCTGGGGATTTGGCGCTTTTAAAATTCTTATAATTTGGTGAGTTCAATAACTCGATAACTTTCTCATAATTCGAGTTTTCAAATGCACGGTAAACAGGAGTCATGCTCTGGGCAAGTCCCATTGATGTGATACTAGCGAATGCCAGTGCGATAAAAATCTTTTTCAAAGTCAGTCCTTTAACTTTTTATTAAAATCTAGGTATTTATAAATAATTTTACTGATAAATCGGACAATTGAATAGGGGGAATTTGGCCACAGAGCTTTTAAGCTGTGGCCATATTTGAATATTAAACTCGGTTATTTATTGACGATCGAGAATGACTTTTACACGCGCTCGATTTGTTGAAGTCGTATTTGTTTGATCAAGCATTTTGTCACGATCATTTATTGTTATATCTATAATATCTGGGCCATCAAGTGGCTTTGTATCGTCATCATTGATAGGTGGAAGCATTGGGTCTCCAAGTGGTTCTTCACCATCTTGATTGAAGACATTTATTGGTTCTTCGGGCATTATATCTGGTACTGTTCCACCTGAAGCCGGAATACGGTTTACACTAATTTGAGGCTTGTCCTTTGGAATCATGTCTCCATTTTCATTTACATCATAGAAGTCATTCTTATACTCACCAGTTTCCTTATCGAAACTACCCATTTGAACCGGTACAATTACTTCACTTGTCATTGGATCAACTGGAGCATTCTTCGGTGGTGGAATATAGAGAGCATTACTTGTGTCAACGTAGCCACCTTCTTGCATTGTTCCTTTAGGAGCGGCCGTTGTAATGGTAAGAGTTGGCGCTTGAGCTGTAGGCACTTTAAGATTAGAGTCGGCCTTGGCCATTTGTCCCATAATCTCAGAACCACCAGCACCACTAAATTTTGAGCTATCCATTCCTGGAGGAATGATATTTCGACTCATTTGTTTCTTTTCTGATTTATTCTTATCATCATTTGATGATGTCTTTGAACCATCATTTGCTTCAAGGGCCTTTAGCTGTTGCTTATTAATTTTAACTGGCTCCATTGGCTTTGAGTCAACCTTAGGCATAACCCCTGACAGTTGTCCTTGGCGAACCATAACTGAAGTAGGTGATGAAACAACCTTTTCAAGCCTGTCTTGTAGGAATCGACTCTTTTTAAAATTACTAAGAGAACCCATGGCAACGGCACCCTCGAATGTAATAAGTGTCGTATTATTATTGGCCGGGTTAAAGTTTACTTGGAAGTCTGTCCCACGAACACCCATGGCCGCAGTCTTTGTCTTAATAAAGAGCTTTGATTTCTTCTTATCAATTTGTAGGTAGTTCTTAGAAACTTTAGAGCGAAGTTGACCATTAATTAGATTGATAATTCCTGCTTTCTTTTTCGGGAATTGCTCGACTTCAACTTCTGAATTTGCACCTAGAGTTAGATTTGATTTGTCGATAAAGAGGAGCTTAACAAAGCTTCGGGCCTTCGTTGTGATCTTGGCTCCTTCTGGCACCCAGTCTCCCTTGGACAATGCTTTCTTTGTCTGGGAGTAAAAGACCTTTCCTCTTACTTTCATAACCTTTGCGACACCCTTTTCTGAGTTTGCATTCAAGGCCGAAATATTCGCTAAAATTGCTACAGATAAAATAATAAGTCTTAGTACCTTCATAATGAGTCCCCACAAAATCAATCTCATTTATACTTATCGTAGATCAAAGTAATTTCTTAAGCTGAAACTTGTGTAAATGACTAAAAACAAAGGGAGTTTGAGTTGGGGTAACTTTCTGATATGACAAGAACTTGTGGCAGGGTGAACTGCCACAATACGTAATTTAGGCTAGTTAGAGAATTGTATCGAAATTCTCTGTGGGTCTACCAATGGCAGCTTTTTTCTCGTCATTAACGAGAATTGGACGTTCTAGAAGCTTTGGGTTTTCGTGAACGATCTTGGCCCACTCAATATTTGATAACTCTTTTCCTGCAAGACCTAGATCTTTAAATAAGGCCTCTTTCGTACGAATTAAGCCTTCAAGTGGTGCTAGCCCCGTATACTTTACTAGATCGATAAATTCTTTTTCTTCAATGCCATCTTTCAGATATTCCTTAACTCTAAAGCCAATACCTTCTTGAATACCTTTTTGTTCTAAATATTCTAGACCTTGGCGGCTCTTAGAGCATCTTGGATTGTGATAATAAAGCATTTATTCTACTCCTGATAATTATCATATCAGTTCTTTTCTGATATATTGGGTTTTTAAAAAATAACTAACTAGGATTTTAGCCATGTCTTACGATATTGAAAATATCAAATCAGAATTTGCCGAACATGTTAAAACTTTACAGAATCAGATTAGTGACGAACTTAAGAGAATTGATACAAAAATTAACTTGAATGAAGATATATGGGAAAGAAAGGATTACGCCGGAAACCCTGGTGGTGGTGGGATCACACGTGCCTTTGAAGGCGAGATCTTTGAGAATGCTGGTGTTAATACATCACTTGTATTTGGAGAAGTTGATCCAAAATTTGCAGCCAATATTGGTGGTGATAATAACCAGATGTGGGCAACAGGAATTTCTCTCATCATTCACCCGACAAACCCAAAAGTTCCAACAACTCATGCGAATTTTCGCATGATTCAGGCCGGATCAAAAATTTGGTTTGGTGGTGGTGCCGACCTTACTCCTTACTTTCCACATGAAGAAGACTTTGAGTACTTTCACAAGGTTTGGAAAGATGCCTGTGAACCATATGGATATTGGGACGACTGGAAAAATCGTTGTGATAAGTACTTTGTTAATAAGCATCGTGCAGATGAAATGCGTGGAGTAGGTGGCTTCTTCTATGATCATTTCTTCTCGGGTGATCCATTAAAAGACCTGGCCATGTTTAAAGAGATTTCTTCAAACTTTATCAAGTCTTACTTCCCACTAGTTGAGAAGAGAATGAATGAGGCCTTTGATGATGAAGATGTGGACTTCCAACTACATCGCCGCGGGCGCTACGTTGAGTTTAACCTTCTTCACGATAGAGGAACTCACTTTGGACTTAAGTCTAATGGCCGTACCGATTCAATATTAATTTCACTTCCAAAGAGGGTGAAGTTCACTTATCGTTATGAGCCGACAAAGCCAGAACACAAGAAGATGATGGAATATTACTATCCAAAGGACTGGGCCTAGCTATTAGCTGGCCTGTGCCTTAATAAGGTCCTCTAAGATTTCATTGGCATCAATTTCAACTCCATGGGACTGGGCCACTGCTTGAATCTCTTCAAGTTTTTTCTCTAGTTTCGTGATTTCACAAAGTAGACGGTAGCAGTTGTTAATCATCATAAATTACCCCTTTGTTAGAGTTGTTAAATATAAGTTTGGCACATCAAACTATCGGTGTCCATAGGAAAATACTTAATGGTCATAGTTTTATTTGATTTGATCAATACAATTTATTTTAATTTTACACAGTTTAGGATTTTATGTAATGTGCCAGAATCCTAATTCGGATGCATTGCAAGATTAGTAAGAGGTAGAAAATGTCTAAGAGACTACAAGAATTATTAGAAGAAATGAAAGAGTACTCACCAAAGCAAATGAGAACTCTAAGAAATAATCTTAATAACAGATTACAAAGTTTTAAGAATGACTTTAAAGAGCCAAAAGAGCTTCAGCCTTCACATAAACTATATGGCCTTGAAGAAGGTGAGTGCCGTGAGCTTCTTGGTGTTGTTAAAAAAGAATTAATCAAAATGAAATTTTCTGATTTATAGAACATGCTCTACAACGAGTGTTGTAGCATTGTAATATAAATGTAAAAGCTTGGGCCTTGGCTTTAATTGAACGCTAATGGAGGGTATGCTTCCTATATGCAAAAAGCCAAGCAAAAGCCCATTCTAAGAGGTTGGTCTCATCAAGTCATGTTCTTCGTCGCACTTGGTGCCTGCACCCTTCTAATCGCAAAAAGTGTCAATTCCACTCAGTATATTTCAACTATTGTGTACTCTCTAGGTCTTCTTATGATGTTAGGAGTTAGTGCCTTTTATCATCGAATTCACTGGGAACCCAGAGCACGTGACCTTCTGGGCAGACTTGATCATAGCGCTATTTACGTCATGATTGCAGGAACTTGTACACCGATTACTCTTCTCGTTTTAAATGGAGAGTCTGGTTCAACATTTCTCATAAGTATTTGGACTGTGGCCGCAATTGGTATTTTGAAATCGATCTTCTTTCCTAATCTGCCAGAGAAGGTAAGTGCAATTATCTATCTTATTCCTGGCTACATGGTTCTTCCCTATGTATCGGAACTTCTTCCAAAACTTGGGATGACAAATATTTCGCTTCTAATTGCAGGTGGTATTCTCTATACAATCGGTGCAGTCTTTTATGGATTAAAGAAGCCTGGTAGGTATGCGAAGTGGTTTGGCTATCATGAGTTATTTCATCTATTCGTTTGTGTGGCAGCGACGTTGCACTTTATGATTATCTATTCGATTGTTGGGTAGATGATTTTTGAAATGGTAAAGGGTGCCATGCACCTTTGGTTTCGCATATGCACATAGCGACCAATGGACCTCGTACGATTCGCTAACTTTCCCATTGGCCCTGAGGCAACAAAGCCTGCATAAACGCAGGCTTTGTTGAATATAAATTTCATTTTATAAGTTGGGGGCCTAGCAACGCGAACCATAGTTTGCCTTAAGGGCAAACAATTTCGCGTATGCTACCAATCAGGGGCGATGTAAACATCAATCGCTGGGTTGTACTCTGCTCTCAGAGTTGACTTGATCGCCTCAAGTGTTCCAGTCGTTGATGATGGGCAAGTCCCACATGCACCTTGATAACGAACAAGTAGAATATTGTCCTCGTAAGAAACTGTTTGAATATCACCACCGTCAGCTTGTAGGTACTGTCTAACGGTACGATCAAGTACGGCCTCAATATCTTTTAGCTCTTGAGGTAGGTTTTCACGACGCTCTTTTTCTGGATCGAATTCTTCATATTCTGGATTATGATTTGGCAAATCATGCTTGATTGTTTCAAGGATCTTTGGCTCAATATCATCCCAGTCTTCATAGTTGAATTTTGTTACCGTAATAACATTTTCAAAAAAGTGTAATTGGTCAATTCCACGAATGGTAAAAAGGTTAACACCTAGGTTCACCTCTCCACATTCCATTGGCGTTCTAAAAGTTGAAGAACCAGATGCTTTTACATTTTGATTTAAAATGAATTTTAAAGCATTTGGATTTGGTGTTGGTTGAATGTCGATTGTTACTTCACTCATATATCTTACCTTTGTTGCCCTAACTTCTTATAGGAAGTTAATGGCCTTATGTAGTGCTTTGATAAAATTATCTATTTCTTCTTTTGTATTATACAACGAGAATGAGGCCCTTGCAGTCGCACTGATTTCGAACCTTTTCATTAAAGGCTGTGTACAGTGGTGGCCAGTTCTAATTGCAACACCTTGGCGATCTAAGAGTGTTCCAAGGTCGTGTGGGTGAGCACCTTCAACAACGAATGATAAAACCGAGGCCTTCTCTTTTGCTGTTCCAATTAAACGAACTTTTTCAACTTCTAAAATTTGCTTAGTAGCATAATCAAGAAGCTCTTTCTCGTAGCTTTTAATTACATCAAGATCACAATTTACAATGAAGTCAATTGCTGGCTTAAGGCCAATCCCACCTGCGATATGAGGAGTACCTGCTTCAAACTTATGTGGAAGATCGTTATATGTTGTCTTTTCAATTGTGACAACATCGATCATATCTCCACCACCTTGATAAGGAGGCATAGATTCAAGAAGTTTCTCTTTACCATAAAGAGCTCCGATTCCTGTTGGCCCAAACATCTTGTGTGAAGAAAAGGCGAGGAAGTCGCAGTTTAGGTCTTGAACATCAATTTTCTCATGAGCAATTGATTGGGCAGCATCAACGCAGAAGTAAGCTCCATTGTCGTGTGCTAACTTAATATATTTTTTGATATTGTTAACTGTTCCAAGGCTGTTTGAAATATGGGCCATGGAAACAAGTTTTACATTACCTTCTTCTAGAAGCTTCACATAAGCTTCTTCATTGATGTCACCTTCATCCGTAATAGGGATCTCTCTTACTTTTGCACCAATCTTTTCGGCCTGAATTTGCCAAGGAACAATATTTGAGTGGTGCTCCATTGTCGAGATTAGGATGACATCATCCTTTTTCAAGTAGTGAGGAACGAAAGAGCTTGCAACTAAGTTTAAGCTGTCTGTTGTTCCTTTTGTGAAGATGATCTCACATCTCGAATTTGCATTAATTAGAGATTGTATCGCGTCGCGAGTTTCTTCATACTTAATTGTTCCAAATTCGCTTAGGTAGTGAACACCTCTGTGAATATTGGCAACATCATGTGTGTAGTGCTCATTTAGAGCATTGATCACATTGATATGCTTAAGAGTTGATGCAGCATTATCTAAGTAGATAAGTGGCTTATCATGTACTCTTCTTTCTAATTGTGGAAATTGCGCTCTAATAGCGTTAATTTCAAAGGCCATTAAGATTCCTTTTCCATTTCATCAAATGCATTTTTTTCAAATGATTCAAATAGAATATCACTTAAGAATTTTTCAATTTTCTCATCTTCAATCTTTGTAATCGCATCTGAACAGAATGCGTGAATTAGTAGCTTTTGCACGCGCTCTTTTGAAAGTCCACGAGACTGAAGATAGAAAGCTTCTTCGTCACTCATTTGTCCTACAGTTGCACCGTGGGCACATTTAACATCGTCAGCATAAACTTCAAGTTGTGGACGAGTATCGACGTGGGCCCCTTTAGATAGAAGTAGGTTCTTATTTAACTGCTCTGAGTTTACAAGTTGAGCATCACGACAAACAAGAACTTTACCAGTGAAAACACCACGGGCCTTATTGTCTAGAACTCCCTTGAAAAGCTGCGAGCTATCAGTTCTTTCTTTAATATGTGAAATTAGTGAGAAGTTGTCAGTGTGCTGATCTCCTCTAAGAGCATATAGGCCATCAACACTTGCTGTTGCTCCGATTCCATTTAGACGAACTCTCATCTCGTTACGAGATTTCTTAGCACCTGTTGTGAAAGTAAATGACTTAAAGTGTGCGTCTTTTGCAATGTCAGCATTTACACTACTTACGTGGAATGCATTAGCACCATCAGTTTGAACTTTTACGTGACTTACATTTGCACCATCTGCAATTTTGAAATTTGAAACAGCGTTAATATTGTATGCCTTATCACTTCCAGTAAAGATCTCAACAAAGCTCACCTTAGAGAATTGTTCAACGTTTACGTGAATACGAGGAAGAGCAAATTCTCCATCAAAGTCTGAAATGTGAACAATTGAGATAATATCATCAACGCTTACATTCTTAGGTACATTGATTTCAATGATGTTTTCAACCGCAGATGCATTGAGCATCGCAAAGATATCTGTTTGATCACAATTTGCTTCATTTGCGATAAGTGCTTTTTGTTCTACTGTTACTTCTTCTGGAAAGAATGAATCAGCTTTCGAGTATTGGCCATTTAGAAGTACGACTTGATACTTGCCAGCAACTTTAACATTCTTAAGCATTGCTTTTTGTGTTGTTACAGCAAATTTTTCAGGTAGCACATCTGTAAGCTTAGTATAGATCCAGTCTTCCATTTTTGTATGTGGAAGTCCGCGGGCCTTAAAATTCCCTAGGGCCTCTTTATTTGAATCTGACTTTGCGTATCCCGCTAGGTCATTTAAATATTGGTCTGTTAATTCTTGGATATTCATTATTAATCCTAGTCCTTATTTTGTTAACCAGTCGTAACCTTTTTCTTCAAGCTCAAGAGCTAGCTCTTTTCCACCTGATTTAATAATTTTTCCGCCACTTAGTACGTGAACATAATCAGGAACGATATAGTCTAGAAGTCTTTGGTAGTGAGTTACAAGAACGATTCCATTGTACTTAGACTTAATTGCGTTAACACCTTTTGCAACAATTTTAAGAGCGTCGATATCAAGACCTGAGTCTGTTTCATCTAGTAGGGCGATCTTTGGATTAAGAACGGCCATTTGAAGAATTTCATTCTTCTTCTTTTCTCCACCAGAAAAACCTGTGTTTACTGGACGGTCTAAGAATTCTTCTCTCATCTCTAATAGCTCTAGTTTTGGCTTTAGGAATTCTCTGAATTCTTCTTTTTTCATTTCTGCAGCACCTTGAGATTTCGATACTTCGTTAAATGACTCAAGAAGAAAGTCAATATTTGATACACCTGGAACTTCAATAGGGTATTGAAAGCCTAGGAAGATACCATTTTTTGCTCTTTCATCTGGCTCAAGCTCTAGAAGGTCTGTTTGCTTTCCATTGATATTGTAATCAATTGATCCGCTTGTTACTTCAAATGATGGGTGACCAGCGATTACTTTTGATAGTGTACTCTTTCCTGAACCATTAGGTCCCATGATTGCGTGAACTTCACCTGGTTTAACTTCAATAGAAATCCCTTTTAGAATTTCTTTTTCTTCAACTCTTGCGTGAACATCTTTAACTGTAAGTAAGCTCATTTTTTTCCCTTTATATAAATCTAAATTTTATCCGATTGAATTTTCTAATTTCATCTCAATTAACTTTACGGCCTCAACTGAGAACTCTAGTGGAAGCTCTTTGAAAACTTCACTACAGAAACCATTTACGATCATTGAGATACATTTTTCCATATCCATTCCACGTTGCTGTAGGTAGAAAAGCTGATCTTCAGAAATCTTTGAAGTCGAAGCCTCGTGCTCTACAGTTGCCGTATTATTCTTAACGTCAATATATGGGAATGTGTTTGCAGAACACTTAGAACCAACAAGCATTGAATCACATTGAGAGTAGTTCTTTGCACCAATAGCTGATGGCATAACCTTAACAAGTCCACGATAATTATTTTCAGAAGCTTCTGCTGAGATACCCTTTGAAATAATTGTCGACTTAGTATTCTTTCCGATGTGAACCATTTTAGTTCCTGTATCGGCCTGCATTTTATTATTCGTTAGTGCTACTGAGTAGAAAGCACCCTGTGAGTTTTCACCAATTAAGTTACATGAAGGATACTTCCAAGTGATAGCAGATCCTGCTTCAACTTGTGTCCATGAAATCTTAGAATTCTTTCCAAGGCAGTTACCACGCTTTGTTACGAAGTTGTAAATACCACCCTTTCCTTGCTCATCTCCGGCGTACCAGTTTTGAACAGTTGAGTACTTAATTTCTGCATCATCAAGAGCAATAAGCTCAACGATAGCAGCGTGAAGTTGATTTTCATCTCGTTGTGGAGCTGTACAACCCTCAAGGTAGTTTACGTAACTTCCTTTATCGGCAACTACAAGTGTTCTTTCAAACTGACCTGTCTCTTTTGCATTGATTCTAAAGTATGTTGAAAGATCCATTGGACAAGTTACACCTTCAGGGATGTAAACGAATGATCCATCAGAGAATACTGCCGCATTTAGTGCTGCATAGAAATTGTCTGCAGGAGGAACAACTGTTCCTAGGTACTTCTTAACTAGTTCTGGGTGCTCTTGTACTGCTTCTGAAATTGAGCAGAAAATAACTCCAACTTTTTCTAGTTCTTCTTTATATGTTGTCCCAACAGAAACTGAATCAAATACTGCATCTACAGCAACACCTGAAATTCTTTTTTGCTCTGATAGAGGAATTCCTAGTTTTTCAAAAGTCGCTAAAAGCTCTGGATCAAGATCATCAAGGCTCTTTGGTGCACTCTCTGTCGACTTTGGGGCCGCATAATAGTACAGATCCTCAAAATCAATCTCTGGAATTTCTAGTTTTGCCCAATTTGGCATTGGCATTTGTTTCCAAAGACGAAATGCCTTTAGACGATATTCAAGTAACCATTCAGGCTCATTCTTCTTTGCTGAAATCATCCTTACGATGTCTTCATTTAAACCCTTTGGGAACTCTTGAGTTTCAATGTCTGTAAAGAAGCCATACTTATATTCTGACTTTGTTAATTGTGTATCACTCATGTGTGAATCCTGCCTTATTTATTAATAACTCTTCAAGCGACAAGTTAATCAGCTGGTGATTAACGTGAGAGTTAAGCTTTTCTATTGGTGTAATTAATTCGCAATTTAAATATTTCGTACATTTGCCCTTAAGAGCATCACAATCAGATTCTGTAATCTTTCCTTCAATTGAATTACTTACTTCAAAGAGATTGATTTCAGATAGGGGACGGCTAAGATAGTAGCCTCCTTTTATACCCTTGATTGATGAGAGCACTCCGTATCCATTTAGCTTTTGCATAACTTTAGATACTGGATCAAAAGGCATCTTGTGTATGTCACAGATCTCTCTGGCCGAAGTGAGATTTTCGGCACATGTGTGTCCGTGCTCTTGCATATGCTTTAGAGCTGTCAGGGCATATTCTGTTTTTTTACTAACCTTAAACATGCTTAACACACCTATATTGTGACGAGTTAAATACCTTAGGTATCGCCTTTTATTAATAATTTACGTTATGACTTTTAAATAACGTAAAATAAGTCAAAAAACAACTTATTTAACTCCATCTTAGCAAATATATAGGTCGAATCACACCTCAAATCCATAATATTTATGTAAGATCGACTTTTATCAAGCTTTGTAGGAAAATGGTCTTATGAGTGAACATGATTCGGAAATTAACTTAAAACGCCTCAAGTATATTGGTTCTTTACGTGATGAGTCGATCGTTGCCCAAATTGAAGCGCAACTAATTCGACAAGGTATCCATATTACAAAAGAATATGAGAACGACTTCTATCATTTATTTGTTGTGGACCTAAATCAATTACAACAGGCCCGTGATGTTTACCGTATCTATATTGGAGGGGCCAAACCAACTAAGGTTGATAAAAATTGGCAATATGTTCAATCCTTAAGTATGGGACCTGCGACAATTATAATCTTGGCCTTGTGTGTAATCGTCTTCATCTTTGGCTGGATTCTAAAGAATGAAAACCTCTATTATCTTTTTCTTTTTTCAACTTCTAAAGTAGATGCCTTTGCAGACATTAATAATGGTGAGTATTGGAGGCTTCTTTCTCCTGCCTTTATCCACTTTGGCTACATTCATATCTTCTTTAATATGTTGTGGTGGAAAGAGTTAGGTAAGCTCATTGAGGTGACTAAGGGAAGTGTATTTTTAATACTGCTTCTTTTATTTACGGCAATTTCTTCAAATATCCTACAAGCGATTATGTCCCCGGGGATGTTTGGAGGGCTTTCTGGTGTGGTTTACGGCCTACTTGGTTTTCTATGGCCATACTCAAGGCTAAATCCAAATTTTAAGTTTAAGCTTCCAACTTCTGATATTGTTCTCATGGTTGGATGGCTCTTCTTAGGTTTCTTTGATGTCTTTAATTTTAAGATGGCCAATTGGGCCCACGGAGGTGGACTTGTCAGTGGTGCCGTCTTAGGTGTTATTTTTGCTTTGATTGATCGCTCGGATCAAAAGTCGAATACTCACCAATCTTAAGATCACCTAATTTCACATCGCCAATAGCGACTCGAATTAGCCTAAGAGTAGGGAAGTTTACCGCCGCACACATTCGACGAATCTGGCGATTTCGTCCTTCTGATATACGGACTTCAATCCAAGAGGTTGGGATTGTTTTACGTACACGCACTGGTGGGATGCGATCTTCAATTTTAAAGTTTGTTAGCTTTTTAACTTTCGCTGGCTTTGTCTTGTAATTACCTTTAATGACAACACCACGCTTTAGCTCTTCAATTGCTTCTGGTGTGATATCGCCGTCGACTTGAACAAGATAAGTTTTTTCAACCTTACTATCAGCATTGGCCATTTGGTTCTTATACTTCCCATCATTAGTGAGAATCAGTAGGCCTTCACTGTCTTTATCTAAGCGGCCAACAGGGTAAACTTCCTTTGGTAGCTTGTAATCAATAAGGCTTAGCTGGTCTTTGTGGTCTTTTCCAAATTGGCACAGGACATCGTATGGCTTATTAAAGATGATATATTGATGTTCTCCATTACTTGCTACTTCTTTGAAGTTTTCAAGCTTAAATGGAGGAGTAATTTCTAAGTTTATTTCTTTTTGTAAAAACTTATCAAAGAAGCTGATTTTGTAAGCACAAAGTCTTTGTCCACTCTGATCCTTTGAATTTGAATAGATTGGATCACCGTAAATTGGATGACCAATCTCTTTTGCATGGGCCCTAATCTGATGCTTTCTACCAGTTAGGATCGTAAACTCAACTAATGAGTACTGCTTATCAGTATCGATAACTTTGTAGTCTGTTATGGCCTTTTTACCACCAGAGTTAACGACAATCATCTTCTCAATACGCCCAACTCGGTTTGCCTTAAGGAAGTTTTCAATCCTTGCTTCTTGTTGTGTAAAGACACCGCTACAGATAGCTAAATAACTCTTTCTTATCTTTTGCGGATCATGAGAGCTAAAGAGTTCTTGAAGATATTTATTGGCCTCTTTGTTTTTAGCAAATAAAAGAATTCCAGACGTTTCCACATCAAGTCTATGTGCTAGGACGAGATACTGATCCTTTCCATCACTTCGATTTTTCAGAAAACTAGAAAGAGCATCAGTGCAATTATCTCGAAAACGATCGAGAGTTTTATGCACTGGCCAGCCCGCCTTTTTGTTTAGGGCAATATAGTTATCATCTTCAAAGACGATATCATTGGCAGATAATCGGATTTTAATTCTTTTTTTCACTGAAAGTATTGTATCATGTTTACTATGAACGATTTACCAAATTCTGAAGCATGTGAAAGAAATAAAGGCCCTATCCTTGAGGTGATCACACCTTATTTAAGCAGTAGTGATAATGGAGAGTTTCTCGAGATTGGCTCTCTGACTTGTCAGCATAGTGCACACTTTGCTAAGGCCTTTGCTCAAATTGATTTTATTACATCTGAGATTAGAGATAACCAAAATGTCTTAAAGACTTGCTTATCACATTACCAAAAGAGTTTACCAAATCTTAAAGGCCCCCTTGTTTATGAAGCAGGTTTCAATAAACTTGAGGCCGGGAAAAAGTTCTACTACACAGCAAATACACTTCATATCATGCCTTGGAAGGCCGCAAAGACTTTTATTAAGGACTTGGCCACAGCAATGGATGAAAATAGCACTCTATTTATTTACGGGCCATTTAAGTATCATGGAAATTTCACGAGTGCGTCTAATGAACAATTTGATGGATTTTTAAAAGAGCGTGATGCTCAAAGTGGAATTCGAAATTTTGAAGATATTTGCAATAACTTCTTAAAGAAAGGTGTCTTTCTAAAAGAAGATATTGCAATGCCAGCTAATAATCAGCTTTTAATATTTACGAAATAATGGACTACATTCTTTCTGGTACTTGAATTCCTAGAATCCCAAGGCCAGTTTTAATGATTTCACTTGTTGCATACGCAAGCTCAAGGCGAGCTTTCTTAAGTGACTCTTCACTTGAAGCAATTGGGCAAGCTGCATAGAAGCTATTAAATAACTTTCCAAGTTCAAATAGGTAAGTAGTCAGAAGACTTGTTTTATTTTGCTCATGCGCCTTAATTGCAACATCATTAAATAGTGATAGCTTCTGCATTAGTTCAAATTCTTTTGTTTCAACAAGTGAGCTTGCATTTGAAAGCTCGAGGGCCTGAGCTTTATCAAAGCCTTGCTTCTTAAGTAGCGAATTAATACGTGCATAAACATATTGAAGATATGGGCCAGTGTCTCCATCAAGTTTTAACCATTCGTTCATATCAAAAACGATCTTACGGTTATTATCAATTTTGATCATCCCATATTTAATTGCACCATTGGCAATCTTCGTTGCTGTCTCATCGATCTCTGACTGATCCCATTCCCCAGCATACTTATTAAGGTAATCATCCTTAATTTTACTTTCCATATTATTGATAAGATCAGTAAGGGCAACGATATTTCCCTTACGAGAACTCATGGCACCATCTGTAAGCTCAACCATTTCATATGGTAGGTGATAGCAGTCTTTAGCTTGTTCAAATCCAATATGTTCTAGAACTTTGAAAACTTGCTTGAAGTGGAAGGCCTGGCGAGAGTCAACAATGTAGATATTATTTTTCACACCGTATTCTTCAAATTTCTTAATTGCTAGAGCAACGTCCTTTGTTGAATAAAGACCAGTACCGTCTGATTTAATTAGAATACAGAAGCCAAGCTTATCATCACTTAGATCCATTCCAATCGCACCATCATCTTTTACGAATAAACCTTTCTCATAATATTCATTACAGATTTTTAGTGATGGAGCATCCATTTCAGATTCAAAGAACCAACGATCAAATTCAACATCTGCCCAAGCATATGTTTTCTTCATGAGATCAATTGACCACTGACGAGTCTCTTGCCATAGATCAAAGAATTCTCCCTCTTCAGCGTGAAGCTGTTTTAGGATCTCTGTCAGCTTAGCGCGGTTATCATCTTCTTTATCGCTTCCAAGCTCATCTTCAAGCTTTGTATTAGCTAGTGTGTAAATACGTCCTAGCCATTCACCCTTATTTGTTTCAGGAATTGTGTCTTGATTGTGATACTTCAAATACCAAAGACATTTTGCAACGTGAGTACCAGAGTCACCAGGATAAGTTACTGGGTGTACATCAACACTACAATACTGTTTAATTCTAACAAGAGCATTACCAAGACATAGATTTCTCATATGCCCCACGTGAAGCTCTTTGTGAGTATTCGGTTGCGAATACTCAATCATTGTTTTCCCTTCACCCTTTGTTAGTTCTTTCTTGAAAAAATCACCTGTGCGAATTTCTCCAATTAAGCTTTCAAAATATGCATCAGCAGTAAGGGTAAAATTAAGGTATGGACCTTGTGCTTTAAGGTCTTTGATTATTGAAGCATTTGCTTCGAGATCAACTTTTTCTAGAATTGCTGCTGCGATTTGTGGTGGGCCTTGTCTAAGGGCCTTGGCAAAACGAAATACAGGAAAAGCATAGTGGGCCATTTCAATATTCGGGGCCTGTCCAATTGAAGAGTAAATATCTTCTCTCTTAAACTCTGCATCTGGATAAGCAGATGAGAATGCATTTTCTAGGATATCAGTAAGTTTTGCTAAAATCGTATTCGTTTCCATTAAGTAATCACCGTATTTTGCTGCGCTGCAGTTTAGTATATCTATGTTATCATCATATTATAATAAATAATTTACTAATTGTTTAGGAAAAGTAATTTCATATGTTCATTTCTACTAGACTTCTAATGATTATATTTAGCTCAATATACCTTGCTATAGGGACGAGTCAGTCTGTGCTAGCAGATGATGCTATGACGCCGATTGAGGAGTTTCAAAAAAAGCAACAAAGAGAGCGACAAGAAGCGGAGGAATTTCGAAAGTACAATACTGAATCAAGTATTGGGGATGGCCTTTTCAAAGGTCCAAACCTTATCTACTTATGCTCTAAAAGACGAAAGCACTTTGCCTGTGTTAATGATCTCTCCCTTAGAGATTGTGATACTCGAGAAGATATGAATTGTATGGTGATTCAAAAGTATAGTGGTCAAAAAGAATGCTTTAAGGGCCAGTCTAAACTGATGCTTAAGTCGAGGATAGATTCTTATTGCAAGGATTAATTGATCTCACGAAACATTAAAACATGACGTCCGATCCCTTCGACTTCAAACTCATCTCCAAACACTTCAAAACCAAGTTTTTCATAAAATGCCCTCGCTTCGATACGAGCATTACACCATACTAAATTACAGAAGTTTTGCTTAATAATAGGGAAGGCAACATTTAGCAGCTCTCTTGAAAAGCCTTGTTTACGGTGATTTTCAAGGGTCGCCATACCTTGTAGTTGATATTGATTATCAATATTAAAGTTAGGATTTGGATTAAAGTAAAAAGAAGCAACTGATACAAGATTATTGTCGACAAATGCACCTAAGTGAAATGTGTCTGACTCATTATCTCCAGTAAAATTATAACTAGAGTCGATGCCTTCAATGCCTAATACTGAGCGACGAATTTTAAATGTATCTTTCAAATGGATTCTTTTAACGATCATAGAGGGACTTTATACCAAATAAATGAAATTTTGTCACAATAAAGAGGCATTGAAGACGCTTGCCCCGTATTACCCGAGTATCTAAGTTTATTTTTTAGTTTTTTTTACTATTGCGACAATAATAATTATGGGAAAAAGATCAGTTAACTTTATAATAGATTCATGAAATTTAGTATTATAAAAATTCAAAAGGCCGTGGCCGATGCTTTTCACTTTTTAAATCAAGAACTCGCTGGTCTCATAACAACCATCGATGACTTTATCCTTGCTTGGCCTATACGTTCATTCTTTTTATTTCTTGCTGTTATTATTGTCGTTCGAATCATCTTTTTCTTGATTAGAACCATGATGTTAAGACGTGGGGAGAATAAAGTTGATGCGCGAAAATATGTTTTCAGATTCTTCGACTTCAACTTGTATTACTTATTTGCTTTTAGTGCTCTAGATATTTTTAATCTCTACTTACTAAAATTTGAAAGAGAAGACTTTCAACTCTTCTTGCATGTCTTTAGAAATATCTTGGCCCTCTATGTTCTCTATATAAATATCGGATACTTTCATAGCTTCCTTCGTTATAACTTTCAGGTCTACTTTAAAAAAGTGAATAGAGACTTTGTTAAGGATAGCAAGAAGCTTCGCTACATTATTACCATTACAACTTTCTTTTTCATTTTACTCTATAATTTATTTTCAGGATTTCTTGGCCATAATATTATATCGATTCTCTTCTTTGTTATTTATACAATTATCTTACTTAGATATGACAATTACGCTGAGTTAATCCTTCCAAAGATTGTTCCGCCTTCAATGCTGTTAACAAAGAAGCATATTTCTAAACATGTTATACGCTATATCCTTCCAGTATTTCTCTATCTCTATACTCTGCTTTACTCATTCTACTTAATGTTCTTTCTTGCTAATAATGACAAGGAATGGGCGAAGAATCTATTGTCTGGAATTTTAGAACAACACCTGGAAAGCCTTAGAGATGAAGTCTTTACTGATTATGAAGTACCGAGTGATTATATTGAAATCTTTAAAAGAGAAAATGGTACGGAGATAACAAGAAAGCCTGATCCTGCTGTTATGGCCTATGAGCGTATTGATAGCTGGCTTAATGGAACGAGTAGCTCTTATCATTTGGCATTCTCTGGAGAGTCGGGAAGTGGAAAGAACCATGTTCTTGATAAGATTCTTAAACGCTATTCTTCAGTAACATCTTTTAAATTAGATATCAGTGAGAAGATTGTTGAAGAATCAGTACTTTTAAAAAGGTTAGAAAATTTTGTTGGTAAAGGTAGTGAAGAAGAGAAAAAGTTTGTCATTGTTAAAAATGCACACAATCTCTTCTTATCTAAGTTTCACGGTTTTAAGGCCTTCGATGCTTTCTTTAATGTTATCAATAACTCCTCTAAAAATGTCTTTTGGTTTACAGTATGGAATAGTAATTCGTTAAACCTTATTAAGCATATTTACAATAAGTATGAACTGTCTTCAGATACGATCTATATCAGGCCATGGAATAAAGAAGAGCTAAAAGAACTAATCTTAAAAAGACATGAACCAACAGGTTTAGAGATTCGCTTCAACGAAGAGCTTTTTGAAATTATGTCCCATTTTGGTGCAGAAAGATCTATCGAAAATGCTCAGGATATCTATTTTAGAATTTTGGCCAAGCAAACGGGTGGAAACCCTCAGGCCGCAGTGAATACATGGCTAAAGTCCATCTCACATGTAAATGATAAAACAATTGAATTACACCTGCCACAACGTCGACCTATTCATGAAGTTGAAGTGTTATCAGATGAATCATTATTTGTTTTTTCCAGTATACTTTCACACGAATATTTAAGCTTTTCTGAAATCATAGAAACGACAGATCTAAGTGAGAAAGTTGTGACCTATGCACTTAAAGCTGGTTTTGGAAAAGGGATTTTAAGCAGGGATGGAGACTACTTTCACATAAGAAAGGACTGGCTAGTGGATATTAAAAATATCTTACGAAAGAGGAATTTTATCTATGAATGATGTTGTAACAGATACAATTGTAAAAACACAAAAAATGGCAAGTATCTTCGATTCAGTTAACTCTGAAATGATTTTTGGTTTATTCGTGGGCTTTTTTACTCTCTTTATTATTGCTAGAATCGTCTCTTGGTCTTTGCAATATCTTGCCATTAAAATTCCATACTATCGCTTATCAATACTTCAAGTAAATACAATCATAACTCACATGATTTATATCTTTGGTACCTTTTGGTTATTGTATGTAACACTAAATCCTAGTCAGGAGATGATTTATGCATTTCTTGGTTCTGGTGCTGTGGCGATTGGTTTTTCTCTTAAAGATCTTATTTCATCAATTATTGCAGGTATCATTTTAATTTTTGATAAGCCATTTCAAGTAGGGGATCGAATCCTATTTCGAGATAACTATGGTGATATTATCCAAATTGGCCTCCGTTCTGTTCGTATTCAAACACTAGATGATTCCACTGTCACAATACCGAATAATTTATTTCTAAGTGAAAATGTCGCTTCCGCTAACTCTGGGCAACGAGATATGATGGTTTGTAGCTATTTTTATTTTAAGAATAACTGCGATATTGCTCGCATGATATCATTGCTCGAAGAAGTGACTTCAACTTCTCGCTATGCCTACTTAAAGAAACCATTAAAGGTAGTTGTTTCAACAGAGAAGTTTGAGCATGGCATAGGCATTAAGGCGACAGTTAAAGCATATGTCCTTGAAACAATTTATGAAAAGGCCTTTGTGACAGATATTACGAAGAGATTCTATGAAGCTTTAAAAGAAGAGGAACTTGCCGATCAACTACTTTCTGAGTCATAATTTCTTATTCTTAAGAAAAGTAGGGAGTTGATATGGAAATGGAAATCTTTTTTCGCTATTGCGGTGTACTTGGATTACTTTATGTCGTTGTTACACTAAATGTTATTCGTAATCGTTGGAAACATCGTGTGGGCCTAGGGCACGGAAAAGTGTCAGACATGAATAAGGCCATCAGAATTCATGGGAACTTCTCAGAGTATATTCCCTTTATTTTGCTTTTAACTTATTTTGCAATTGAGAAAGAGGCGATCTCACTAATGGGAATTCATATTCTTCTTGCTGCACTCATTATTTCGAGAGTATCTCACTTTATTGGACTTACAAAAAGTGCTGGTACTTCATTTTATCGTTTTTTCGGTACCAGCATTATTCTTGTTTCTTTAATTGGAATCAGTATTACTTTATTACGTTAATACAAATATCAAGGTTGCCTAGGGTGTTTCGTACATCCTGGGCAGTCATTGAGAAGAAGAGATCCTTAAGTCTCTTATGAATAGAACCACTTGTTTCAAATCTCTCATCATCAGTTGAATCAAATTTAAAGGCTTCTTTAAATGATTGCCAAAACTTTTCCTCAACACATGCCATAACGACAAATTCATGATCCTTTGTCTGATAGATATTGTAGCAAGGGTATAGCCCATTATGGAGAAACTTATGATCTGTCTCTCTAATAGACTTTGGCCAGAAAGCATCAAATACTTCTTGAGTTGACTCGTATAAATAAGACTCAATGATTTGGACATCCTTAGTTTCTTGCGCCTTAAACATTGCGCCTAGGAGATCAAAGGCCATTTTTTGTCCAAAGTTAATACCTGCAAGAGGTAAGAACGGAGGGGCCACATCTTCAATTGAATTGATATTTCTTAGGTGAAGACTTAGAAGACCTGTCATTGCTAGCGCATTTAGGTCATGCATATGGCTCATATGCTCTTTTGATGCCTTTGGAATGACAATTCCATATGAGTGCTTAACTGTATTCTCAATTGTCTTTATGGAGATCCCAAGTTTGTCTTGAATTTTTCCTGGAATTCCCATAATGATTCCATCTGCTTCAAAAACTAATTTTTGTATCTCTTTAATATCTTCTTCGCTTTTAAAGTCGAAGCGTCTTACAGTTTTACATGCATTTAATTCTTCGTACCATTTAGGAAATGAGTTATCCATTTCAGCAAAGAGTCCATAAATAAATGGATCTTTAAATTTAGCATCTTCGATCTTAATAACATTTGCACCAAGGCCTGCAAGAAGTTTTCCTGCAAGAGGCCCTGGTAGGCGATGTGAAAAATCAATGATTGTTTTGCCAGCTAGTGGCCTTCCCTGAGTGTTACTCATTCGCTTGGCCCTGTGCCTGATTTGGCTTTAGAGTTTCAATGAAGTTATCTAAACCTTCTCCAGTCATCTCACATTCATTTGTTCCACAAATTTCCCATCTCTGTCCCTTGTCTTCATGGAAGTCAAAAACAAATCTTGGTAGGAAGTAGCAAATAAATCCCGCGAACTCTTGGTTTTGAAGCCATTCTTTTGGACATTTAATTACCTTGTATGCATTTGCTGGATAACTAAGTGCTCTAAGACCTTCTCCAGAACCAGCTGGGTTCTTTAGGACATCTTGAGTCGTATTTTCCATTAGAGGCTTAATTTCTTCAAGCATATCAATGTCGCTAAATAGAACACTTGCACGTCTAATTAATTTAATAAGAGTCGAAACAGGAGACTTAAATGACTGATCAAAACTTGTAAAATTTTGATTTGGATATAGCTCCATATCATTATCTCTTAGGGCACGAGTTTTAAGACGGCCATCGACTAAGAACTCTTTTAAGATAAAGCCTAGTGTGTCTTTTAGATTTGCCTTAAAGACAGGATTACCACTTAGTTCATAAATTCTAAGTTGGGCCTCTGCAAAGAGAACGTAGTCTTCTAATAGAGAAGCACCAACTGGACGAGTTGTCGTGTGACGTAGACGCATTCCGTTTGGCGTTGTCTCTAGGAATTTCTTATATGTACCTTCCACTACACGGTTAAATAACATGCTGGCCGCATTTCTAATTGCTGGCACTTGAGTGTATTGCATAACATCTGAGAGTGCTGTGATCATATGGAAGTTCCAACTAGCAATCCCTTTATTATCAGTCATTGGAGGAATGCGAAGCTTTCTCTCATTAAGAAGTGCTTTCTTTGCATTTCTAATTAGATCCCAAGATTCACTTGTGAAGATCTCTTGTGATTTTTCATGATTAATTGTCAGTACGTTAAGTCCTGAATCAAAATTACCTTTTTGAGTAATTCCAAACCAATCCTTAAGTTTATCAAGATTTTTTGTTAGTGACTCATCTTCTGTATCAAATCTTCCTAAGGCATCTTCAAACTCTTGTTCTGTGTAAGTGAAGTAAAGTCCTTCAACGCCTTCACTGTCAGCATCTTGTGCTGAGAAGAAGAAATTTTCTTCTTCATTAAGCATTTCACTTTTTAGGTACTCAAGTGTGTTAAAGATTCCATCAAAAACAAGTGGTGAAGGGTAGAGCATACTTGCTTTTGCAAGAAGCTTTAGAAGACCAGCTTGATCATAAAGCATCTTCTCAAAATGTGGTACAGTCCACTTATTGTCAGTGCTGTAGCGATGTAGACCACCACGTACTTGATCGTAAACACCACCCATTAGCATTCTTTCTAATGACTTTACAATGTGCTCACCATGCTCTTTCTTTACAACACCCTCAAGCATTTGCTCGATGGCCCACTCGTAGAAAGCAAGTTGTGGAAACTTTGGAGCTTCCCCAAAACCACCATTTTCCTCGTCTTTAAATTTCTCAAGAACATCAAGAACTGAGTTTGGATGTGGAAAGTGACCTTGAAAGTCAACATTCTCTGGTGAGATGAAGCCTTTTTCAATTGCATCAAATGCTTTATCAGCATTCTCTGTAACTGTAGCATTATCGTCTTTATATGCTCTAACTAGCTCAGATAAAACTTCCATAAATGGAGTTGCCTTGCCCTTAGCTTCTTTAGGAAAATATGTTCCTACAAAGAATGGCCTAAGGTTAGGAAGTAGGAAGGCACTTAGAGGCCATCCGCCACCATTTGTAAATAATTGGCACGCTTGCTGGTAATAGTTATCAATATCTGGGTGTTCTTCTCTATCAACTTTAATGTTGATAAAGTTCTCATTTAGGTATTTTGCCGTTTCTTCATCACAGAAAGACTCTTCGGCCATGACGTGGCACCAGTGACAAGAGCTGTATCCAATTGAAAGGAAGATAGGTTTGTTTTCCTCTGTAGCACGGGCAAGTGCCTCTGGTCCCCAAGGATACCAGTGAACAGGATTGTCTTTGTGTTGCTTTAGGTATGTTGATGATTCATCTTTTAATCGGTTAAATCCAATATCTGTCATTCTTACTCCTCAAATTTATATATCTATTATGCGTGAAATATTTAAAAATTAAAGGATAACCTCCCAAAATCCTGTAATTAAATGAATGTTTTTGAAATTATTTCCGACGCCTCGCATTATAATTTTCTTTTAACTAGACGAGCAGGTTCAATAGCGGTAAAAGACCATCATATGAAAGCACCGAGTGAGCGATATAGCTCGCATCTTGAACATTTTAGTACTTTTTGTACGAATACAAAATCATTGCTCACGTTAGGACTTTGTGCCTTTGCGGCCGTGCTTTCTTTTGATTTCTTTTGGACTCCTACAAGCACAAACTTCCGTGATTTGGGTATCCTTTCTTCAATAAATTCAAATAATCACGTTTATACACCTTACAATAGCTATAATTTTAAAGAGACTAATCCTTTCTTCAAAAGCCTTCACCTTGGATTCCTTTCATCGATTGATAAAAAGACTCTTGAGGACACATTAATTGCTCACATGGAGCATCCTATTAATGTTAGGGCAAAGAAATATATTTCTTCACTGCTTCACTTTGCGCAGGAGAGACAGCTTGACCCATTATGGGTTATTTCAATCGCTTGGACAGAAAGTCACTTTAATCCAACAGCACAAAGCTATGTAAAGGCCCAAGGGCTAATGCAAATTATGCCAAAAACAGGTGTCTTCCTTCATAAGCTTCTAAAGAGATCACTTAATAAAGATGATATTATTGAGATTCTTCGTGTTCCTCACGTAAATATGGAACTTGGAGTTTATTACCTTAGTCGTCTTTATAAGAGGTTTGGCCTATATCGTTATGCAACAGTTGCCTATAATATGGGGCCGGGCTTTGTGAGACAGAGTCTACGTTTTAATCGCCCTGTTGGAATTAAGAACGTATATTACGATAAGGTAAAAAAGAATTATAAGAAGCTGCTAGCAGCAGTTGAAACACTAAATAAACGTTCACGTTCACTGGGCGTTGAGTCAATACTTCACAAGAATAATCACAAATTTGATCTTAATTACTACCTGGGAATGGATATCGTTCCTAACCTTGACGAAAAGATTGCTAAGAAAGAGCTTTCTAAGTCACGCTTTGCAAAAAACTCGTAATTCAGCGAGTCATCTTTTCAACTTCAAATAGCTATTAAAAATTGCTATATTCATTCCTTATAAATTACACGAATAAGGAAGTTGTATGACATATTCATCAGTTATTGCAATTGATGGCCCAAGTGGGAGCGGAAAATCAACTGTAGCTAAGCTGTTGGCCAAGGAACTAGGTATCCTTTATATCGACACTGGTGCAATGTTTCGCGCCTTAGCCTTTGCTGCAAATGAGAAGGGGATTGACCTTCAAAACCACGCGGCAGTTGAATCATTTTTAAAAGAGATTAAGCTTGAATACGGGCAAGTAGATGCCCTTGTGAAAGTTGACGGCGTGGATCTATCTCAAAAAATTAGAGAACACCACGTATCTAAGCTTGCTTCGATCATTTCACAAATTCCTGTTGTCAGAACAATGCTTCTAGATTTTCAAAGATCAATTGCAAATGAAAAGGTTTGCGTGATGGAAGGCCGTGATATTGGAACGATAGTCTTTCCTAATGCCTTTACTAAATTCTTTGTGACAGCATCGATCGATATTCGTGCGCAAAGAAGATATGATCAGCTAATGGAGAAAGGTCAGCACGATATCGACCTTGAGCAACTCAAGCGTGATGTAAAAAAGCGCGATGAAAAAGATATGGGCCGTGAAGTGGCCCCTCTTGTCAAAGCCGATGATGCAACACTCGTTGATACAAGTGAAATGGATATCGACAAGGTTATTTCAACACTTAAAGAAAATGTAAAAATTCGCGCAAAAGAGGTTGGAATAGAGTTGTGAAATACTTAATCAGTCGCACAGACGCCATTGGCCAGAATATTCTAACAATGCCAATGGCCCAGGCCATAAAAGAAATGGATCCAAATGCGACTGTAGCAATTATCACATCGCCAACTTCGGTTATTCTCTATAAAGATCATCCCTATATCGATAAAGTCTATGTTCTGGATAAGAAGAGATCTTATCCATTCAAGGTAAAGCGTGCGCTTCAGGTCTTTAATGACTTTAAGCCTGATGTTTATCTCTACGCAGGTGGATCACAAACTCCAAACTTTGTTGCTTGGCTTAAAAAAGTTCCATTTCGAGGCGGACATCTGGCGAAATGGCAGGCCAATTTCACCCTAAATCGTGGGGTTCGACAAATACGCTCAGAAGTTGAAGGACACGAAACCTTCTATAATATTGAGCTACTTCGTGATCTCGATAATTTTATTACAATTGAAGACAAGGAATATATTCCTGAGTTTAATTTCAATGTAAATGAGAACGACTTCAATTCTTTTAAAGAACTAATAAAGGGAGAGGGCCTTGATCCTGAAAAGGAGATGGTCTTTGTTCACCCTGGTGTATCAAATAATAATCTTCCATGGCCGGCAAAGAATATTGCAACGTTTATTAAGCGCATAAATGGTATTTATCCTAACCGTTTTAATTTCATCATTTCTCATATCCCTTCTGATTTACGCTACGTAAATCCAGTTAGAGATGAGCTTAGAGATTATAGTGATCAGAATATCTACTACTTCAATGGTAAAAAACGAGGCATTGTTAACTTTCTAAATATTTTAAAACACGCTACACTTTTTATAGGTCCAAACTCTGGGGCCACACACATGGCCGCGGCCCTGGGAGTGTCTTTAATTGGCATATACTCGCCGATCAAAAGTCATTCTTCATTAAGGTGGAAGCCGAAAGGGGAGACTGAAATTAAAACAGTCACGCCAAATGTTGTTTGTGGAGAGTCTGATAAGTGTGCAGGTATGGATTGCCCTTATTATGATTGCATGGCCAAAATTGAAGAAGATAGAGTTATTGAAATCGCAAAATCAATTTTAAATAAATAATGGAAATACTATGACAAAATTAATTTCATCTGAACGTTTTAATACAATTATTGCTAACCTTGCCAACATTAAGCCAATTCTTGTTGTTGGAGATGTTGGGATTGATAAATATACATCTGGCGTTGTTAACCGTATCTCTCCAGAGGCTCCAGTACCTCTTGTTGAAGTTCAAAAAGAATGGCACAAGCTTGGACTTTCGGCCAACGTATCTGAAAACCTAAAAACTCTTGGAGTTAACTCAACTCTATGTGGTGTTATGGGTGACGATGCAAACGCAAATGTTTTAGAAGACCTTTTAGAAGAAGCAGGGCTTTCAACTTGGGGAGTTGTCCGCTGTGATGAGCGACCTACTGTTTTCAAAGAAAGAATTGTTACAGATCATCAACAAATTTGTCGTATTGATTATGAATCAAAGAAGCCTATTAATGCTGATGTTGAAAAAAGACTTATTGCTCGCATTAATGAACTTAAAGAAAACCACGGTGCGCTTATTTTAGAAGACTACTCAAAAGGTGTTCTAACAGAGTCTCTAATTTCTCGCCTTGTAAGTGAGTTTAAGGAGACTAAAAGCCTTGTGGCCGTAGACCCTAGTCGTACAACGCCTCCGCTTTTCTATAAAGGTGTCTCGCTTCTTAAGCCTAATCATCTCGAAGCAAAGCTTATGGCAAATCTCTTAGGTTATGCACAAGAGCTTCAAGTTGAAGAAATTGCAGAGATCCTTGTTGATAAGCTAGAGCTTGAAAAAATCATTATTACGCTTGGTGCACGAGGAATGGCAATGCTTGATACTTTAGGTGATGGTAAGCTTCATATGATCCCAACTGTTGCCAACGAAGTCTACGATGTTTCAGGTGCAGGGGATACAACAATTTCACTTCTCGTTGCTTGTTTAGAAGCAGGTGCGAGCCTTGAAGAGGCCGCGTGGATTGCAAACTGTGGCGCAGGTGTTGTTGTTGGTAAGGTTGGAACAGCAACTGTTAATATCGAAGAGCTAAATAACTACTACAATGTTTTAAAAGAGAAAATGAAGTAGAGTGAGTGACTTAAAACCTGCCACTCAGGCACTCGTTTTCTTTAGTGTTCTCTATCAAGAGGATAAAATTGGCCCAGGTGAAATCGTTAGTCTACTTGGGCCAAGATACTCTCATCCTATCATCTTCACCCATAACTTCTTTCCAATGAAAGACTATTACAGCAAAGAAATGGGCAGTGGCCTTAAGCGATGCTTCTTTTTCTATCCTGATGCAGTTGAGCGTACCGAGCTCGTTGATATCAAGAAAAAGTGTGATGCTTTGGAGAAAGCACACCTTCAGGATCAAGGTAGGACTTTTAATATCGACCCAGGCCTAATCTGCTTGGATCAAGTGCTGCTTTCAAGTGGAAAGCCTTACTCTCATCGCATCTATTTAGGTGAGGGGGTTTTTGCTGAGTTAACCTATCAATTTCAAGGAAAGTCTTACGAGACTCTATCTTGGACATACCCTGACTATCAGCACCCAGAGATCATCGCTAAGTTCAATTGGATGCGCTCATTTTTATTGATCTAATTAACTAATTACTGACCCTCCAAGTCTTGCTTTTTCGCACACCGCATGAAAAACTCCCAAGGTTATTATTGAATGTTTATAAATCGTCGAATAGGTGGGATTATGATTGATAAGCTAAATGAAGCTTATGGAAAGTTTCAAACAGAACTTGAAACAGTAAATGCGCAACCAGAAGTGCTTTCACTTAAGTCTAGTTACTTAGGAAAGAAGGGAGCAGTATCTGAAATTTTAAAGTCGCTTAAGGATGCTACTCCTGAGCAAAGAAAAGAAATTGGGCCAGTTGCTAATGAAATTAAGCAAAATATTGAAAAGCTTGTCGCAAAGAAGCTTTCTGAAATTGAGCTAGCTCAGATTAATGAAAAGCTAAGTAAGAATAAAATCGATATTACTTTTACTGATGCTGTAAAATCTAAGAATAATAATCACGGTGGACTTCACCCAAGAACTCTTGTGCAACAAGAAGTTGAAGATATTTTCTTATCAATGGGCTTTGAAGTATTAGATGGTCCACATATTGAAACAGAGTTTTATAATTTTGAGGCCCTGAATATTCCAGGTGATCACCCAGCACGTGATATGCAAGATACTTTCTGGTTTAAGGACGAAAAGTCTCCAGAAGGGAATAAGCACTTACTACGTACACACACTTCTACAATTCAAGTACGTGGTATGCAGTCTCGTAAGCCTCCTTTCCGTTTTATTGCCCCAGGGACAGTTTTCCGTTGTGAAAGAACAGATGCTTCTCACGAGATGGTATTCCAACAACTAGAAGGGATGATGGTTGGAAAAGATATTTCTGTATCTAATCTAATTTACTTCATGAAAGAAATCCTAACAGAAATCTTTAAGAAAGATGTTGAGGTTAGACTTCGTCCTGGTTACTTCCCATTTGTTGAACCAGGTTTTGAGCTTGATATCAAATGCCAAGTTTGTAATGCAAAAGGATGTTCTGTTTGTAAGCAAGTTGGTTGGGTAGAGCTTCTTCCATGTGGAATGGTTCATCCAAATGTTCTTCGAGCAGGAGGAATTGATCCTGAAGAATACAATGGCTTTGCTTTTGGTCTAGGGCTAGATCGTCTTGTTATGATGAAGTACGGAATTGATGATATCCGCCACCTTCAATCTGGTGATCTTAGATTTAACTCACAATTTAAAGAATATTAGAAAATAGTTTTAAGGAATATATATGTTAATTAGTATTGATTGGATTAAAGATTTCGTTAAGGTTCCAGACTTAGACGCAAATGAAATTGGTTCAAAGTTCACTCTAGCAACAGCTGAGGTTGAAGATGTTCTTTCTGTAGGAGATCACTTAGAGGCCATTACTGTTGTTGAAGTTCTAGAAAAGGAAAAGCACCCTGAAGCAGATAAGTTAAATCTTGTGACTTTTACAAATGGTAAGGATCAATTCCAAGTTGTTTGTGGTGCCGCAAACGTTCGCATTGGTATGCGTACTGCTTACGCTCCTTTAGGGATTACTCTACCAAATGGTCTAACTCTTGAGCCTAAAAAGATCCGTGGCGTTCTTTCTGAAGGTATGCTTTGTTCTGAGGAGGAACTTGGTTTTGCTGAAGAGTCTCCAGGTATTATTGAATTAGATAAGATGTTTGATAACCCGGAGCTTGGGACAAATATGCTAACGCTATTTGGTCAAACAAAAGACGTTCTATTAGACGTTGATAATAAGTCTCTAACTCATAGACCTGATCTTTGGGGACACTTTGGTATTGCTCGTGAGTTTGCAACAATTTTTGATAATGAATTAAAAAATCCATTCTCAGATTCGTGGGCAGCTGATTTAAAAGCAAAATTTTCAAATGATGCAGCTCCAATCAAAATTAAAGTTGAAGAAGACACAAGTTGCCTTGGTTACTTTGGTCTTAGCTTAGATAACGTAAAAGTAGGAGAGTCTCCTGCATGGATGAAAAGACGCCTGCAAGCAGTAGGTCTTCGTCCAATTAATAATATCGTTGATATTTCAAATTACGTGATGCTTGAACTTGGAATTCCTCTTCATATCTTTGATCGTGAAAAGATTAAAGGTGACACAGTTGTGATTAGTTCTCTAAAAGCTGAAACTGAATTTACAACTCTTGATGAAGAAAAAAGAAAACTAGTAGCAGGTGATACTGTTATTGGTGACTCAGAAAAGCCTTTGGTTCTAGCTGGAATCATGGGGGGACTAAATAGTGGTGTTGATGAAAGTACAACGAAGATCTTTATCGAAGTTGCAAACTGGAAAGCTGCTGAAGTTAGAAAAACTTCAACTCGCTTAGGGCTTCGTACAGATTCTTCTTCAAGATATGAAAAGACTCTTGATTCACTAATGCTTGAAAGAACACTTTTAAGAACTCTTGAGTATGTATTAAAAGAAAATCCAGATGCAAAAGTCGTTGGTGACATTCAATACGATGGCCCAAATCTTTTAGAGATTAAGCCGGTATCAATTCCATCAAGTGCTGCTAAAATTAATAAGGCACTAGGGAAAGAAGTTTCTTTTGATGAAATGAAAAGAATTTTTAATGCTCTTGATTTTAATATTGAGGGAACACAAGAAAGCTTTGTTGCTCATATTCCAAGTTACCGTGCAACTAAAGATATTGAAACAGGCTCATGCCTAGTGGAAGAGATTGGCCGTATTATTGGTTTCGATAATATTGATCCAGTGTCACCTAAACTTGATATTTCACCTGTTAAGTTAAGCCCTGCACAGAAGCTTCACCGTCGTATGAAAAACTTCATGGTTAACCATGCAAGTGCATTTGAAGTTATGACTTATCCAATGATTGGGCCATCACTTCTTAAGAAAGCAATGTACGAGCACAAGGGTGGGCTAGAGCTTATTAATGCTTTATCAAAAGATGCATCTCTTATGCGTGAGTCACTTGCTCCTTCTTTCCTAGAAGCTGCTTCTCAAAACGCAAAGAACTCTTCTTCTTTCAAGTTCTTTGAAATCGGCCGTACATATCATGCAAATGATAAAGACTTCGTAAAAGAAGAAAGTGTATTTGGTGCTTTATACTTTGATAAAGAAGCAACTCCTTTTATGGATCTTTTAAACGATACAACTCGCTTACTTGATAGTGCTAATATCAACTATCAGTTAAATGAACGTAATCCAAAGTTTAAGAGTAATGCAATCAATGAAGAATGGGCCGGTATTCATCCTTTCGAATTTTACAACTTAAGAATTCAAGGAAAGATGGATGGTGTAATCTTCTCTGTACACCCACTTGTTCTTAAGCAATTTAAAATTAAAGGAAACGTTTCAATTGCTCTTGTTAACATGAGTGCGTTTGAATCACGTGAACAAAAAGATAAAACAAAGTATAGTCCACTAGCTAAATTCCCTGGTTCAACTTTCGATTGTACTGTTGAAGTAGATAATAGTGTTGCTGTTGGATCTATCTTAAATAGTCTTTCTAAACTTAAGATTAAAGAGCTTGTTTCTACTTCTATTGCGGATATCTTTGTTCAAGAAGATAAGAAGTCTGTAACAGTAAGAAGTGAATTCTTAGATCCTAATAATACTTTATCAGGTGAATTCATTACTGAAGCATCTAATAAGATTGTAGAGACGTTAGAAAAAAACGGATTTCCTCTAAAAAAGTAGTTAAATTTTTTACATAGTTACCGATGATAGAAGGCCACTCAGAGAGTGGCCTTTTTTATTCTAATAACTTTTCGAGATTTCGGTGGTTTATAGATTTAGTAGAAGTTCAACCTACTGCTAAAATTAAGTATCGTTAATAATCTATAAGTATTTAATATTGTTATTAAAATTTATGAAAAAAAAGTTAAAAAAAAGTAAAAAAACTATTGACGAAGTTATTGGGGTTTCATAATATGCCCCTCGTTCCAAACAACAAACGAAACAAAAACAACGTTGCTAATAACGACATTGAATTTTTTTCCTTAATTGTTAAAAAAAGACTTTACATGTTGAACATGAACATATAGTCTCGGACAGCTCTTTAGACATTCAAATAAAGTAATAAAGATTTGCTGCTTAGGCAGTGAACAAGATGAGAAGAAATCCAAAATAAGTTTTAAACGGTTTTTGAAAGATCTGACGTAACTGAATCATTGAAGTTAC
>NZ_JBEBMT010000003.1:0-37766 GCF_043196705.1 Halobacteriovorax sp. HFRX-2_2
GCCCGCTTGCGCCGAAGGTAGTGCCAGGGTAACTTGGTGTGAGACTAGGAAGATGCACCTTCTATATAAAAAGCCAGGTCAATGATCTGGCTTTTTTTTTGCCTTTTTTTAAGATTAAATTTCATACGACATTACAGATCCTTGCTTTAAGGATTAATCATTTCTTTATATTATGTATGGGCTATAAGATAGAAGTAATTTTTTCGAATACTTCTTCAACACTTATTAAGTTCATCATATCATCTTCTTTTACTCGAAAACGCCATGGAACTTCATTTGGAGACTTATGGAAGTACTTCTCTAGAGCTCTAGGATAAGCATTAACACAATTATCTATCTGTCCGAATGGTCCAGTGTACTCTGGAGGAACGGCCGTATAGAGACCTATTACTGGCCTACTTAGAGCTGCCGCCATATGGGCGGGACCTGAGTCCGGTGCGATAACTAGCTTTGATTTTAGAAATACATTCTTTAAACCATTTAAAGATGTTTTTCCGCAAAGATTAATTATGTTAGCTTTTGATTCTTTTTCAATGGAGTCACAAATATCCTTATCGCTTGGAATACCTGTCAGTACGACAGGAAGCTTTAATTTCTCTTCAATTTGATTTGTTAGCTCGATATAGCTTTTTGTTGGCCATGTTCTTTGTAGTGAAGATGCCTTTGGGTGGATAACGATAAAGTTATCTGAAGGAAGTTGTGCAACCTCTTCTTTTGTATAAGGAAGGTTAAACTCAATTTCCTTTGAATCGATACCTAAGTAATCACTGAAACCAAGAAAAGCGTTAACAGAGTGTTCTTTTTTGAAAGGAATTGTTTCAGAGGTGAAGATCTTTTGGAGATCACGTCCTCTTTTTGAGTCAAAGCCAATCTTTCTCTTTGCTTTTATAAAAGGATAGATAAAGTTAATTCTTAAGTTTGCCTGTGTGCAAAGAAGTAGATCAAAATTATAAGGAGCAAATACTCTCTTTAATTTGAAGTAATCCTTTAACTTCTTTGGCTTATCTATTTTTATAAGCTCAATATCCTCAATGCCTTCTATTAGAGGAGCAAAGGTATTGCTTGTAATATAATAGATCTTAGCATTTGGGTAAGCTTTACGAATGCGATTGAGCATTGGCAGAGTCCAAATAATGTCCCCAAGGGCCGAAGTTCGCATGATGGCAATTGAATTAATTTGATCAGATTTCATTTGGCTATTATAGTGATATTTTTTGAAAAAGAAAGGCCCACTTTTTAGTGGGCCTTAAAGTATTTAGCTAATTTGAAAAATTAGAATTTTAACTGAACACCAGCTGCTGCCATTGATGCATCATTTTGAGTTGCACCAGCATCAACTTCATATGTTAGGTAAGTAATATTGAAGTCAATATTCTTATTAAACATATATCTGTAGTGAGCCGCAATTTGAGTGTAGTCATTATTAAGATCTTTCTCGTCACGGTTTTGGTATGTTACTGTGAAAACGTTTTTGTTTAGCATATAAGTGATACCAGCAAGGATACGATCGATTTCGTTATCAGCTGCAGTTGTATCATTATTTTCGATACTGTAACCAAGGTTGATTTTGAAGCTACCCATTCCAAGGTTTACACCTGCAAGAGTGTAGTTGCTGTCTTCAGTTGCAGCACTTGCCCATTGGTCATAACCAGCGTAAAGGTCTAGATCAACCTTATCCATTTTTCTTTGGTATCTAACAAGACCTGAGTAGTGAGTGTCACCGTAGTTAGCTGTAGGGTCGTTGTCGTTACCATTTCCACGATCAGTTGAAAGAGCAATTGTAAGTCCACCCATGCTTGGTGTTTCATATGAGAACATATCTGTTCTTGCACGGTATCTGAAACCTAGTCCACCAGATGCAGCACCGTCAATTCTTGCGCTTGTGTCAGAACCTGCCATTGAGGCTACAGTTGAGCTTAGTGGATCAGACTTAAGCATTACATAGTCAAGTGGAGTATATGTTTGACCCATTTTGAATGTACCAAATGATGTCTTTGCTCCAATTGCTGCTTGTCTCATTCTGATTCTGTAGTCATTACCAGCATTTCCTTTAGTTGAGTTAAGACCCATTTCTAGTACGTAAGTACCTTCAATTCCTTCAACTCCCCATTTTCCTTTTGCTCCAAGTCTAGACTCAGAAGAATCAACGTCAACAAAACCTGAAAAAGAAGTTCTGTTTGAGTTTTCGTTGTCAGTGTAAAGTGCAACTCTGTTTAATTTTCCATAAATTGTTGGCGCATCAATTGTTGCAGTCGCCGCGATTGTTGGAATTGCAACTAGAGAAGCTGCAACTGTCATTAGTTTTTTCATAATTCTCTCCATGAATAAATAATCTAATATAAATATTAAAACGATAGCTAATAAAAATGGCAAGTTAAATACCTGAAAAATATAATGATGATTTAATGAAGAGGTCATGGTATAAGGCAACATGAAGAAAAATTTAGAAAATATGGTTTTACTTGGTACAGCAACTAGGCCCCATGGAATTAAGGGTGCGTTTGTATTCAACCTTGAAAATAAGGTTAATAGCGTTCTTGGAAATGGCTCGACGTTTATGGCCATGCCTCTAAGTGGAAGTAAAATTAGTAAAGATGGTGAAGAAAAAGAAATTAAGACAATTTCTTTTGGTAATAAAGTCATCGCATACTTGAGTGGTGTTGATAATCGCAATATTACTGAAGAGATGCTTCCTTTTGAAATCTATGTTAGCCGCGATATTTTTCCAGATATTGAAGATGAAGACGAGTTCTATATGTCCGATATTGTGGGTTTAGATGTCTATGACCTAGAGAAGGAAGATATTGTGGGCAAGGTTGTGAAGTACTTTGATAATGGTGCTCATATTGTTCTTGTTACGAAAGTGAATGGAAAGCATGTGGATATCCCATTTGTTGATCATTTTGTTAAATTAGTAAATTTAGAAGAGAATCGTGTGGAGTGCTACATTCCACATCTAATGTAATGAAAAAAGTTTGGGTTTTAACATTATTTCCACAGTTCTTCGCCGCCTTCAAAGATAGTGGTGTAATTGGTAAGTTTCTGGGAAATGAAGTTGAGTTTAATACGCTTTATCTAGGTGACTTTTCACCAAAAAGTTTTAAAGGCGTTGATGGTGCTCCATATGGTGGAGGCCCAGGTATGGTGATTCGCGCTGATGTGTTAGAGCGTGGAATTAATCATATTCTAGAGACTCAGTCCCTTGATAAGTCTCAGTTAGAGATTATTTATACTTCTCCTCGTGGGGATGTTTTTGATAATGAAGAAGCAAAAGAATTGGCCAAAGGCTTTCAACAGAATAATAAGCAATATGTTTTTATCTGTGGCCGCTATGAGGGGATTGATGAGCGCTTCATCTCTCAATATGTAACAAAAGTGATCTCGCTAGGGGACTATGTTCTATCTGGTGGAGAGTTGGCCGTTATGACTATCGTTGACGCCATGATGAGGTTCTTACCAAAAGCGCTTGGTAATGAAGATAGTGCGATTCTTGATTCTTTTGAGGATGGGCTTATTGAAGGACCGGTTTATACGAGACCGGCCGAGTTTAATGACGAAAGAGTCCCTGACGTTTTATTAGAGGGAAATCATAAGTTGATTGATGAGTTTAATCACAGTAAAAAGTTAGAATATACAAAGAAGTATAGGCCTGATTTATACAAAGCCTATATGAGAAATAAAGATTAAGGATATACTAAAGATGAAAGATAATATTTATCTGGGCCTAGTACACCACCCAATTAAAAATAAGAGAGATGATATTGTTACGACTTCTGTAACAAATCTTGATATTCACGATATTGCTAGAAGCTGTCGTACATTTGGAATTAAGAATTACTTTATTGTGACGCCTCTTGAGGCCCAACATAAGTTAGTTAATCGAATCCTTGGTCACTGGGAAGAGGATGATGCTGGTGTTTATAATCCTGATCGTCAGGATGCACTCGCTATTGCACGTCTCGTAAATTCAGTAGAAGAAGGGATTAATAAAATCAAGGAGATAGAAGGCGTTGAGCCTTTAGTTTGTGTTACTGGAGCGAATTTTGATTCAAATAACGGTGTAGAAACTGACCTGATCAATAATGCGCGCCTTGACAAAAAGCCTATCTTCCTGTTATTTGGTACAGGATGGGGTCTTCACGCACAAGTACTCGAACGGGCACATTTCGCGCTTGAGCCAATTTTTGGTGGAAGTGCAGATGGATATAATCACTTGTCTGTTCGCTCGGCAGTTGCCATCTATTTAGATCGACTGAATAGTGCCTCTGAGACTTTGAAATAGAATTTGCTTAAGAACAACACTGTGTTGGTCCTCTGAGAAGTTCAAAACGTTATTGTAGGAGTTCGTAATGAATTTAGTAGACGTTGTAAATGAAAATTACAAGAACGCAAATGTAGAGTCTTTCCCAACTTTTAAAACTGGGGATACTGTTGCTGTTCACGCAAGAATCACTGAAGGTCAAAAATCTCGTATTCAGATTTTCCAAGGTGTAGTTATTGCAATGAAAGAAGAAGGTAAACTATCTGGTCACTTCAGAGTTAGAAAAGTTTCTTCTGGAATTGGTGTTGAAAGGGTATTCCCATTTCACTCACCAAACGTAGAAAAGATTGAGATCGTTCAAAGAGGTAAATCTAGAAGATCTAAGCTTTACTACCTTAGAGATCGTTCAGGTAAATCTGCACGTATCGCAATTGACTACGATAGAAAGTAATTTAAAAAACTATTTAAGTCATAAAGAGGCCCGCTTTATAGTGGGCCTTCTTTTTTAAGCTATGTTTGAAAATCAATTTATTACAGATCACGAATTTATCTTAGCAACTGATGAAGTTGGTAGAGGTCCTCTTGCTGGACCTGTTGTTACTTGTGCAATAAAAGTACAGGTCACAAAATTAGACACTCTAATTGAAGCTCTTAATTCATTAGGAGTAACAGACTCTAAGAAATTAACACTTAAGAAAATGGAAAGTATTCTTGATCAATTAGGTATTCAAAAATTTTTGAAAAATAATGAGCATGATCTATTTGAATATAGTGTTGAGAAAGTTACACCCAAGAAAATTGATGAGCTTAATATTTTTCAGGCAAGCTTACTAGGGATGAAAAAAAGTTGTCACAATCTTCTTTGCGATTCAAAGTCTGTTGTTCTAGTAGATGGAAAGTTTCCATTCTCTTCTAAGAAAATTAAAGATATTCATCCAATCATTAAAGGTGACTCAAAGTCGTCACTTATAGGCCTGGCCTCAATCATTGCAAAAGTATGTCGTGATCATATTATGATTAAAGAAGCTAAGAAGTATCCTCATTACGGATTTGAAAAAAATGCTGGATATCCTACGGCCGTTCATCGCAATGCCATCGCAGAATATGGTATTACCCCGATTCATCGTAAATCATTTAAAGGGGTAAAAGAATTTGTCACACCAGAAAATTGCTAAGGGGATATCGCTCGAAATTGAGAAGTCTCGTATTGTACACCGCGAATCAGTTCCTCTTTTAATTTGTCCGACGATGTTGCGCCGTCTTGGGTGTGGCCAAGTCGATATTGCTGGAATCTACAAGTATAATGGAGAGTACTTAATTAGAGTTTTTGAAGTGAAATCCAGTGGCTTTATGTCCCATTCTCAGAAGCAAAGATTGTTAAATAGTGCTCACTTTATTTCTTCTTATTTTGAAATATCGTGCACAGTGTCGCTAGTTTGAACAACATTTACCTTGCATCGAACGAGGCCTTCTTTTACAATTTTCATATGGTTAAAAAATTATTCTTAATTACTCTTTTTATTTCAACAACTTTTACAAGCTTTCAAGCTAAAGCAGACATGGATCCTCGTGTGAAAATTGTCGCTTTAAATGCAGGATATGGAACTGTTGGTGGGGCACTACTTGGAACTGCCGCAATGGCATTCGGTTCTTCTGGTCGCTCTGTTGCCATTGGTGCATCTCTTGGACTTTATGCTGGTTTAATCTTTGGCGGCTATATTGTTGGAAGTCATGAGTATAGAAAGAATAATCGTATGCAACCAAGTCAGGAAAATTACTATTATCCTGATACAAACGATAGTCCTTATCAGGATTCGCGCTTTCAAGGCGGTGGGTACAATTATCAAGGATCAATTAATCAGGATGGCTTTTCTTTAGAAGGCCCGGCCGAAATTGGTTTTAAACAAGAACGCCCAGGCCAAGATTTTTATGTGAATCTTTTAAATTATCAGTTCTGAAAAGTACGTTTCTTCTGACCGTAGAATTGTGAAAGTTCTGTATCGTCAGTTTCGAATTCGTTAATTAGAATTTCCATTGCATCAAAATTGTAGATCTTAAATACTTTTAAAAATTCTGGCGCAACATTGGAAAGTCTAACCTGATCACGTCTTTTGTTTAGGGCCTTAATTGTATCAACAAATACACCAATTCCAGACGAGCCAACAAAGTTAAGGGCCGTTAGGTCAAGAGTGATTAATGAAGTAGGGTGAGTGTTAGTGATTGACGCTAACTCCTGCTTAAGAGGGATGATATTTTCATAATCCATTCCACCTTCGATATGAACAGTGATATTTCCTGTTGAATCTGTACGTACTCTTGCTTGCATTGTCATTTAAACTCCTTCTTCTACAAAATAACAGCATCTGATACTTATTGTAACGCATGGCGCATTAAGATTTTAGATGGAAGTTATTTCTTATGTAAGTTATAAATAAAGGGAATCATTAAAAATTAGGATTAAGCTTGAGACTAACACTTGTAACAACACCAATAGGAAACCTTGGGGATATAACTGAGAATATGCGTCAGGCATTTTGTAGTTGTGATCTTGTTCTTGCTGAAGATACTCGTGTTTTTCGCTCTCTCTTATCAAAATTAGAAATTGAGCGTTCAGACTTGAAAGTTGTTTCATTCAACGATCACTCTCAAGATAGTCTTCCTTATTTTCTTGGGCTGATTAAGTCAGCACAAATGCCAATTCTTGTTTCAGATGCAGGTAGTCCGATCATCTCTGATCCGGGACATATTTTAGTAAAAGAGCTTATTAAAGAAGGTGGAGAAGTAACATCTGTTGCAGGGCCAAGTGCTGTTACTGTAGCTCTTGAGTTAAGTGGGATGGCGCCAAATCCATTTTGCTTTTATGGCTTCCTACCACGAAAGAAAGGTGAGATTTCATCAAAGTTTCAGCAAGCTTATCAAGCAAATGTAACGTCTCTCTTTTTTGAATCTCCTCATCGTGTTCATGGAACTCTCGAGCAATTATCGCAAGAATTTCCTGAAGCTCAGGTCAGTGTTTGTCGTGAACTAACAAAGAAGTTTGAGGAGTGTGTTCGTTTTTATGCCAAGGACTTTAAACAAGAGATGGTCAATGCAAAAGGAGAGTTTGTTCTTGTTATCTCATGGCCTAAGTTAGAAGGGGCCAATACTGCTTCAAATGAAGAGTTTGAGAAGTTGGCACAGAACTATCTTGGCAAGCAGACCCCAAAAAACCTTGCAAAATTACTGGCAAAAATTACTAATCGAAAGACGCAAGATATTTATCAAGAGCTTACTTCTAAATAATCCTTTTTTTCCAGTGTCTTATTACTAGTAAAAATTTCTAATCCAAGTTAAAATTAAATAAATTGGAGTTAGAATGATCGTTAAAGTCATTGGAGGCCACGGTGGGGTCTCTCCACAGTGTCGAGCAACATCGTACTTAGTGGATGATAAATTATTAATTGATGCAGGATCTGTTGCAACAGGTATAAGTGTAAAAGAACAAACAGAGATAGATAATATTCTTATTTCACATTCTCACCTAGATCATATTTCTGACTTGGCCTTTCTGGCCGATAATTGTTTTGGTTTAAAAGATAATCCTTTCTATATTTGGACTTCGAAAGAGGTACAATCAAATATTCAAAAGCACCTACTTAATGATGAGATTTGGCCGGACTTTACAAAACTTCCAACCGAAAGTGATCCTACTTTAAAGTTTTCAAATATTGAAAGTGGAGAAACAAAGAAGATTGGAGAATATACTGTCCATGCAGTCAAAGTGAATCACTTTGCTGGATCACTTGGTTTTATTATTGAAAAGGGTGACAGTGCTATTATCTTTACACAGGATACTGGCCCAACAGATGCGATTTGGGAAAAGGCCAAGACCATTAATAATATTAAAGCGATCTTTTCGGAAGTGAGCTTTCCTAATTCATACCTTCAACTAGCGACAGATAGTCGTCATCATACTGCTGAGACAATGGGCCTTGAAATAAAAAAGATGCCTAAGGATATTCCTATTTACTTGGGGCATCTAAAGCCAAATTACTTAGATCAGCTAACGAAAGAAATTGATGCTATTAATGGAGATGGCCGAATTAATATTCTGGCCTCGGAAAGTAAGGCCTATAAGTTTTAAGAGATTTTTATAGTCAAAAATTTCTTTTCGTGAGATATCTCTTGCCGTGAAAAATACAGATACTTCCAATTGTCAAAAACTAGAAGGCGCGTTTTTAGCACGTCTAACACAACTATGTGGTAAGGAGAGTTTTAGACCAAAGCTTGATCACATCAGAGACTTTCTTATTCATGATAGACGTGTCATTGAGTCGCGATCTAAGGTTATTATAGTTGGTGGGACAAATGGCAAGGGTGAGACTTGCCATGGCTTAAGCCACCTTTATCAAAGAGCTGGTTTTACGAGCTGTTTGTGGACTTCTCCTCATGTTCTTTCAATCACTGAACGATTTAAATTAAATGAAAGTAATATTTCAATAGAAGATTTAACTGAATTACTTAATGAGCACGAAGAAGTTATTAGAGATCTTAAACTCTCTTTTTACGAAGCCTTATTTGTTCTCTTTATAAAATTTGCTCTTAAGCATAAAACTGATTTTGTCATTCTCGAAGTTGGCCTCGGTGGCCGCTTTGATGCAACAAATATTTTTACAAGGCCCATTGCTGCGATAACCTCTATCGGCCTAGATCATACAGAGATCTTAGGTAGTACTTTAAAAGAAATTTTATTTGAGAAATATGGTATTACACGCATGGGTGGAAAGTTGTTTGAAAATGTAGAGCAAACTTTCCTAAAAGATATTCTATCTCAATGGTGTGGACGTGATGATATTACTTTAACTTCTGTCACACAAAATAAGGACTTACCTTATTTTGAGAAGAATAGACAAATGGCAATAGCTCTTTATCAGGAGTCGACAGGGCAAAAGCTTGATGAAGAAATTATCTCTACTATTCAATGGCCACTTACTCCTGGTCGCTGGGATCGTATGAGTGTTGATGGCAGAGACTTTGTTTTTGTTGGAGCTCATAATCAACTAGGACATAAAGAGTTATTAAAAAGTATTTCAGATTGCCAAGGACAAGAGACATATGATGTTCTCATGAGTTTTTCTTCAGGAAGAGAAGCTCAGATAAAATCAACTTTGAAGCTATACGAAACTTATCCTTGTGTTATTAAGTCCATTAATATTTTAAGCTATGAGCACGAAAGGGCCCTTAGTAAAGAAACACTTCAACAAAACTTAAAGACAGGCACAAAAGTGTATGAATTGCACAATTTTCTCGATACAATATTAAGTACTAATGAGGAAATTGACGCAAAAAAACAATCAAATATCGAATCACTTAGATCTGGTTCCAACAAAATACTTGTTGTGGGCTCTTATTACTTTATCGCTTGTATGCAAAAGTATCTTCGTTCTAAGTATTCAAACTAATACCTATGCAGACACTCCAAAGGTTTTGGCCTTTGGTGAAAATGATGAAGTCCAAATTCTTTCAGATAAAGCTTATCGTAAAAGTAGTGATAACTCATATGAGGCACATGGTAATGTTATTATCAAACTTGGAAATGATACGATCTACGGTGAAAAGGCGAGTATCTCTCTAGCGACAAAAATTGGAAAGATCTGGGGGAATGTTCGTTATGCCGGCCCTAAGTTCAATCTCTATGGAACACAAATTTCATACTCTCTACAAAAGGCAGAGTTCTCTGTTAAAAATGCCAAACTAGTTGATGAAAACTTTGTTTTAAGAGGTAAGGAAATTGTTCGCCATGATAGTGGTGTTTTTAAGGCCATTGAAGCTGAGTTTACAACTTGTAAGGACTGTCCTGAGTCATGGAGTATTCAAGGTCAAGAGGTAACAGTTGTCCCGGATGACTATATTAGCCTGAAACATGCTTTTGTAAAAATTAATGGTGTAATCATTGTTTATATTCCATATGTTTCTCTACCAATCAGAAAGGTCAGAGAGTCAGGACTTTTATTTCCAACGATCGGCCTTGACTTTGATGAAGGCTTTTATTTCAAGCAACCAATCTTTTGGGCCATCAATGATAATAGTGATGCTACTTTTTCTCCTACTGTCTTTGGAAAGCGTGGAAATGGATTAGCTGTTGAGTATCGAAATACTCTTGGAAAATATTCTAATATTGAGTTTGATGGAAAAACTGTAAATGATAAAATATGGCAACCTGGAAAGCTAGACCTTGAGCCTAGTGGAGAGGATGAGATCAGAGGCGCTTATAAGCTTAATTACTTCTACCATCCAAATAATAAGTTATCTTTCTGGGCCAACTCAACATACCTAACAGATCTTGATATTCAAAGTGACTATGAAGAGTATTTTGAAAAAAATATTTATATGGGAAGTGAGAAGGGTTCACGTCTTTCTACTGACTATATGGGTGATTCTGTTATTGCAAACTTATACTCAAGCTTTATGAGCAATAGTATCTTTAGTGATCCTGAAGGCTTTGATACTGATTATGTTCAAAATACTGCAAGGCTTGGTGTTGGTCATAGGCCATTTAATATCTTCAATTCGAAAGGCATTCTTTCTAAAATTAACTTTTATCAAAATTTGAAGTTTGACTATTTCAAACAAGATGTTGTGAATGAAAACTTATATTATAGAAATATTCAGCGCTTTGATTATAATCCATCTTTAGAGTTTGTCCTTAGGCCTATCTCACACATTAATATAAAAATGGAATCAGGCCTTGATGCTCAATACTATGTTCTGCCAACTGAAAATACTGAAAAACAGAATGGATACAAATACGGAAATTACGTTAATACATCAATGTGGGTGGATATTGAGAAAGTTTATGGCCGAGCTTATATCCAAGAAGAGATTGTTAAACCAGTTCTTATTGAAGATACAGAGAGAAACTTAATCGCTAAAATCCCGCGCTCAGAAAGTGAAGAGTTAGATGTTAGAAAATTATATCGTTCTTCTTATAAGCATAGTCTTAAGTTTGGCCTTAATCACTTTTATTATAATGCTCAAAAGTATCGTGGTAATGAAAAGCTAGGTGACCAATTCGCTCTACTTGAGGATAATGGACGTTTTGATGAAAGGGATATTATTAGAGGTCGAAATAACACACTTCAAGATGTATCAACACGTACTGACTTACCAGAGTCTAATACGATTGAATTAGTATTTAATAATAATATATTGAAAAAAACACCTAAGCCTAATTATCAGATGTTTAAGAATTTCAATTATCAACTTGATAATTATGAATATTCAAAAATTGCATACTTTAATATTTCACAAGGTTTAATCCTTGAAGATAATGATGATTCTACGACAGATACAAGTGAGCGATTAACAAGACTTGCAATCTTAAGTGGACTAAACCTTAATAACTTTTCATTAAATCTTTCTGAGTATTACTTCCACACGGAGAGTAAGCATATCACTTCATTAAGTATGAGACACGATCTAAGAAGATTTCAGTATGAACTAGGGTTTAATTACGACTCATTCTCTGAAGATCGTCGCTACTTTACGATTGATGTGGACTTTGAATTGAATGATATCTTTTCATTTAGAACAGGTTACTATTACGACTTTGAACTTGAAAGAGTTTATGAGTCCTACCTTGGTACTCGATATAATCCTTTAAATAATTGTTGGGTATTTGATATTGAGTATAGGCAAAAAGATGAGTTTGTTAATAATAAGCTAAATCTCGATCAGTCGATTTCGTTAAAGATTCTTATTAACTATAATGCTAAGAATTTTGACTCTGTCTTTGGGGTAACTTTGTGAAGCTAGTCTTTATCGACTTTGAAGATAGTTTTACAAATAATATACTCTCTTACTTTAATGATTTTGACTTTGATATCGAAGTTATTAATTTTCGTAAGCTTTCGCTTTCAAATATCACTCATTCTCTAAAAAATAATCTAGTTGTTCTTGGCCCAGGCCCAGGCCATCCTGATGAGTATTTAAAACTATTTAGTGATGCTGAGATTGATTTTAAAGCTGAGCTTGAAAAAGCAAGACGTCTTGTCGGCATATGCCTTGGGCATCAAATAATTCTTCATTTGTTTGATGAGTTAAAAGTTGTGAGAAGTTCTAAACCGATGCATGGACAAGCAGTCGAGATGGAGTTAGGAGTGGACTCAATCTTATTTGATTGCTTTAGTGAAGTTGATAGGGAAGTTCTCATGAGGGCCAAGCTTCAGCGATACAACTCTTTAACATTGCAGGTTAGTAGTGGAGAGTATAAGTCTGGTAAATGGGAAAGTGAAACTCAGCTGGTTTTTGATAAAAATCATGAATTATTAATGGCATATAGGCCTAATCATTTTCTAACAATGCAGTTTCATCCAGAATCTGTAGGGACTTCATGCAATAATATCCTCTTTCAAGCAATGAATAAGTTTTTCATGTAGAATTATTAAGATGAGATTTGTACTTGAAGGTATATACGACAAAAGAGGATTTAAATTTGCCAATGAAATGGCAAAGGGAGCCTATGGTTTTGACTTTAGGCCAAGAAGTTTTAACTTCATCCAAGGTTATGTCGTTGAAGAGCTTTTAAGAGAGTCTCTACTTAAGCTTGAAGATATTGTTGAGCTTCATTTTGAAAACGATTCTCCTATCGTTATTGATTCAGTCATTGAACAAGTCTCAAAAATACATCCTAATATTAGAGTAAACTATGGCCAAAGTGGACTGCACACTAAAGAAGAATTAGAGAGGGCAGGTAGGCCATTTTCTATTATTTTTGATATTGCAGATTCCCAAGTTTATGAAAAGATTCAATCTCACTTATGCCAAAGTGTTGTTTTCTCATATGAAGATATTCATCGTATGTCAGATCAGGGCCAGCTTAATGCCTTTATCGTGAATTTCTATACAAAAGTAATGGCCTCTAAGAATGAGAAGTTTGAGTTAGGTGTTAAGTTAAATTGGAACTCAAATCTTTCAATTGGAATTATTGAGCAACTTGATCCTGACTATCTTAAGTATGAGATCTCGTCACAAGTTGAACGATGTTACCGTAATATCGATGTCCCTAAGCTATCAGAATACTTTGGTGCTACGATAAAGGCCCTTGCTATTTAATAGCTTTTGATGAATAAATAATCTATGAATATTTTACTCTCAAACGATGATGGATACTCTGCTGAAGGAATTCAGTGTCTTTACGAAAGTCTAAAAGATATTGCCAATGTTGCTATTGTTGCTCCAGATAAAGAGCGCTCAGCGACATCTCAGGCCCTTACACTTCACGATCCAATTAGAGTCGAAAAAATAAATGACTATACATTTAGTTGTAATGGTTACCCTGCAGATAGCGTTTTAATTGGAATTAATTCTGTTTTAGATTTTAGGCCAGACCTTGTTATTTCAGGAATTAACCATGGTGCTAACCTAGGACAAGATATCTATTATTCTGGAACTGTTGGTGCTGCAAGACAGGCCGTGTTTCAAGGAATTAGGGCCATTGCTGTTTCAACAGTAATGAGATCAAGTGATGAGGTTAGACACTTTCAAACGGCTGCTGAGATCGTTAGAAACCTAGTAAAAGATAAGTCCGATACTCTTTTAGAGATGCCAGAGTGCTCGCTGTTAAATATTAATGTACCAAATGTGTCGGCCAATGAGGTCGGTGAAATCGTTTGGACAACTCCTCAAATGAGAAGATACAGTGAAGAAGTGTATGAAAGGGTAGATCAAATGGGGCGCCAGTATTTTTGGATTGGTGGATCGCCTTTAGAGATCGATCCTGACACGACTTCAGATCACCACGCCATCATGAACGGAAATATTTCGTTTTCTTTCCTAAACCTTTTGAATTTTTCGTCCGATGTATTCCATGAATGGGCGGCAAAAATTTCCAAATAACTTTGATTAGTTGATTGAAATTGTCCTCATTTGCGATTTAAACGAATGAGGACAAATGAAGAAGTCATTGCTATTTCTTGCGACATTACTGACGATACTTAGTTGTACGACCCTTAAAAATGGCCGCTATATTAAGCTAACGGATAATTATAATGCTGAGAAACTGGCAGATATTTTTAATATTCCACAATGGCAAATTGAAGAGTTCAATAAGGGTGCCGCATTTAAGAAGGGTGATACAATCTTTCTACCATATAAGAATGGAATTCTTTATAATCGAGTTGAAGGTAGAACAATCTCTTCAATAAATTATCAAAAACTTCGCAAGAGCTCTCGTTTTCTTTGGCCGGTACCTTCATCTAATCGTGTCACATCTGGCTATGGACATCGCTGGGGAAGACCTCATGAGGGCATTGATATTGCCGCCCGCAAGGGAACCTATATTGTTTCAGCAGATGCAGGTGTTGTTGTCTTCAGTGGACGAAAGTCTGGTTACGGGAATATTACTGTTGTTTCACATGTTGGTGGTTTTTTTACGATCTATGCCCATAACCATAAAAATTACACAAGAAAAGGTCAAAAAGTTGCCCGTGGCCAGGTGATTGCAGCAGTAGGTAATACTGGGAAATCAACAGGTGACCACTTACACTTCGAAATTAGACACGACTCTAAGGCCTTTGACCCATTAGAGTTTTTTCACAAGCACTAGATCTAATAACTTAAAGTACATAAGTGCTGTATTAACTGCATCTTCGAGTGCTGTATGGGCAACATCTCCCATATTTAAAAACTTCATAAGCTTAGAACCCGATTCGCATTCAGCAGGAATTAATTCCATATCAATTAGGCCGTAAGCAATACATGAGAGGTCGAGTTGACGGTGTTCGAAGTATTTTCTCATAAAATCCCAACCAAGATCTCGAGTCATGAATGGAAGATCTATTGCACTCATGGACTTACCAAATAATGTAATTTTCTTATTTCCAAAGTACTCTTTAACTTCTTCAGACTCAAAGTAGTTAATAAGTTCTTGTTTGAAGCTTTCAAGGGAAAGGCCTTCTGCATGAGCTTTTTCGATCAATTCTTTATTGTGATCAATGACCCATTGATTTAAGTTAGGCTTGAGCTCTTCAAAGCTAGGGCACTTTATATAGAAGTGTTTTTTGAGTTCTTTATTTATTGTTTTTGTTTTTGCACAAAAGGGAACCATTGCAAACTCGATGATTAAGTCTTTTTCTTCTAATCCAGTTGCTTCAATATCAAATGATAAATAACGCATAGTTTTTCCCTTTTTAAAGTTTATAAATATGAAATAGTAATAATTGAATTATACTTTTGAATGATATCTTTGACTAGTAGGCCACAAGCTAATAAGTCATCATTAATAATACAAAGCCTACAGATTTCCTCTCCGTCACAACTTGAGGCCACCGGTATTTCTTTGCTTCTTAAGAACTCAAGAATTGTTAAGTTCATGTCAGTTTCATCAACTGATAATGTCCAAGACTTTTGTGAGGCCTTACCGATTAGTGTTACTTGCACGTAAGTTGACCATTTCTAGGATCTTTGTAAGTACTTAATCCATTATTAAGCTCAAGTATCGTAAGGTTTCCAAGTGCTGGTGTATAGTATTGAGCAGTGCCTTGCTCATTTTGTGTCACTCCATAGATTTCAGAGATTGTTCTTTTAGGGTTTTGAAGGACAAGTGACCTTTTTGTATTCATATAGTCTTGAGCATTTGCAACCTGAGGGAAGTTATTAATAAGCTCAGTTAAGACTTGTGCATTATAAGTAATACCATTCATTAAAAGAAGGTATCTTCTTCCTTGGTAGTTCTCACTGATACATAGGGCCGTGTAATTATCATTTTCAAAATTTGATAAAAGAACATCTCCAATCGAACTTCCAATTTCAGGAAGGGAGCTTGTCACACCAATAACGTAGTTATTGTTATCTTTGTAATGAGAGAATGTATTATAGTATGACTTCTTAGGTCTTTTTAGGATCGCCATTTTTGAGTCGTGTAATTTAGAGTCAAATGAACAGCTATAATTACCTCTTCTAAAAAGATAATTGGAATTGTAACTACTGATACTATTATGATCTTTTGCATACTTTGTTAATTTGTTAAGTCTTTTTAAGTAGCTAAGTCTTGCAAATAGCTCGTTTTCTCGAACACCTTGGGCCCCGCGAAAATATAATCTCTTAAGGTCTTTGTTTTTGAATAGCTCTGCCTGATTATCCTTAATATATTGCTCTAGTGACTTTGAGGCATAGACATATTCACTCAAGTTTCTCTCAATTAACCCAAGTCTTGATCTAATCGATAATGGTTTTTTATAAAACTTGGCCATTTGAGAAACAGCATTCATGAAGGCAAAGTCATTTTGCTTCTGTGGAATGCTATTGATAAAAAACTCTTTTCCTGCAACCTTTGCAATGAGTAGGGTATGAGAGTTTAATGTCGTCGCATGTGGTGCGAAGTAAAGTTGCGATAGAGTAAAGTTTAATATTTGATTACGATAACTAGAGTTACTAGACTTTGAACTAATGAGCTTGGTTACTTCTTGTTCATTTTTTTCATTATCTAATAGAATATTATTTTTCTTTTCAACAATTGGACAAGTGTGGTTGATACTTTGTGAAGTATTCAGTTTCTTTTCAACTTCAGAGCAACTAGCAAGTGCAGTTATTGCTAGTAGTAGCAATATCAAATTTTTAAATCTATTCATTTTAAGCTTTGTAATTATCATCTTTATGAAACTCTTCATTCTCTTCGTAATAAATTTCAAGCTCTGAATCATTACTTCCAATATTATTTGAATTAAATGAATCATTAAGCTCTTGTATTACTTTCGTTACAGCTTTTTGTTTTCCAAGGATCTCGACAATGATCCAAAGACCTTTCTCATTAACTGCTGTGTGGGTGATATTATAGGCCATTTCTTTTGAGTTTAAGAATTGAGTTACCTGATCAAATGCTTTTTCTTGATATGGTGTCGTTCTGGCCGGTGGAGAAGGAATAAAATACGTAAAAGTTTGTTTGTTATTTGGCGCTTTATTCCTGTTGAAAATACTCATCTATTCCCCGTAAGTTTTTGTGATTACGTTTAATTATAAACGTCCTTATTGTTAAATGGAAATGTTTACCCATTTATTTTTTTTCTGCTTTTTTCATTATTGTGCGTTATAATTTAATTGATCGACAGGATGTCGTAGCAAGAGATAGGCATGAAGCCGAAAAAATGGAGGGCCAGTTGCAGGGCCCTCTTTTTTTTACTCAAAAATCTCGTTATCAAAATTCTTATTCAAATCTTTAATCGTCATTCCATCTGCTAAATTTAAAACTTTAAACTTTCCGTTTTCAACTTTAAAACTTCCGCATTCAGTTACAACATAATCAACAACACTTTTTCCCGTAAGGGGTAGGCTACACTGTGGTAAAAGTTTTGGTTCACCAGTTTTGCTGAAGTGTCTCATCATAACAATGATATTCTTTGCACCGTTAACTAGATCCATGGCACCACCCATACCTGTTATTTTCTTGCCAGGGATCTTCCAATTGGCAAGAGAGCCTTGTGTATCAACTTCCATTCCCCCAAGGACACAGAAGTCGATATGGCCTCCTCTGATCATTCCAAAGCTCATGGAGCTATCAAAGAAGCTGGCACCTTTTTCAACTGTAATAGTTTCTTTACCGGCATTAATTAATGTTGCCGATACTTCTGATTCTGTTGGATTATCTCCAACCCCAAGAACGCCATTTTCACTATGAATGATATAGCTATGATTCTTTGGAAGTTGTGATGGTATTATTGTCGGTAGACCAATTCCTAAGTTTATTGTTGAATTCTCTTTGAAGAGAGTCGTTACTTCTTTTGCCATTTGTTCTTTTGTCCACATGATTAAGACTCCCTCGTTTTTAAGAACTCAATAGCATTCTCATAATTAGTACCTTGATAAACACGTTGAACAAAGACTCCTGGAATATGGACGTCTTCTGGCCTTATATCACCGAGTTCGACGATCTCTTCAACTTCGACAATTGTTGTCTTTGCGGCCATCGCCATAAGAGGAGAGAAGTTACGTGCAGTTTCTTTAAACCAAAGATTTCCATATGGATCAGCTTTTTGTGCCTTGATAATTGCAAAGTCTGCATGAAGTGCTTCTTCTAGGATACAAGGGCGATCAAACTCCTTTACTTCTTTTCCTTCTGCAACTTCGGTTCCATAACCTGTCGGTGTGTAGAAAGCACGAATTCCCATTCCTGCAGCTCTGATTCTTTCACTCAGAGTTCCTTGTGGTACTAGCTCAATTTCAATCTCGTTAGCAAACATGGCCGCCTCAAGATCGGGATTACCTCCCACATAAGAACAGAATCCTTTTGAAATCATTTTCTTTTTTAAAAGTTTTACAAGCCCTCGACCAGAGTTCCCAATATTATTTGAGATGACCTTTAAGTCATTTAGGTCCATCTGAGCTAATTGGTTAATTGAATTTTCTGGTATTCCACAAAGGCCAAAGCCTCCGCTCATAATTGTTGAGCCGCTTGCTACATCCTTAAGGGCCTCTTGGGCACTTGGAAATATCTTACTGTACATGTGAGTCCTCGATTATTTTTAATAATTTGTTTAAACATTTTTCTAACTCAAGAGGAGAGTAGTTTAAGTATGGACAAAGAATAAGGGATCGCTTCGTCATATTAATAAAGATGCCATTATCCATTAGCTTATTCCATAATTGGTTACTTTCAATAATATTATCATCAAGGTCGATGGCCATAAGAAGGCCAATATGCCTGACTCCAGAGAACGACTTTGAATTATCTATCTTCTGTTTAAATGTATTTAATAACTGAAAGTTCTCTTCCCTTATTTTAATAAATTTTTCATCTTCAATTAAAGTTAGAACTTCATCAAGTATACGTAGTCCAATTGGATGGCCCGCATTTGTTAGTCCACAACTTAGTGTGTTTTCATCAAAGAATGATGCATTGTCCTCACTGACAAAGACTGCTCCAAATGGAAAAAATCCCCCTGAGATATTCTTTGCAAGTGTAATAAAGTCAGGCCTTAGATTTTTAAAGTTTTGGAAGCCAAAGTTAGTCATTGTACGTCCAAAACCACAGACAACTTCGTCTAGGATTAGTTTTATCCCTGTTTCCTGACAAAGTTTGGAAAGTTCATCATAATAACTTTGCGGTGGGATAAAAACACCGTTTCCACCCGTTATAACTTCAAGGCAGATTGCTGCAATATTAGCGCTTCCAATTTCCTTTATTACTTCTCTTGTTTCATTTAAGTCCGGGTCATTAAAGAAATTAGGAATAAATGCATGAAAGTTTGAAGGAATGCCGGCACCATCGCGACGCCAATCACCTGTAAGAGCTAAGGCCCCTAGAGTTGCACCATGGTATGATGTTTCACATGAGAGAATGAATTGTCTCCCTGTAATTTGTCTTGCCATTTTTATGGCATTCTCATTTGATTCTGCTCCCGAAGTTGTATAAAAAATTCGCCCCTCAATTCCAATAGAATTTAGAAGTTTTTGAGATACTGAGCTTTTTAAACTGTATTGGCACTTAGGGATGGCCATTGGCATCGCTTGGATTTGATCGATCATAGCACTTTCTATTTGCTTATTTCGAGTACCAAATGATTGGTGGTAACTACCAGAGGAAAGGTCATAAATCTTCTTTCCTTCAGTCGTGAGGTAGCCCCATTCAAAAGTTTTGTGGATGTCGATTTTCTTGGCCTGATTTTGTTTTGTCCATGTGTGAAAAAAAGGTAGGTGGGCCATAAACTCTCACTATAAAATCTAATTTTTCATAAAATTAGGGGTAGATGAATTTCTACATATTCAAAATTTTTGTCATATTTTTTGCAGCCTCTCCAGGCCTTAAATACTTGAGTCTGATAATTAAATAATGCCCCTCCGCATGTCTGAGATGGATCCTTTGCTCCTTCTGGTGCAAAGTGAGAACAAATTGATAGGGGATGGCCATCGTGGGACATTAGTAGCTTCATAACTGAAGCTTCATCACTTATCTCATTCTTGTATTTACTAACCAGATCAAACCTTGCATGAGTGGTTTTACTAATATTATTTTGGTCTTCGACTGTTTTTACCTTTTCACCAAGACAATGGTTTGTATGAAAGATTAAACCTTTTGGATTAGAATTTAATATTTCTTTTTGGCCTGGAGTAATTTCATAATTATAGGCAGACTTACCATCACTAATTAAATAATTATGTCCTGAAGTGATAGGTGCTTCCATAAGAAGTTTACCAATTTCTTCTAATTTGCTCTGTTGGGCCACTTTTCTAATAAGTGCAGGCCAGATGATTCCATTTACACCATCAACAACATTAATATTATTAACGCCAATGAATTGTCCGTGATTATTTACTGCCATTAACCCTAGGCATCCACAAACAGTATAAATTAGCTGACGTGTGCCTTTGCTTTCATCAACGATATCAATAAGCATGAGATAGTTTTTCGCACTTTGATGCATATCCCATGTCTGAGCAGCAATACTATTTGTCTCATCAATATAAGAGACTGATGTACAACCCTCATCTTGATTCTCATAATCTAATTGAATGTCTCTAAAGTCTGTATAATTATTGAGAATGATAATATCTCTAACTGATGTTTCACTCCCTTTAGCTATACCTTCGATTTCTTGTGCGAGGGCCGCATCAAACTTCATTGTTTCTTCAAATTGAATTTGTGCAAACTCATCGAGCTTATCTTTTAAGTGAGGAGATCTTTTTAATAAAAGGTTTGTGCGAATTTCGACTAATTCTTTAATTGCCTCTTTAAAAGTTTCACCATGCTTTAGCCCATTTTCATATGGGCCACTAGCATCGTACTTAAATATTGGTAGATTTAAATCTGTCATTAACATGTAAAATACCACTTCTTACTTGTTTGGTTACCAAAAATATTTGGCGCTTTTAAAGCGAAACTGTAAGAAGAGTCATTGATAATTTTAAACTCTTTGCTTGTCTGTGCCGGTGACTTTAGGTAGGCCACTGCTTGAGAAAGAGCGTAAGCATCACCATCCCATGTTGAGATCATCATCAATGGCCTTGATTCATAGACTTCTTCTTGAAGCATACAGATACCAATCTGTCCCGCAATATGGATATAGCTAGCATCAGGAATAATTCCATGCTCTTTTGAAAACAGCTTCTTTTTACTGTGGAAGTATACACTTTCATTAAAGACAACTTTAGTTCCATTGTCGTGTGCAATTTTTATAACTTCCTTAAGTTCGTCGTGAGAGAAATTAACGAGAAGATCTCCAATGAACACCGCTAAGTACTCTTTTGAAGAAAGTTTTTCTTTTAGTTGTCCAAGAGTATCAACCTTTGAATTTGGGTAGAAGTCTAAGACACCAGAAAGAGTCGCTGACATAAAGCTTTGCTTACCAAAGTAGTCATGATTAAAAGAGATTACCTTTGTTCTTTGTTTTTGATTCTTAATTAAGATTGATTTGAAGATTTTTTCAACGCATTCACTATGTCCACTTGCTGTAAAGAAGTGCTGTAACTCTTTTGGCACAACTCCTTTAAATTCTTTTAGATTTGCCATAAAGCTTTCATCAATAAAGTTTGATAGACATACCTTGTTTACAAGTGTTGGCATGCTCTCGAAAGAGGCCGTATTTAAAATAGGAGAAGTTGAATATTTCAAATCTTCATTTTTCCATTTTAGATTTTGACGGTAAATGATGACGTCACGATGTTCTTCATCATCAAGATAATTTTCTTTAAGTCTCATCTCAATAATTGCACCAAGAGAGCAGTTAATAGCAAGCATTGCTCCTGCATGGATGTCACGATTTCTTCCGTAGATATAGTCATTCCCATACGCACTTGCTAGGAGAGTAAGTGCATACTTTAAGTATTTCCCCATCCCTTGAGATTGCTCCATATTTACGATTGTCGTATCTAGCATGTAGAGAGTATTTGAGTTGTCAAAATACTTAACAAGGCGAAGTCCACTTTCGTGAGGGAAGTGCGATATTTTACCTGCAAAAGAGATTCCTACTAATTGCTTTGTTTCACTTAATAGAGCAATTGCAATTGAGTCCTTACAGTGAGCGATCTTTTTAAACTTTTCAATGCTTGTTTGTCTCGTCGGTTCGTAAGTATGACGTTGAATTTCTTCGATTTTATGTTTGTAATAATCGAAGTTTTCACCGTCAATTTTAATGAGTTCTAAATTGAATTCTTTACTAAAGAACTCTTGAGCGAAGTTAAATGCATCTTTGTCTTGTACGTCTCCTTTGAAGGCTTCAACAAGTTTACTATGCCAAAGGTATTCATTTGGAGAATTAACTTTTGTTTTAGGGGTATACTTAAGATCAGTTGATTCACCTTTATAGACTCGATTAGCAATTTCATTGATTGCATCAAAAAGATAGTCAATATCTTCATTTGTCCAGGCAGTGTTAAGTCTGAAACGTAACGTATTATCTCCCGCCTGATAATAGAGTAGACCCAGATCAAAGCGGTTTGAAATAAACGGAGCAATGTCTTTTGAATCTGATAAGTCAAAAGCAAAGGCCACTCCAAAACATCTAGGAGAAGAAAGTTGATCCCACTTGCTTACAAGTTCTGAGAGCTTATTTCTAGTGTACTCTTCAATTGCTGCGATTTTATAACGTAATTGATCAATAGCAATCGCTTGATAGTAACCTCTGATAACTGAGGATGTTTGAAATTCATTATTTTCCCAACATGGATCTTCTGTCAGAACAATTCCACTTTGGGCCTTCTTAGCACAAGTAATATATTCTGGATTTATCTGGTTCCCTTGTGAATCTTTTAGGTCAAATGTTCTGTGCCAAAAGAAATCACGCCCAAGGCCAAAGCCTGTTTGAACTTCGTCATAGATAACTGACACTTTGTATGATTTCACAAGTAAGTTAAGCGCCACGTGAAAGCGATTTGTTGAATAGCGATCACCACCTTCACATTGCATTGGCTCTACTAGAATTGCAAAGTGTGTATTTTCTTTAAGAACTTCATGTAGCTGTCTTAAAGATGTAATTTCTGATCTCAATAGTTCATCCGCATTTTTTTCAAAATCAGCAAGCTTTGCTTCAAAGTTTTGTGCAAAAGGATTTTCCCATAGTTTTGTCCATTCTGAATCGATTTCAATCAAGAATTGATCACTTTTGGTTTCTGGGTATTTTATAAATGTTGTTTCGTGTCCTTCAATTTGATACGGCTCACGCTTACTTGGGTTCCAAGTTGAAAAAAGAGTTGAAAGAAAGCGTCCGTGGAAGCTACCTTCAAATGCAATGATTTGGTTTGCAGCTGTGTGGGCCCTCTTTTTATAGGCCATAATCAGGGCAACTTCATTTGCTTCTGCTCCTGAGTTAACAAAGACAGGTGTTAGCCTATTATTTGACGCCTTTTCTCTAAGGAGTTCTTTAAATGAGTCTGCAATTTCAATGAATGTTGAATCAAGATAATTACCGGTCCACGCACTTTGATGCATCGTCGTGCCAAAGAGTGCCGTCGCATTGAATCCAAGTCCTAGTGTTGCAATTTGTGAGGCAGCATCCAAAAGGAACTCGGGAGAGTTCTCGTCGCTTGTCTCCATCGCAAGGTATGGACCTTGAGAGAATTTGTGATGTGGAATATATTCTTTCTTCTCAGCTGAAGTAAAGTTATCCTTATACATTGTCGCAAGTTTCTCTTTTGCATGTTCGTGGCTATTTTTTGTGATTAAGTTGATTTCCATATCTGTAACCCTTGAATGTTTTTAATTATCTAACTTCTTTAAGTATCTTCTCTTTTAAAAAATCGCTAAATTTTAGTCCAGTGTTTTCTAGCATCTTCGGAAACATCGAAATACTAGTCATACCTGGGAATGTGTTGATTTCATTTAAATAGATATTGCCTTCACTTAAGAAGAAATCGATACGTGAAAGATGTCTTAGTTTGAGACACTTGAATGCAGTCTTTGCAATGATTTGCATTTGAGAGACTTGCTCATTTGTTAAGTTCGGCGCTTCAACAAATGTCTTGGCCTTTGATTGTTCGCTATATTTTTGATCGTAGTCATAGAACTCGTCACCTGCATTGACGATCTCACCTGGCCTAGAAGCATGGAGGTTTCCATCTTGCTCGAATACGGCAATCTCTAACTCACGTCCTTTAAGTGTCCTTTCAATAAGTATGTCGTCACTATATTCTAAGGCCTTATTGATAGCATCAGTTAAGTCCTCTCTATTTGTAACGTGATAACAACCAACTGAAGAACCTTGACTTGCGGCCTTTATAAAAACGTCGTTATTTGATTTTTCGAAAAAGTCCACAACTTCACTTCGATCATAAGGTAGCTCTTTATGAATTGACATCCACTGCGTGTTTGGAATTCCTAAATGATCAAACCATAGCTTGGTTGTTACTTTGTTAAAGCAAATACTGCTCCCTTCATGACGAGGTCCAAAGTAGGGAAGTTTATGCATTTCTAAAAAGCATTGTATCTCTCCCGTTTCTCCAGGAGGGCCATGAATTACAGGAATGACATAATTGATATATGGCCTTTCGGTTGCTGTTTCTAAGATTTGTCCGTTTAGGCTTACTTTGTGACCGTTTAGAGTGAGGTCACCTGACTTTGTCATTTCAACGACAATAGGATTGAGTTCTTGGATGAGGGCCACTTGCTCTTTTACGAAAGCGGCCGAGCGAAGAGAAACCTCATGCTCAGTAGAGCCACCACCACATATGATTAAGATATTTTTCCTTTCCATGGAAACCTTCTTTTAAAAGTGAATATAAAAAACCCTAAAGCTTATGCTTTAGGGTATTTTAAACTATCTAGTGCTGCTAGTTTTTCAAGCATTTCTGCATTCGTCCAATTGAACGAACCTTTCGAACCATGCTTACGAACAGCTACTGCATTGTTTTCAATTTCGCGGTCACCGATAACGAACATGAATGGAATTTTAGACTTTTGAATTTGGCGTGTCTTATATCCCATTGTTTCATTACGATCATCGACTTTTACACGGTAACCTTGTGCAAATAACTGATCTTTAATCTTGTGGGCCGCTTCACCATGAGCATCATTATTAACTGGAACAATAACGATTTGTTCTGGAGCTAGCCAGAATGGGAAAACACCTGCAACGTGCTCAGTATAAACACCAAAGAATCGCTCTAGTGATCCTAGTAGGGCACGGTGTACAACAACTGGTCTTTCTTCTCCACCATCCGCTGTTGTAAACTTAAGATCAAAACGATCTGGTAGTTGGAAGTCTAGTTGAATTGTTCCTAGCTGCCACTTACGTCCAATAGCATCTGCAACTTCGATATCAATTTTTGGCCCATAGAATGCACCGTCACCTTCTTTTATTACATAGTCGTGACCTGAAGCCTTTAGTGCTTCTTCAAGTGCGTTTTCTGCAATATCCCAAGTCTTATCGTCACCAGCTTTCTTTTCCGGGCGAGTTGATAGATTAACTGTAATATTATCAAATCCAAATAGCTCGTAAGCAGTGAAGATCATCTTCATTGTTCTTTGAATTTCTTCTTGAACTTGATCAAGCGCTAAGAAGATATGGGCATCATCTTGGCAGAATGAGCGGACACGAGTTAGACCCGCAAGGGCCCCGGCCTTTTCATTTCTATGAAGACGTCCAAAGTCTGCATAACGAAGAGGAAGATCACGGTAACTATACTTATAGTGCTTGAACATAAGCATGTGACATGGGCAGTTCATTGGCTTTACTGCATATTCACGATCATCAATCTTTGAAAAGAACATATCGTCTTTATAGTGCTCGTAGTGACCAGATGTGTGCCAAAGAGAGCTATCTAAGATCTGTGGAGTGATTACTTCGTCGTATTCGTAGATACGGTATAGTCTTCTAATATAGTTAACAAGTTCGTTAATAACGATTGTTCCTTTAGGCATAAAGAAAGGTGCACCAGGAGCAACAGGTTCAAAGTGGAATAGCTCCAGCTCTTTACCTAGCTTTCTGTGGTCACGCTTTTTTGCTTCTTCAAGCATCATCAGGTGTTGTTTAAGAAGTTTCTTATCTTGGAATGAAGCCGCGTAAATTCTTTGCATTACTTCACGCTTCTCATCTCCACGCCAGTAAGCGCCGGCGATGCTTAGTAATTTAAACCCTTGTGGAAGGTCATTTGTATTCTCAACGTGTGGCCCACGACAAAGGTCGATAAACTCACCTTGAGAGTAGCAGCTAACTTCTTCATCTTCAGGAATCGCTTCAATAAGCTCTACCTTAAGTTCCTGACCTTGTGACTTGAAGAATTCAACTGCTTCAGGTCTTGTCATAACTTTTCTTTCAATAGGTAGCTTTTCTTTGATGATTGTTTTCATCATGTCTTCTATTTTTGGAAGATCTTCCTCGCCCAGGGTTCGATCCATCAGAATATCGTAGTAGAAGCCATTCTCAATAACCGGTCCAACGCCAAATTGAACGTTCTCATTCGGGTAAAGTCTTGAAATTGCTTGCGCCATTAAGTGGGCGCTCGAGTGTCTGATTGTGTCTAAATCGTACTTGGGCATGTAATCTCCATAAAATTTTGGAATAAATCCTACTTTAAAGGCCCATAATATCAAATGATTAAAGGGTTCATCAATATTTTGAATGTAATTATTTTAGTTATTGTAAAGAGTTTTGACGGGCAGCGTGATGACATGTTATGAACATGTTGTGGTAAGATTCCACAAAATTCTCACAGCGGAATAGGAAATAGGGAGTTGATATGCAGATTGTCGGGGGACAAGAATCTGGAAATAAAGTAAATGACGGCTTTAAGACTGAAGTTTTAGGCTTTCTTGGTCATGGTGAAGGGCTTATTCCTTCGCAAGATATTTTGACTAAGTTAGAAGTTGGTAAGGCATATTATCAACTAGGGAAGCTTCATTATGATAAGGCCGATCTTAATAAGGCCGAAGTAAATTTCTTAAAGGCCATCGACTGTGCTGAGTGTCCTCAGGATAATTATCGCGTTTTAAAAATTCTAAGTTTTCTTATTAGGATTGCAGCTGAGAAGTTAGAAGATGAAAAAGCTGCTAAGTATGTAAATCAAAGTGAGAATATCATTAATGATCTACAGATGAACTTAGGAAGTCTTTCAGCTGAATACTTCTATTACGCTGGTTTAATTAAATCATATAGAAATGACTTTGCAGGTGCATTTAGCGACTTAGAGCTTTCTTATAATAAGTCCAAAGAAGAAAACGATCCAGATCTTCACTCGAAGTGTTTATTGGCCCTTGCTAATAACGCTTATAATAGAGGAGAGTTTGATCTATCTCTTGATTATATGGCCCAACTAGATAACTTATTAAAAATCATTAATAAGGAATATCTTGGTGGATCAATGCATATGACTTACGGAAAAATCCTGATTGCTAAGGGTGACGTCGAGGCTTCATTAAAGCACTTTAATCTTGCAAATATCACTCTTCAGAATAAGAAGTGTTGGAATCTTTATGGTTATATCCTTTTAGGGATTGGACAAGTTGAAAAGGTTAAAGGTGATTATGATAGAGCGACGCTTTATTACAACCTTGCAAAGCAAGCTGTTGATTCAACAACTTTTAAGCGTCTAACTAATGTGCTTGATGCTGAAATTCATGAAGTAAATGATTCAAGTGTTGATATCTATCTTGATCGTAATAATAGAAAAGTAAAAGAGAAGAATATTGGTGTGATTGACTTTAAACACCGCTTTGTTCTTCTTGAGATCCTTTTCTTGCTTGCTAAAAATCGTGGTTCATTTTACGACAAAGAAGATTTAGCACGTGAGATTTGGAAAGATGAATACAATCCTCTTATTCACGATAAGCTTATCTACACGTCCATCTCTCGTCTAAGAAAGCTTATTGAGCCTAAGGATAATAGTAATACGAAAAGAAAGTACATTATTCGTGGAAAAGACGGATATACTTTCAACCCTGATGTTAAGATTCGTTATCAAATGGAAACAAAGCTTACAGCTGGTAAAGCTGTTGCAAACGTTGACATTAGTTCTCCAGTTTAATTAGCATTATACTTAATGCGATTTATTCTTATTTCAATATTTATGATGAATATATGGGCCCTTAAAGATAGGGCCCTTTTCTCTGTTAATGGGCAGATTTATTTTGGCCATAATATCAATGAACTTTTAAAAGCATATCATCAGAGTCTTTGTTTAATAGGCAAGGATAATTATATCCAAAGGCTGTCTGGATTGAGTTCAAGGCTTGAACAAGTAGAGATCGGGCCACGCAATTTAGTTGCTAGTGAAAAAGACTTGGTTTTAAGAGCATTGGTTTTATCAAAGTCACTAAACCTTGAAAACGAGTTCATGGATAATCCTAAGCTTGGAAAATGTAAGGTTTCAAAAGATCTAGTTGGTAAAATCTATGAAATCTATAACACCAATAAAGAGCTTAAGAAGAGGTATGATAGCTTTGTGGAATCTAATAAGTTAGATGCATCTTCTTCACAACTTACTGAATACAAAGATTTTGTTTTTAAGAATATTAATTCGAGACTATTTCTGTAACCATGGGTGACTTTAAGCAAAGTCTACTTTCTCATATTAAAGGGCCGAAGCTCGAGGAACTGGCGAAGTTTGAGTCAAGTTTCTTTAATTGGCCTTGGACAAAAGAAAGTTGGTTGGGCCTGGCTTCAAGTGGACGAGAGATCTCATGCATTTGGGCCGAAGAAGGTGAGATTCAAGGAATTTGTGTTTTTGAAGTCAACGCTCCGGATTTTTGCCATTTATATAAAATAATTGTTCATCCAGACTTCAGAAGACGCTCTATAGCTAAGAAGCTATTTGAAGACATGTTGAGTCATTGTCAGAGGACTTTTGATGGCCAAACATTTCAAGTTTACCTTGAGGTGGAAGCTTCAAACGAAGGTGCTATCAGGTTTTATGAAACTTTGGGTCTTGAGAAAATTCATTTAAAGAAGAATTTCTATGCAGATGGAAGTAGTGCTGTTATAATGCAGAAGGTCGTAAATTGAAGTTGTTTTCATAAGTTATCAATGACAAACCTTGACAAGATTTCAAAATCTTTGATAATTAATAAGTACTTAGAAATTAGAAAAGTTTTTTCAATTTTTGAGTAAATAACGATTAGTTAAATATTTAACAAGATATAATCGGGTAGACTTTTGGGGCTACCCTTTTTTTTTATTTTTATAGGCTTTTTTGTAAAAGCATATGGGATGCGTTTAATGGATTTAGATATCTCTTATTCAGGTATGGAACAAAAGTTTTATGAACTTACTCAAGAAGTAGTAAGTGGAGAAGGATATCTTCTATACGATATGGAATATATCAAAGGCTCTAAAACTTTACGTGTCTATATAATGAATAAAGAAACTAAGACGGCCGTTATCGAGGATTGTGTAAATGTTGACCGCGCTTTTAGTGAGCCAATGGAAGCACTTGAATGGATTCCTGATGACATTGTTTTAGAAGTATCTTCTCCAGGGATGTTTAGAAAAATAAAAACGAGAGAGCATCTAGAATTAAGCATCGGTGAGCGTATTTTAGTTCAACTGAATAAGAAATTTGGTGAACTTTTTCCAGGTGAAAAGTTTGATAAGAAGACAGCTAGTGCCAAAAAGATTATTTGTGTTCTGAATAGCTTTGGCGATGACTTCATCGATGTGACTCTCGATAGTGATTTTGATTTAAAATTAAACTTAAATGATATTAATAAGATCGCACTTGAACCAGAAGTGTAATTGTTTGAGGTGAAAAATGAGTTTCTCAGAATTAAGTAAGATTATTGATGTTTTAGGAAAAGACCGTGGGATCGATAAGTCAATTATCGTAAACGCTATTGAACAAGCTTTCTTAGTAACAGCAAGAAAGAAGTTTGGTATCCAGGGTGAGTACGAAACTCGTTATAATGAAGATGATGACGATGTCGAGATCTTCCAATATAAGAACGTTGTTGATGAAGTAAGAGATTCAATTATCGAAATCAATCTAGGTGATGCTAGAGAACTTGATGAAGATGTTGAAATTGGTGATCAATTAGGTATTAAAATTGAAAACCCTAACTTTACTCGTGTTGACGTACAAACTGCTCGTCAGATTATCATGCAAAAAGTACGTGATGCAGAAAGAGAAATCCTATTCTCTGAGTTTAAGCACAGACAAGGTGACCTTGTAACAGGTATTGTAAGAAGATATGAGCGAGGAAATGTTATCGTTGACCTTGGAAAGGCAGATGCTGTTCTTTCAAGAAGAGAGCTGATTCCTGGTGAGCAATTCAATCCAGGTGATAGAGTTCAGGCATTCTTAACAGAAGTAGTAATGACTAACCGTGGGCCAGAAATTAGACTATCAAGAACTTCTCCTATGTTCCTTGTGAAGCTATTTGAAATTGAAGTACCTGAAATTCAAGACGGTACTATTGAAATCAAGTCTGCTGCTAGAGAGCCAGGTCAAAGAGCTAAAATTGCTGTTCAATCAGTAGATAAAGATATCGATCCTGTAGGTGCTTGTGTTGGTATGAAAGGATCACGTGTTCAAAATATTGTAAATGAACTTCAAGGTGAAAAAATTGATATCGTAAGATGGAATGATGATTTAGCAACATTTGCAGTTGCAGCTCTTGCACCATCTGAAATTGAAAATATCTCGATCGATCACGATTCAAAATCAATGGACGTAATCGTAGAAGAAGATCAGTTATCACTTGCTATTGGACGTCGTGGACAAAACGTACGTTTGGCAGCAATGCTATCTGGTTATAATATTAACATCATCTCGAAGTCTAAACTTCAAGAGAAAGTTAATAAAGCAGTTGAAAACCTACTTCAAATCCCATCTGTTACAGATGCAATGGCACAAGTTCTTGTTCAAAATAGCATCATGGCAATTGGTGACTTCATGGCAACTCCTGCTGAAGAAATTGCTTCAATGGCCGGTATTGATGCTGCTGCAGCTCAAACTGCAATTGATGAAGCAGCAAAGCTAGTTGAAGAAGGAACAATTGAACTTCAACCTGAAGGTGAAGAAGAATTAGTATCTGCTTCTGCTGTTCCTAAGTACCTAGGTATTATTAATAAAGAAGGTGCAGATCAGGACGAAGAAGGTGTTGATAAGTTTAATGAAGCAGAAAGAAGATTAAGAGAAGAATTAGCTGCATTTAAAATTAAGTAATTTTAAAATAGAAAAGTGTAGTCATACTACGGAGAAAAAATGCCTAAGAAAATATTTGAATTGGCCAATGAACTCGGAAAGAAGCCATTAGACCTCGTAGAAGAGCTGAAGTCTCACGGATTCTCAGTAAGAAACCACATGTCTGTACTATCTGATGAAGATATTACTAAGTGGCAAGAACTTGCTGGGTCAAGTGCTGAAGGTGCTTCTGCTGAGAAGGCAACTAAGAAGAAGACGGTCAAAAAGAAAGCTGCGAAAAAGGCGACAGTTAGAAAGAAGTCTGCAGCAAAAGCTGACGATGAGAGCGAGGAAGATAAGCCTGCTAAGAAAACGGTTACTCGTAAAAAGAAAACTGTTGTACGTCGTAAAGCTTCATCAAAATCTTCGGAGGCTACTTCTGATGATGAAAACACTGAAGCTGTAATCGAATCTTCTGAAGCTGTTGAAGTAAAAACTGAAGAGTCTGTAAGCACTCCTGTGATGGAAGAGGCGGAGACTGCTGAAGCAAAAGAAGAAACGACTGAAGTTGAAGCTAAGGAAGTAAAAGAAGAAACTGCTCCTGAAGCTAAGACTGAAGAAGCTCCTAAGGAAAAAGAAGAAAAGAAAGAGTCGACGACTTTAGATGGTAAGCCATTTGGTCTTAGAATTGTTTCTGCTCCGACTAAGGAAGATAAAGAGAAAGCTGCTGCCCGTAAGGCGAAGAAAGCTGCTGGGAAAGATGAGAAGGCTGAGGATGATATTAACTCTAAAGCTGGCCCTGTTGGAACTGACGAAGATCGTACAGCGAAAAAGGATAAGAATCGTCTAAGTGGTCTTGCTTCTATGCTAAGTGCTAAGAAAACAGTTAATCGTTCACAAGCCTTAAATGAAGAACGTGCAACGACTGAGCTTAAATCATACTCTTCTCTACAGGGAACTGGTCGCCCAATGTATACTCAAGTTAAGAGAAAGCGTCAGTATTCAGGTCCTTCGAAATCAACAGAGATTACAGAAGTAAAAGAAGCAAAAAGAGTTGTTAAGTTACACGGTGGTGCTTACGCTGAGCAATTAGCTAAGAAACTTTCTGTGAAGCTTAAAGACATGATCGATAAGTGTCTTGATCTAAATCTACTTGTTAGAAATGGTGACTATATTGGCCTTAAGCTAGCTAGTCAGATTGCTGCCCTTTACGATTATAGAGTAGAAGATCAGTCATTTGATGAGGATGCAGCACTTGGGAAGGAAGAGCTTTCTGAAGAGCAAATTAATAAGCTTCCTCTACGTGCACCTGTAATTACAATCATGGGACACGTTGATCACGGTAAGACAACTTTACTTGATTATATTAGAAATGAATCGATTGCTGCTGGCGAAGCTGGTGGGATCACTCAGCACATTGGAGCTTACTCGGTAGATGTTAAAGACTCTAAGCTGACTTTCCTAGATACTCCAGGTCACGCGGCCTTTGGTGCTATGAGACAGCGTGGTGCTGATATTACAGATATCGTAATTCTTATTGTTGCAGCAGATGATGGTGTAATGCCTCAAACTGTTGAATCAATTAAGTATATTCAATCTGCAGGTAAGCCATTAATTGTAGCGGTTAACAAAATGGACCGTGAAGGTGCTAACCCAGATCGTATTAAACAAGCTCTAACTGAGTTTAGCATCACTCCTGAAGAATGGGGTGGGGAAACTCAATTCTGTCACATTTCAGCTCTTAAGGGAGACGGTGTTGACGAGCTTCTAGAAGCAATTGCTCTACAAGCTGAAATTATGGAACTTAGAGCAGAGCCGAAAGGTCCTGCTGAAGGTGTTGTTATTGAATCAAGAGTTGAGCATGGACGTGGTCCAGTTGCAACTGTTCTTGTTCAAACTGGAACACTTAAGAAAGGTGACTCTATCGTTGTAGGTGAAACTTACGGACGTGCAAGAAGTCTAACTGATCACAAAGGTAAGCAACATTCAAAAGTTGGTCCTTCAATGCCAGTTCAGATTATTGGTCTAGGTGAAGCTCCTTCTCCTGGTGATGCTCTTAACGTTGTTAAGAACGAAAGAGAAGCTAAGAAAATTGCTCAAAACCGTATTGATGAAAGAATTAGAATCGAAACAGCTGCACAAACTCAAGGGCCAAAAGTTTCTCTTGAAGACTTCTTTGCTACAGCTGCTACTGAAGAAGGTCAAAAGAAAGATCTTAACCTTATCATTCGTTCAGATGTACAAGGTTCTTTTGAAGCAATTAAATCTGCTATTGAAACAATCTCAAATCCAGAAGTTGAGGTAAAAGTTATCCGTGGTGGTGTAGGTCAAATTAGTGACTCAGACATTGAACTTGCGAATACTTCAGGTGCCTTTGTTCTTGGATTTAATATGAGACCATCAACATCTGCTCGTAAGTTATCTGAGCAGTATGGAATTGATGTAAAGACTTACTCAATCATCTATGAACTAATCAATGATGTGAAACTTGCAGTTGAAGGTCTTCTTGATCCTGAGTTTACTGAAGAGTATATCGGGCGCGCAGAAGTACGTGATACATTCTCTGTTCCTAAAGTTGGAACAATTGCAGGTTCTATTGTTGTTGATGGATCTATTCAAGTTGGTTGTAACGTACGTCTTCTTAGAGAAGGTAAGATCATGTTTGATGGTAAGATGTCTTCTCTTAAGAGATTTAAAGACGATGTTAAAGAAGTTAAAAATGGTTACGAATGTGGTGTTGGCCTAGAAAACTACAACGATGTTAAAGTTGGCGACCTATTCGAAGCATATAAACTGAAAGAAAAGAAACGTAAGCTTGAGGATGTTTTAACAGCAGACTCACCAATTCTTTAATTCGGTTGGAGATGTCATGAGTGGCAATAAGAAAAAGCTTCAGTATGAAGAACAAATTAAAAACGAAGTAAACCAATTGCTTCGTCGTGGACTAGATAACTCAGCGTTTACTTTTTGTTCGATTACAAAAGTTGAAATAAGCCCAGACTTTTCTACGGCAAAGTTATTTTGGGATACATTTGATCCGTCCAAAAGAGGTGATATTGCTAAGGCAATGGACGCTTCTTTAGGTAAGATCAGAAGTCACCTTGCTAAGACTTTACAAGTAAGGCATACGCCTTCTTTAACTGCAGAATATGATTCTCAGTTTGAAGATGAGCAGGAAATTGAAAAACTTCTGCAATCTGAAAAAGATAAAGGAAAGTCTTTCTAATGGCTTCAAGAAATAAGAAATTTAAAGGCCCAATCTTTGGGCCTTTCTTTTTTAAAGTTGATAAACCAAAAGGGATGACATCATTTGATGTGATTAGACGCTTTAAAAGAAACCTTCCAAAGAATATCGGAAAGATCGGGCACTTCGGAACTCTTGATCCATTTGCAACAGGTCTTTTAGTCATTGGTATTGGGCCTGCGACAAGACTCAACCAATACACTCAAATTGATTCTAAAGAATATATCGCGACAGGAATCCTTGGTATTAATTCTCCAACTGGGGACTTTGATACACAAGAAGGAACGTTAGAAGAATTAGACTTCTCTGAAGTAAGCTTTTATGAAGTAAATAAAGAACTTCAATCATTTGTTGGTTCATATATGCAAAGCCCTCCGGCCTTCTCTGCAACTAAGCACGAAGGTAAGGCATTACATGAGTGGGCCCGTGAAGGTGTCTTCATTGAAAAGCCACCGGTAGAAAGAAGAATTCATGCAGTTGAGTTACTAGAAGTTCAAGGGCGTAAAGTTACTTTCCGAGTTTGTGTTTCTTCTGGAACTTATATACGTGTTCTTTTTGATGATCTTGCTAAGAAGCTCGGCACAAGAGGAGCATTAGAAGATTTACGTCGAACGAATTCAGCAGGGATTGACCTCAGTAATAGTATTGACCTCTGTGTTTTTGACGATGATAACTTCGACGCTAATGAGTTTTTATTGAATTATACAAATCCTATTACTGAGCTAATTGGGTTTGAAAAATTAGAATTAGATGAGGCCACTGCGCTTCGATTTATAAATGGCCAAACATTAAAAATGGAAGTGGCCGATGGTTACTATTGGATAAGATCGCAAAATCAAACACTTGGACTTGCTGCTGCCAGTAGTGGACTTGTTAAAAGCTGTGTGGGATTTAGTCCTGCCGCGTTAGATAAAATCGATTTAACTATGTGTAATTCCTTAGACGAATAATTTTAATTCGTGCTATACTCTAGGAAATTACAAGTGAAATTTAAGGAGATAAAGTGAATACTACTTTAATTGCATTAGCTATTGCATTATTAGTTGTAACAGGGATGGTTGTCCAACTAGGTGTTTTAAGCCTTCTTTCAGGTTCATTCTTCTTCCTATTTGGGAAGTCGAAGTTTGAAGTTCTAAAATCTTCAGACGATGAAAGTTTTGCTTTTGGCTACCGTTGGAATAATTCGAGAGAGCCTGCAAAATTCAATCATGTTATTGTTAGGCTATTCAACCCATTTGGTAAGAAAACACAAGTTACTGTTTCAAGTGACTTTGCTGTTCAAGATTCAGACTTTGGTATCGAAGTTAAGATGGGTCCTGCTTTTAAAGAAATTCTAGAGCTTGAGAATCTTGATTCTTCAACTGTAGAAATTGAACTTAAGTCAAAAGATGGCCTTACACAATCTCGCACAATGAAGGGACGCAAGTTTATTGAAGCTTTCCGTGGTGCTGAGAATACTGTTGAAACATTCAATGAGAAATATGGTTATGTAAAACCAAAAATGTTTTACCACCAAACAACTCGTTCATTTATTGCAGACTCAATTCCTCAAGGAGATATTCCTGTAGGTCTTAGAATTTCTGCTAACCCACAATTTGCTGGTGAATTCGCTGGTGCTGCTGGTGCAGGAGCTCCTGCTCAAGAGAACTTCGCAGTTTCTAAGGTGTGGATTGAAGAAGGTTGTATTGTTTGTAACGCTTGTGAAGGTATTTACCCAGAGGTTTTCGAAGTTACAGATACTAACTGTGTAATTCGTCCAGATGCACCTCTTGATAACGGACTTCTTATTCTTGAAGCAGCTGAAGCTTGTCCAACTGAAGTTATCAAATTCGATAAAGCATAATTCAAACTTATATTTTGTTTTATATAGGGCCCTCGAAAGAGGGCCTTTTTGTTTCTATTTCTCTGGTATAATCACCTTATGGAAATAGATAAATATTCAACTCTTTTGTCTCCAGTTGATAATGAGCATTTTAAACGCCGTTTTTTCTTAACTGAAGAATCAATTAATGAATCTCTTATAACCAATATCTTCTTTGTTCCGAGGGCCGGTGACAAGTGGCTATACATTGTTAAAGACAGTGGTAAGCTCGATTATTCTGGAGGAGAATTAAAAGAGGGAGAGAGCGTTATTTTTGGTTTAGAGCGAATGTTAGGTCTTGAACTTGGCATTAGTATGAAAAGTATTAATAAGCTTGGGCATTGGATCTTAGAAGATAAGTACGAGACGCCTTTGCGAGAACATTTTCCCCATCCTGTCTCAGCTGCCGTCATTTTCACTGGGGATGTTAATTTCGTTAACTCTAACACTTTGAGAACTGCTACTATTGAAGAGGTTTGCCGAATTTTAAAGTCAGAAGACCGCCACTTACAAGCAGATATTTACTTAGCGTGTGCTGAGCTTCTAAAGATGAAGGAGATACATGAATAAAATTACTCTTAGATATTTAACTCATGAGGATAAGGATGAATTCTTTGCTGCTTTTCACGAGCATTGGGAAAACAATTTTGACTTTGTCCATTACTGGGAAACTCTAGCTAATGGAGAGTTTGAAAAATATGTTTCGATAGCTCCGGAGTTTGCAAAGGGGACTCATATTCCAAAAGAGCATGTGCCGGCGGCCTTACTCTTCGCCTTTAATGATGAGGGTAAAATTGTAGGTCGTACTTCAATTCGCTTTGAATTAAATGATCATCTTTCAAAGGTTGGTGGCCATATTGGTTACGGAGTATGCCCTAGTTTCCGCCGTAAAGGTTATGCGACTCAAATCCTTGCTGAGTCCTTAAACTACGTTAGGGACAATATTAAGGGCCTTAAAAAGGTTCTTGTAACTTGTGATGAGGGGAATATTGGATCTGAGAAGACAATTCGTAAAAATGGTGGCCAGCTTGAGAATATTATTGAAGTTGATGATGTGAAGAAGATGAGGTTTTGGATCGAGTTGTAGTGAGTTTTGCGAAGTTGGTTACCCGAAGGCTCCCATTATGTTCAGGAAGAACTGTATGCCTGCGAGAGGCAGGAGCCGAAGCAGGCCGTGGTCGCCTCTGGGTTGTTCGGCGTTATTTCCATCGTGGTTTCAAATTATAACAATCTTTAATTCAATAAGTTGTAGTGAGTTTTGCGAAGTTGGTTACCCGAAGGCTCCCATTATGTTCAGGAAGAAATGTATGCCTGCGAGAGGCAGGAGCCGAAGCAGGCCGTGGTCGCCTCTGAGTTGTTCGGCATCATTTTGCCATCGTGGC
>NZ_JBEBMT010000003.1:37864-73200 GCF_043196705.1 Halobacteriovorax sp. HFRX-2_2
ATGTATGCCTGCGAGAGGCAGGAGCCGAAGCAGGCCGTGGTCGCCTCTGAGTTGTTCGGCATCATTTTGCCATCGTGGCAAATGACGCCTCCAAAAAAAGAAACCCGCCTGGACAGGGCGGGTTTCAAATTTAAGAACAATTTATCGGTAGATGGTTTGGATTATTTTCCTTCCATCGGGTTAATCATTCTGAAGTATAGTCCAAGAAGTTTTACGTTTCTTTTCATATCTCCATAGAAGCTATCAACGTCTTTAGTAACTTTCATTTTCGTCATAGCTTCACCAACAAGCTGATCCATTTGTTGAATCTGTGCGAAGCTGTTTTCTTGGATATCTCTTAAGAAAACATCTCCTAGCTTGATTTGCTCGTTATTATTAAGACCTTGGATGACCTTAGTAATAACTGGTGCGAATAACTCAACTTGACCTTGCTCATTAACTGAAGGCATTGAGAAGTTATTCAGAAGGTTAGTGATCTTATTATCTAAGTATCTATCTTTATTTCCAGTCTTCGCCATTTGAATCATATCAACTGTTGAACAGTACTGCTCTGAAAGGCGACATGCTTCTGCTTCAAAAGCGATTGGTACGATGGCCTGACTTAGTACTTGGTTGATATAGTCTAGTGTTACACCTTCAAGACCAATGTCATTCATCATCGCTGTAAATTGTGCTGATACAAAGTATGAACCAGCTTGTTTAACAAGTGCTCTTTGAGCAAGGAACCCAGCAATCATCTCTTTTTGATCTTGTGAAGCAAGAAGAGCATTGATTTGAGCGAAGTATTTCTGCATCTCAGATTTAATTGCTGCTGCATCTCCAAGAGCTGCTGCCATTTCAAGCTCTGTCTTTTGAGCTTTCATTGTATCTTCAGTTGCATCTTGTGCCGCTGGAGTTTGTGCAAGTTGAAGTCCTTCAATTTGCGCCTTTTCCCATTCACCAAAGAATGTTGACCAACGCTCATCGTGAGAAATTAACTGCATCATACTTGCTTTCTGGATAACATTACCAGCTACATATGAATCTTGTGCGTAAGGTACATATGCTTTTCTGATATCTGTTTTCTCAGCTACATAATCCTCAGGGATTTGGTAAGTTTGCCCTTCGTGCTCAAAAGTTTCAGTAAGTAGATCTCTTTGAGAGATGTGGTTTACCCAAAATGCACGTGCAGGGTTAGCTGTTTGTTCAAATGTATCAATATTACCGTAAACTAGACCACCAATTGCAGCATAGTTTGTTTCAACTTCACCAACTTCAACGCTGAAAGCTCCGTTAGTTAGTGGGATATTACGTCCTGTTGCTGGGTCATATACTAGTGGAGTAACTTGACCAGAAAGAACTTCTCCAATTGTTGATTGTACAATTGAATCTTTAATATCAATTCCAAATAGATACTGCTCTAGTAACTGGTATGGAATTCTTAGAGAGTTTGAACGGTACTTGTATGAGTATGACTCAGACTCTGTAAGCGCTACAAGAGCAGCTGCTTTGTCATATTCGATACCACGGTTCTTCGCTCTATATGAGTCACTATCAAGTGAGATTGCTTCGTTCCACTTTGTTTCGACAACCATTGGCTTTTGAGTCGCTACTTGTAGAACTGTTCCATCTTCAGCTGTAACTTCAGTCTGTGTTGGTACTAGAGTTGAAACAAATCTCTTATTTCTTTGTGCTTCAGTATCAAGTCCAGCACCTGGAGTGATATCTGGAGTCGCAACTACTGACTGTAGGAAGAATAGTGACTTGATTACACCATTTACTAGGTCGTTAGTTGTAGCATCATGAGTTGCTTGATCTGCTTGAGAGTACAACTCAGGAGTGTAAATTAGGTGATAGAATACTTCTTCGTTCATCATTCTTAGCTTATAGAATTTATCCATTAGCCAACCAAATGCTGCTCCACCGTAGAATTCCTTACGCTTACCTGGGAAGTAGATATATTCGTACATCTGACGGTAGTCTGAAATTTGGTAGTCTACGATTTCTTCAAAAGATGAACCAAAGTCGTGTCTGTTACACTGAGGAGAGTTTCCTGCGTCCTCATCTGAACAGAATCTGATTCTCTTAAGGCCTGCTTCTGCCATAAGTCTATGCTTAGAGATATTTGCAGGGTTACCATTTTCACCAACAAGTGCATCAACTACATCTTGAATTCTTACTAGGTGGTAGTATAGACCTGGTTCAAATTCAGATTCAACAGAAGATACCTTAACGTCAACACCATTGATCTCAATCGATTTCTTTCTTGAGTTAGTGTATCCTTCAAGCTCAACCATTCCTGTATAAGCTGCACGTAGTGCGTATACATCGTATGGAGCTAGGCCATCGTAAGTTGCGTGGTCATCAATTGTATAGTCCATAACTGAAGATGAAGTTCTCTTCGTTTCTTTTTCACCAGCAAATAGCCAGTTTTTCTTATCAAATGAACCAACGAAGTTGTGACGTAGACCAAGGTTGTGTCCAATTTCGTGAGCAAGAGTAGGCATCCAAATATCAATTAGGATATCGTTCTTACCTTCATCTGTTTCTGCCATTTTTAGAACATCATAGTTCTTAGCAAGGTTGCTTAGAGCAAACTCAGCTGTTTCATGGTTACAGATTGGGTTCTTCTTACCATTTCTATCGTACTCCATAGCATGCTTGATCTTCGCTTGAAGAGTCTCTAGTGAGTTCTCTCCGTGGATTGCAGCCTGTAGTGCAACATCATCTTTATTAGCAATTGCTTGCCAAGCAGCACTTACTGCTTTTGCTTGCTTGTTATTAGCACTTGAGAAGTTAAGTAGAACTTCTTCTTTATCAATTGAGCTAGCTCTAAAGTCATTCTTCATTAGACGGTGAGCATCTTTGATTTTCCCCATCTGTGAAGCGATATTTGGACGCTTAATTGTCTTAAGTAGGTTGCTCTTTAAGTTAGTGTGAGCTACACCGTGACGGTGAGATTTCATCTCTGCTTTCTTCGTGCTTTGAGTTACTGTTTCACCTTCGATTTCAACTTCTACTTCACCTGAGTCTGCAACTTGAGTATCTTGACCAGCTGCTTGAGTCTTTGCCTTGTGCTCAGCTAAAGCGTCTTCGATTGCTTTTTTGTTAAGCTCATCTGCAAGGTTTTGAAGCTCTTTAGTAGGAGTAATATTCTTAACAAAATTCTTTTCAGAAATTGCCTTGTCAACCATCCAGTCGATTGATGACTTCATGTTACCACCGTATAGGTAAACAGAAGCAGATTCAACAACACCATTTCTTGGGTTAAATGATGGACCACCAAGACCAATAATTGAACTTGAAGTCGCTTTTTCTACCCAGTAGATGTGGTTACGTTGTAGGTCACCTAAGTGAGTTTTTTCCACAACTTCAATATCTACTGTCTGTGCTACACCATCTAGGTTGTAAGTAAGGTTAAGATTCTTTGTTCCTGCTGGAATAGAGTCATCTTTTTCAATCTTAAGAGTGATAACATCACCACGTCCTTCGTATTGAGTTCCTTTGAATGCGCGCTTGAAACCTAGGTTGATATCATCAACAACTTTTTGAGAAGAAACGATGATTTTATTTCTTAGGTCAAGTTCTGTCTTAGTAAGCTTTCTAACAATGTTTCCAGCTTTATCATATTTATTCGATGGAATTCCTGTCAGTACGTACTCGATATTCTTACCATTTCTGATATCAAATACCATCGGTAGGCCAACTGTTGTATCGAAGTTACGAGTCTGCTCAGAGTGTCCCTTTGGAACTAGCTTAGAACCAGTGAATAGTCCAAAGTTAAACTTCTTTTGAACTTCGTAAGTAAGGTTTTGCTCTGGCTCTTCATATTCGTGGTTGTACTTCATGAAAGTCGTTCTTTCTGTGAACGTCATTGTTTCATTCTGTGGTCCCCAGTAATCTCCACCAAAGTCTGAACAGTTAAATAGGTTACCTTTCTTATAAGTTGATTGAGTTGAAAAGTTTAAGTAGTCATCCTTTCCATCAACAACTTGTACAATATTATTAGTTTCAGTTAGACCGTGGGCCTTTCCACCACCACAAACACTCATTAGGTATGGATCAAGTGAAGTAAGAACATCACCAATTAGATCATTGCCTAGGTTTACAACTGCAAATGCTCTTTCGTCATTGTGGCTTGCTGGAACGTAAACGATTCCACCTTTGTCATTCTTACTTTCACGGAAATATTCCGCTTCGAAAGATAGTAATGGCTCAGTATCGTTTTTAGATGAACCAGTTCTTTGAAGAAGCGGTCTTGATCTCTTTACATGTACACGATCTGATTCGAAGTGAAACTTAACAATCTCAACATGGAAGCTTGCTTTAGAACCTGCAAAGCTATAGTTGAAAATATTTGGAGAGTCTTCTAAAACTCTTCTAAAAGTAAATTCTTGGTTCTTAAATTTTTCAAGTTTTAGCCAAGCAGTTGATAGTTCACTTCTGATCTCTGCTGGGTAGATCTCTTCTGGTTTAGAGTCTTTTTCTAGTTGAATAAATTTTGCATCTTCAGAGTTTGTGCTCGTTGAAATGATTGTTTCAGCTAGAATTTCTTCTTTGTCATCAAGGTTATACTTGAATTTAACGTACTTAATTTTTTCAGAAATTTCTGAACGTAGAAAACAGTTCTCAAGAGCGATTTTTGCTCTCTTTGCTGTATCAGCATCACATCTTGAAAATAGTAGGTTGAATCTTTCTGCACGAACTAGTTGTTCTTCATTATCAGTAAGCTCTTCTTTCTTAATAACACGAGCAAAATATGCTGTATTATCATTGTCATCTAAAATAACCTTAATAAGATCTTTGTTTTCAAAAACGTGGCCATCATGCTTTGAAGTAGTGAAGGCATTGTCATTATTAAAAATACGTTCTTCAAGTTGACCTACTGTGAATAGGTTACTTTCAACTTTGTCACGACGATAGATTGTCGCGATCTCTTTCTGGTTCATCCCGAAGACACCAGTGTATGTTCTGTTTTCGATTAGGTAGTCAACTTTGTAGTGAGTTGATTCAGAACGATCTTTTTCAACATATCTGATTCGTCTTGTCTTCTCATCAAGATCGTTTTTAACATTTTCTCTTTGGAAGAAGTCAACACCGTATTGAAATAATGGAATACGATCAAGCTTTGAAGCTTTGACAGGAAGAATATCGCGGATAATCTTATTCGACTGGCTTAGTGCTTTAATACTCGAGTTTACAGGAGCAATATAAGCTACTAGGAAGTTTGTTGTAAGATCAAATGTAATCTCGAACTGTTGTCCTGCTTGTTCAGCTGGAATAAGAAGGTCTTTTACAAGTACATTGTAAGTCTTATCGTTAGAGCTAACAATATTAATAGAGTAGAGAGTCTTTGCTTCACTACCTACACTTGTATCGATAAGATCTGTCGAAATATCATTTATCGAAAGTTCTTCTTGAGTCGCTACTGCTTTTGATTCAATAACTAACTTTGCTGAAGTAACAGAGTTCTTTGTTCGGTAAGTTTCTTGGGCAAAATCAGGCTCTTTGTCAGGAAGAGTTTTTGCACAACTTGAAAGAATAGCTGCCAATGCGAAAGCATGTGTAAGGCCTCTAAGCATTCCAAATTTGTTTTCATTTTTGATTTTCATTTTCTCATCTACCTTTGTTCTTTTTGTCATTTGTTCTTCTTTCTCTTTGTCTTCGTTATGTGTGTTCTAAATTTTTATTGTTAGTGATGCATAAACTGATGAATCTCTTTCATCAAATAGGTCGATCTCAACCTTTTTTCCATCTGGTGATAGGGGAGTTCCTCCAAATTCATGTCCTATTTCTAGGTTGTACTTAGGGCCAAAGCTGTAACCAACAGCTTGTGAGAACGAATAAGCATCTTTTGTGTTATTCTGATATGTCCAACCCTTCATATATGTTCCTCCAAGTGATAGGTATAGCTGATCCGACATGCTGTATGTCAGATATGCAACTGAAGAAAGACTATATGAAGTATTTGAGCTTCCAGTCATTGATGTTTCATACTCATGGAAGTTCTTGGATGCACCAAGAATAACTAATGCAGATAGGTCCTTAATCCCAATAACACTATCGGCTATTGATAGGCCTTCACTTAAGCTAATTCCTGCTTGAAGGTTAGAATATTTTCTCGATACCTTACTTGTTGGTAGTTTTATTGATGCTGTACCAAAAGAAACAACCCCATCAAATGGCTGAGAAGCCTTTCTAGTAAAGGATACAGACGTATCACTGATTCTACTTTTTCGCTCATCAACAAAGTCTTTTGATATTGTTGTTTTAGCTGCGAAGCTACCTTTATCTGTAATAATATTGAAACGAAATGAGTTATACATTCCACTATAATGGTCTGCTTCAGAAGTCTTTAATAAGTCTCTTGAAACTGTCGTATCGATTCTAGCTGACCAATTTCTAGTCGCACCCGGTGCTTTTTTGACACCTTGGATATTACTAGTGCTACTTTGGGCAACAACAGATGTTGTTGTAAGTGCTAGTAAAATTAATGAGATACACTTAAATGGTGTCACTCTGTCTCCTTTTTTCGTTCCTGAAAATGATATTCGTTCAATACTTGATGCAAATAGTGTGCCATTTGTTCAGTTTCGGACGAGTTCGCATTTGAAGTAAATATATAACAATAGGAGGTGTAAGACGCCGACTTTGGAAAATCTACAGGGTTGTTTAGGGAGTTGACGAAATTATGGAGAATATAAAGGGAGGCCGTGGGACGGCCTCCGATTACACCTAGGCCCAAAAAGAGAGAGGGATTATGAGGGATATTGGGGCCTAAATGATATTTATACCAAATTTAAAACATGGGCGCCGCAATGCAGCACTCTCATTTTGAATATGCCTTATTAACGGATTGGACGCTAGCTAAGATAAGTTAATTTTGTTTAAGAAGAGTAAATTAACTTTTAGAGGAATCGTTTCAAAATTCCAGACGTGATCATTTCTTTGAAGCCGACTTCATTTTCTTGCCAAACTTCTTCGACAGTAATCCCTGTGTCGACAGTTGGACATTCAAAAGTGAGCACTGGCGCACCAAGATCGACACTTCCATATGTTCCAAGTGAGCCTGGAGTTGGGTAGCCGATATCATCTGCAATAGGATACTTATTGTGCTTGGCCAAAAGCTCTGCCACATCCTTACAGTCACCATTGTAATTCACAATAGGCTTCCATGAGTGGATCGATAAAATAAAGGCCGGTGGATACTCTTTAAAGAGTTTATCTAAATATTGGTTTTCAGGTTCACTTAAAGGTGCTGTTCCCGGGTTGTACTTGGCCTCTTCAAATTCACCCTCCCAACTCTGAGTAGGAAGGTTACGATTTAAGTCAACACCATTGGCATTAATACGTGTGCCAGCATGAACCCCGTCCTTATTAACAATTGGAATGATAACTAAAGGTAGATCAGTCTCTACTTCATTTTTGAGCCACGAAAAGATTTCTTTTAGACAGTGAACTCCCTCGATTTCATCTCCGTGAACTCCTGCCATGAGGTAGATATAGCGAGATGATTCAACTTTATTTTTAAAAGCTTCGATTTCAAGATTGTTAACTGTTTTACCTGACTCTAATTTTATAAATTCCATAAAGAAATTGTGGTGGAAGTTTCCTTTTTTGTAAATGAAGATTTATACTTATGACTTTAAAAAGGAATCCTTAAGTAATGAAAAAGAAAAGCATACTAAAAACTTTAGAATATTTAGAAAGCGTTCTCGATACGCAAGACGATCATGATGCAATTGCACAACTTCGAGAAAGTGTTGAGCTTCTTGAAGATGTCGACAATGGTGTTGCAAGTGGTAATGGTCATTTTAGTATCCCGATGGAAGCAATGGGTGCATACACCGTTTATAGCGATGGCGGTTGTCGTGGAAACCCTGGGCCTGGTGCATGGGGTGCAATGGGACAAAACCCAGAGGGTGTGGTCTTCTTTGAGAGCTCTGGCTTTGAGTTTCAAACCACTAATAACCGTATGGAGCTTACTGGAGCAATTGAATCACTGAAATCATTAGAAAATGAATTAGAGGAGATGGGCCTTGATAATAGTCATGCGGCCTTTCTTTATAGTGACTCTAAGTATGTTGTTGACGGTATCACAAAGTGGGTTCCAGGGTGGAAGTCACGTGGCTGGAAAAAAGCCGACAAGAAAACTCCAGAAAATATTGAGTTATGGCAGAGCTTTGATGAAGTCGCAGGAAGATTTTCAAATCTACAGTTTCGTTGGGTAAAGGGACACAGTGGCCACCCTCAAAATGAGCATTGCGATATGTTGGCCAACAAGGCAATGGACGAAAATATTTAAGGCTTGAAAAGCGGACTAAAGCACTTTAATCTATTAAGATAAATATTAATTAGTAACTAGACTTCAATAAATTTAGACAAAGGATGTTAAATGAAGAAACTACTAGCAACAGTGGCAATTGCGCCATTACTATTTGTTTCATGTGGTAAGAAAGCTGAAGTAAAGCCAGAGACTGAAAATGATAAGATCTTTTATTCAGTTGGGCATGTTTACGGAAAGAGATTTAAAGATTTTAAACTTACTGAAAGAGAAATGAATAACCTTGTTCAAGGTGTTCGTGATGGTATGACTAAGGATGCAACTGATATTGATACAAGACAATTTGCATTCAAATTTAGAGATATCGTAAATCAGAGAATGAGTGAAGTATCTAAGACTGAAAAAGATGCTGGTGCAAAATTTCTTGCTGAATTCGTAGCGAAAGAAGGTGCTAAGAAGACTGAATCTGGTCTAGCTTATAAAATCATTGAAGCTGGTTCTGCAAAGAAGCCTGTTGCAACAGATACTGTAAAAGTTCACTACAAAGGTACTCTAAGAGATGGTACTGAATTTGACTCATCTTACAAGAGAAATAAGCCAATCGAATTCCCACTTAACAGAGTTATCAAAGGTTGGACTGAAGGGATGCAACTTATTGGTGAAGGTGGAAAGATTAAGTTAGTAATTCCATCTGAGCTTGCTTATGGTGACCAAGGTGCTCCTCCATCAATTCCAGGTGGTGCAACACTTACTTTTGAAGTTGAACTAATCGAAGTTCTTCCAGCTGCAAAGAAATAATTCCTAAACGAATTTATCAAATAATTGATAGGCCTTCTTAAGATTACTTAATGAAGGCCTATTTTTTTATCTCATCAAGTGACATTCAATTTTCAGTATGTTTTCCTTTTACTATTGTTTCTAATTAGGGAGGAAAGATGAAAGTAATTCTACTGATTGCCTTATTGTTACAACCTGTTTCTGAAGCTTCTTTCTTTAAGCATAAAAGAGAGAAAGAATCGTTCTTTGCCTATATCATTAGGATATTGATTAAGCCTTCAATCCCTCACGATGGAGAAGGTGATACTTAGAAAGCGTAACCAACAGATAGCCCAAACATTGTTTGATCTGTAGATTGCTGAAAGCCATCTGCAAATTCTTCATCTGCTTGGATAGCATCAAAATTTGCTTTAAAAATAAGTGACTGGGAAGTTGAAACTTTGTACTCAAGTCCTAAACTCACGGATGGAAGAAGCATTGCGCTTCCAACTCTTACAGTGTCTTGGATACTTGTTTCAGAACGCCCAAAACCAACTCCAAGTGAAACAAAGTAGCTGAAACGATAGCTCCAGTTATTATCGAATGATATTTTTAGCGCCGCTGTTCCCATCATTCTCTTCGTTTCTTGTTCAACGTTTGGGTTGAGGAGAGTGAGTAGGTCAAGGTCGTAGCGAAAGCCAACAATTGTTTGGAATGTCTGGTTTATAGGGATGGCATAATTGAATTGGAATGTATCCCCAGTTCTTGTGCCATCATTATTTGTACTAGAGCTTGTTGATTCACTTAGGCCCTGATTCTTCCCATAGAAGAATTCAAATCGATTATCATAGCGCTGAAATTGTTTTTCTCTAAGAGACATCTCTTCTTCAGCAAGCATCTTTCTATAATTTTCATCTCCAAGTATCTTTGGGATCTCTAACCAAACTCTTTCAGGAGAATAGTTAACTGTGACAATTTGTCCTTTCTCAAACGGGACTCTGATATTATTGTCTGTTACAATCCACTGTGAGTATTCTTTCGTTATAGAGATGGCACGAGCAGTAAAAGAGATTTCTTTCGAAGAGAATAGGGATACTTGGCCTTTAACGATATTATCTGCTCTTCCTTTACGAATAACAAAAGACATTCCGTCATTGGCAATATTTTGAATGACAATCAAGTTTGTATTGAGGTCGTATTTTTCAGCAAGGGCGTGATTGGCCAATGTTAGAAATGTCATAGTGACTAGTAGAGTTTGCAAAAATCTTTGAAAGCTATTCATACAAGTATTTTATAACCAATGACAAGTTAAAGAAATCATTGGCAAATACTCCTTATTTGCTCTTGTTAACCAAGTGCTTTGGTATAGTAATATTAATAGTTTAACTTTATTTATTAATCTCCGATATGAAATTAGGGATTTATGGATATGAAACTTAATAATACTTTTTACATTCTCTTAGTTGTACTTTTTATTGCGTGTAAACCTGTTAGCAATACAGGCCGTGATAATACTAACTCATCGGATACATCTGACCTTACGAAAAGACATCAGATTACACTTATTGAAGTTTCTTCAAATCAGCTAATTCTCAATGGAACAAATCTTTCAACGATTAGTGCGGTTAAAACAAAGAATGGCCCACAGGTTATCAACTTAAATATTTTATCAAAGTCTGCAAATATGGTGAGGCTAGGGGTTCCTAATGGTTTAAAAATCGTTGGTGGCTTTATCTATGATCTAATTGTAACAGATGCCTTCGGACAAACTGTAACATCTGTTAGCTTTGATGTTCAAAATAGTTCGATTTCAACAAGTAAAATTCAAGACGGTGCAATCACAAACTCTAAGTTAAGCTCTCTTGGTGCTTCAAGCGCTGGTCAAGTTCTACAGTATAATGGTGCTTCATGGGTTGCGGTTGATTATCTAGGTGGTTCTAATTATTTAGGACGTCTCATTCTTGATACAGGTGGGGGAGTCACAGCTCCTTCTGTTGCTGGAGTTAATAATGGTGACTTCTATGTTGTAAACGACGCTGCACCTGTTGCAGGTGATTTAAATGGTGATGGTAATGTCGAAACCTTTACAGCAGGTGATATTATTCGTTTTAATGAATCAACAAATAAATGGGATCTACAACTAAGTAATGGTAGTTATGCAGGACCATGGGATATTAATGGCTCACATATCAGACGCACAGGTTCTGGTGGAAAAGTTACAATCTCAGATGACCCATATGAAGGGCCATCAAAGTTAACAGTAAGTGGAAATATTGCAGGTCCTACAACTGCAGAGGAAAGTATTCTTCTTCATGTTGGAGGTAACGTTAGTTCCGGACTTGGTTCAAGTTGGGCAAGAGCTCTCTCTTTTGGATTACGACAAGAACATAACGCTACGATGGGTGTTTACGGTAATAACACAAATGTTGGTGGAATGAACTTCTTCTTTATCGATGTTGATGGAGATGGAGATAGCTTAGCATCAAACTTCTGGAACTCTGCAGAGTTCTTCATCGATTCAGCAGGACGTACATCTATTGGTGGTGTTCCTGATCCTCTCTACCTTTTCTACGTTTACGGAAACTCTGGTATCAACGGTAATTTAAATGTATCTTCAACGATAACTGCGGCCAACTTTGTTGGAGATGGCTCAGGTATAACAAATATTAATGCTGTTAACATGACAAATAGTGGAACAACGACAATTACAGCTGGTAGCTCTGGCCCAGGTGATATCGCTTTCCAATCAGAGTCTTCTGACTTTGCTCTTTACGATGCAAATGGAAATTTATCTTTTGGACACACATCAAATTTAGGAACATTTAATGCTACTGCACAAATTGATGTACGTAGTGATTCTGGAGATGCGAGTGGACAGTTTTATTCTTATGGTGGCAATCAGTCATCAATCAATCTTGCAAGCTCTCAAGGGCTAATAACTGCACCGTCAATGACGACAGCAAGTGATGTTCTTGGACTATTAAACTTTGGTGGAGACACGGGAAGTGGAATTGTAAATACGGCAAGTATTCGCTCTACTGCGACTGAAAACTTTAGTGCAACAAATCTTGGTACTGAGTTAAATTTTTATACGACAGCAAATACAACAAATACTCAACAAGAGAATATGAGGCTTACTCATAATGGAAGACTACTTGTTGGAAGTACTGTTGTTTCTGATACTTCTGGTTATCAAATGGTTGTTGGTGGTAGTACTCAATTGGCCGGTAACCTAAATGTTACTGGGATTTCACAACTTAGTAATACAATTGTTTCAGGGACTCTTTCACACTCTGGAAACCTTTCAACGACAAATCTAACGGCGAGTGGGACCATTCAAGGAAATGGGATTACTTCGACAGGTGGACTTACAAATACTGGCGCATTTAATACAACAGGTGCGGCCGTTGTTAATGGGACTCTTCAGGTAACAGGTAATGCAACTTTTGATAGTGATATTACCGTAACTGGTGACGTTGATTTTGGTAATATCTCTGTTAACACTATTGCTGGGGATGCAACCACAAGTTCTGCATTTTTTGGCCAGGTGACTTCTGCACAGAAAATTATTTCACAGGGTGGAATTGATAATGTCGTGTTTAAAGGTGGTACGTTAAATAATTTTGAAGTTTTAGTTGATAATGGCTCAGGTATTAAGCTTGGAAACTTAAATACGGCAGGAGCTGTAGGCTCAAATTTACCTGTGACAATTTCTACTGCAAACACTGATCGTATGACTGTTACGGCCGCTGGACGTGTTGGGGTAGGAACGACAACACCTTCGGAACAATTTCATGTGGTAGGGAATCTAAGAGTTCAAGGCTCGACAGATTGTACACTTGGAGCTGGGGCCGGAGCAACAAATTGTACTTCAGATAAGAGACTCAAAGATAATGTGACGGAGATTGATCATGCCCTTGATAAGATCAAGGCCCTTAAAGGTGTTGAATTTGATTGGAATGAAAAATCACTCTCTCCTGGAATGCACTCAATTGGTGTCATCGCTCAAGATGTTCAGGCACAATTTCCAACGGCCGTTATTGAAAATGCAGATGGTTGGCTATCTGTTGATTATGCTGTTCTTGTTTCGCCACTTATTGAAGCGGTTAAAGAGCTAGATGAGAATATGGCCATGTATAAGGTTATGAGTGAAGGTGTTGAGGCCCAAGTTTCAACAAATACTCGTGAGATTGCTTCTTTGAAAGAAGAGAATAATAAGCTTAAAGAAGAGAATGAAGAAATGAGAGAAGCACTTTGCTCACTTAATCAAAACTTTAAGTTCTGTCAGTAGGTGATCGCGCTTGTCAGATATTTTAGGCGCTTTCTCTACTTGTTCCATTTCTAAGTATCCAATATCACATCACTCTAGAGGCAAGATTAGCTATCTTCTATAATATTGAAATAACGTAAGTGTTTATTTGTCTTTGTTTAAAGTTAAGAAATATTTTGGCGATAAGTTATTGGGATACTTGGGAAAGATAATGAATCGTATACTTTTAATTTCAATATTTTTAAGTGCTTTCATCGGCTGTACACCGCAGATGAATTCTTTAAAGCAGGCAAGCTGTGATGATGGGCACTACTTTGATGAAATCACAAGAAGTTGTATTCTTGATGTTTCTCCAAAGGCACCGGTTATTACAACAACTTCAGTTTCAATGATTGAAGATGCGGCCAAGACAAGTTTTCCAATTTCTTTCACAGATCAAAATGGGGGAATACCTACTTCATGTACTATTGTTAATAGCGCAACAGGTTTAAATCAAACCATAACAATTGGTTCAATGACATTTGAAAGAGTAAATACTTGGCAGAATGCAATGAATCACTCAGAGCTTTATCTTGAACTTGTTGATAACCCATCTGTTTCGGCCGGTTCTGAAGTCGTTTCAATTGCAACAAATACAATTACGGTTCAAATTGATGCAGGCTTTTCAACTTCTCTGCAAATTATTAATGCAATTAACTCAAGTGTAACAATTAATCCAATCATTGTTGCAACGATAACTGGTCCAAATACAACGGAGAGTCCAACACCTGGAATTAAAATGTTAGGTGCAACTTGTGAGTGTATTAGTGGTACTTGTTCGATGAATATTGAGCCTTCTCGCCATACAAATGGATCTTCATATATTGACTTCTACATCAGTGATGATGATGGAGATAGTGCTGTTTCAAGGTTATATGTCGATGTGACAAATGTTGATCAAGCACCAAGTGTTGCTGCAACAAGAAGTGCGACTGTCGCTGAAGATTCTCTCATTACTTTTGAATTTGATAGTGAAGTTAATGAAATACCTGTCTCAGGTTACTTTGATTATGATGGTGACTTTGCAACTTACTGTATTGCAAGCTCGGTTCATGCAAGTGTACAAAACTCAAATATTTCATGTAATTGTTCACTCGGTAAGTGTACATTAGCGTTTACTACTAGTGCCGATTATTTCAATGCGGCCGCAGAAGATATGGTCGAGTACCAAATCTATGCAAATGGCCAGTATTCAAATACTGGAGTTGCTTCAGTTCGAATCACTGAAGTTGATGATGAGCCAGTTGCTGCAAATATTATTACAGTTACTGTTGATGAGGATAGTACTGGAACTCCTGGTGCTCAAACGGCAGTCGGTCTCTATTTCCCAACTGCATCTGATGATTCTTACATGGGATTTCCAAGCTCTGATCTACGATATAAATTTAAAAATTTAACAAGTTACCCTGATATTCAAGGTTCTTGTACAGGAGCTCCAGGAGATACTTTCCATGCTAATAGTGTGGACGACGCTACTTTTTGTAATCTCTTCTTTGATGGAGATGCAAATGGTGTCTTTACTGTCGAGTATCAAATTTCGGATTCTCCATTACCTTTAACAAGTATGGCAGACTTCCATACAACAGGTTATATCAATGTTGTCATCAATGCTAAAAACGATCCACCGGTTGTGGCAGGAGGTCCTTTTACGCACACGATGAATGAGTCTTCAGATTGGAATAAAGTAAGTGAAACAATTTCTCTAGGAAGTGTTTCTGATGTCGACAATACAACATCAACTCTTACAGTTTACTTCATTGATGGAAGCGGAAATCGTATCAACACGATGGCAGGGCAAGGATCTCTTGCTGGTACTGAAGGAACAATTAAAGATTGTGCCATTTCTTCAGGTGGTGCTATTACATGTTTATATGAAACATTAAATGGTAATAGTGCTAACACAATGGGAACTCCTGATGACTTCCAATTTGTTGTTAGGGATTCAAGCAATGCAGAATCAGTTGTACAAAGTCTTGATGTTATTGTTCAAGAAACTTCTGATGCCCCTGTCATTTGTAATTATTCAGTTTATGATCGCCGCGCAGGACGTACTGAATGTGGTGTGAATAATTGTATTGGTCATGGAGCGCCTAGCTTCAATCCTACTTCTCACGTAAGTGATAATCCTGTTGTCTATTTCGATCGTACTAATGGACTATGCTATGAATCAGTTGATACTGATGACTGGGCCGTTGCCTCAAATAATGGTGTTCAGAATGCAAGCTTTATGAGTGATGTTATCGTAGGTGAAAAAGAAGATATCATTATTGATAATGTTATTATCAGTGAAGGTGGAAGCATTAATGAAGCTTCTCAAACGGTAACGATTGAAAATGTTGTTTCAACTAATAATGTTCTTATTCAGCCAATGAATATTCAATTCTTAAAAGATACTGACCTTGATGGTGAATATAGTGAAGCAGGGGATCTTGCTGCTATAAATGGGGCCATGGCCAGCGGAGTAATCGATAATGGAATATCAATCAATGAAATTCTTAGAATCAAAATGATCCCAACGGCATCGCAATTTGGTGAAACGACAATTTCATTTGACCTTGTTGATAATGGTACTGGTGCACCAAGAACATCTGTTTCTTTCAAAGTTAGAGTTGAGCCTCAAACAGTTGCTCACCACGGTTGGGCCGATGTAAAAGCACTTGGTACAAAAGTTAACCACTTTGGTATTCGAGTGGAGTCTAGTTTTACTTGTTCTCACTCTCTTACAAAATGTGATGGTGGAAATGAGTGTTACGGAACAGTTTCACCAGCTAATAATATTGTCCCGGATGCGCCTGGAGCAATTTATCGTACGGCATCTAATCAGTGTTATTACTCAACAGGGACAACTTCAAATGATTGGGTATTAGTTAATAAATCTGTTGCTTGTAATATTTCAGAAGTTAATCGTGATTATACAACTAATGGACTTCTAGAAGATACAACGACGACTTGTGATGATCTTGGTAGTGCAAGTTGTATTGGTGATGTTACATATGACTCAGGTGATGCATCATCTGTTAGTGTTGTCTTCAACTCTCAAACTGAAACATTATTAGCAAGTGATAATGATGGAAAATTCCTATTTAATACAGGTTACCGTGCAACAACGGGTGAAGATTGTTTCTACTCTGATGGGACAAATTGGATTCCATATCATGGAACTTCAAGTGTGAATCTTGAATGGGAGAACTTCACTGTAGGTACATCTGGAGCAATTCAAGGTTATAATGTCTATCGTAAGAAGGCAGGGCCTCTTCATACTTTTAATTACAGTAACCCTCTAAACCGAAGCCTTATTACTTCATCAAATACATATGTTGATAATGGGGAGAACTCACGTTTAGCTCCTGTTCCAAATCACACTTATGTCTATGAAGTAAGACCTGTTCTAAGTTTTACGAATCAACTAGGTGATAATGAATCTTTAGAGATTACAACAAATAATAATGTAGCGAAGCTAACAGTCGTTGCTCCTCAAGAGAACTTTGCCTTTGTTCACCGCTGGATGGTTAACAAGAAGGCATGTGAGATGATGCATTCAGACTCTTTCATTGATAGCAATTATGTATGTGAGTACAAAGGCTTTGGTGATACTGCTTCTGCTCTTGGGACTATTGGCTCAATTTATGACTTTGGCAAAGACTTACTTGTTCCTCGTTTTGAAATGGGATGTCCGTATTCTAAAACAAGTTGTGATACAACAGATGGACAATGTGTCGCTCAAAACCTAGGTGCTTATGATGGGCCAGATGGATCTGTTTTCTATGAGAGATCAACAGGCTCTTGTTATGTAAAAAATGGGGTATGGCAGAGTTTCTCTAATCAGACACTTGATTCAGCAGTGGCATTTCAATCTTTCTTGCCACCGCTAACAAATATTACAAATGCTAATGCTGTAAATGCATGTACGACTCTAACAGGGTCACCGACTATTGTTGGATATGGAGCGGCGACATCTTATAAGCTTCCAACACGTGATGAGCAGATCGCTTATAGTGCTTGGGATGTAAGAGCAACTTCTGATGCTAATATCGAAGTTGTGGAAAGGGGACTAGCACTTAACTCTTCTAGTAAATGTAACGCATCAGGGGCAAGTGGCCTTGAGTCTTCGTACATGGATATTGATAATTTAAGTTCATCTGATATTCACACTATCCCTGGAACAAACTCTTCAGGTATTCGCTCACTTCATACAGGCTCTGTATTTACTCAGGACTGTACTTCGGCCTTTGGTGTACAAGATGCTGTCGGAAATGTTGCAGAGATTTCAAATACTGCATATGGCTTCAACGCTAATATCTACTCTTTTGCCTCAATCGTTTCGACTAAGGCCGATATTTATGGTGGAACAGGTGATTACCTAATGGATTCATTTATTGGGCCATGTAATGACTCGGATGGGGACAATGATTGTGATCTTGAGCTTGATAGCCACTTATTCGAAAATGTTTCAGATTATAGTGCAAGATACTTTAACTATGTTTTTGGTATTCCTATTTCTAACGCCGCTAAGGCCACTGAAGATGCCATGCCTGGAAGTGTCATTAATGACTATACTCTAAGAATTGGTTCAACTGCTGGAATCACGAACTCTCAACTTCATGATGATGAGATCTTTAGAATCTTTAACAACACTAATGGAGTTAACGGAAGTATGGTTAGTGGTGGTGATTACGCAAGTCTTTCTGGTGCCGGTGTCTACGCATTTGAATTTCTTCCTGATACTGAGGCGAGTAGTAGAATTGGTCTGCGTTGTGTTATCGAACTTGACCCAAATCAGTATGACTAATTGGTGCCAACACTTAAAATTATGATATAATCTCTGAGTATCATGACAATGAATGATTCTTGGGAGAAGGTTATGTTCTTTGGTCGCAATCGTGCTGAAAAATCACAAGACTTAGGAAAAGGAAAAATCATTTCTTTTCTTAACCAAAAAGGTGGAGTTGGTAAAACAACGATGTGTTTTAATACGGCACATGCCTTGGCCCAGAAAGGACATAAGGTTCTTGTCATTGATATGGATCCTCAGGCTAATATGAGCTATCTCTTTGGCCACGAAGAAAGCCGTGATAGCATTAGTATTTTCAACCTGCTACTTAACTCTGTAAAAGAGCTTAAGCATATGCACACTTCAACTATTTTTGAAAAAGTCGTATTTAAAACAGATGTGGGTGTGGACCTTCTTCCATCTGCCCAAGAACTATCTGGATTTGAATTATGTGTGGCGGGAATAAGTTCTCCAAGACAAATGATTTTAAAGAAATATGTTGAGCAAGCTGGAATTAGAAAACGCTACGACTATATTCTTATTGATTGCCCACCAACACTTGGACTTCTCGTTGTTAATAGTATTTGTGTGAGTGATGGAGTCATTGTTCCTTTTAGGCCTGATGACTTTTCAATGAAAGGACTAGAGCATTTCTATGGAATGCTCTCTGATATTGAGGATATGGAAATTGTTAAGCTTCCTGAGATAATCACGCATATTCCAAATCTAATGGACACTAGACGTAAGCAAGAGGAAAGTGATCTTGACGAGATTAAGGAACTTATTCGAAAGGTAACTGGAGATGACCGCTTTATTGCTCCATTCTTTAATAAGGCCCAGATTGTGAAATCTCAGGCCGCTAAAAAGTCAATCTATGCCTATAATTCCAAGGAATATCGCCCGCTACATGAACAATTTAATAAAATCGCAAATTTAATTGATTCGTGGAATGATTCGACTTTATAACTATAATTAAGAGACAAAAAAGGAGCTTTCGTGGCCACAATTAAGAACCCATTATATGTTGTAACTAACGAAGGACGTGACGTGGAAGGTGTCGCTACTTATCTTGAATTATTGGTAAAGAAATTTGGTTTGCAACCATACCTTGATATTTTAGACTCAATGATTGCGATGCTAACGAATCAAGTTGGAAATTACGGATTTTTCATTGCCCTTCAAAACTTTATTGACCACATTGCCGCTCAAATAGAAAAAGTAGTGGAGTTTGCTTCACGCATTATCTAAAAAATGCTAGACTCCGATACATATTGACTTAAGGAGTTCATTTTGCAAATACAAGAAAGAGTTGACGCACTTATTTCAGAATTCAACGGCTTTGGCGATTGGGAAGATCGCTATATGCACATCATCTCTCGTGGAAAAGAGATGGAATCCCTACCTGAAGATTTACAAAAAGAAGAATATAAAGTGAAAGGATGCCAGTCCCAAGTATGGCTAATTCCAGAGCTTAAAGATGGCAAGGTTTACTTTCGTGCCGACAGTGATGCGGCCATCGTAAAGGGAATTGTTTCAATTCTTGTTGGTGTTTATTCGAATGCCACACCAGATGAAATTCTTGCAACGAAGCCTGATTTCTTAGATACAATTGGCCTTCGCCAACACTTATCAATGTCTCGTGCCAACGGACTTTCGAGCATGATTAAGCAAATCTCAATGTATGCTCTTGCATTTAAAACTAAAATTCAAATGGGATTATAAAAGGGACTATAGAGATGTATTTAAATAATATTCGACCAAGAAGAAATAGAAAGAATCATGCGATGAGATCTCTTATGCGTGAGACGACTCTGACTGTAGATGATCTAATTATGCCTCTGTTCGTTATCGACGGACAAAATCAAACAGTACCAGTGACATCTATGCCTGGGATTAATCGTTACTCTCGTGATCTTATCGTTAGGGAAGTAAAAGAGCTTTGGAACTTAGGTATTAAGTGTGTTTCACTATTTCCTGCCCTTGATGATTCAATTAAAGATCGCTTTGCTACTGAATCAAAGAATCCAAATGGCCTTCTTCAACAGACAATTAAAGATATTAAGAATGCTTGTCCTGATATGCTTATCATGACAGATGTTGCAATGGACCCTTACTCAAGTGATGGCCATGATGGGCTTGTTTGTGAAAAGACTGGTGAGATTTTAAATGATGAAACACTAGATATTCTTGCGGCCATGGCACTTGCACAGGCCCAAGCGGGAAGTGATATCATTGGCCCATCAGATATGATGGATGGCCGTATTGCGGTTATTCGAGAGGCCCTTGATAGTGATTCATTCACTAACACGCAAATTATGTCTTATACGGCCAAGTATGCTTCAGCATTCTATGGGCCTTTTAGAGATGCTCTTGATAGTGCACCTAAAGCAGGTGATAAGAAGACTTATCAAATGGATCCGGCCAATACAATTGAGGCCTTACGTGAAATTGAACTTGATGAAGCTGAGGGAGCAGATATCTTAATGGTTAAGCCAGGAATCAGCTACCTTGATATCATCGCTAAGATGAAAGAGCGTACAAATCTTCCAGTTGCTGCATATAATGTGTCAGGTGAGTATGCAATGGTAAAAGCCGCTGCCCAAAATGGTTGGGTTGATGGCGATGCTGTAGCAATGGAGATGTTAACGAGCTTTAAGCGCGCTGGATGCGATATGATTTTAACGTATTTCGCTAAAGAAGTGGCCGTTCAATTTGCCAAAAACTAATTCTATTTAATCTTTGACCTTAATAGGGATGTAGGCCTTAGCTCTTTTTTCGCGGGCCTGCTTCTCTTTCACTGAAGCAATTCCAACTAAAATACCGACGATGATAACAGGAATCCACATAATCACTCCTTGGTTCCTTTCCTAAGGATATTATAGCATCGTTATCGGATAATATTTGATAAATCTAAGTCAATTTTTTGTGAACTTCACCTAAATACTTGAATCTACGTAGTCTTTTAAGACTTGAGCAGACTCTTTGGTGCCGTCTTTAAACCACTTTGCCTCAGGATAACTGACAATATGGATACCTTCACGGCATTTTCCGAGGCAGTCGCTTGATGTAACCCTAACAACACCCTTTCCATATTTTTCATTGAAATAAGACTTCAATTCGCTCTTTAGGGCCATGGCATCTTCAAGCATAGGGCACTCATTCTTCTTACAGCTCTTGCAAATAAAGATGTGTTTTTTAAAGAGATTCGTGTCGTGTTCTTTTGCCATATAGAGTCCTAAGCTGTTATTATAACTAAAAAAATTTAAGGAATTTATACTATGGATTTTTGCCAAATTCTATCAGCAAAACAAAAAGCATTACAAATTAATTTAGATAATAAAGTTTACGGCAGTTTCGCAGAAATTGGCGCAGGACAAGAAGTTGCACGCGAGTTCTTTAGAGCTGGTGGGGCGGCCGGTACTGTTGCTAAGACGATGTCTGCTTATGATATGCAAATCTCTGATGCGATCTACGGTGTGGAAGCGTCGGGACGTTATGTTTCACAAGGTCGTCTGCATACGATGCTAGAGACTGAGTTTACAAAGATGTACAAGCGTCTCAAGGATCAAAGAGAAGAAGGAACGAAATTCTTCTGCTTTGCCGATACTGTTGCTGCAAAAAGTTACTCGGGACGCGGTGAGTGTCACGGTTGGCTTGGTGTTCGCTTTCAACATGAAGCAGGAGCTGCACCATCTGATCTTATTCTTCACGTAAATATGCTTGATCAAGAAAATCTTCAGCAACAAGAGGCCATTGGTTTTCTTGGTGTAAATATGATTCACAGCTGTTTCTACAATACGAGTGATTCTTCTCATTTAGTTTCATCTCTAATGGATAACCTTTCAGCAAGTCGTTTAAGAATTGATATGATTGACGTTAGAGGCCCAGCCTTTGATGGTATTGATCCACGTATTCTTTCTTTAGAACTTGTTAAGAGAAAGTTTACTTCGGCCGTGATGTTTGATGAGAATGGTAAAGTTGTTCAAATCAAGGATTACTTATATCGCAAGCCACTTGTTGTTCTTAGAGGTTCTTTTAGGCCACCAACAAAGGGTAATGTTGATGCTCTTAAAGTTGGGCGTGAGCTATTATGTACAAGTGAGAAATGTGAGAATGTTGTGACTCTTTCAGAGATTTCAATGTCAAAACTTCTTTCTCGTTCATCATCAATTGATAACGCTGACTTCTTAGCTCGTGTTGATTTACTTGCAAAGATTAAGCAAAAAGTTTTGATCACAAATTTCGCTTCTTATTTCGAATTAAATCAGTTCTTACAACCAATTGCTAAGAATCAAATTGCTTTTATTACAAACACATATAACTTAAATGAAATTTTAAATATCAAGCACTATGAGAATACATCTTTTGGAATTCTTGGTGGCCTTGGAGAGTTATTTGGACTTAACACGAAGTTATACCTCTACCCATGTGCCGATGATCATGACTCAAAGAAACGCTTAAGCTTTGCGGATGTAACTTATGATAGCTCGCTAGAGTTTCTTGTTAAGTACCTTCGTGAAAATAAGCTAATCGTTGATCTTGAAGGTTATGATCAAGAAGCATCAGGAATCTGGTCTCGAACAGTTATTGAGATGATCGAAAAAGATGAGAGTGGTTGGGAAAAAATGCTTCCAGAGGAAGTCGTTGAATTAGTTAAAAGTAACAATCTATTTAAGAATTAAGAGATCATCATGAGAAAGATTCTAGGTATTGCTATCGGCCTTTTTGTTTTAATAATCGCTTCTGTTTATTTTATGCTCTTAGGCTCTTTCCCGGTAATGCATGGAAGTCTTAAAATCGATGGCCTAAATGGTTTAACAAAGATTTATCGTGACCACGAAGGTGTTGTTCACATCGAAGCGGACTCTCGCCACGATATGAATTATGCTCTTGGTTTTTCAATGGCCAGTGACCGTAGCTTTCAATATGAACTTATAAGTCGTGCTGGGCAGGGAAGACTTGCCGAAATCCTTGGCCCTGATCTTGTTGCTGTCGATAAACTTTTTCGCACTTTAAATTCTAAGTATATTCGTGAAGGTATTTTGGCCTCTCTTGATCCGGTTGTTAAAAAAGACCTTGAATCATTTATGGCCGGCTATAATTACTATCTTGAAAATAATGTAAGGCCAATTGAGTTTTTCTTATTAGGAATTAGGCCAAAGAAAATTGATATTGAGGATATCTATGGTGTCTTCGTCTATCTAAACTATAGCTTCTCTCCATTTATGAGAAATGAAGTTGCTTATCAAAGTATTATGGCCAAGGTTAAGCATCGTGACTTCAAGTATTTATTTGCTAATAACGAAGTTGATTTTTCGAAACGTTTAAGACGTGTCGTTGATGCAAGCTTTATCGACTATGAATCACTTTTAAAAGGTATCGGGACATTTACAGGCTCAAATGCTTGGGCAATCTCTGGCAAAAAGACAAAGTCTGGAAGCCCAATCCTTGCAAGTGATCCACATATTAATTTCTCAGCTCCAAATATTTGGTATGAAGCAAATATAAAGAATAAAGAAGAAGGCTTTCATATGTATGGTCACTTTCTACCACTGATTCCATTTCCGGCCATGGGACATAATCGTAAGCTCGGTTGGGGATTAACTATCAGTTATACAGATGATGTTGATCTCTATCAGTTAGAAGATGATTTTGAAGTTGTTCGCATTGAGGATTCACTAATTAAAGTTAAAGGTGAAGACTCAATTGATTTTCAAATTAAGTGGAGTGAAAAAGGGCCTGTTGTTAATGAGATCGTTCAGGCCGTAAATAAAGATGCCAAGAATATCGCCGCTCATTTTAGCTTTTTTCAAGAAGGTAATAAACCGATTGAAGGTTTTTATGGGCTAGGCCGTGCAAAGAACTTAGAAGAGATTAAGAAGGCCACAAGTATTGTAAAGTCCCCTGGCCTAAATATTGTCTATGCTGATGCTGATGGTAATGTTGCTAGACTTATCATGGGTGATAGCTATAAGAGGTCTCATCCTTTTGAGTCAGATCTTGTACAAACTCCAGATCGTAAAATTTTAGGCGTCTATTCATTTGATGAGAAGCCACATGAAATTAACCCTGAAAATGGTTTTATTGTTTCTGCTAATGATGCACCTAAGACAATGAAGGAAGGAATCTATCATCGTGGAGGTTGGCACTCAGATAATCGCTACAATACAATCCTAAAGTCACTCGAACTTCGTGATAACTGGGATATGGATTCTCAAAAGATGGTACAAACTGCAAGCTTTAGTACGAATAATCGCAAGATGCAGAAGATCATTCATAATGCAGTTAAGAAATATCCGATGAGCTCTCTTGAAGAAGAGGCCCTTGAAGTTTTTATGGATTGGAAAGGACACTCTCGTAAGGAGCAAGTTGCACCTACAATATTTCATGAAACTAATATGCGTATCCGTAAACTTCTAATGGATGAGATGGGCGAGGACTACACTAAGTATTGTAAGGCCATCAATTCTTGGATTTTCTACTATCGTCTACTTGATACACCATTTGATAATTGGTGGGATATTGAAAAAACTGCACCTGTGGAAGATCGTGATACTGTTGTTGCTATGGCATTTAAAGAAGCTGTCGCGTACTTAAAGGACGAACTTGGTGAAGATATAAGTACTTGGCGTTGGGGACGTGTTCACCAACTTACGATGCCTCACCCTTTTGCAAAGAATAAGTACCTTGCAAAACTATTTAACCATGGGCCTTATGAGGCAAATGGCTCGATCAATAGCATTAATCATATTCGACGTGTTTCTTGTGACAGTGGGCATACGCCAGTAACAGGGCCTAGTACTCGTCGTCTTATCGATTTTGCTAATGTTGATATTTCTTATGGAATTCTACCTTTAGGAAACTCTGGACATATGCTTTCTCCTTATTATGATAATCAGAGAGAGCGTTTTATGAATGATGAGTATCGTCCTCAAATTTTTAGCTTTGATCTTATGAAGAAGTCAGGCCCTAAAGTTTTAACTCTAAGGCCTTTATAGATCTTATTTTAATCGAAGTTCAGATGAGCGATTAGGTGCATTCCATCTGTCGCTCGCAAGCTCATCTGCAATCTGCTGTGAGCGGCCAAAATCCACGTCTTCTGGCGTATAAGTGACACCAGGGTCCTGTTGAACATGAAGAGTTTGGGTAGGGAAAGCAAAGTTAATTCCATGCTTCTTAGCGGCCCTTAGGATATCGAGTAAGAATTTATGCTTCTCATTTAATTCATCATCCCAGCTTGGAACTTCCCAAAACATATACACGAGAATATTGAGTGAGCTTGCACCCATGCTATTAAAATAAACTTGGAAATTATCTTTTCTCGTCATTGGGTGTGCAACGATAATTTGGCGAATACTTTCACAAAAATTTTCAATCTTCTCTGGTGGAGTCGCATAATCGATTCCTAGAGTTGTGTTAAAACGACGAAAGCGTCTGCGCCCAAGGTTGTCGATATTGGCGTTGATAAGATTTCCATTTGGAACGGATAGGAGCGAGTTGTGAAATGTTCTGATCCTTGTGGATCTCATTCCCACTTCTTCAATGATACCTTCGATATCATTATTAATCTTAACCCAGTCACCAATTGTAAATGGGTTATCAAAAAGAACTGTAAATGAACCAAAGAGGTTAGAAATTGTATCCTTGGCGGCAAGTGCAAAGGCGATCCCCCCAATTCCCATACCGGCTAGGATTGATTTCATATCCAGTTCGAGGGCATCACCAATAAAAATGATACCGACAGCATAGATAAAGAATCTGGCAGTCTTTCTAATTAGTGGAACAACAATATCATCAAACTTATTCTCTGTTTCACGTGCCTTGTCTTCAAGATAGAGGCAGATAACAGTTAGTAATTGATTAAGAATAAAGACTACTGAAATGGCCATGACGATATCGCATGCCTTAACGACTAAGACGAGAGCATCGGCAGGCAGATCAATCCACGTAGCAAGTGTTTGGAAAATATAGGCAAAGGCAAGGCTTCCAAATGGTGAAGTTAGCCTATTTTGTTGTTTTTCAGTAAAGGTAATATTTCTTTTCTTAAGAATTGATATTGTTTTGGCCGCAATATAATGGCGCACAATTCGGTCAATAATAAAACTAAAGAGAGTAATGACAAGTAAGAGTATCCAGTGAATATTTAAAAGAAGGAAGCGCTGATGAAAAGTCCATGCAGGTAGATATTCTTTTAAACGCTCTTTTGGAGACTGACTATAGACGACATCCTTTGCAACTTTCTTACCCTTTAGTGAGAGGTCATAAAAACGTAGCGACGACATTGTTTCTTTCGTAAAAAGCCACACCATTTTATCCCCACGCTGTACTTGGCGAATAGAAATTTCAACATTGTGATCTTTATTTTCTACTTGTACGACTTCTTTTCGGTAGTACCAGATTCCATCATCTACTTTACGAGGAATTCTCTTTACATCAATATATTCGATACGATCAAAAACAGTAATAAGAGTTCTTGAGAAATCTTTTAATTTAAATTCCTTAACTGTATCCGGAATATGGCGTCCGTCTAGTGCCAGTACCGCTTGTTCAAGCCCTTGGTCATTTCCAAGTTTATAGGCCTTCATGGACTTAAGGAAATAATTCATGGTTGCACGAGGAGAACTTAAGTCGAGGGGGGGGAGCTTCTGGGCAAAGGCCTGGGACTTAAGGATTAAAACAAAGATAAGGAAAAGCTGAAGAAAAAATTTATTCATAATAATCTCATTTATTTCGAAAAAATATTTTGGTTACCTTGACAATTATAAAACACGTCCCATCTTATTAGTAGAAGGGGAAAAATACCTCATGATTTTAGGTGTTTATACCCAAGAATTTGCGTGGAGGAATTTTTATGAATAAGTACGATTCAATCGTTGCAGGCAGTCTCGATATTGCCCAATCTCTTCTAATGGAAAAGAAGAATACTCAACTATCTGAGTGGCACCTTGCTTATGGGCTGGTGAAGAATCCTTCTTCTTTCTCATCAAGAGCATTAAAGAATAAATTAAAAGATATAAAATCAGAAATTGAGCGCTTACCTCAAGCTTCTCAGGAAGTCTCACTTGATAATGTCAGACCTACTGCAGGACTTAGTAAGTGGCTCACATTGGCATCTTCTAATGCTATTCAATCAGGCCGTCAGGAAGTAACAGAAACTGACCTTCTAAAGCATATTGTGACAACCCTCTCCAGTCTCAATATTGACCCGAATGTCTTTAACTCTGCTATGAATGGAGACGATGAAGAGGAGGTTCCTGCCTTCCTGACGAACCTGAATGAAATGGCCGCTGAAGGTAAGCTCGATCCTGTCATTGGACGCTCGAAAGAAATTCGTGCGGTAATGGAAATTCTAGGACGTCGTGGGAAGAATAACCCTGTCTTAGTTGGGCCTGCCGGAGTAGGTAAAACTGCTATTGTTGAAGGCCTTGCGGAAATGATTGTTAAGGGAACTGTTGCTGATGTCTTAGAAGGAAAGACTGTCTATGCACTTGATATGGGTGCTCTGATGGCCGGAACTAAGTTTCGTGGTGAATTTGAAGAGCGTCTACAAAAGCTTTTAAAATATATTAAACAAAATGCAGCAACTTCGATTCTCTTTATCGATGAAATTCACCAGTTAGTTGGTGCTGGTAAAACAGATGGCGCTATGGATGCGGCCAATCTCTTGAAGCCTGCTCTTGCAAGAGGAGAGCTCAATTGTATTGGAGCAACGACTGATGAAGAATATCAAAAATATATTCTAGGCGATAGTGCACTTGAAAGACGCTTTCGAGCAGTACCGGTAAATGAGCCATCAAAAGAAGATGCTATTGAAATTTTAATGGGGATTCGCGAGAAGCTAGAGATTCATCATGGAATTAAGATTTCTGATGATGCAATTTTTAACTCCGTTATTTTATCTGATCAATATATTACAGATAAGAATTTACCAGATAAGGCCATCGACCTTGTGGATGAAGCGGCAAGTGCACTTAAACTATCTGCGGAAGCGATGCCAGCAAAACTCGTAGAGTTAGAAGCTGAAATTCGCTCAAAGAAAGTGAATATGCAAATTGATAAGGACAATGAAAAGTTGGCCAAAGAAGTTGAAGAGCTTGAAGAAAAATTCAATGAGCAAAAAAGCACTTGGGAAGAAGAGGTTCTTTCACTTAAGAGAGTCTCTGAATTAAAGAATCAAAGAGATCGCCTAAACTTCGAGTTAGAAGCTGCTGAAAGAAGTCAAGACTATGAGAAGGCATCAATGATTAAATACTCTCAGCTTCCAGAAGTTGAAAAAGAGCTTGAATCTTGTCATCACGATTGGGTTCTTGCGACTAAAGATATTGCTCTTGTGATTTCAAGACAAAAGGGAATTCCTGTCGAGAAAATCCTTAAGTCAAAACAAGCGCAGATTTTACAACTTGAAGGCTTTTTAAAGTCACGTGTTTACGGACAAGAAGAAGCATTAACAGAAATTGCTGATACAATTATTTCGGCCCACGCAGGTCTGACAGACCCTTCTCGACCACTAGGTTCGTTCCTCCTAAAAGGTCCTAGTGGTGTGGGGAAGACTGAGACAGCAAAGGCACTATGTGAGTTCTTATTTGATACACAGGATAACTTAATACGTTTTGATTTATCTGAATTTAGTGAAAAGCACTCAGTGAGTAAACTCATTGGTGCCGCCCCTGGTTATGTTGGTTATGAAGAGGGTGGTGTTCTAACTGAAGCGGTAAGACGTCACCCTTATTCAGTAATTCTCTTTGATGAAATTGAAAAGGCCCATCATGACTTCGGTGATATTCTGTTACAAATTTTAGATGACGGTAGGCTAACAGATAATAAAGGACGAACAATTGATTTTAAAAATACGATTATCCTTTTAACGACAAATGCAAAAGTTGTTGAAACAGCATTTAAACCAGAGGTTTTAGGTAGACTTGATTCAGTGCTAACTTACAATGCACTTGATCGCTCAATCATGAACTCGCTAATTGATAAGCAAGTACGCTTACTTAACTCGAGACTACTTGGCCGTAAGCTTAAGGTCGATTTATCAGAAAGTGTGCGCGCTAGACTTAATGAGCAAGGTTACAGCGAGGCCTATGGTGCAAGACCACTTGCTTCAATCTTTAACCGATTAGTAACGAGACCTTTATCAAAAGAGATCATGGCACATGATCTGGAAGAAAAAGACTTAAAGGTCGATTATAAAGATTCTCACATTACAATCAATTAATTACTAAGGGTTACTTCTTAAATGGAAGTAGCCCTTTTAAATCCTCGTGATATTTCTTTACACTTGTATTCTGGTTTTCGACATGATCTGCAATAGCATCATGAAGCTGTGGATTTTTTAGATGGTGCCAGGATTCAATTTCAACTGGCCTAAAACCACGGTAGAGCTTTTGTTCTCCTTGGGCACCAGCTTCGAAAATCTCTAGCTTATTATCGATGCAATACTCCATTGCCATATAGTAGCACATTTCAAAATGAAGAAACTCATACTTATTTTGATGAAGAGGGTGAACTCCCCAGTAGCGTCCATAGAGTTTTGTTGTGGATTCAAAAAATAGGGCCATGGCAATAATTGAATCTTCTTTATAGGCCAGGTGAAAAAAACAATTCTCTAGGGTGTTTAACCCAAGAAAGAAATCGAGAGTAAGGTAGGCATAAGCTGACTTCTTATCAATCGTTGTTAAATATAGGCCATATATCTGTTTAAGTTCATCTGTTGTAAGCTCACTTGCACATACTTTTTTGATCTCAATATCATATGAGTGGCAGGCCTTTCGTTCCTTCTTTATGCTTTTTCTCTTATTCTTTTTAAGCTTTGAAAGGTAGTCTTCAAATGAAGCGTACTCATTAATAAAATGATATTGAGTCGTAATTTGTTTAAAGAAGCCTAAGTCTTTCAGGCAATAATAGCTATTATCTGTAAAATAGTAGTGCTCACTAGATAGGTTTAACTCCTGATACATATTAAAAGACTTTGTTAGAAGCGTCCCATCAAATTCTTGAGTGAATTTACTATTATTTACTGGTGTGAAAGGAATGGCGTGAATAAGCTTTGGGTAATACTCTTGGCCCATTCGGTGATAGAGATCGGCCCAGGCCCAGTCAAAAATATACTCACCGTAGCTGTGTGATTTGATATATGAAATGAGCTGATTATTGTTGGTCGCAAGGTGAGTGGGTTCCCAACCTCTTTCTGGGCATGCACTCCCACTATCTTCAATTAATTTTAGAAAGTGGGAGTTGGCAAAGGTATGCATTCTACTTATTTTTCTAGTTCTTCACGAATCTGTAGTTCTAGTTGTTGATAGCTAAAACGCTCTAATGGTTTTCCATTGATAAAGAAAGTCGGTGTTCCACGAACTCCAAGTGTCTTTCCATCTTCTGCGTCTTGCTTAATCCATTCCATGAATTTTGGATCATGCATATCTTTTTTGATTTGATCAATATCTATATCTAGTGTTGTTAAGTAATTCCAGATTAGGTCTGGGCGTGGGTTGTGGTGATTTCCCCATGCTGGTTGACTCTTAAAAAGTAGGTCAAGAGTTTGCCAGTATTGACCTTGCTTTCTTGCTGCCTCTAGAATTGAGATTGCATAGGCCGAGTTCTTGTGAAAGGCCGCATAGCGAACAACTAGCTTTATCTTACCTTCGTATTTTTCTACGATTTCTTTTACATATGGTGCAAAGGCACGGCAAGACTCACACTCAGGGTCTAAGAACTCGACTAAGACAACTTTTGCATCATCTGGTCCGATAGAAGGAGAGTAATCTCTGACAAATAATTTGTGATTTTCATTGGCCATAAAACCGAGCTTGGCCGCTTGTTGTTTTTTGTAAAATGTTGCACTAATGGCAAAGACTGCAATAACAGTAACGATTGCAGCTATAATTTTATGACTTTTTTGCATTTAAGAAATCCTTGTTGCTATAAACTTCTAATAAGAATAGTGAAAATAAAATTGTAAAGGCGAAGAATGCCAACATTGGAATTGAGATAAACCCGAACCAGTTAATCCATTTCTCTGAACATGGGACACCACTTACACAGGGACTCGCACTTTCCGGAATGACCTTAAGTTGAACGAGGTTGTGATAAATTGAAATGGCCCATCCTGAAATAATAAAAGGGGCACCATAGAGAATGCTTCTTTTATCATCTTGATAAAAGCCTATCAGTAAAATCGCTGCAAGTGGATACATGGTAATTCTCTGCCACCAACAAAGTGTGCACGGAACAAATTCCATGATGACACTAAAGAATAGTGAGCCAGCTGCTGCCAGTATGGCAACAATCCACATAATAAAAAGGGTGTTCTCTTTGACTAATTTCATGACGATTATCATAACGAAACTTTAAACAGATGACCAAGTAATTCGTCATCTGCCTAAAGCGTTATATTGTCAATTTTTTGTAAAGTGGTTTGGGTTTAGAGAGAGTACTCTGGATTGAACTCTTGTTGATCTTCATCAAGTACAATCGTAGGCTCAGAAATAACTTCCTGAGTTTCAGTTGAATCAGAAGTTACGTGATTAGAAGTTGTTCCCATGTTGAAGAAGCGCTCAAGATTCTCTTGCATCTTTCTTAGTTCTTTCATGATTGAAGCAGACTCCTTACCTTCGTAAGTAAGCTCTTCTAAAAGAATACGAGTAAGGTTCTTATTCATTCTCTTTGAAAGGTTTCTAAGGTGAGCATATTCTGCTGGCAATGGCTCCATTGTTTCAATTTCTTGTTCAGCTTCCTGAACACCACCACGCTTTGCTGCTGCAACAATTTGTTTTACTTCTTTTACTGTTTTATCTGAGATCATTGGAAGAACGCTGTCTTGAACTTCTTTATCTAGCTTGATGATCTCGTTAGTAACACTTGCATTGATATGACCAAGTTGACGTGCTTTCTTTACATGTTCTGATGCAAGGGCATCTCTTTTAATTGCACCTTTGATCACACTCTTTGAAAGACCTGTCTTTTGTGCCGTAATGGCAGCAAATGAATCCTGGTCTTGCTCTTCTTTTGCCTTCTCAAGCTTCTTTTCTTCTGTTGTTGTTGCAATAACATCAACTTCAATCTTAGTGGCCGTTGGGTTTAGCTCTTCAAAGATTTCGCGCCCACGGTTAAGACACTTTTCAAATTCAAGTTTATCGAGTGCTCTTCTCACAAGGTTTTCATCAATTGAAATTAGCTCTTGCTCTAGTGACTTGCGGTCAACAACATGAACAGGAACTTCTTCAATTCCAAGCTCTTTTAGGGCCTGATATCTTCTAGCACCAGCTAGTAGTTCGTTTTCTTTATTGATTGTTAGAGGATTGATTAGACCAATATTTTCGATACTGATTTTTAATGTCTCAACATCAGTATTAGTTCTTAGGTATTCACTATTTAATTTAATATCATTGATATTAACAGTTGTTGTTTGCATGGTGTCCTCTTAATTTACAATTAATTTGTGTGTTGTGTGGGCGCCATTTTAATGGGTAATTACATATCTGACTAGAGGTGTAAGGTATTTTTAGTATCCACGCCCTGTGTTGACTCGCTCGATGATTCGCAGCGTAAGTGTATGAGGAATTGTTGTTAGTAGTGTTTTGAAGATTTTGTTTAGAAAACCTGGAACAATATAGAATTTGTTTTTACTTAGTGCGTCCATTGTCTCTTTAACGACTTGTTCAGATGAGATTCCACTAAAGTGTTGCTTTTCGGCCTTTCCTTGATTGATACGAAATTGAGTATAGACAAGTCCAGGGCAGACAGAGATGACCTGTTTATTGGTTCCATTTAGATCTCGTCCTAGGGCCAGGCTAAAAGAGTGAAGCATGCTTTTTGAAGCAGCATAAACACTTTGTCTTGGTACTGGGAAGAAGGCATAGAGAGAGGCGATATTGATAACTTTAAGTTGTTCACTTTGTTGAAGAAAGTGATGAGTAAGGCGCATTGGCACTTCGACGTGCACTCTTTGCATTCTTACTTGTTTTTCAATATCTGTTTCTGGGTACTTTCCTGCGACTCCAAATCCAGCGTTATTCACAAGGTATGTAAGTGGCGCTTTTATTTTTGAAATCACAAATTCACAAGCATCCTCATCTGCGAGATCCTTGATTATAATTTCACAATTAACTTGATACTTATCTTGATATTCTTTTGCATTTTGCTCGAGCAGGGCAAGGTTTCGGCCATGCAGATAGAGATCAAATCCTAGAGTCGCAAAGTGGTCAGCAAAGGCCTTGCCCATGCCTGTCGTTGCGCCAGTAATTAAAATACTTTTATGATTTTGATTCTGCTTCATGATACCAAATTCCAATATTGCGAGGGGATTCAACTTCGTTAAAGAAGGCCATTAGCTTGGCCTCTTTTCCTCGCTCTTGTAGCATGATAGCACGATCATAGAGAAGGTAAAGCTCTAGGGCACGTCCAAATTGCCAACGAACAACATTTGCTAGAAATAATTTCTCTAGAGTATCTTGATGATCTTTAAAGAACTGATCAAGTTCTTTTGGACTTAAGTTAATTGGAATATTATTTTCAGTTAGCTTTGCAATTGCATATTCACTAAATGAAAGGGCGTAGAGTCTCTTGTGAGCATCACCAATAGGGATGATGTCGATTTTTTTTCCATAAACAGTATCGATATAGAATTGAAGACAGTAGCGATAAAACTTCACTCGCTTTTTTTGATTGAAGTCTTCAAGTTCCATACTTTGATGACCTCGAGTTGCGAGTGTTAAGCAATTACTTTCAATTTGTAGCGGGTTATTTTCTTTTGCAAATTGAGAGAGGTTAGTATGCTCTTTTGGGTCTAATTTATTATAGCAGCAGCCAAAATTTAGTAGCCCTCTTGTTTGATTGCCACTTGCCACTTGCATATGCTTTACGGCCAAAGGGCCACATGTGTGAAGACCTAGTGAAAAGGAGTCTTTACTGAATATACGAGCATTTTCTTTTCCCTCTAAATCGATGCTAAAGTCATGGTTAATAAACTTTACGTCTTTAGCACCTTCTGGTGTAGGGTATTTCTTTAGGCGACTGCGGCCAATTTCTTGAAATTCAGTATTAATATCAAGACTAATCATCTCCATGCCAAAGTAATGAGCAAGAGTGCGTGATAGGTGACCAACGCCTCCTCCAATATCAACAGTGTGCTTGAAGTCGCCTTCTTTATCTCTAAGCTTCGTTAGGAAGTTTGCAATCGCTAGGATCTCATCCTGCTTCTTTCCCTTAACTTTAAAAAACGCCCAACTTGGAAGTTCGTCGACTCCACGAATTAAGGACTCTTCAACCGTCTCATAAACTTCATTTTCTTTTAGTGAATTTAAGAGTGACTTAAGTGGACCTTCTTCAAGCTTTGAATAATCTCTCAAGCAGTCAAGCTCGTAGAGTTCTTCATGACTAAGTTTTCTTAAGGGATCAATGAGATCTTCTGGAATGATTTCATCAATCTCACCAGCACGCCAAGCCTGGAGAACTTCTTTTTGCCATAGCTGACTATATGGCCTTAAAATAGAGGCAAGGTTTAAAAATAATTGCTGGTAATTCATGCACAGCAATGTAGCACTTTTATCCATGATTTGGAAGGTAATAGTCATATGATCATTAATGAATCGCTAAATAAGTATAATAAAATCGCAGTTGTTGGCCTTGGGCTTTCTGGCCTTTCAGCTCTACGCCTACTGACTTTTCTAGGTAAGGATATTTATTTAGTTAATCAGGGGGCCGTTGAAACGTGGCCTGCCATTGAGGACTCTTCGTGCATCAAGGCCAAGGTTGCTCAGGATGAGGCCTGCGATATTCTAGGAGAGATGGACCTAATTATACTGACTCCTGGTATGTCTAAGGAGCTTCCATTATTTTCTAAAGCGACTTGCCCAATTTGGTGCGAGATTGAGTTGGCCTATAAATTTGCTGATGCCCCAATTTTAGGTGTCACAGGGACGAATGGTAAAACCACTGTTGTTTCCTTTCTAGAGGAGTGTGGCAAGCAGGACCCAACAGGGGATTACTTTGTTGGTGGAAATATTGGAACACCTTTTTGTGATTATATTTATGAGCGCATGAGCGGAGAGCGTGAACCAGCTCAAGGTATTATCTTAGAGCTTTCAAGCTTCCAGCTCAACCTGATTGATGAGTTTCAATGTGATGTTGCTGGGCTTTTAAATCTAACTTTTAGTCACGGTGAACGCTACGATGACTTAAAGACATATGGACAGGATAAATTCGAAATCTTTAAAAATATGGCCAATGAAGGAATT
>NZ_JBEBMT010000003.1:73295-97177 GCF_043196705.1 Halobacteriovorax sp. HFRX-2_2
TTGCCTTTCTTCCTAATGATTTAGAAGTCAAGAATGAGTATGTAATTCGCAATGAGCATCAATTGGACCTTTCAATTGAAAAGGTTAAGGAAGAACTATCTGAAGTTATTGATCCTAGTAAACTAAAGATCTACGGCGAACATAATCTTGTGAATACGTACTTTGTCTATCTTATGTGGGATGCGTTTACAGGTAATATTAAGGCCTTCCAAAGGGCCTGTGAGGTCTTTAATGGTGTTGAATATCGCTTGCAAATGATTAAGCAAGATAAAGGGCACTACTTCTTTAATGATGCAAAATCGACAAATTGGGAAGCGACACTAACTGCATTAAATGGAGTTAAGGATCTAGGGGATGTAGAACTCATTATTGGTGGCCAGCTTCGAGGACACGGTGATAATCAGCTAGAAAAGCTCTTGCCATTTAAAAATCAGATTAAAAAGATTCTCTTTTTTGGAGAGTCTGGAAAAGTCTTAAGTGAATTAAATTTTGAGATTGAATCTGAATATTTTGAAAATTTAGATGAGATATTTAAAGCAGGATTTAGTGCAGATGTTATTTTATTTTCACCGGCATTTCCTTCTTTTGACCAATACGCAAATTACGTCAAAAGAGGTGAACACTTTACAAAATTAGCTCTTACTTAAGAACTGAGATTGTTACTTTCTGTGATTTGGAGTCTCTCATATTATCTGCAACAGTAATCTTGAATAAGAAAATAATGAGAATTCCAATAATAAATTTACCTGACTTTGATTCCATAATGTGATTATCGGTACTTACTGACAATACTTTAGTAAAATATTGTCTTTTGTTAATAAATTTTTGCTTGTGCAAATTTCTTAGATGTAACTAAGACCAATAATAACATGCCCAGACCTGCGATCAAGGCGGCGGAATCCTTTGCTGATGGGCGTTCAGAATATTGCGTACTTATCTTTTTTTCAATTTCCTCATTAATATGACCACCGAGATTGGCACTATCCTTAACCGGTGCAATTGAGCCACACATTGGGATTTGCTCTTTTGGGTATAGGTATGTGGCCCCGTCCCAGTCATCTTGCCCAATTGTTTCTCGGCCAGTGAGGTTTCTAAAGTACATTAGAGAACTTTCTTTTGAAGAGTGCCCAAGGCCAAAAGCGTGGCCGATTTCATGTGCAAAAAGAGCAATCTTTTGCGCTCTTGTTTGGTCGTTGTAGCGAGTACCTGCGATATCATTGAGTCCAATAACAGAGCCCTGGATTTGGGTACCACTTAGATTATTTGGAAGAGTAACAGCTAAAATTCCAGTTGAAGTAAAAACTGTATTATTGCTATTACAGACGATTAAAATTTGCGTATTCGTACTTGGAACCTGACTGACGCAGCCAGCTTCACCTGCGGCGCAGATTTGTTCAGTCGTATAATCTGCATCAACCGTTAAAATATTACCGCCCTTAAGATGAAGGCTACTTGTTGCAATTTTATTCCAGTACTCACTTGCTGCAATCTCTACCATATCCATGATTTCATCTGCCGAGTCCGTAATATTTGCACAGGCATTGTCTGCAACATCAACACGTATTTCTGGATTTGAAAAACGGATTGGAATATTTGCATTGATTGTAAATGCGAATGAATACGTCGAAAAAAGTAAGCAGAGAATAAGCTTCATTATTTATTTCCAAATGTATAGTTTAACGATAAAGCATAGCTGAATGCTCGCTCGTCACCATCTTCAATATTGAAGACACTTAATTGTCCATTAACAAAGTACGTCTTATTAAATAAGTAGTCCCCGCCGAGGATGACAATATTATTAACAGCAGTTTGGTAATCTTCTGGAGTATAGAATTGCTGCGTCGACATTCCATTTCCTAATGTTTGAATCTCACCATCCATGGCCGTATAGGTAAAGAAAACGCCAAGGCCTGCATGCATTCTAAAGCTTTGAGTAAATGTATGTTCAAGAAGGGCATGAATCCAGAAATTCGTTACTGTAACAGCGCTATCCTCACTTGACTTAGGGATCGTTAGTCCCGCTTCAAGATTAAGGGCCTTTTGCCACGGAATATCTGTTCGATAATTTGCTCTAATGAAAGGATTGAATGTGAAGTAATTTCTACCACCATCAATATCGGTTTGGATCTTACCGACATACTTCGTCAAGTTCCCAATTCCAAGTGAGAATTCGCCAGGAATACTAAGATCCTTAGCAGCTATAGAAAATGGAAGTATGCATATAATGCATAGAAGTAAGGAACGAGATATTTTCATGTCATAATTGTTAAGAAGTTTTCAAGGTTTGACAACTTCTTATTTGTTTTCAAATACTAGCATTTTCATTAAAATACCCCTAACCACTTAAAAAGGATTTTAAATATGTTCGAAAATTATAAGGTACCTAGTGAATTAATTCCAAGTGATCCAAGATTTGGTGTAGGTCCATCTTTAATACCAACTGAGTTTTCAGTACGTCTTGCTGAAACAAAAGCAAATCTTTTGGGAACATCTCATCGTAAGCCGGCCGTGAAAAATCTTGTGAAAGAGATTCAAGAAGGCCTAGCAAAGTTTTACAACTTACCAGAGGGTTATGAAGTTGTTATGGGTAACGGTGGTGCTACTTTTCTTTTTGATATGATTGGACTTGGTCTTGTTCGTAATAAAAGTGTTCACTATACATGTGGAGAGTTTTCAAATAAGTGGTTTAAGTCACATAATGGAATCCCATGGATTGAAGCACAAGAAGTTGTAAGTGAGTACGGTCAAGGTTGTGAACCACAAGGCTCTGATGTGCATGCTGATGCAGATATGATCTGTTTCACTCTTAATGAAACATCAACTGGTGTTCAGACAACGACTATTCCAAATGTAAATGACGATACTCTCGTTGCTGTTGATGCAACAAGTGGTGCGGGACAGATTCCATTAGATATTTCAAAAATTGACTGCTATTTCTTTTCTCCGCAGAAAGTGTTTGCTTCTGAGGGTGGGCTATTTGTTGCTATCATGTCACCAAAAGCACTAAAGAGAGCACAAGAAATTAATGGAACTGATCGCTATATCCCAGGAATTATGAATTGGCAGACAGCTATTGATAACTCAGTAAAGAATCAAACATATAATACGCCAAGTATCTCAACTCTTTTCTTCCTTAATGAGCAAGTAAAACTTATGAACTCACAAGGTGGACAAAAGAATGCCGTTGATCTTGCACGCAAGAAAGCTGATATGATCTATGGTTGGGCCCAGGAAGAAAGTTTCTTAGAGGCGTATGTTGCAGATGAAAAATATCGCTCAACTTCTGTTGCGACAATCAACGTGGATGATAAGTATGAAGCGGCAGCGCTAATTAAAGTACTTGAAGCACAAGGTGTTGTGAACGGAATCGATTCTTATCGAAAACTTGGTAAGAACCAATTTAGAATTTCTCTTTTCCATAATGTGAAATTTGAAGACCTTCAAAAGCTGACAAAAATTATTTCAAGCGCAATCAATCAAGCATAAGAAAGAAGGAGCACGTGGTGCTCCTTTTTTATTTCATTTGAATTGTTTTTAAATCAATCGACATGGAAGAATTTGTATAGAAATCCAAATAGTCTGTTCCGATATTATCCCAAATCTCACTTGTGGATAGGGGATTATTCTTATCTTGATCGGCCACTCCAAAAAAGAGCCCGATGATATCACCTGTGTCACTGTTCATGATCGCACTACCTGAGTCTCCCGATTGTGCATCACAGGCCGTAAAGAATACGTCTCTTACTTTGTCTTTGTTGAAAATTAAATCGATATTTCCTGCTAGGTAGACACAATCCTTATCTTGAATAATGCTTGCATCATATCTTCTAAGGTCGGCCTTGCCAGCACCAAAGCCAACAGATACTAATTGGTCTCCTGCTTTAGGAGTGGGGAAGTTTAAGCTTATATCACTTAGGTTTTCTAGAAATGAAATGCGTTTGGTTTTTTTAACTTTAAAGTAGGTATAATCTGATCCGGATTTTATGCTACCAGAGTCGAGAATCTTTTCACACTTTGCACGGAACTTTTTAAACTCTTCGTTGATAATAAGAATTTTTGAATCACGACATTCTCTGTGAGTTGAGATAACATGGAAATTAGTTAAGAAGGTATATGTTGTTTCATCTTGCTTATAAAGAAAGGCCGTTCCAACTTTCTTTTGTCTTTCATTGACGACTTTTACTGTTCTTAGAATTAATTCTTTCGTTGTCGCTTCTTGAACGTGGAAAGTTTCCTTCGTTATTTTCTGTCTATTCCACTCATCACCACCAATATAGCGTTTGGCCATGGTTAGCTTTGTCGTGGTAATAAATGTGATTAGTAAAACTAAGTAGAACTTCCTCATACGAGGTTTTAGCTTAGAATGTAAAATGGGTCTATATATCTGAAAAGTTTATAAGAAAAAGGGACACATGAGTGTCCCTTATATTGAATACTTAATTAGTTTTTTGCACCGTCGTCTTTATTGTAACTTTTTAGGAAGTCAGCTTTCCACTCATTGTAGCGATCGTTTAAGATGGCCTCACGAGCTTCTTCGGCCATATTCTTATAGAACTCAATATTGTGCATCGTCGCTAGAACTTGTCCTAGAATCTCATTTGAGTCAAATAAGTGCTTCACGTAGGCACGTGTGAAGTTCTCACAACAGTAGCACTTACAATTTGGTTCAATTGGAAAGAAGTCACGACGATAGTTCTTGTGACGAATTCTGATTTTCCCACGTTTTGTAAATAGTGTTCCACCACGTGCAAACTTCGTTGGAATGATACAGTCACTCATATCGATTCCATATTCCCAAATCATGCAAAGGTCTTCTGGATTTCCAACGCCCATTACGTAGCGTGGTTTATCCTTTGGCATCTTAGGTCCTGTGTACTTAACGATCTTTTCCATCAGCTCAGGCCCTTCACCAACAGAGACACCACCAATGGCATAGCCTGGAAGGTCGCGCTTAACAAGCTCATCAAGACACTCATCTCTGTAGTCATCGTAAGTTGAACCTTGGATGATTCCAAATAGCGCTTGCTTTGGATTTGTCCAAGCGTCGATACAACGATCCAGCCAACGGTGAGTACGATCAATTGAGTTCTTTGTGTACTCACGAGTTGCAGGGTACGGAATACACTCATCAAATGCCATCATGATATCTGATCCAAGCTCTTGTTGAATTTGGATTGATGTCTCAGGCGAAAGCATAATTGCCTTACCTTTGTGATCTTTAAACTCTGCTCCTTCTTCCTTGATACTCTTTCTTTGAAGAGAGAATACCTGGAATCCACCAGAGTCTGTAAGAATTGGTCTATCCCAATTCATAAATTTATGAAGTCCACCTGCTTTTTGAACCAGTTTTGAACCTGGTGATAGGTGAAGGTGGTATGTATTTGAAAGAATAATTTTAGTGTCCAGATCCTTTAGGAAATTTGGTGGAAGTGCTTTAATTGCACCGTGAGTACCAACTGGCATAAAAACTGGTGTTGGGATTTCTCCGTGAGGAGTTGTGATAACACCTGCTCTTGCTCCTGAGTTCTTATCTTCGTGGACAACTTTGAACTTGAAGTGTTCTTTGACTTGATCTTGAATACGCATAGATCACCCTTTGTCGTAACTCGACTGTTGAAATATTTCTACTAACTTTAATTATTTAAAGTACTTAGCTTTAATATTTCTTTTGCCGCTTCTTGTCCAACAGTATTTGTACTACCTTGTAAAAATTTGGCCAGATCCTTGGCAAATTTTACGAATGAGGCGCGATTTTCACCGTTGTCCTTAAGAGAGACAAGTTGGTTGATCTCTGCAATTTGGCTCATTAAAATTGATTTATTTGTCCCTTGAAAGGCCTTCTCAACACTGTCGATATATTCAATTTTAACCTTTGGCCTTGCTAGGAAAGTAAAGCCTTCAAGCTCACTTGATTTCATATTGCCGCCAACCTTAGCAAATTGCATAACTTGATCTTGTGCGATGTAGAGATAAATCTCATCACTACTTCCTCGATAGAATGAAGTGAATTTATTCAAGTTTCGATACTGCTTATAATCCATTTTAAATTCTGAAAATGCTTTCTTTGATTGGCCAATAGCGAGTAGATCAACATGGACAAGGTCTTTAGTCGATCGGCCCTTAATGATCTCACCGGCCCAGAATAATTTTCCAAAGTCTTCTCTTGTTAAGTAGCTCGACTTTTCATCCTTATAAAATGAACTTAGGTAAGGGTAGCGGTACTTAAAGAATGGAATTGAGCTAAAGCTATTTTCAAATCTTTCAAATGGCATCGAATCTGTCATTTTAACGACATATGTGTTGGCCGAGTCTTTGTTAATGATAAAGTAGCTTGGCCTAGACCCACCAACTCTAAGAATAATATGCTCTTGTGAGAATTTCTTTGAGATAAGAAGCTCTTTGATCTTTAATGGCCTTTTTCCAAGTTCTTTAGAAACATTGATTTGTGTTGGTGCTGCGGTATCTGAAAAGCCTTCCTGGATAATTGGATAACCAATTACTAGGAGAGTAAAAATAGCTAAGTTAATAAGTGAAATAAACTTGAAACCTTTTACTCGATAAGTAATACGTCCTCGAGTGATTAACTCTTTTAGTGAGGGAGTATCAAAAATCACAGGCATCTCAAAAAGAGGAATAAGGTGTGCAATTAAATCTAGTGGTGTTCTAAGTACGGCCTTGGCCCTCTTTGATAGGAATGAGCCAGAAGTGGTCGCTCCACTAATAAAGAGAGTTGGCGACACACTAAATACTAAGTTGGAAACAAATAAGATTCCAAAAAGAACGATAAAGATTTTTGCAATATCTGGACTTAGTGAAAACTCAACATATTTTGCAAGTTCAGTATTGGCCAAGTCGGCCAGCTTAACACTTAAAGACTCGATGGCCTCAACTTCTACTTGTGTTGAAATAATCGTGGTTGCAAAGACTAGTGATAGGGCACTCACAAAGCGAGTAAATGGCCCCACTAACTTATTTTCATTCTGTTTTGCTTTTTTCTTCTTCTGTTGTGCCTTTCTTATTTTTGCACCTTCATAGTCGCGGGCAGTTCCTAGCTTAAGGCCTGAGGCTTCTTTTGATTTTGTCGATTTCTTCTTCGTATTTTTGTTTGTTTTTTTCTTCTTCTTACTTCCACCTAGAGGGCGGCTGATATGTTCAGTTTGTTTTGCAACCTTCTTTTCTTGTTCGGCCTCTGCATTTTGCAGGCGAGCGACGTTTAGAACTTGAGTGATACTAAGAGAGTCAGTATCTTCATCTACTTTTTGCTGTGCTGGTTGATCTTCATTAGTATCGATAATAAATGAAATATCTTCTTCGTCACTGTCGGAGTCATCATCAGATTCATCTCTTGTAAGCATATCACTACTTGTCATTTCAAATGAAGGAGAGCTATCTTGAGTCGCTTTTTTGATCTCTTCAAGTGACTCTTGGTCTTCTAGGTGATGGAAGCTTTGTACTTCATCAAGACCTAGGTCATCTTCATCTTTTTCAGATGTGACTTCAAACTCGTCAGGTAACTGTTGAGCATGAGAGAGAGTTTTTAATTTGAATTCACTTCTTTTGTAGCTAAGTCTTTCTCCAACTTCCATGAAGTAAGTCGAGCCTTCTTGAAGAGGTGTTTCTTGAAGTTTTGCATCCTGAATTTTTTGAATTAACTTTAGGACTAAGCAGTCATCATCAACCTGAACCTTGATGCTTCCACCGTTTTCAGAAATAATTAATTCGTTATTTTCTTCCTTAAAGAAGAACTCTTTAACTGAGATAATGATTTCTTTATTTTCATTAGAAGTGCTGTGGATAAAACCAACCTGCATAGTCAACCTTTGTTAATTTTCAATTAATTTCCTTTCTATTTTAAAGGGATTATATAAATTTTCCTACTAATTTTTAGAATTCATTCCGTGTTAATATTGGTTAAGACAATTAAGAAGATTTAACCACGGAAGGGGACAAATAAATGAAAAAATCTTTTTTAGTAAGAGCGACGTTTGCTACGCTCTTAGCAGGACAAATGACTTTTGCGGCCGATGCTAATTATGATGTACAGGATCGTTTTCGCTTAATGGAAGACAAATTTCAAACTCAAGAATTCCTAAGAGAGGCTGGGCATGACTTTCTCGTTGATATGTCAGTTTATGCTAATACAGACCTTATGGAACTAGTAGGTGATGTATCTGATGCTTCAGATGCAGCTGATCCTGATCAAGCGGCAGCGGATGTACTTTCTGCTTATGCTGATACGGAACAAAACCTTAGATTAAATGTTGAAGTAGGAGTTCCTCTTCCATCATTTAATGCTTTTAAAGGGCTAATCAGTCCAAGCGTTAGACTTGGTGTTAATGTTGGTTCACTAATTGGAATTGGTGAAGAAAATATTGAAACTGATACTCTTATTAACGCTATCCCAGTAGATGCGGAAACGAAGACTATTCTTCAAGATAAGCTTACTCAGTCAGTTCTTAATGATGTACTTGCTGGAACAACTACTACTGTTTCACAACTGGCAACTGCTCTAGGTTTATCTGGTGCAGAAAAAACTCAATTTGAAGCTGAGCTAACTGATGCTCTTGGTGGAACAGCGATTCCATTTGCAGGTTCTGGTTCAATGGCACCAATTATCGATGCTTATGTAAAAGCAGACGTTACAGCTGGTCTTAATTTTGATTATAAGAATGAAAGACACTTTGGTTCATTTTCTCTTTACGGTTTATATCGTGCTGACGTAAGACGTGTTCTTGATCAAGATGCAATTGCTGGTGAAGGTGATGTTATCGATACTGAAAACCTTGATCAAAATATGACTCTTTATGCGATGGCCGACATCACTTATGGTTTTCACTGGCTATCAAACTTCAGAACAATGTTTAAGATCCAAGATATCGCACTTGCGACAGTGATTGAAAATGATGAAGGTTATCTTCCATTATATGAGCCAGAAATTGGTTACCGTATGCATACTGATTATAGCTTCAACCTTTCAAATATGAGAGTTCGTCCATTCGTAGGTTTCCACATGAGAGATGGTTATGATTTTGCTGATGGAGTTTATGCTGGTACAGACGTAATGTTCCATGTTTGGAAGGAAAGACTAGCTGTTACTGTAAGAGGGATGGTTGACTCTGAACACCTAACTCTAACTCCAAGACTTAAGCTAGGATTCATGGATTTCATGTATTCTCTTAAGCAACCAATCACTTCAGAAGTACAAGGTGTGAAAATTTCAACAATTCACTCTGTAAACTTCAGACTACACTTCTAATTTAAGAAACATTGTGTTAAATATCGGGGGATCAAAAGATCCCCCCATTTATTTCTGCGTAGACCAATACTGGTCGCGAGCGGAGTTGTCTATTTAGGAGAGTACAAAATGGCAAAAAACACAAAAGAATTTGTTGAAATCGTTGATATGGACCTGTTTGCAGGTTTCTTAAAGGAAAATAAGCTATCTAAGCCGACAGAAGTTCAGTCAGAAGCAATTCCAGAGTTTCTAGATGGCCACAATCTTCAGGTACAGGCCCAAACAGGTAGCGGAAAGACCCTGAGTTATCTTCTTCCTCTATTTCAAAAGCTAAAAGAAACAGAATCTGACTTAAAGAACCAAAAAGCTGGTTCTCCTCGTGCCATCATCTTACTCCCAATCAAAGAGCTTGCGATGCAGGTTTCTGATGAATGTAAGAAGATCTCTCACCATGCAAAGTTACGTGTTCGTCTTGCTCTTGGTGGTGAAAAAGGTAAGAAAGTAAGCACTCTTAAAAAGCAAACCTTTGATATTCTTATTGGTGGACCTGGTCGTATCAAGTCGATGCTTGAAAAGAAAGAGATCCGTCTAGATGACCTTGAGTATCTCGTGATTGATGAAGCTGATCAGCTACTTGATATGGGCTTTATGCGTGAGCTTAAGGCAATTCGTCGCCACCTTACTTCGCCGTATCAAGCATGTCTTGTGTCTGCAACGATGGCAGATGATTTTGATATGCTAAAGGCCGAGTTCTTTTCAGGAATGGAGTTTAAGTCGGTAAGCTTAATTGGCTCTCATGGACTTTCTCAAACAATTGAAACATTTAATATCGCTCTGGACTATACAGAGAAGAATGCCATGCTTGATGTTTTCATTAAGAAAGAAGCAAAGGGTAGTGGGATTATCTTTGTTAACCAAAAAGAGAAGGCCGTTGAAGTATATAATTATATGAAGCAGGCCAATCTTGTAAAAAATCTCTATGTTTCTCATGGTGATATCACAGCAAAAGAAAGAAGTGAGAACTTTAAAAAGTATAAAGCAACAGGTGGTATTCTTATCACAACAGATATGGCCGCTCGTGGGATTGATATTAAGACTCTTCAGTGGGTGCTTAACTATGACCTTCCATTTGAAGCTGTTTACTATATCCACCGTTCTGGCCGTGTGGGACGTGCCGGAAGAGCTGGAAGTGTTTACAACTTTGTGACAAAAAAGGATCAGAAATTAATTGGTCAAATCAATGAGGCCATTAAGAATCAGGATACTCTAAAGATTGATCCGATCTTTTTAAAGTCTATGACAAAGAAATCTGGTGCTAAGAAGGCGACAAAGAAAGTTGCTCGTAGAGGGCAGCTTCCTCAAAAGAAGACTACTTCACGAACAAGCACTCGTACACCATCTCGTACATCAAAAAATTCTCGCGGCAGACGCCGTTAAATGATAAAATGCTAATATGTTTAAACGTATTAGCATTTTCTTTTTTCTTTCATCATTCTTTGTTATGTCATCATGTTCAGAAAAGGATATTTATACTCCTTTAGAAATGTTTGATATGGCCTATAAGTTTGACAATACAATTGAAGAAGTTCGTATTGGATTAAAAGAAGAGGGGCGACATTTAGACTGTAAGGATTATCCTGCTGGCTGCATTGTGGGTTCACCAAAGCGCTTTAAGGTTAGATTAGTTGAAATGATTGTTGTGCAATACTTAACATCTCAGGAAGCTTGTTTGGCAGCATATAAGCTTAATCAATACTATGCTCGCAACTGGCTATTTGATGATGTTGCTAGTGAGCCCGTTCTTGTGGACTTTGTTAAACAAGTCTACAAGGCCAAAAAACCACAAACAAAAGAAGAGTGTGATTAGTCCATTAGCCACTGATTAATTTCTTCGTGATACTCTTCTAACTTCTTATTTGTTCCTATGATATCACTACTGGTAATAAGAAAGCATTTGTCGCTTTTTAAACGTATTTGAATGGCGTGATTTGATGCCGTGGCTCCTCTGGTTCTTAAGAGTTCGACTCTTTTAATTTCATCAAGCCCAAATTGAGTGATTTGCTTCCTTAGTAGTGAGCGGGCAACAAGCCTTGCTGTATTTCTGGGTTTACTCATCTCAAGATGACGATATTTAAGAAGTGATAAAACGATTGTTGGAGTAAAGAGAAAGAGCAGAAGATCCTTTTGACCAAGTTTATTATTGAAGCTCAGATAGCTACCAAGTCCGACAACAAGTAAGAGAATACATAGAAGTGCTAGCTTCGATGGAAAAGAGTTGAGTGTTAAGTTTTGAAAATTCTTTTCAAGTTTTAACATATCGATCTCCTGTTTTGCCTATCCCTTTTTATTCTTTAAAGAAGTACTTCTTAAATCCTGTTTGGAAAGCATCGATCTTAACTTCCCATGCATTAATAAACTCAGGATTTTCTTCTCTATACTCTTCTAATGTTTCCTTAAACAGCATTACCCATCGTCCAAGTTCGCCCATGTGGATATTTAAGTATTCATGGGCCTCAAGTAGGTGGGCCGCAGGACGTGGAAATTTTATTCCTAATAACTGTGCCTGCCAAAAGGCGTTGATAACCTCTAAGTGCTCATTGAAGTCATCAATATTTGCTAGAGGGCCATTATTGGCCGTTATTTTTCTAAAGTGATAGCCAATAAAAACATCATTAATGGCCTTGGTGTAAAATGTCCGAGTGATCTTCTCAATTAGTTTGATCTCGTAATCATTGCCTGTCATAAGTTAAGTCTACACTAAATTTTGTGCTTTAAATACCGATGAAAGTTTATGAACAAAATAATTATCTCTTTACTTTCATTACTCCTAGGTAAATTTATCTATGCAGGTCCGTTAATTTCGGTAAATAACGATACATGTTGGTATAAAGAAGACCAAGGACGTACGAAAATTGCATCCTTTAATGATCAAGTAAGTCTTAATACAAATCGTGATGAAGTTCTAGGCCAAGTCGTTCAATACTTACATGAACAAAAATTTGAGGCCGAAAAAATAGATATGATTCACTCTTATGGACTGTGTGGCCCAAGGCTTTCAATGGCCTTTCGTATTTCTTATGAGAAGGTCGACTACTGTCTAAGGGCAAATATTGAAAAAGATCATGGCCTTAAGTTTTCAGGCATTGGCCTGGCCCAAGATAGTAAGGGTGCCTGTCAAAGTATAGCAAGTGATAAGCTTATCGTTTCTGTTGATCAGGCCAATATTGTCGATCTACAAAAGTTCTTAAGCGAGCAGGGGCTTAGAGCTAAGAAAGTTGATAAGCTTTCTTCAAAAGTCTACGTTCTGTACTTTGATGCTCAAAGAGATGAGATCAAAGATATAAGAAAGAGTGTCATTGATAGCGGAATCGCTAATTCAGCGGAATTCTCAACGGGGCAATATCATATTGCAGATGAGTTTGAATTATTAAGCATTAGTTACTTTAGAAAATAAGCACAAATAAAAAAGGCCTCTAATGAGGCCTTATTTTTTATCTTTTTCCAATTTCAGCAATTGTCTTTCCAAGAGATTTAGAACGCTTTAAGTAAACATTCGATTTCTCTTCATGCTCAGCTTCTTCCTTACATGCAATGCAAAGCTCAGCAGTATTTCTCGCCATCAGGCGATCAAAACCAATTTCAATATCACACTCATCGCAAAGGCCGTATTCACCTTTTTCGATTTTTGTCAGTGCTTTGTTGATTTTCTTTACGTAGAAGTTTTCACGATTTCTGAAACGAATTTCCTGCGATGTTTGAACGTTTGCTACTGCCTCATCTAGAGGGTCAAGTAGTTCGTTCTTGTCCATGCAATACTGCTCTTTCTCACTGTTTTTGTTAAGAATTCTTTCTTTGTCAGCAAGTAGCGCATCTTTAAGTGCAGCTATTTGCTTGTCCGATAGATACGAGTTAGCTCTGTTCATTTCGACTCCCTTGTGCCGTGTTTCTTCCAGTGAAACAAGTTGTTTGTAACCTTAGTTTTGCGCTTAGGCAAAACAATTACGCACAACAAATATTGTGTTCGTGTGTTGTAGAAAGAATTTACTGGTCGGGGAGGTGTTAGTAAAAGGTATTTTTCTTACAAAGGATTACTTTGTCATGGAATATCAATAGTTTAGAGCTAGTTTTTTGGAAACGATGCTTCACAGTGAGGACAAAACTTCCAAAATTGCTTATCAACCTCTGTTTTACAGCCTGAACACGTGATTATCGCACTCAGTTCTTCAAATGCTTCGTCATACATATTAGCAAAGAGATCACTTCTCATGGCCGCAATTGTTGTAGGGTGGGCCCTGAAAGTACCAGGCATTGTTGTGTTTGGAATAAATTTTGTGGGTGTTACACTCTTGTCTGGAAAGATTTGAACTTGAACCTCTTGTGAAGGCTGCATTTGGTACATTTGCCTATTAGCAATATTGCGTTCGTTCTTTAGTAATTCAAAATTGTCGTTGGCGCTAAACTTTCTATCCATGAATCAAATTGTAACACACTATTGCCAGCGGCGTTCAAGCAGTTCAATTATTTCCACACAGGCCTTCTTGTGTTGATTAAAGCGTGCAAAGAAGCCTGGTTTTGCCTCTAAGACGGCCTTTTTAAAATAGATCGACTGTGAACCGAGTGACTCAATCAGGCGTAGTGTCCATTCAAAGACTTCTGGGTTCTGGTGACCGACAAGTTTTTCTAGGGCCTCAAGAAAATCAAAAGGCAGCCTTTCGCCTCTTTTATGAAATTCATCGATAATTTGTTTTCTGGCCACTCCAAGGCATAGAGTTAGGACTTCTGGGTCATGGCATAGTGCCAAGCAATCCATGATTTCGGGGTAGATAATATGATCGAGAGTAATTGTATTATCGAGTAAGCATAGAAGGGGAATGAGCGCCTCCCAATTTTCTTCGCGATTTAGCTCCTCAAAGCGGGCCTTAAAGACGCTGAAGTCTTCTTTGGTATAAGTGCAATTTGGTCTTTTGCCGGCCTGTAAATCAGCGATGACTGCGCGAAATTGTTCATCTATATCAATCATATTTCTTCCTTTGGGCCATTTTTCATGTAGCAATTACTCGATTTACTTTTAAATATATGACATTTTAAGGCCTTATGCTATATAAATACCCTTTAAGAAGGTTTTTCAATGCAACAGTATCTTATTAACGACATTTACCGCGCTACAGAAGGAGAGGGAGTCTTTGTTGGACGCTCACAGGTCTTCGTGCGTTTTCAAGGTTGTGCCGTTGGTTGTATTAATTGTGACTCAATGGATACTTGGAGTTTTGAAATTGAACCAACATCAATTGAATCGATCTTTGAAAAGGTTTTAGAAGAGTCTTATCAAGGAAAAATTAATTGGATTTCAATTACTGGTGGAGATCCTCTTCATCCTAAGCATGTTCCAAGTGTTGTGGCCCTTTCAAAATTTCTAAAAGAGAAAGGCTTTAAGCTAAATATTGAAGCAGCTGGAACACGTGTTGTTGATGAGGTTTTTGAAAATCTCGACTATATTTCATTTGATCTTAAAACTCCTTCTACTGGAGTTCAAACTCGCTTATCTCTAATTGAAAAGCTTGCCCAAAACTATGATGGAAAATTTCAGCTTAAAGCAGTTATCGCTGATCGTAAGGACTTTGATTATACTCTAGGTGCTTACAGAAAGCTTGAGGAGAGTTTAGGTCCAATTGAGTTTCCTTGGGTTTTAACTCCATGCTTTGAACCAAGTGAAGAATTTCCAATGCAGAGATTCATCGATATTCAAGAGTGGAATCAATTAGAAGGTGGGCCTTTTAGAGTGATTGGTCAGCAGCACAAGTGGATTTACGGCGCAGATAAAAAGAGTGTCTAAATAACTAAGCAGCTCTTCGAGTTTTTGCCAAAGTTTCTCGTTGCTTGGCCTCTAGTAAATCAATACCATATTTCTTAATCGTACCTAAGTCAGTAATCGTGTATGAGTTAGACTCTGCCTTTGTGCGATCCTCTGGAGAGAAGTTGTCACAGATAACGACAAGCTTAGTATCTTCAGGAAGTTTCTTAAGAGCAATCTTGATAATTCCTTGTACTTTTTCAAGTGAGTTTGTGCAGTAGACGACGTATTTCTTGTCATCTTTAGAGACGCTAAAGTGCCAAAGGTTGGACTTATTCTTAGACTCAACAACATGGTACTCATATGATTTAAAAACCATCGTACATTGAGTGATAAATCCTTTAATAATTTTTTTGGAATTTGCTATCTTCGCCATTAGATCTCCGCTTTACCTGTATCATATCGGTAATTCAGGCAAAATATTAAGAGATTTTGCGAAGAAAGATATCTAACTAGATTTTAGTTACTTAGAAGTTTCGTCCCTGATTTTTGGCCAATACCTTTACCCATTTTAAATTGTTTTCCTGCCTTAGCGCCAAGATTCCATGCATTTGCATCAAAGCTTGTTGCTTGACTTGTTTGTGATGAGACACGAGGGTAGACGCGATTTCTGTGGGCCTCTGCTAGGCCTTTTATATGAATGAGCTCACGGGAGCTGATTTGTTTACTTTGGTGGCCTTTTAACTCATTTAGAAACGACTTGGTAAAACTCTTATAGTAGGAGTTACGTGCTCGAACACCTTTTAAATTTGATGTCTTCTTTGCCTGCTTCCATAGGCCTTCTATTGCATTAACTGTATAGTCATAGATAAAGTGAGCGGCCTCAACATTCTCTTTGGCCCCGATAATTTCAAGATAACCACCACCGCGGCCTGAGCTAAAAACTGGTGAGACAGCATATTCCTTTAGAATATCGTAGAGGCAGTCGTGAAGAATATTTCGTCTTTTGAATGAGGCAACACGTCTGACATAGGTGTCTTCAAATTCCTTCATATCAAAATCTGATCGTGTTAAATGATTAAGCTTAAGCTTATTCAGGTTATGCTTTTGGATGAGGTCGTTGGCCTTCTTTGCTGCAAGCTTGGCCTCAAATTCATTTTCCGACTTGGCAAGTTCAAGAAGCTTTTGAATCTTTGCCGTAATATTATCATTTGTTTTAACGAAGGCCGTAAGGTTGACTTGAGACTTTGAAAAGCTCTCGTCCCAACCAAAGCGTTTAAATATATTTCTAAACTCCACTCCGTGGGCCTGTTCGTGGATGCCACATTCAATATGGACTAGGAAATGGGCCAGCTCATGCTTTAAAACATTTTCTAAGAGCTTGTCGTCGTTAATTGTAAGAAAGCATTTATTGATACCAATCTGATAAATCAGTGGATCGTAGAAGCCTAGGATCTTATCAGAGTCATTGACGACAAATGTAAGTGGGTACATGACGCCTTTATAATGGAGGCGTGAGCGTTTAAAAGATAGCCCAATACTTGCGAAGATATCACATGCCATGAGTCTGATCTTTTTAACAAATAATTGGGTATTTTCGTTATAAATAAACATTAGTACTTAACACTACATCCATACGGTTTCGTTCGTGCTGGACTTACTTTCTTATTCTCTTTTAGTTGTCCTAGTGCGTTTTTAACATAGTTTCGAGCGTTTTGAATATCACTTTTGTCGGCCGAAGGGATGCTGTCAATGGCACCCATATATTCGATAATTCCATTTTCGTTGATGATGAAAATCTCAGGAGTCGTCTTGGCATTATAAAGCTTGCCAACTGTTCCGTCCGTATCAATGAGAAAGTGAGCCGCTTGAGATTTTTCAACTTGAAGACGATTCTTCGCAGCTTGTGCGTCCTTGATATATCCCTGTTTACCAACATTAGATGAGTTGATGGAAAGCCAGTGATATCCACTTTCTTTCGCAAGAGCTTGTGTTTGCTGCATATTCATTGAATCGTAGTGCTTTCTCACAAAGGGACAGCCGTCGTTATACCACTCAAGAATTACTTTCTTTCCTTTGAAAGCCGAGAGCTTTACTATTTCGTTATTTTGATTTTTAAGTGTGAATTGCGGCGCTTTGTCACCCGGTGATAATGCGAGTGTAAGTGTTGTCATTAAGAGAGAAATTAATACTTTCATAAATGCTCCTTTCACTTATTCTACGCTGTGAAGTTGGAGCTTACAATAAATAAAGGCCTACATTTGTAGGCCCTTATTTTATCTGAATTTAATTAACTTAATTAAACAGTTGGTGTCGTCTTAGAAGTAACAGCTGCTTTTAGTAGCTCTCTGTTCATACGAGCAATATTTGTGATCTCAATTCCTTTCGGGCATGAAGCTTCACATTCTGCTTCGTTAGTACAGTTACCAAATCCAAGATCATCCATCTTCTTAACCATGTTTTGAACACGTTGAGAAGCTTCAGCTTGTCCTTGCGGAAGAAGTGCCATTTGAGAAACTTTAGCCGATACGAAAAGCATAGCAGAAGCGTTCTTACATGAAGCAACACAAGCTCCACAACCAATACATGCAGCAGCATCCATTGCTAGGTCAGCTTGTTCTTTTGGAACTAGGATTGCGTTAGCATCTTGTGCGTTACCAGTGTTAACTGAAACGAAACCACCAGCTGCGATGATTTCATCAAATGCACTACGATCAACCATAAGGTCTTTTTCTACTGGGAAAGCTCTTGCTCTAAATGGCTCGATTACAATCGTGTCACCATCTGAGAATTTTCTCATGTGAAGCTGACAAGTTGTTGTTTCTGCTTCTGGCCCATGTGCTTGACCGTTGATCATTAGAGAACACATACCACAGATACCTTCACGACAGTCGTGATCGAAAGCTACTGGCTCAACACCTTGTGGGATAAGTTCTTCGTTTAACTGATCTAGCATTTCAAGAAATGAAGCATCCGGAGAAACGTTTTCTAAAGTATAGTCGGCCATTTGACCTTTATCTTCACGATTCTTTTGACGCCAGATTTTTAGATGAAGTGTCATATTATTATTGCTACTCATATCATATACCTCTTATTTGTAACTTCTTTGTGTTAGTGGAACGTTAGGGAAGTCTAGTTCTTCCACGTTTCTAATTGGCTCACTACCTTCACCCATGTATTCCCATACAGCTGCGTGACAGAAGTCATTGTCATTTCTTAGGGCCTCATTCTCTTCAGTCTGAGACTCTTCTCTGAAGTGACCACCACATGATTCTGGTCTTTCAAGAGCGTCGCGTGCCATTAGCTCACCAAGCTCTAGGAAGTCTGCAAGACGGTTAGCTTTTTCAAGCTCGATATTGATCCCATCTGCTGTTCCTGTAACTTTAACGTCTTTCCAGAATACTTCACGAAGTTTCTTAATCTTTTCAATTCCGGCCTTAAGAGTTTTTTCATCTCTTGCCATACCAACATGGTTCCACATGATTTGACCAAGTTCTTTGTGAATTGATTCAACTGATCTTGTCCCATTGATTGAAAGTAGCTTAGAGAATCTATCTTTTGATTCTGTTAGGGCCTTATCAAATTCTGGGTGATCAGTTCCAACTTTATTACCCATAAGTTTTTCAGATGCTAAATAATTAGGAACTGTAAATGGTGCAACAAAGTAACCATCTGCTAGACCTTGCATAAGTGCAGAAGCACCTAGGCGGTTTGCACCGTGGTCAGAGAAGTTAGCTTCACCAAGAGCAAATAATCCTGGAACAGTTGTTTGAAGGTTATAGTCAACCCATAGTCCACCCATTGTGTAGTGAACAGCTGGGTAAATTCTCATTGGAACTTTATATGGGTTTTCATCAGTAATTCTTTCGTACATATCAAAAAGGTTACCGTAACGCTCTTTAATAGCATCTTCACCATCACGTGCGATTGCTGTAGCGAAGTCTAGGTAAACTGCTTCTTCTCCAGCACGTACTGACTTACCTTGGTCGATTTGTTCTTTTGCGTTTCTAGAAGCAACGTCACGAGGAACAAGGTTACCAAATGAAGGATACTTTCTTTCTAGGTAGTAATCTCTTTCTTCTTCTGGAATATCATTTGGTGCTCTGTGGTCTCCAGCTACTTTTGGAACCCAAACACGTCCGTCATTTCTTAGAGACTCTGACATAAGAGTTAGTTTCGATTGGTTTTCACCGTGTCTTGGAATACAAGTTGGGTGAATTTGAGTGAAACATGGGTTAGCAAACATTGCACCTTTCTTATAGGCCTTCCATGCTGCTGAACCATTTGAAGTCATAGCGTTCGTTGATAGGTAGTAAACGTTTCCGTATCCACCTGTACACATAAGAACTGCATCTGCTGCGTGCTTTTCGAATTCACCAGTGATTACGTTTCTTGTGATAATACCACGTGCACGACCGTCAACCATTACTAGATCAACCATCTCACGACGAGTTAGCATTTGAACTTTTCCACGTCCTACTTCTTTCATTAGAGAAGAGTAAGCACCTAGAAGAAGCTGTTGACCAGTTTGTCCTCTAGCATAGAAAGTACGTGATACTTGAGCACCACCAAATGAACGGTTAGAAAGAGTCCCACCGTATTCACGAGCAAAAGGAACACCTTGTGCCGCACATTGGTCGATAATATTATTTGCAACTTCCGCTAGACGGTAAACGTTAGCTTCACGTGCACGGTAATCTCCACCTTTTACAGTGTCATAGAATAGACGCCAGATTGAGTCACCATCATTTGGGTAGTTCTTAGCAGCGTTAACACCACCTTGAGCTGCAATCGAGTGAGCACGTCTTGCAGAGTCTTGAAGGCAGAAACACTTAACATTATAACCTTGCTCACCTAGAGTTGCTGCAGCAGATGCACCAGCAAGTCCTGAACCAACAACGATTACTTCAAACTTACGTCTGTTGGCAGGGTTAACAAGTTTCATATTAAACTTATGTTGAGTCCATACTTTAGTGATATCGTCACCAGCAGGAACTTTTCCATCCATTTTTTTGATATTCATATTAGTCATTACATTCCTCCCTTAACGTGACACCAAATTGCGATTGTTGAGTATCCAACAGTTAAGACAACAGCGTATAGTTTTGAAAGAAACTTGATCGCTGGCATATACTTAGGGTGGTTAAATCCAATTGATTGGAATGCTGACCAGAACCCGTGAGATACGTGAATTCCAATAACAATCATGAAAACTACATACATTCCCACATTAAGAGGAGAAGCAAAGTACTCAATTACAGTCTTGTAAAGGTCACGAACTTCCATTCCATTTAATGTTGTCATATATACAGCACCATACTTAAAGTTAATTAAGTGCATGATGATGAAGAAAAGAATTAGCATACCAGTGTATGGCATAGTTGAAGATGCGAAAGTTGCTCCACGTCCTGTTGGTTGCTTCATGTAGTAATTAACTGGACGAGCTGCTTTATTTTCCATCGTAAGTTTCAGGGCCATAAAGAGGTGAGTTAAAAAGATTACAAGAAGACCAGCTTCTGCAACGTAGATAAGTGGGTTTGAAGTAAGCGTGTAAGCGTACTTGTTAAAAGCGTCTGCTCCAACCATTAGTAAAAAGTTACCAAGCATGTGTGATAGTAGAAAACCACACAGAAGTAGTCCCGTAACTCCCATTACTTGCTTTTTAGCAACGGAGTTAGTCAAATAAAAGCGTAATGCTGACATTGATACATTTCCTTTGTCTAATTTAATAAAAATTTTAAAATGTTATTTGATTGGATTATAATCCTTTAATCACCAAAACTTAAGTGAATTTTTAAGTGAATTTCATTTTGTGATGCGCGGTGCAAATATACCCTCAAGGATTAGGAGAATTTTAAATGTTGATCCACTCTTTTTTTGATAAAGACACTAATACTCTGACTTATATCATTTACTCTTTGATTTCAAAGAAGGCCATTGTCGTTGATCCTGTTTTAAACTTTGACTACGCGAGTGGATCAGTGTCAACAAAAGAAGTTTTACTCATTGATGAGTTCTTAAAAGAGAACGATCTAGAGCTTTCATATATTTTTGAAACCCATGTTCACGCGGATCACCTTTCTGGTGCGTCGAGCCTAAAGAAATATTACCCTAGTGCTAAGATCGTCATTCATGAAAATATTAAAAAGGTACAAAACGTTTTTAATGGGGCCTTCCGTTCTCAGGTAAAAGAAGACGGCTCTCAATTTGATTTGTTAACTCGTGAAGGTGAGGTCTTTAAAGTCGCAGAAGATCTCGAAGTCGAAATTATTGAGACTCCGGGGCATACTCCTGCTTGTATGAGTTTATACATTAATAAGGAAGCACTCTTTGTAGGGGATGCTATTTTTATGCCTGATATGGGAACTGGCCGTTGCGATTTTCCAAAGGGGAGTGCTGACGATCTTTATGAGTCGATTCAAAAAATTTACTCTCTCGATGATAATTGTAGTATATATGTCGGCCATGATTACGGCCCAGGTGGACGTGAGATTATTTTTAAGACAACTGTGGGCAAGCAAAAGCGCAATAATATACAGTGTAAGGCAAGTACTACTAAAGAAGAGTTCTTGGACTTTAGAACATCTCGTGATGCTGTTTTAAGTGCTCCTCGACTTTTAATCCCTAGTATTCAATACAATATGAATGGGGGAGAGTTCATTTTTAATGAAGAAGATGGTGCGCCGTTTTTGAAAGTGCCAGTAAAGATGTAATGTCAAAATCTAACTAGCTAATTTTATTAAAGTTTGTACTTGAAACGTCGATTAGTATTTTGTGGGAGCAAAATAAATGACAAACGAAACTCATCCAGAAATTGAGAACACAATGCAATTTACCAAAATTGGTATTGCCCTAAAAGATTGGCCTTCTCTTTCTGAGTCCGAGCGTCTGTCGACTTTCAATAGTATGTCAGAAGAAGAGGCCCAGGACTTCTTTGACTCCCTTGATTCAAATTACCAAGCTGATCTTTTTGAACAATTTGACCGCGACCTTAAAAGACGTTGGGCAAATGATTTGGCCTATGATGACTTGGCCGATATTTTACAACTTCTGGATTATGAGCAAGTAGAAGAGACTCTTTCTCTCTTAGCTAAACATGCTCGCGTTGAAGTTATGGCCCTTATGGCCTATGCCGAAGACGTTGCCGGTGGTCTTATGAATTCCAATTATATTCGCCTGCGTGCAAATATGATGGTGGAAGAGGCCATTCGCTACATTCGTACTCAAACACTTAGTAACGTTGAAACGATTTACTATACCTACGTTATCGACACTGCTCAAAAGCTAGTAGGGGTGGTATCTCTACGTGAGCTCTTTGGTGCTCGCGACGGCCAAAAGATTTCAGAGCTAATGACAACGGGTGATGACCTTATTGCCATTCCAGATAATATGGATCAGGAAGAAATTGGTCGTGTCTTCAGTCGTTTTGAGCAAGTTGTTCTACCGGTTGTTGATGAAGAATTCCGTATGAAAGGGATCATTACAATTGATGATATTATCAAGGCCGTCGAGGAAGAGACGACAGAAGATATGCAAAAAATCGCGGCCGTTGAATCTCTTGATGCTCCTTATCTTGAAGTTGGCTTCTTTGAGATGACAAGGAAACGTCTTGGTTGGCTTGTTATTCTCTTCATTGGGCAAATGCTTACGGCCACTGCCATGACTCACTTTGAAGCTGCTATTGCACATACAGTTGCACTTGTAACTTTCATTCCTCTTATTATTTCATCAGGTGGAAACTCTGGGGCGCAGGCATCAACGCTTGTTATTCGCGCCCTTGCTCTTGGTGAAGTTAAAAATAGTGACTCTCTTCGTGTCTTTTTAAGAGAGTTAGGTTCTGGCCTATTTATGGGATTTATTCTCGGAATCTTTGGTTTCATGAGAATTTATTTTTGGCCGCATGCAAACGAAGTTTACGGCGTAAACTTTGCAAGTATCTCTCTCATTGTAGGGTGCAGTATTATTTGTATCGTGATGTGGGGAACTCTCGTTGGATCAATGCTTCCTTTTCTACTTAAGAAGCTTCGCTTTGACCCGGCCACTGCTTCAACTCCCTTTGTTGCAACAATTTGCGATGTGACGGGAATCATTATCTATTTCTCTATTGCCCACGCGCTTCTTTAGCTTATTGTAAATACTTCAGGGGAGTATTTATGTCTCATTGGCCATGCTAAATATGGAAAAAATATTTAGGAGAGTTTATGAAATTAGCTTTGGTAATTTTAGTAAGTGCATTTAATTTTTATGCAGTAGCGGGCCTACAAACTTTAAGAATTGTTGATTTAGCTACAGTTTCTTCAGCGAGCTGTTATACGGCCGAACAAGAAGAGTCAGGAAGTATTTCTACAGTTAGCGTATATCTTGGTAAATATAGCGGTGAAGGTGAGGATAGAACATTTAATTATTATGAAACTTCAGATACTTATTATGCATCATCTGTCGTTTGTAAGAATATCAAGTTATTTAATAAAGCATTTGATAGCTCACTTCCTCAGGAAGAGAAGGTATTTAAATTATTTGTTGATATGAATGATCACATAAAGGGATTTATGCTCCGAAATAGTGATAAAGTTTTATTTTTTGAAGAGTAGAGTTTTATAAGAAAAGGCCCTCAAACGAGGGCCATGTTTTTTATTTTGATTTTTTCTTTGTAGCTTTTTTGGCAGTTTTCTTTACAGTTTTCTTTGCTACTTTTTTGGCCGTTTTCTTAGCAACCTTCTTTGCAGTCTTTTTGGCCGTTTTTTTAGCGACTTTCTTTGCAGTCTTTTTGGCCGTTTTCTTAGCTACTTTCTTTGCAGTCTTTTTGGCCGTTTTCTTAGCTACTTTCTTTGCAGTCTTTTTGGCCGTTTTCTTTGT
>NZ_JBEBMT010000003.1:97272-229776 GCF_043196705.1 Halobacteriovorax sp. HFRX-2_2
CTTTGCAGTCTTTTTGGCCGTTTTCTTTGCTACTTTCTTCGCAGTCTTTTTGGCCACTTTCTTTGCTGCTTTCTTCGCAGTCTTTTTGGCCACTTTCTTGGTTGCTTTTTTTACAACTTTCTTAGCTTCTTTTTTAGCCTCTTTTGCTTTCTTTGTTAGGTCGTTTGCAACTTTCTTTGTTGTACGCTTAACTTCCTCAACGGCTTCTTCAACATCGTCTGAAACCTCTTTAGCGGCTTTTGCCATTCTGTTAATGGCCTTCTTTGTCGACTTTTTAACGCTTTGGTAAGTTTCCACGTGGCCTATGGCCTCAAGTTCTTTTTCGATTAGCTTATCGTATTCTGCTAGAACTTTAATCGGATCTTTACCAAGACGATCGAGTTCTTGTTGTAGCTCTTCTAAGAATTTTTCTACTTTGTGCTTTTGTACATTTACCTTGTCGTAGCGAAAGCGAAAATGAGCATAAAGTTCATCATATTTCTCACTACCTTCATCTTGAATTCTTTCTAACAGGTGTCTACACTTTTTCACAATCTCATCACTTGATGAAGTTAGTGCATGCTTGGCCTGCTTGTTCTTCTTTTTTAAAAAATCATCTAAACCACTCATTTTTTCCCCCTGTAGCAAGATTTTCTTGATACACGTAAATAATATTACGTTACAAGTGTATCGTATTAGAAAGTATTTTCAACACTTTAATGATGGTAATTTTTTAATAATTACTTGCTTTGAGTCACAGAATTCTCTATATATACATATATCAATCAATTGGACGCTTATGGACAACAAAATGGAAGAAGTTAAAACATCTAAATACGACGAATCAGCGGATCGTGCAGGCCTGCTAGTTTCTGTCTTATGTTGCCTACATTGCATGGCAATTCCATTATTGATTATCTTTGTTCCGTCACTGGCCACATATTTTGAAAATCCACTTATTCACAGTCTTGCGATCTTCATTGTTGTTCCAGTAGGTCTCTATGCTTTTATCAAGAACCTAAAAGTTCACAATGATAAGAGACCACTCTTTATTGGTATCCTAGGAATGGCCGCTATTTTAGTTGGGCACTTCAATCAGTACTTCTTAGCTGATCATGCTGGTCATATGCATATGCACATGCATTCTCATTCAATTGGAACAGTTGAAGTTGTGGCCTCTATCGTCGGTGGCCTAGCTCTAATTGCAGCGCACTTACTTAATATTAAGTTATGTCGTTGTAACCACTGCGAACACTAGTAACGTAGATTCGTTCTTTTCGAAATTTTCAATGAAGAATTATCCATATAAAGATCTATGGCATCACTGTATGCTTGCGCACTTTCTAATCCAAAAAGTTTCTTGGTAAAGCTATGGCCAAAATTAAGCCATACATGCCCAACTTTTAAAAAGAAGCGAATGCGCTTAAGGGCGGCCTTTGGTTCATAGTATTTAAAGCAAGCATTTATATAGGCCTTCACAAATTCACCATAGTAGCGAGCATGAAGGTGAGGGTCTTCGCTTAGAAATTGATTTTGGAACTCATCAAGTTCATAACCTTGATCAGATGCAAATTGCGTAATTAGCCATGGCTTTGCTGTAAGAGAGCGTCCTAGCATAACGGCCTGGCAGCCTGTTTCATTTAGCATTTGAGCAATGTCGCCGTGATCTTGAATATCGCCATTACCAATGATTGGAAGATCGATACTTTCTTGTAGGAATTTTATCTGCTCCCAGTCTGCAACTCCCTTTCTTTTTTGGGCCGCTATCCTTGGGTGTAAAATTAGCCAGTCCGCGCCGGCCTCTTTAAGGGCACTACAGAAGTCTAAAAGAAAGCTCTTATCATTTTGATGGCCGGCCCTAAGTTTCACCGAGACAGGAACCGTAGCATGTTTCTTAACCATCTCCACAACACTTGCTGCATACTTTGTATCACCCATTAAAGAAACACCGTAATTATGCTTTAGGGCCTTCTTCACTGGGCAGCCCATATTGATATCAATGGCACTTGCTCCCCAGGCCTCTAGTTTCGGGATGGCCTTTTCAATATATCTTTCTTCATTACAAAGTATTTGTGGGTAGAGCCCATAGTCAGATTCACTTTTGAATGTTTCAGGAGTCTCTCCAAGGACTTGATCAGGTAGTCTTCTTGAATTTAACATTTCTGTGGCCCATAAGGTTTTTACATCTTTTGGAAAGTAGGGCCTTAGGGCATCTCTAAGAGCAACATGCGAGAGGCCTACCATGGGAGCTAAAAGCGCTCTAAATTCAATTAAATCGTTAAATCTTTGCCAAGAAGGCGCCTGAGGTTGTGCCAAATTTGTTCCTTTAAATCTGATAGGTCGAGCTCTTGTCTTTTCGCAAACTCACAATAGATGTCGGAAACTTTTAGATCACGACGATCATCAGTTTCAAAGAAGATATACTCTAAGTCCACTTTATTATTCAAGATGGTGCTACTTATTTTTGCATTAGACGACTCGTAGAAGCGGGGACCGAGGCAGGTGTAAATTGTGCGCTCATGACAGTCAGTCATATCCTTCATCGTTCCATTAAAGTCATGAAGTATCCAAGGAGTATGGCCAGGATAGGCCTTGTGAAGGCGAAATATTTCAGACAGACATCTTACATTATGAATTATGAGAGGCTTATTTAATTCGTTGGCCAATTTAATGTGCCAGCTAAAGACTTTTTCTTGTTTTTCTAAATTGGTCTCGATAGCGCGATCAAGGCCGGCCTCCCCGACCATAAGGCATAATTTCACCTTGCACAGTTTTTTAACTTCCTCAAAGCTAGTAACGGCGTCAGTAAGCCTCCATGGGTGAACTCCAGCACTAAAGTATTGGCCTTCTTTAGGTAAGTCATTGATTTGCGGTGAGTATGAATAAATGCAAAAAACCTCAATAGGAGCTGTTTTGTTTGGCCCTGAATGGCCGTGAAGGTCGATAAATTTTGCACTTTCGCTTTCTTTGCTTGTCATATGGCATATATTTTAATACATTACGGTTCTAATTAAAAATTTGAAAAAAGATATTGCTTATCTTTTTAAAATCAATTATTTATTTAGGAATTATTTAATATATTTATTATAAGCGTTACAAATTGATGTAGGAGTACTTAATGTTAACAATTAGATTACAACGCGGTGGTAGAACTCACATGCCTATTTACACAATCGTTGCAGCTGACTCAAGAAATGCAAGAGACGGAAAATTCAGCGAAAAGTTAGGTCAATATAACCCACAACTTAAAGAAAATAACCTTATCGATATCAAAGCTGAGAGAATCTCTGAGCTACTTGGTAAAGGTGCTACAATTTCTGATACTGTAAGAACACTTCTAAAGAAGAACAAAGTTACTCTTAACTAGTAATTTTTGTTTTTCATTTAAAAAAGCATAAACGGCATTTTTGTAGAAGGAGTTCATGATGAGTGAGTTAAAAGACTTAATCGATACAGTTAGTCGCGCATTAGTTGATATGCCAGAGCAAGTAGAAGTAAACGAGATTGTTGGTGAACAAACAACAGTTATCGAACTTAAGGTTGATAAAACTGACCTTGGTAAAGTTATTGGGAAGCAAGGGAAAACAGCTCGCGCACTAAGAACTATTCTTAATGCTGCTTCAACAAAGTTGAAAAAAAGATCTGTTTTAGAAATTATAGAATAATTTACTTGAATCAATAAATATTGTGTTTTAAAAAGACCTATCGAAAGATAGGTTTTTTTATTTTTGTTTAAACAAAAGAGAGCATATATATGATTGAATCAATGTCTATTTCAACAAATCCAGAAGTAAAACGTATTCTGTTAGTAGATGACCAAATTGAAATTTTAGAGCTTTTACAAGATGCTTTACAGATGGAAGGCTATCAAGTCGATGCTTGTGCAAATGCAAGTGCGGCCTTAAGTGCTCTAGGTGAACATACGTATTCGCATGTTATCTCGGATTACCAAATGCCTGAAGTAAATGGAATGGAATTAGCAACTAGGGCGCAAGGGGTTCTAAAAGAGAAGATGCCTCCTTTTATTCTTGCAACTGGTGATTGTTCGATTAATTCTGATACGATTAAGGGCAAAGGTGTTAGTGGTATTCTACCAAAACCATTTACCCTTAAGCAGGTAATAACTGTTCTACAAAATTAGAAACTAGCTATTCTTATTTTCATTCTTTGATTGGTCTTCGATTTTGCTGGCAGTTTTAGTATTGTCCTGCTGATCTTCTTCTTTAAGTCCATGTTTAAAGCCTGTAATGGCCTTTCCTAGAGACTTACCAAGTTCTGGAAGCTTCTTACCTCCAAATAGTAGAATAATGATAGCTAGGATAATTAAACTTTCTGTAATTCCAAGGCTCATATTTTCCTCATTTCAAGCTAAATTAATAAATTTTAGATAAGTCCATTGTATACTTACCTGGAGCATATTCGCTAAATCTTTTTGCACGAATATCCTTATAAATCTTCTTATTGTTGGAATTTGAGGCATATGGGTAGATACAAATTCCACCTCTTGGAGTGAATTCACCAATAACTTCTACGTATTTTGGCTTCATTAGCTTTGTTAAATCGTCACAAATTTTTTGCACACAATCTTCGTGGAAGTCACCGTGATTTCTAAAGCTGAATAGGTATAGCTTTAAAGACTTAGACTCAACCATCTTCTTATCTGCAATATAATTAATGTAGATACGAGCAAAGTCAGGCTGACCTGTTTTTGGGCATAGAGATGTGAACTCTGTACACACAAAAGTCGTCCAAGCATCACTTCCTGGATTCTTATTGTCGAAGGCCTCAAGTACATCTGGGGCATACGTATCTGGATATTCAGTATTTGCTGAACCTAGTGCAAATGCATCAAGTTCTTTTACATTTCTTCCCTTCGGGGATTGTTTTGCTTTTGATTTTGTTTTTTTAATAGTTTTTTTCGATGCTGACATTTATCGACTCTCTTGAATTATTTTGATAGGTTATATTTACTTAATTTAACATTATCAAGGAACAATGGCAATGCGTCATGATCATTTAACATTTCCAGTTGGTAAAAAAGGTGGGCACAAGGTTACTAAGGTTGTTCTTGTTCAACTTGGCTCTCCTGAATCACCATCAACTTCGGATGTGCGTAAATACTTAAAAGAATTTTTGGCCGACCCGCGAGTCGTGGATATCGATCCAAGACTTTGGAAAATTATTTTAAATCTCTTTGTGCTACCTTTTAGGCCAAAGAGGTCGGCAGCTCTTTATAGTAGAATTTGGGAAGGGAGTGAATTTCCTTTAACGAGAATCACTCGCGAATTCACTCATCGAGTAAATGAATTAACTCCTGAGCATATTGAAGTCGAACATGCGTTCTTACTTTGTGGACCTAAGGTTGCTGACGTCTATGCAAAGTGGGAAAAGGAGCTTGATGAGAGAAAAGATCCAGCTCAAAAGTTAATCGTTATTCCGATGTTTCCACAATATTCAGAATCAACAATTGCCAGTGGAATTGACTTCTTTGGAAAACTTTTAGAGACAAAAGTTAGAATTCCAAATTTTGAAGTGATTACAAATTTTCACCGCCTCCATGCTTTTATTGATAATTCAATTGCAAAGATTAATGAGAAGCTTGCTAGTGAAAGTATTGATGAATTAGTGATCTCCTTCCATGGTATTCCAAAGAGGAGAGTTATCTATAAGAAAGATCCATACTATCAGCACTGCTTTGAAACTTTCGAGTTTATCAAGCAAGGAGTTGTTGGCATTGATCCAGAAAAAATTCACATGACTTACCAATCTCGCTTTGGAAGTGAAGAATGGTTAACTCCATATACAGATGAATACACTGTGAATCTTGCAAAAGGTGGCGCAAAGAATATTGCTGTTTATTGCCCGGCCTTCGTTGCAGATTGCTTAGAAACTATTGATGAAATTGGAACTGAGTTACAAGAAGAAGTTGAAGAGTTTGGAACTCATATTCACGCTATTGAGTGTTTGAATGATGACGAAAATTGGGCCAAAGGTTTTGCCAATTATGTTGAAACACTTTGTGAGAACCCAAAGGAAGTCGAAAAAATAGAGTATCAATTAGAAGAGGAAAAATACATGGATATGCCAAAGCAAACAATGGAATCAGAGCCATTAAGTGATAATGCTAAGAAGTCGCTTAAGATCGTCTTTTTAACATTATTCTTAGACCTTGTGGGATTCTCAATTATCTTCCCACTATTTCCAGCACTTGCTAAGTATTACTTAACTGTTGATGCTGATAACGTTTTCTTAAAAGCGATCTTTGGTTCAATCGATACGCTAACACAAGCTGGAGGAGCAAGTAACTTCTCTGCTATCGTACTCTTTGGTGGTGCCTTAGGTGCTCTTTACTCATTACTACAATTTGTTGCCGCACCAATTTGGGGAACAATTTCTGACCGTATCGGAAGAAAGCCAGTTCTGCTTGTTTCAGTATTTGGCCTTTTTGTAAGTTATGTTCTTTGGGCCGTTGCAGGTAATTTTACAATCCTTATTATTGCAAGATTCATTGGTGGGATCATGGGGGGAAATATCTCGACAGCAACAGCTGTTGTGGCCGATGTGACAACAAAGAAGAACCGCTCAAAAGGGATGGCAACGATTGGTATTGCCTTCGCTCTAGGTTTTATTATTGGGCCAGCAATGGGTGGGATTCTTTCTCTGTTTGATCTAACTAAGATTTATCCAGTACTTGCTGATTACGGCGTGAATCCATTTTCAATGGCCGCAATTGTAGCAGGTGTTCTTTCACTATTTAACTTAGTTAATCTATTTAATAAATTTGATGAAACTCTTCCTGAAGAGAAGCGTGGTAAACATGAAAGTGAAAGAAGTGCAAACCCGATTACACTTTTCAAACCACTTCCATATAAAGGTGTTAACCTAACAAACTTCGGTTACTTCTTATTCCTACTAGCATTTAGTGGGATGGAGTTTACACTAACATTCTTAGCGGCAGAGAGGCTAAGCTACTCATCGATGGATAACGCTTATATGTTTATCTTTATCGGACTTATCTTAGCACTTGTTCAAGGTGGATATGTTCGCCGTAAGGCCCATACAGTAGGTGAGAAGCGTATGGCACTTCAAGGTCTTGTGACTATTATTCCGGGACTTGTTCTAATTGGCCTAGCAGAGTCTTCTTGGCTTGTTTACGGTGGTCTATTTTTCTTAGCTGTGGGATCGTCATTAGTAATTCCATGTCTAACTTCACTTGTTTCAATGTATTCTCCGGCACAGAGCCAGGGACATGTCATTGGTGTTTTTAGATCCCTTGGAGCTTTAGCAAGAGTTATCGGGCCAATCGTTGCCTCTCTTGTTTACTGGCGCTACAGCTCGGCAGCTCCATATTATCTTGGAAGTATCTTCTTGATTATTCCAATTCTAATGATTGCAAGACTTCCAAAACCAATCGAAGAAAAAGCATAGTCTGCCATACAGATAAAAGAAAAGCCTCGCTAAGCGAGGCTTTTATCATTTTGGACTAGTGTCCTGTTTTCATTTCAATTTGAGATTGCATGTAATTCTCAATACCCACTTTTTCAATTAGTGATAATTGAGTCTCAAGCCAGTCGACATGCTCTTCTTCTGAGTCTAGGATCTTAGATAAAAGATCACGAGAAACATAATCTTGCTTCTTCTCACAAAGCTCAATTGCTTCTTTTAATAATGGTACAGTTTCAGCTTCTGTTTCAAGGTCTGCTTCGATGATTTCTTTTACATTCTGACCAATTCTGATTCTCTCAAGCTTTTGAAGATTAGGTAGTCCTTCTAAGAAGAGAATTCTCTTAATAACTTCATCAGCGTACTTCATCTCATCGATACTTGCTTTATATTCAAGATGGCCGATCTTATCGAGTCCCCAGTCCTCAAGCATTCTTGCATGAAGAAAGTACTGGTTAATGGCCGTTAATTCTTTTGTAAGAACATTATTTAATGCTTTGATTACGTCTTGATCACCTTTCATGATTAATCCCTTTCAATAATTAATTATGAATTAATGCTATAGAAGATTGGGATGTGTTTCAAGGATTTTATTTTTTGACTGGAGTTAAGTTATTCTTAACTTCATTGGCCTGCTCTTTCTGATTAGCTTTTAGATTCTTTTTAGCAAGACCGGCAGAAACTTGTTCTAATAAGCAAACACCGCATGAGTTACCGATGCCAAGGCTATTGATAACCTCTTTCTCAGTTTGTCCCTGCTTGATTGCATTATCGAGCATATCTTGTGTAATGGCGTTACATATACAAATATACATTAACTTGTCTCCTCATTTGATCTTATCGTCAAAAGTTTCAATAATCAAACAAAAAATTGACACATGATAAATATATTTGATTTCTAAAATGTAATTTCAGCTATTTATAACTTTTTCCGTGAATAGTTGTGCCATGGTCATCTGATGCTTTGAGGTGAGGAGTATTTCATCACTATGGGCCATCCCAGGGCATCCGTTGACTTCGATTAAGCGGTGGCCACCACCTTGTTCTTCACTTTCTTCACTCTCTTCTAAGACATCAACACTGATAAAGTAGAAATCAAGACTACCGGCAACTGCATCTGCGATAGAAAGCACTTGTTGTGGCGTCTTGTCTTCTTCAATAATTTCACAACTACTGGAAGCAAAATTAAGTATATGAAAATCATTTTGTGTAATCTTGGGTAACTTTCTAATAATGATCTTTTCAACTTTCTTTGAAGATATGCCCTTAAATAGTAGAACGCGCCATTCAGACTTCAATTCAATATAGGGTTGGATGATATAGTTGAGATCTCCCTTAACAATTAACTTCTTTCGGTCATTAATGATATCTGTTGATGGATAGACACCTTTGGCCTGCTGACCTCGTGTTGTTTTGATAACCCACTTGTTTTGCTTGTTGGCGTCGTCAGGGCCTTGTGTAAGTGAATAGGTTTCAATTAGCTGAGAAGGGCCAAGAATTTCTTTGAAATGTAACCACTGTTGATACTTGTCTCTTAGTACACGTGAACAAGTGACAGGGTTGATAACTTTTTTTGGCCCAAGTATGGCCATTTTTTCAAGGTCATCATCATTATAGTTCAGGCCTGTGTTACGATTAATCACAACATCGGCCCAGGCCAATTCCTTGTCACTAACGGAGTATGGATCAGAGAAACGGCACGAATGAGTCGCTTCATTGATCGCTGCTTCGAGTTGAGTACAGGCGTAAAGCCTTGGGTTGGTTGTCAAAATGAGTAAGTTTTGGCTTTCCATATTGCGTAATATCTCACTAAAATATTGAATATCTATAAATTATATATGATATTATAACACTATATTAATTTGGCCTTAATGGTAGCTATGAATCGATTATCAAAATTTAATTACACAATTTTATTCTCTTTAATTATCGTTTTACTTTCATGTTCTGGTGTTGAGGTTATTAATAGTAACCAAGACGGACATGATGCATCAAAAGCTCCAGAGGTGGCCAAACAAGGTGAAGTCGCAAGAAAAAAAATTGAGCATCCTAAAAAGGCCGTCACTAGTGAAAGTCTAAGCTTCACGGATCATTCTCATAAGAATGAATTTTCAATTGTTGCAAACACAAAGCGCGTAAAATCATTCTGCGGTGATATTGATAAGAAATTTAAAAAGTACGGATGGGGAAAGTCTCACTGTGACTCGTATAAGTGGATTCATGTAAGAGACACTCATCAAGGGCGTCCAATTATGTGGACCGTTTTTGGTGACGAGGAAGAACATAAGCAAGAACCTAAGAATATGACCTTAGTTCTTTGTGGTGTTCATGGTGATGAAATTACACCGATTAAGTTTTGTTTCGATATTCTACACCACCTTTATCATGAAGTTGCTACGATTGAAGGGCAAAAGAAGTTAAAAGATAATCTCGTTGCTGTTGCTCCAATTGTCTCTCCTGATTCATTCTTTAAGAGAAGACCTACTAGAACAAATTCCCGTGGAATTGATCCAAATAGAAACTTTCCAACAAAGGATTGGGAAAAGAAGGCCCTACACTTATGGAAAACTCGCTATGGCGCTGCCAAGCGTAGGTATCCTGGTAAGGTTGCAAACTCTGAACAAGAGACAATCTTTCAAGTGAATATTATCTCACGTTATAACCCAAATAAGATTATTACAGTTCACGCCCCATTAACGATTCTCGACTATGATGGGCCAGTGGTTTCTAATCATATTCATGAAGAGGATGGCCTAGCGTTAAAGGCCGAAGAACTTCTTAATACAATGAGTAAGAAGGCCAATGGGTATCGTGTGAAGAATTATCCTTTCTTTCCTGGAAGTTTAGGAAACTATGCTGGAAATGAGAGAAAGATTCCTACTTATACGCTTGAGCTTCCTTCAAGTGATAACCGCAATCATAAGAAGTATTGGAAGATGTTTCGTGAGTCAATTGACTTCGCAGTTTTTCATGCACCAATGACTCGTACTGAGGTTACGGCCAGAAAGAACCAGATTGATTAAAGTTTAGTCATTTTAGTGACTTAAAAGCCATTTTGGACCACTTTTTTACACTTTCATATCAATTTAAATTGACTCAAATTCCATTAGGATTTATTAGTAGCCTATGGAAAAGAACTTATGGAAATTAGCGGGCCTAGAGGCCCCAAATACGCCTTACGATATGGCAATTGTTACTGACGAAGTTAGACCTCATAGTGTTAACCTTGTTGGTTTTGGTTTTGATGGAACGGCCTGTTTCAGAAAAGGAACACGCTTAGGGCCAGATGCTTTAAGAGAAGTTTCTGATGGTATCGAAACTTATTCACCATATCTCGATCTCTCAACAGAAGATTGCACTTTCTATGATCTTGGAAACCTTCCAGTTGCGGATCAACAAGAGCAGAGTTGGAAAGTTGCGACTGCTTGTTTCGAAGAGAATTTTGATCACATTAATTTAAAAGAAAACGATATTAAAATTATGACTCTTGGTGGAGAGCATTCAATTTCTTATGCTCCAATTAAGAAGTACCTTCATGATTTTGAAGATCTTGTTTTAATTCATCTTGATGCACATGCTGATCTTCGTGATGGATATCTTGGTTACCACTATTCACATGCTTCAATTATCAAGAGAAGCCTTGATCACTTTGGGCCAAAGCATAGTCTTATTCAATATGGGATTCGCTCTGGTACAAAAGAAGAATATGAGTATATGAATGAGAATGGAACAATTGCAAAATCACGCGCAGAGTTCTTAGATCGAGTTCGTGCGATCCCTGCTGATCGTCCTGTTTATTTAACTCTTGATCTAGACTACTTTGATCCAAGTTTCTTTCCAGGAACAGGAACACCGGAGCCAGGTGGAGAAGACTTTCATTCATTTATTAGTTTTGTAAAAATCCTACTAGAAAAGAATATTGTAGGTTGTGATATTGTTGAGCTAGCTCCAGAGATTGACTCATCTGGGAATAGTTCTGTTTTTGCTGCAAAAGTTGTAAGGGAGATGATCTTACTTCTAACTAGCAAAACGAAGTCTTAGTAAGAAAAGGAAGTTTAAGAAATGACAAATGAGACTTGGACAATTCAAGATTCTGATCGCCTCTACAACGTAAGTAAGTGGAGTAACGGTTATTTTAAGATCGAAGAAAATGGACAACTTAAAGCGACTCCAAATCCAAATAAGAATGTTGGAATCGTTATTAATGACGTTATTGAAGAAGCAAAAGAACAAGGAATTCAACTTCCTTTAGTAATTCGTTTCCATGATATTTTACGCTCGCAAGTAAAGCTTTTAAATAATACCTTTCAAAAGGTAATTGATGATGAAGATTATCGCGGGAAATTTTTTGGCGTTTACCCTGTCAAGGTAAACCAGATGAGAGAAGTCGTTGAAGAAATTGTTGATGCAGGTTCTCGCTACAACTACGGACTTGAAGCTGGCTCTAAGCCTGAGCTTCTTTCTGCTCTCGCATATAATAATAACGCTGACTCACTTACAGTTCTAAATGGTTACAAAGATCGTGACTACCTAAAGCTTGCCATTCTTGGTGCAAAGCTTGGACGTAAGGTATTTGTTGTTATCGAAAAATTCTCTGAACTTCGCATGCTTGTTGAACTTGGTAAAGAGCATGGGGTTATTCCATTTATTGGAATTCGTGGCCGCATGTCTGTTAAGGGCCGTGGTAAATGGGAGTCTAGTGGTGGAGATAAAGCGAAGTTTGGTTTAACAACTTCTGAAATCATCCTGGCCATTGAGTTTCTAAAAAAGCATGACCGTTTGGATATGTTAAAGCTTTTCCACTTCCACATTGGATCTCAAATTACTGATATCCGTTCAATTAAAGAAGCTATTGAAGAGGGTTCTCGTATCTATTGTAAGATGCAAAAGATTGGCGCTCCTCTGCAGTACTTTGATGTTGGTGGTGGACTTGGTGTTGACTACGATGGGACAAACTCGACAAACGATTCATCAATTAATTATTCGATCACGGACTATATTACAGATATCGTTTATGGACTAAAGTCTGTATGTGATCTCGAGGGTGTTGAGCATCCACATATTATCACTGAAAGTGGACGCGCAATCACGGCACACCACAGTTGTGTTATCACAAATATCATTGGTGAAATTGATAATACTAAGATTGAGTTTTCAACTAAGCAAGAAACTGGCGAACATAATCTTGTGACAGAGATGAGACAAGTTGGTGAGGTTTTAGAGAAAACGAAAAATTGGCAAGAAGCATATAATGATGCTTTAAAAATTAAAACTGACTCAATTCACGCTTTCAAGCTTGGAATTCTTGAGCTTGAAGAACGCGCAAAAATTGAGACAATGCACCTGCGTATTCTTAAAGAAATTAATTCACTCGTTCCTGAAGAAGACTTTCAATCGGAACTAATGGAGGATCTTGAAAATACACTAAGTGGCCAATACCTTTGTAACTTTTCAGTTTTCCAGTCTGCGTGTGATAGTTGGGCCATTGAACAAGTACTACCAGTTGTTCCACTGACACGTCTGAATGAAAAACCTCTTAAGAGATCTACTCTTGCAGATATCACTTGTGATAGTGATGGGAAGATCGATCGCTTCTATGATCCAGATGAAGGATTTAAGAAGACGATTGCTGTTCACCAGCTAAACGAAGGTGAGGAGTATCGCATTGGTATTTTCTTAACAGGGGCCTATCAAGACGTTATGGGTGATATGCACAATCTCTTTGGACGAGTTAATGAAGTACACGTCTATGCAGATAGCGATGATCCGAAGGGCTTCTATATTGAAGAGACTGTTGAAGGAAACTCTGCTCGTCAGGTTCTATCGACAATGCAGTATAATCCTGAATTTATGGCATTTAAGGTAAAGCGCTATATCGATCGCCAAGTTTCGCGAGGAAGAATTCGTCCTCGTGATGGAGTATCGTTAGTAGACTTCTATGAAGACTGTCTAAAGAGCTACACATATCTTAAGTAAACTTGTTATAAGTTATTAGATTCATACTGAAATAATCGGTCCCTGATAATTGACTTACTTACTTTAGTGTTTGATAATTATTGTATTATTAAAAGAAAGTTTGTCAGGGATCGATAACATGTCTTTAAAAATTGAAAAGAATTCAATCAAACCACCAAAACAACCAAAATCGCCAACATCAAAATCGAATTACATCATCATATGCGCACTATCTCTTATGACACACGGTGTTCTTATTTATAATTGGCTTATTACAAGAAGCTTATACAATCTTATCTTTATGGTTGTAGCAGGTGTACTTGCTATTATCGCTATCATTCCTATGATTAAAGAGTATTACGCAAAAATGCGTCTTTTCAATGATAGTGAATTACTTCGTCTGGAAGTTGAAAGACTGACAAATGAAATGAAAGAATTAAAAGATAGTAAGCAGTCACTTCAAATTAAGCTCTCACAAGAAATGGAAACTGTTGAAAGTCAAAAAGTGCAAATCTCTCAATTTGAATTAATGAATATTGAACTTCAAAATACTGTGGAAGATATTAAGGACCAGCTACTTGTGATCAATGATGGACACAAGGGAATGGGGCCAATTGTTGATGCAGTTAATGAGTTAAGAGAAAGAGCACTTGAATTTATCAAAGAGCTACCAAAGCAAAGTGATGCAAAGATTGAAACAGAAGAAGGGGATTCTAAATTCCAAGAAACTTTTGAAAAGTTTATGAATGAATTCCAGGATATGAAAGATCTTATCTTCCAACTTAAGACGTTAAGCTTTCGTGTGGACGTTCAAGCAAGCCTACTCAATGATTCTGAAATGACTCAAAGTAGTAGTGAACTTGAGGCCCTAAGTCGTAATCTTGCAAAATTCTTTAATAATGTAATTGGACTACTTTCAAATCTTGAAGAAACTTACCGTGGAAATCAGGATCAACTAATTGAAAAACTAGCTATCTGTCGTGATGAAATTGATTCTTACTTAGATTCAAAACAAGATATTGCTTGTGAGATTGAAGAAGTTAGAGGACAAATTGAGGCGGCCAGTGAAATTATGGCAACTAAAATGGATTTAGTTGAAGAAACAATTGGCAGCGATGATGACTCTGAACTAATTGAAGAAAGTACTGTAATTTCAGCAACTAATCACACATCTCAAGAATCACAAATTATTCAATAACCGAATCATTAAAATAATTTAAGCATTTACCGATACTCTTCATATCAGCGAATAAGCTGGTGTGAGGAGTAGTGGGAAATGCCAATTCAGGACCTATCTGATGTCGATTTAAATACATCTGAAGACACTCAAGGTGGTGGCGTTCAGGAGTACAAATTTGGTGGTGTTCATGGACATAATGACCTTTCACATCTGTCTCTCTATTATAAGCAGCCAATAAAAGCACTTATAGGCCGTACAGGCCTTGTTATTCTAAGCTTCTTTACGATAGGGCTTGTCTTATCTTTTGTGACTCTATTTCTAAGTTATACAACTTTCGGGCGCGAGTTTTTACAAACTCTAGTTTTCAATATCTTTTAATATCGTTGTCGCAATCTTATTAGGGATTGGCATAATGGATAGGCGAGAGCCTTTCTTAACTAAAGGCATTTCTTCGTAGCGACTATCTGCTTTCATCTCTTTTAGCGTTAATGCTTTTGAAAATTTTTCGACAAATTTTACATCCACAAGAAACCAGCGTGGATTTTCTTTCGTTGCTTTTGGATCATAGTACTTCGATTTTTCATCGAATTGAGTCTTATCTGGATGGGACTCCTTAACGACTTCAGCGAGGCCTACGATAGCTGGCTCTTTACAACTTGAGTGATAAAAGAAAACCTTGTCGCCAAGTTTCATTTCATCCCTCATGAAGTTACGGGCCTGATAATTTCTCACTCCATCCCAAGATTCCGTTTGCTTCGGTCTTCTTGCAAGATCATCAATAGAGAAAGCATCAGGTTCGCTTTTAAAGAGCCAGTATTGCATTTTAGATCCTTTGTTCCTTAAGGGTTTTGGATTAGCCCTTCAAGGTTCTTCTTCATAAATGTAGGAAGATAAAATGCCGCCTTATGAAGTCCAGCATTGTAGTAAGAGAACTCAAGTCCACTTTCTGCAACAGCTTCTTCTCTAAAGTCATTAATTGGGTGAGTGTCGCCCTTTGTTGCAAAAGTAAATGACCACAGTCCACCTGGGTAAGTTAGGTTAGAGAAGTTATAGATAAATGTATTTTTGAAAATATCATTTAGAACACCTAGCATGCTCTTTTGAATTTCTGCTTCAAACCAAGGTGACTCACCTTGAGAAACAACGATACCGTTGTCAGCAAGGCACTTATTTACATTTGTGTAGAACTCAGGGCCAAATAGAGGGGCCGCTGGACCGATTGGGTCAGTTGAGTCGATGATAATAACATCAAACTTCTCAGTAGTTTCTTGAACGAATTTAACACCGTCACCAATGATTAGATCTAGCTTTGGATGACCTTTTAGTACTTCAGCTGTTTGTGGAATAAATTCCATACATGCTTCACATACGGCACCATCGATTTCTACCATTGTACACTTTTCAACAGAAGAGTGACGTAGAACTTCACGTGCTGTACCACCGTCACCACCACCAATAACAAGTACGTTTTTCGGGTTTGGGTGAACAAATAAAGGAACGTGAGAAATCATATCGTGATAAGCGATCTCATCTCTTTCCGTTACCATAACAAGACCGTCGTTAAGAAGCATTTTTCCATGCCCTTTTGTTTCAACTACGTCTACTGTTTGGAATTCAGTTTTCTTAGAGTAAAGAACGTTCTCTACTTTATATCTCATTCCGTAAAAATCTTTATATCTTTCTTCGATCCATAGGTTACTGTGCATAACTGTCTCCTGATTTTATTTTTTTAAAGTAATTTGTATGGTGTTAAGCGGTTTGTACGTAACTTGTAAAAGTGTGAAAAGTACATGATATAGCCGCATTTTAAATAGCTTTCAACTTGAGTCTTCGCCTTGTATTCTCCTGGGTTTACATTAAGCCCACAATTTCCATCTTGATTTGGACAGAACTCAATGAAGTCATAAGAGATTGGCTCCATAGCATCGATAAGAACTCCTGCAATTTCCTTCATGTCGATATCAGTTTCAAAACTAATATATGGACACTCTTCTTGTGGAGTGATGTGGCAAGTGAAGTAGTTATCATCCTTAATGGCATTTAAAGAATAACCATATGGATTGAAAACGAAATCATCAAGCTCAAATCCCGGTAGGATTTCATCAAGTTTTAATAAATTTCTTATTTGATCCTTTGTTACATTTTCATCTGTAAGAAGTTTTCTCGCTTCGCAAGAGATTTCATACATAAGAAGCTCGAATGTGTGATCATCCGCAGATGGAGTGTATTCTTGATCGAGGAAATAAATATAGTTGTGGTGATCATCAATATTTCCAAAACGAAATGCCGTTCCACTAAATTTATTTTCTAGAAGCTTGATATCATCCATAAAAGTTGAGTGCTGCATATGAGAGAAGTACTCATTCTTTCTTTGAAAGATAAGTTGTTTAATTGAATCCTTTCCGTATTCACTAGTAAAGAAGTCAATGGCCTGAATAAGTGTAGTCTGGCCACAAGTAATGATAAGCATTCTGTCTTCCCAAACAAAGAGAGAGGACTCTGAAAGTAGAAATGCTTTCAACTTGTCATTTTTTACGCTCGAAAGGATTGTCGCTTTCGCTTTTTCAACTAGCTGGGCCCAAAAAGTATCAGGGATTTCTAGTAAGTTAAGGCCATCTTTAACGATGATTTCGGCCTTCTTTTCTGAACCTTCAAAAATCATATTTCATCCAATTTTTAAATGCGTGAATACCTGCCTACATGGTGCAAGTATCCAATATTACAACTAATTTTAATATCACATCTTATTGCTTGTGAGCTCATCAGGCAAGCAAATAGGGCATAATCAGGGCCATCGTATAGATTTTATAGCCAATAATTTTGGGCATCACCCTAAAGTTTTAACCAAATTTTACCGATTAATAACTGTAAAGCATTAATGAGGGGATTATCATGCTCGCCAGTTTTTCAGAATTTAAGTTCTTTCAATCATTTAGAATTCCTGTTGAGGAAGCGGATAATTTACGTTTTCTTGTTCAGAAAGAAGATGAGGTTGGGCATCTCGAGTATATCGATGACGCTAAACTTATTGATATTTCTGTTACAGGCTTTGGTTTTAAAACACATGAGAGAATTTCTGTTGGAACAGAATTAGAGGTTTCTCTACAATTTAAAAAGAAGCATCTTGATCTTACTGGACGAGTTGTTCGTGCCTTCTCAAATGTTTTGGAAGATGAAGAAATTATCTATGGTGTTGAACTTGATGTTGAAAAGGGAATTAATAAATTTCTTGAATCATATATCATGAGTTTTTCATCTGAGAGATTAAAAGATTGTCTGATTCAATCAGCACTTAAAGAGCGCTATACAGATCCAAATGAAGGATTTGAAATGTTCTCACTTTTACTTTCGCTATTTAAAGATATTACTCACTTTGGTGATAAAGAAGGGTTTCTTGATACGATGCTTGAAGAAGTGATTCGTATCCTAAATGCACAACGCTCTTCAATCTTTCTAATTAACCCAGATACTAATGAGCTTGAGGCCATTGCCGCTTTAGGGCTTGATAAGACGGGCCTAAAATTTGATTATCGCCTAGGTGTTGCAGGTTCTGTTTTCACAACAGGTGTTGCTTTAAATATTTGTACTGAAAGTGATGAGTCTCGTTTTAATAATGCCTTTGATGAGCAAAATGGATTCACGACAAAGTCTATTATCTGTTACCCAATTCATAACCGCGAAGATAAGATCATTGGTGTAATTGAGGTAATTAATAAGCGAAATGAAAATCGTTTTACAATTGAAGATGAAAAAACAATGAAAGTTTTAGCTCTTGTTTTCTCTTCAGTATTCCATAGCTTTAACCCAATTTCGAATAACTCTAAAATTCGTCGTTTCTCAGCTCCATATGATCGCCAGTATGCAATCATTGGAAACACTGCGGGTGTTAAGTCCATGAGAAGCTCAATCTCGAAGCTTAAGGACCTTGATAGTCCAGTTCTTATTACAGGTGAGAAAGGTGTTGGTAAGAACCTTTATGCAACTGTTCTTCACTTTGAAGGTAAGCGCGGACTTCATGAAGTTAATACTGTAAATTGTAAGTTACAAGATATGGATAAGTTGGAGGCGCAATTATTTGGCCCTGACGAAGATAAGTGTGTTTTCTCGAAAACACAGGGTGGAACTGTCGTTCTTAACCATATTGAAAATCTCTCATACGAATGGCAAGAGAGACTATTTGAAGTTATTTCAAATAGAGGAACTCCTGGTGGTATCGTAAGTATCGATTGCCGTATTATGGCAACATCGATTAAGGATCTTGGAATCTTAACTGATGAAGGCCTATTCCATCGTGATCTTTTTGAGTTTCTATCTCAAGCTCAAATTAATCTTGATCCACTAAGACGCCGTGAAGATGATATCGAAATGCTTGTCGAGTACTTCTTAAAAGTTGAATGTAAAAGACAAGGACTTCTTCTTAAGAGCTTCTCTAAGAAGGTTATGGAACAAATCCTACAGTATGACTGGCCAGGTAATGTTTATGAATTAAAGAAGTGTATTGAAAGAGCTGTGCTTTATCATCCAAAGTCACATATTATTTCTGATATTGAAATCAATGACGGGGTATCTCCTCTAGTTGATATTTCAATGAAGCAGAAACAATTTGGACAAATTGATCACGTCACAGACTTTAAGCTTCCTCTAAAAGATCGTCTTGCTCTTGTTGAGCGTGAAATGATTCTTAATGAGATTAAAAGAAACTTTGGGAATAAGTCTAAGGCCGCAAAAGAGATGGGAATCTCTCGTGAGGCACTTCGTAAGAAGTTAATTTTCTCTCAAGAAGTTCTTGATAATCTTGAGTCACCTGAGGTGGAAAAAGATAAGAAAGTCGCTTAATATTTTATGACATACAAATAAAAAGGCCTCGCGATGCGAGGCTTTTTTTATGCTTATAATTCGATAATTGGTTTCCATTCTAGCCATTCGCTATTGGCCTTCTTGTGAATCTTAAAGTAATTCTTTTTTCTCTGTGTGAATCTCTCTGGCGTTGCAAATTCAACTCCTCCTGAAAGAAGAGTCTCTAGAGATTGAGTGCTTATCTTTGCTCCTGAAAATAGACCAAACTCTACATCAACACCACTAACATTCCAAAACTTCGTCTCTTCTTTAAGAAGTCTGTGATAAGGAGAATTGACAAAGATTTCAGCAATGACATTCTTTGCACGAGTATTAAGTCTAACATCTGTGATGACACCAACTTGAATTCCACGGTAGTAAACGCCTTGTCCCTTTGCAAGAGAGTTTCTGCGATCACTATAAAGGCTAAGCTTTTGTCCAAATTTATTGTGAACTTCTTTTAAAGGCGCCTGTCGTAGTGCCTTAAAACTATCTGTTTGCTTGCCTTTTTTATATCTTGAACGGCTGATATCAACGGCAATATAATTTCCTGTAAGAGCATCGATTGACTCAATACCACTAAGAGAGATTTTTGGTTTTACTTCCCAAAACTTTGCTCCCTTTACAACAACATTCTCGAATTCTTTCTTTACTGTCGCCTGAACAGTAAGAGTTGATTTATTGCGATCGATTTTTGAACCAGTTACATATCCAATAACAATACTTCTAAATTTAATTGGAGTTTTAACTTTTGAAACTGCACTACCTAAAGGGAATTCGATTTCAATCTCTTTTCCTGGAATTGTTTCTTCATAAGAAGAATAGAGTTTATAACTCTTTTCAAAATTTTCTTTGAGGATTGTCTCGTCCTCGTTTTCAAAGTTTACAAATGAAATACCGCCTTTCACTAGTGAGGCAAGAGATTCTGTGCGAACTTTTACGCCCGCAAGTGAGGCATCAACATGCATTCCACTGACATTGTAAAATCTTGAAGTGGAATGGATCAGATTCTGATAACGGCTTTCAATAAAAACAGTTATATCAACGCCATCTCGTTCCATATCGAGGTCGTAACTTGTGACTTCTCCAACTTGAATTTTGTTGTAGTAAATAGGGGAGCCGTTTGAAATAGACCCAAGTTTCTTAGCATTGAGCTTGATATAGATCCCATCATTTCTAAGACTGCGAGGAGTTTCATTAAGAGCATCAAACTTCCTAACAAATTTTCCTTTTGCTGGGTGCATATTAATGAATTTTCCACTAATGATCGTACTTAGTCCGGAGATACCAGATAGGTTTACTGTTGGGCTTACGAGCCAAAACTTTGTATCCTTTGATAAGTAATCACGCATACGTGGGTTCATTTCAACATGAACAGCAACACTTGTGAGATTTTTATTTAGCTCTGTATCCTTCACACGGCCAACAATTGTTCCTTTATAGATTATTGTTGTTTTGCCGGGAATAATTCCATCTGCATTTCTAAAATTGATTGTAATATATGAGGCACGGGCCATTAAGTTTGTATATAAAAGCCAGATCCCAATTGAAACAGCAGCTACTGGAAAAAACCAAATAGGGTTAATTCCTTTCTTGCTAACAACTTGAGGTTTACCGTTACTCATATCTTTCCTTATCATCCCAGATTAATCTTGTGTCCACTTCATTTGACGCCAGGATGGTTAGTATTACGACTGCTGTAAAGTAGAGCACTGCTGGCTCTGCCTTTATTTGAGAAATGAATTCAACATTAACAAGTATAACAAGGAGGGCAATAACAAAGATATCAAGCATGGACCATTTTCCAACGATATGAACAACTCGATAAAGCTTTGTTAACTTCTTCTTTTTTCTCTCATCTAAAGTATTTATATTATCAATGATATACCAAAGTGAAATGATTTTAAATATTGGGACAATTATACTGGCCGCAAAAACAATCATGGCAATTGGATACATTTTCAAAGTAATTAGGTTTAAAACACCACCGAGAATTGTTCTTGGCGTTCCTCTGTTAAAAGTCAGAACTGTCATTATTGGAAGGAGGTTTGCCGGTATATAGAGGGCAATGGCCGCAATGAGATAGGCCTTGCAACGAGAGATTCCTTCATAATTTCTAAGCTCAATCTTAGCACCACATCTCGTACAAGTAAGAATCGAATTTACTTTTTGGCACTTTGGACACAATGCCTTTTGATGATCAATTCCTCTCATAAAGCTTCTTCCATAATTCATCAAAGTGAGTAACTGATTGAAGTAGAATGTTATTAACCATAAGTAAGATCAGGCTAAGAGTTCCAATCGTAAGTTCAACATCTGAGCGATCCACCATTTTGGAAACCGTGACAATAATACCCATAAAGTAGACATCGACCATAGACCATTCATGAGAAGGGGCCAGATACTTTAAAAGCGGCTTTCCAATATTTTGATTGATATACTTATTTTTTATAAAAACTGATAAATAAACCAGCAATCTAAAAAGAGGAATAAGAATCGCAAAGAGAATAACTGAGATCGCTATTGGCCAATAGGCCTTAGTGGCAAAAGCAAAGACTGACTGATAAGTCGATGTTTCTAAATTACTTCCCGCCATGTGAATTTTTAAAACAGGTAAAAAGAATGCCGGATAGAATAATAAAAGCCCTGAGATCGTTAAAACCTTTACCATGCGAAGAGTGCTATCGCCACGATACAGAGTGTATCCACAACACTGGCAAACCGCCTTTTGCCTTGGAGCAATTAATTTAAATTCGTAGAGCTCATCACAGTCAGGGCAAAGGATTAATTTAGAATTATCCTTTAGCGTCTCCTCATCAATTGGAAATGACGTTTTATCTGTGTCGTCTAGAATTGTGGCCATACTAATATTAGGCCATAAATTACCGTTATTTTTAAGAGAGCAAACCTTGCACTATAGACTAAAAGGCCTTGTGAGTATCAATTAGTTTACCATTTTGGTAGTGACGACAATTTCCATCTGTGCGTAGTTCAATATATCCATGAATTAGCTTCGGCTTATCAACTGGTCCATCATCTTGGCCAGCTGACTTCGTTGACTCGTCAGCACTTCCTAGAGCAGAGGTGCGAACTGCGGCCGTCATAGCTGTTGCATTATCGTAGAGGTTTTGAATTGTTTTCGCGTCGTAGAAACTTAAGGATCTTTTCTTCTCACCACCACCTAGTTGTGGGTACATGATGGACTCTACTGACTTTGTATTGGTATGTTTAAGTCCAATTAAGTGGCCAAGTTCATGGAGAATAACAGAAGGCATATCATAGAAAGAAGAAGTGTTATTGGTATTGTCAAAAGTGAACCAATAATCTTGTAGATTGACTATAATATCACCGTGAACCATTCTTAGGTAATCGCCCTTATGTTCTGCAAAATATGAGGTGATGGCAAGAACACCAAAACCAACATCTGGATACCAGTCTTTTGTAATATAAATACCAACTTCACCGTCGTAGTAATCATCTAGATCTGAGGCCGGATCGCGAGAAGCCGCTTGGCCATGGCCAATAACAAAGTAGTCTCTATTTTCATCAGCATCATTCCATGCCTTTTGCATCTCTTCCATTAGATCATATTCAAGATAATCCCCATCATCTTCATCTGCTAGGGGAAGACTATCTGAGCCACCATCAAGATCATTGATAATATTAAAGTCGTTGTGGACTTTGACTGTTAAAGGCAGGGCCGAAGAGTTCCAGCGCAGTGGGAGTGTGCTAAGTGAAGGCCCCTTTTCTGGTTCTGCAACACAGGAGATGGTCGCCGCACAAAAACACGCTAATAGAAAAGTTGATTTAATAAATTTCATCCCAAACCTTTACCAATAAAAGAGCGAAACGCTCGGATATGTGCTGGTAAGCACTATTTTAATAGATATCGGTCTGTGGGATATTAAATTTAGAAAAAATAAAGAACGGGGACTGTAAGCCCCCGTAATTATAAATCTTATTTACATTTATTCTTTAGATGTGACAAATGTTGATTACTTCTGTGATTTCGCGTGATCGGCCAAAAATTGTGCCAGTCCCTTCTCAGTTAGAGGGTGACCAAAAAGTGACTTAATTACACCAAATGGCATTGTTGCAACGTCTGCACCAACCATTGAACAGTGTTTCACGTGATCTGCGTGACGAACTGAAGCTGCAAGTACTTCTGTTTCAAATCCATAGATATCATACATATGACGAATTTCTTGGATTAGAGTCATACCATCTGCACCAATATCATCTAATCTTCCAATAAATGGAGAGATATAAGTCGCACCATTCTTAGCTGCTAGTAGAGCTTGGTTAGAACTGAAACACAGAGTCACATTAGTTTTGATTCCGTTTTCGCTAAACCACTTACATGCAGCAATTCCGTCTTCTGTTAATGGAAGCTTGATAACGATATTGCTGTGAATCTTTGCAAGTTCACTTCCTTCCTTAATCATACCATCTTTGTCAGTTGCAATAACTTCTGCAGAGATTGGCCCATCGATGATTTCACAAATATCCTTGATAACTTCAACTTGTGAGCGACCTGTTTTAGCAATGATTGATGGGTTCGTTGTAACACCGTCAATGATGCCCCATTTCGCTGCTTCTTTGATTTCGTTGATATCACCTGTATCGATAAAAAATTGCATTCTTTGCTCCTAAGGGAAATATGAAAATTTACTAAAGAAATTTAACATGGGCAGGGGTAATGGACAAGTTTTCTACCTCTTTTAGTAAAGACGTTTTGCGCTATAATGAACATATGAGATTAATACTTCTAGTATTTTCATTGATTATGGCCCAAGGCCAGGTGCATGCCAATGCTGATGGTTTTATCATCAAGAAGGATGATGTACGCAATAAGAATATTAAGAAGGATTACAATGCCTATGAGAATTATATCAATGATCATGGCTTTGATACTTTCTATGATCCAAGTGTCGACTATTCAAAATTCTCTGGGCGTGTCACAGATAAGGACCCTTCTTCAACAGTTTTTAAAATTCAGGTTGAATCTCGTAATGTGAAATTTTTAAAACCTTCTGACGTTGTCTACTTCAATGTCGCAAGAAATATGGACAATGATCGTTGTAAGGGCCATATTCGCGCAAGCGAAGACAAGTATATTACGATCTATGCAAAGGACCTTGAAGACTGTTGGGGTGAAAACTCAACATTAAGAAGAGGAACGATTCTTGTCTTTGAAAGTAAAATGCTAGCCGCCAGAATAAAAGAGGCCTCTCGCTACCGCCTATCATTACTAGCAAAAAAGAGAGATTTTACATTTCAGTTAAATGACGTGAATAAATTTGTCTGGGGCTTTTCACAAAAACAAGTTGAAGTGGCGGCCGACTACGATAAGAAAATTCTCGAGCTTCAAAGAAAAAAAGATGAGGCATTGAATCTACTTCTTTCAAAAAAGAACGATCAGGTTCGTCTTCAAGCTGAACTTATTTATAAGTTAGATAAGCTAGACCAAGATCTTGATTTCTATCGAATTGAAAAAGATGAACTTTATACCGATCGCTGGCACCTTGATAAGGATGCTGGCCTGCCAGTATATGACAGACCTGTTCCAATTAAGAATTCTTATTAAATTTAAATTAGCTTATCTTCATTCATAGCAAGCTCTATAAATTGATCATTATAGAAATGCTTATCCATATGCTCTTTATATGGTTTTAATGAGTATGCAGGAGAAACTCCTAACCATTCCTTCATTGTTGTCTCATTAACTCCATTATGCAGCCAAGTAAAGATACAAGACTGACGCAGAGACTTTGGTGTAATTTGAATCATCAGCTGACTACGCCATTCTTCAAATAATAACTCCATGCCACGGGCCGAAAGTCCTCCTGAAAGAATCTTATGGGCATTGGCATTAAAGAGAAGATGAGGGAAGTTGTGGCCCTGTTCTTTTTTTACCTTTTCAAGTAATTCAATATACTCATAGAATAGTCGTCCAAAAATAGCAGGGAAGGTAACAGTATAGGGATCGCGCTTTTCATGTGTGATGACCGCTTTTATCTCATCTCTAAAAGAGAAACTTGAGACTTTAATTTTTGAAAGCTCACTTACTTTTAGTCCCCCAAGATAAATGGCACTAAAGATAATCCCATTTCGCTTGGCCTTTAGTTTTTCAAGATCATTCTTGGCCGTACGTTGATCATTTAAGAGCGTGTGCCACAGACTCTTGATATGAGAGAAAGTTGCAGGCCTTGGAATATCCAGAAACTTTGGCGAGGTTGGGATTTTTCGAACAGGGTTGGCATTAAAGACACCTTCTTCAACCAAATGGTCAAAGAAAATTCTTAAGGCCTGAACACGGCGGCGACGAGAGTTGTCAGAGCTATACTTGGCCTCAAGGTATTTTCCATACTCAAGAATTTCTGGGATTGAGTAGAGTTCAATACTTGTCTGCTTAGCACTTTCTGTAACATATTGGTTAAAACAGGCCAGGTCTGTTCGATAGTTTTTTATTGTATTTAGGCTTCGGCCCTTGGCCTCAATCTTCTTGAAGAAGGCCTTTTGCCATTTTTCTAACTTATTTTTATTGGCAGTTGCGATTTCCATATCCATCCTTAAACTACGTATATTACTGAATATATTAACGAACCTGTTATTATTTCACAAGAAGAAGCTTAAGCTTGCAATTGGTGGGATAAAGCATTATAAATGGCCTTAACAATTCAATATTAGGTGATTTATGCTCGAGACGACCTCACTCGGCCCGAAAGGGAAGAGTAATCCATTTGCCCATGCATTTTATGTGCACACGATTGCAAATTTTAAGCAATCTGGTGACATAACTGCTAGTGGTGCATTAGAGCAAAATCACAAATTCTTAATTGATACATTCCTTAAATATTCAAATATTGAAGAGAAGCTTTTAGCTACTTTCAATATAAATTTTAAAGATAGCGCACTTCTTATGCGTGCCTTTACTCATAGCTCATATGCTCATGAGGCCAAGGTAAAAGTAAAAAGCTATGAAAGACTTGAGTTCTACGGTGACTCTGTACTTGGTGCATTTGTGACTAAGAATCTCTTCCTAAATTTTGATGAGATGAATGAGGGGCAACTTTCAAAGCTTCGTAGTGCTCTTGTTAATGAGGAAAGTCTTAGCGGCCTATCTAATTTCTTAGGACTATCTTCTTTTCTAATCGTTGGAAAAGGAGAGTTAGAAGAAGAAGTTAATAGCGGAATTCTTTGTGACCTATTTGAGTCTCTTCTTGGTGCAATTGCGATTGATCAAGGAGTCGACCGCGCTGACCAATACCTTAATACAGTGCTGGCCATGTATGAGAAGGAAAGTGGAGAGAAGTTCTTTTGCGAAAAGAAGCTAGTAGACTTCGATCCAAAAACAAAATTACAAGAGGAAACACTGGCACGATTTAAGAGTCTTCCAGAGTATCGCGCCACAAAGATCGGACAAGAATTTAAAATTGAGCTCTATGTAAATGAGCAATATATCTGTGAACTTATGTCTCACAGTAAGAAGAATGGAACAAAAGAAATTGCAAAGAAATGCTTAAAAAATAATTTATTAGATCGACTTTAATTTTACGGAGAAGTTATGTTATTAGAAAATCAACACCCAGACAACAAATCACTTATGGCCGCTATCGTTGGTGCTCCAAACGTAGGAAAGAGTTCACTTGTAAACTACCTACTTGGTATGGACCTTTCAATTGTAACGAGTAAGCCACAAACAACTCGTAATAAGTTTCACGCAGTATTTACTGTTGATCATACTGAAGTTGTTCTTGTAGACACTCCAGGTCTACACAAGGCAAGTCAGGAACTTAACAAAAGAATTAATCAACAAGCAGTTGAAGGTGTTGATGGTGTTGATGTAAACCTTCTTCTTATTGATCTAACAAAAGATATCCTTGGACAAATTAAGGACTTTAAAGAGTATATTGGTGGAAAAGAGCTATCTAAAACATGGCTTGTCTTTACTAAGTCTGACCGTGTTGAAAATGCTGAAGCACTTCCTCTTGATAAAGTATTTGAGCAAGCTAAAGAAGTTATCCCATCAATTGAGAAATTCTTCTGTATCTCAACTAAGGCCGGAGATAATGTTCACCTACTAACGGCAGCTCTTTGTGATGAAGCGAAGCCAGGTTCTCACTACTACCTAGACGGTGCAATCTCTAATAAGTCTCAACGATTCTTTGCAACAGAATATATCCGTGAGCAAGCTTTTGAATTATTAAAAGATGAGCTTCCATATGAAATGGCCGTTGTTATTGATGAGTACAAAGACTTTAAAGATAAGACAGGTGCATTTGCTGCGCACATTTCAGCATCAATCCTTGTTAACCGCCCATCTCAACGTGCAATCGTTGTTGGATCAAAAGGAACAATGATTAAAGAAATTGGTATGCGTGCTCGTAAAAAAATTGCAGCGATGACTGATGGGACAGTTCACTTAAACCTACACGTAAAAGTTTCTCCGAAATGGTTTAAGAATAACTTTGTTCTAGAAGAGCTTGGCCTTCCAAGAGCAACAAACTCTGCACGTGTTTGGAAAAAAAGATAATTTAATTTTTATAAAAAATAGGACTTTAATATGCAAAAACGATCAATGATCATTTCATTAATTGGACGACCGAATGTTGGAAAGAGTTCCGTATTCAACCGATTAATGAAGAAACAATTTAAGGCCATTACACATGATATGCCAGGTGTTACTCGTGATCGTCACTATGGAATTACAACTTTCAGTGATGCAGATGAGGATCGCCCATTAGATGCAATTCTTGTTGATACTGGTGGTTTCTATCCAACTCAAATTGATGAGCAAGGAAAGAATGACCAAGAAATTAATGCAAATAAATTCTTCAATATCATGACGGACCACGCTCACCAGGCGATTGAAGAGTCAGACCTTGTTCTCTTTGTTGTTGATGTAAGAGAAGGTGTTCTGCCATTTGATAAGACAATTGCTAACTTCATTAGAAAGCAAAAGAAGAAAATGTGGCTTATCGTTAATAAATTCGATTCAAGTGCTCAAGATGGTGATGAGTATGCATTCTATGAGCTTGGTGTAAATAATGACGAAATGTTTGTGACTTCTGCGGCCCATGGCCTTGGAATGGAAAATCTTCGCGAAAATATTCACCGTGAGATGATGGCATTTTCAGAATCAAATGATGTGATGAATATCTCAGCTCTACAAAGAGGTGTAACTCCTCGTGAAAATGTTGTGGCAAAGCTTGCTCTTATTGGTGCACCAAACGCTGGTAAGTCAACTCTTCTAAATCAGCTTCTTGGAAGTGAGCGTGCCCTTGTTTCTGATATTGCGGGAACAACAGTTGATCCAATTGATGGCTACTTCGATCTTTTCCTTGGAGATGATGCTAAGAAGTTAGATGAGGCCAAGGCCTTCTTTAAGAATGATAATCTTCTCCGTTCTCAATATGAAGACTTCAAAAAGAATAACCCTGATCTATATAACGAGCTAATTTCATCTTATGATCTTGAAGAAGAAATTGAGACTGAATTAGACGAATACGAATTAGAAGGTCTTGAAGATGCAATGCTTGAACAAGACGAAGAGCTAGATGAAACATCTGCAACTCGTATGGAAGCTCAGGTCTTTGGTGAAGAAAGCACTGAGGCCAACTCTGAAGAAGAAACAAGTGAAGGCGAAGCTGAAGTGCTACTCGAAGCAGATGCAGAAGTCGAAGGCAGCCACTGGCGCTCAATCCACATTGTCGACACTGCAGGTATCAGAAAGCAGAAAAAAATTGATGACTTTGTTGAGTCACAATCAGTGTATCGCTCTCTAAGAAGTATTGCAGATAGTGATGTGTGTATTTATATGATTGATGCTGTTAAAGGTGTTTCTCACCAAGACAAGCGTCTTCTCGATATTGCTATCGAAAAAGGTGCTTCAGTTATCGTATGTCTTAATAAAGTAGATCTCATGGGGGATACTTTTAAGGATCAAGATGCTCGTAAAGAGTGGCTTTTAAATATTCGCGATAAAATGCCTTGGCTAAATTATTGCGATATTATTCCAATCTCAGCTAAGCATAAGAGAGGACTTAAGCGCCTTAAGAAAATCCTTGCAAAGACAATCTTTATTAGAAGACAGTCAATTGCAACGGGTGCACTAAACCGCTTCGTATTCGAACTAATTGAGAGACACCCAATTATTCTAAAAGGTTCACGTGGTAAGAGATTCCGTGTTAAGTACGCATCTCAAATTAAGGCCGACCCACCAACATTCTTATTCTATACGAATAAGTCTAAGGGGATCCCTGAAAACTACCGTCGTTATCTAAAGAATGGCCTTCGTGGTGCATTCCCTCTGGATAACACTCCAATCCACCTGATTTTCAGAACAGGAACGGATCTACAAAACCGCATGAAGAAAGTTTCAAAATAAATAATAGGGCCCTTAGAAAAGGGCCTTTTTTTATTAAAGCTTTAAAAAAGAATTCTCTTAATTTGTCTTAATATATCTTAATTTCAAAAAAATGGCGTGTACCTTATCGATACTTTCCGATATGTGAAGGTATGAGTAATGACTTTCCTTTTTCTCTTTTAAGAAAACTTCCTGTAATGGATAAGGATGCCAATAAGTATAGCTTTGGTCATGTTGTAGTTATTGGTGGCAATTTAGGATATGCCGGTGCTGCAAGGCTTGCTGCAGAAGGTGCTCTTAGATCAGGAGCGGGAATGGTAAGTGTACTCACTAGGAAGGCAAGTGTGTCTGGTATTCTCGCTGGACGTCCAGAGCTTATGGTTCGAGGAATTGATGCTAATGAAAGAGGCATTGCTCACGCTAACGCCATTTTAGAGAAGGCTACAAGTGTTGTCCTTGGCCCTGGCCTTGGCCGAGATGAATGGGCCAAATTCATATGGGATCACTTTTGTCATCTCACTCATAAGAAAGTCGTGGACGCCGACGCCCTCTGGTTCTTATCACAGGCCCAGAGTACAATGAAATTAGTAAATACTGTTATCACGCCACATGAAGGTGAGGCGGCAAGACTTCTTAATGTCCCGCGAGAAGAAGTTTCAAAACATCGCCTATCATCGGTAAAGAAAATTATGAAATTTTCAAGCACTTGTGTTCTCAAGGGCCATGAGACTTTAGTGGCTTCGCAGAATGTCGTTTATGAGAATAAAACTGGTAACCCAGTCCTTGCAATGGCCGGTACAGGAGATATTCTTGCTGGCATTATTGGAAGTTTTTTGGCGCAAGGATTAAGTTTAGAAGAAGCCGCTTGTCTTGGGGTTTGGGTGCATGGACGGGCCGCTGATTTGTTATATGAAAATGAAGAAGGTGTTAGGGGAAGTGTGGCCAGTGACCTCTTCCCCTATATTAGAAGTATTATGCTTTAACTGAGTACTTTCCACCGTTAGAAAAGAAAATTGCAATATATGCTACAGCATAAAGTAGGGCCTTTTCTTTAGAAGCAAATGGATCATTTCCGTGAATAACAAATGCTGCAACTAGCATTGTTACTGCAGAGATCGCTGCAAACCAACGAGTTTTAAAACCAACGATAATGAAGGCCTGACAAAATACTTCTGCAAAAACTGTTGCTGTTAGTGAAAATGGAATTCCTAGGCCAATTGGGTCTGGGAATTTTGTTAATAGAGTTGTGAAGTTAGCAAGCTTTCCCCATCCGTGAGCTAATAGCATCATTAGTGCTGTTGAAACTCTTAGTACTAGCCAACCTAAGTCTGAGTTTAATCTGTTCATTTAACTATCCTTGTTGTGTTATCTTATATCTTCGTTTTTTTTTGCGCTTTGTAAAACACCCGCAGCATCTTGCGTGAGCAAGATATGATGCGGTGTTAGCTCCCCATTCTTTAGCTCATAGGCTTATTCAACAAATCGACGTTTATGTCGATTTTGTTGCCTCTGGAGCAATGAGAAACATATCGCTTTATCCATAATGACTAATTCATTAAAGCTCGTTGAGATTAATGATACTACGTCATTGCAGGCAACTGCGCACGCACCGCTCAAAATGATTATTAATCATTTTGCAGCGGATGCGTTACCAATTCCAAACATACCCAACCATAAGAGTGAATGCAAAACCACTCAGGTCACTCACCCCTGGGCCACCCTTTGTAGCAGGAGCATATTTAATAGTACGTACATCTTGCAGGGCAACTGAGTGAACCAGTGCCTCAACATTTACGTATGATTCCTTTATTTTAATAGGGAACTCAAGTCCACCACCAAGCGCAATCCCAACGCCTCCATAAGAGTCTTCTACTTCACCATCTTGGTTTGCGATCTTTTCTTGTTCATACCAATACTCAAATCTTGCTGTTAAATAAGGGTTTGAGTATGTGATGGCCGTTCCAAGGTTTGAGGTATCGATATAGTAACGATATCCAAAGTAGAATCTAAGCATCGAGATATCAACTGAAGTTGGAAACTGCTGAATTCCTTGAGTTGGATAAGTTAGTGTGATGTTGTGTTTAGAATAGGCAAACCCAATATTCCAAGCTGATTGAAAATCTGAAAAGTATTGAATTGTTAGGCCAAAAGTAGGCGGTAGGTCTTCATATAACATTCCTCGATTTCCTGACCAGGTCGTGTAGCCGATGGCCATTGAAAATGAGAAGAAGCGTCCATACTTATAATAGCGCTCATCTTCATAGATTTGCGACTCTTCAAGATCTTCGTTGAAGTCTGAAAAGATATCGCCACCGATATTGAGGTCATCATCTGCACCGACCATTCCTTCCTGGGCCAGTGAAAGACCTTGAAGGCATAGTAATGTAATGAAGAGTATAATTTTATTTTTAAACATTAATTTGTCCGTAATTTAATCTAGTCTTATAAATAGAAGTGGAAACCAGCAGTAATAAAGTGTTCACCCATTGTCGTCACTTCAAATTCATCAATATTTTCAAAACGAATACCGAATTCAGTACTGAAGCCAATACTGTCTACACCTTGAAATGAGAACTCGGTTCCAAATCCTAGATCCCCCTGAAAGCCTGAGTCTGAGTCTTGGCCAGGGTTTTTATTATTTAGTAAAACTGCGGCCCCTACCGCATAGAAAGTTAGGTATGGTTCATCAAAGATATTGCGATAGAGACGAACTCCACCGTGCCAACCACCGTTTTCAGAAGTGTTTACGCCAAAAATTGCACCATAAGCAAACGTTGTGCTGCGTTGAACTTTAATTGAAAGTGATGGAATATTATCATTAACAGTATTTGAGAAGCCAATTCCCAAGCGTCCAACACGTTCCAGTGCTAGAGTGTTAAAAGAGATAATAAAAGCTGCTATTACTAGTGAAATCCTTTTCATGGTGCGTAATTTTCCTTTTTCCTAATTATGAGTAAATATATTTTAACAATACTCATGTATTTTTGACAACTTTCAATCTTCTTTATTAAAATGATAAAAATTTTTAACCAGAGGGTAATGGATGACAACACAGGTAGCGCCAAATGAAGGCCTAAATTCTGAATTAAATTCAACAGAGCTTGGAGCGTTTATCGCTCAAAACAAAGCTTTATTTCTAGGACTGATTCTCTTAATTGTAGCTGCCATTGGTGGGTACGGAATCTTTTCTTACACAAAAGCACAAACTAATGAAAAGGCAGCAACTGCTTTCTATCAATTTGAGCAAGGGTCTTTAAAGAAATATCAAGAAGGTGGACTAGATGCTGCGGCAATGAGTGCAGAGCTAGGACTTCTTTTAAATGACTATGCAAGTACTTCAGCTTCATTTGCAACAAGCCTACTTGCAGTTGATTACCTTACTAATAAAGGTGAGAACAAAATTGCACTAGATATTCTTACAAAGATGCAGCCAGGAACTTCTCTACAGTCATACTTTGTTAATTTAAGAAAGGCCGTAGTTCAAGAAGATCTTAATGATATTGATGGTGCAATTGCATCTTTAACAGAGCTTAAGAATAATGAAAATAATCTGACAATGGGTCGTGTCGAACTTGATCTAGGGCGTATGTATTTCTTAAAGAATGACATGGCAAAGGCGAAAGCTCACTTTGATAAGGTTCTGACTCTTACAACTCAAAATGTCTACAAATCACTAGCGAAGAGCTATTTAGCAAAAATTAAGTAATTTTATGATAAAAATTCTAACGGCCACGACTGTGGCCATTCTTCTTACTTCTTGTTCAACACTAAACAGTGTGACGACTAAGTTATCAGCAGATAAGTTAGAGAAGAAACCTCTTACACTAGCTTGGGCAAAGAATTTAGAGCCAAGTTACGAGAGTGGAAATCTTCCTATTTCTCTGGCCTCGCCTTTAATTCACGATGGCCAATTATTTGCAGCTGATGGCCGTGGTCACTTTAATGCTTACAATGTTGAAACTGGCAGACTTCTATGGACTTTAAATATTAAAGGTCAGATGACAAGTGCTCCAATTGTTTACGAAAACCTATTGATCTTCGGAGACAATACTGGTCGCGTCTATGCTTACGACTTTAATAAGGGTGAGCTAGCATATGAGTTTGATTTAGATGCTGGTGTTGATTCAACTCCTGTTGTTCACAATGGTAGACTTTTTGTTCATACAAGAAATCATAAGCTCTTTAATATCGACGCCTATACTGGAAGAGTCATTTGGTCATATAAGAGATCTGTTCCTTATTACTCAACAGTTCAACGAACATCTACTGCTTTAATCTCTGGTAATAAAGTCTATGCTGGCTTTGCTGATGGCTACTTTATTTGCTTCTCTCTAGAAGAAGGGCAAGTCCTGTGGGAAAGACGCATGAGCGCTGGTCAGAAGTTTGTTGACGTTGATATGAGACCAACAATTTTTAATTCTAAACTAGTTGTTGGTTCAGTTGATGATAAAATGGAAGTTATTGATCTAAAGTCGGGTGTTCTTTATAAGAAACTTGCTTTTCAATCAAACCGTAAAGGCGTTCTCGTTGACGGTGGTAAGCTTGCTGCATTTGGTAGCGTAAATGGTGAAGTTATCTATATTGATTCGTCTTTTAATGAAGTAAAGCGAATTAAAGTCGATGAACTCGCAGTTTCTTCACTGGCCGTTTGGAAGGATGGGTTAGTTGTAACAACTGTTGGCAAGACTGTTTACTATATTGATTCTCGTGGCCAAATTACACAACGATTTGATCTAGGCTCGGCATACTCTGCTGTGTTTGGAAGTATGACACAGGACGAAGATTTTATCGCATTCATTTCATCGCGATTTCGTCTGTATACCTTCAAGTAGATCCACTAGATCCTGAAGATAAACTCTAAAAATTACCTTGTGCGTGTTATTTCGACAATGTTATTATTTCGTCGTTATAACGCACACAAGTTTCTAGATTTAGGGGAGATTGATGGATTTAACATTCAAAGCAAATGGTATTCTTACTCGTGGAAAAGGTCTAACTTTTGACGATGTTTTATTAGTTCCGAGATATTCAGAAATTTCTTCTCGTAGACACACTGATCTTAAGACAAAGATCACTAAGAATCATTCAATTGATATCCCAATTATTGCTGCCAATATGGACACGGTTACAGGACCTGAAATGGCAATGGAGATGGGACGCTTAGGTGGTGTTGGTATCCTTCACCGTTTTATGTCTCCTGAGCAGCAAGTTGAAGACGTTAAAGCAATCCAAAATTATTTTAAAGAACATTCAATCAACCTTCCAATTGCAGCATCTGTTGGTGTTAAGGAAGAAGGTAAGAAAAGAGCAGATCTTCTTGCGGCCCTTGGGGTTGAAATTCTTACTGTTGATATCGCACATGGTGACTCAATCATGATGATGGAGGTTCTTGAGTATATTAAAAAGAATTATCCGCAAATCGATGTGATCGCAGGAAATGTTGCAACTCCTGATGGAGTTAAGCGCATGATTGATAAAGGTGCAGATGCTGTTAAGGTTGGAATTGGACCTGGAAGTATGTGCACAACAAGAATTATCACTGGACACGGTGTTCCTCAGTTAACGGCCATTGCAATGTGTGTTGCTGAAGCACAGAAGGCCGGAATCCCAGTTATCGCTGACGGTGGCCTAAAGAACTCTGGTGATATGGTGAAAGCACTTAGTGCAGGTGCTAGCTCTTGTATGGCAGGCTCACTCTTATCTGGAGCACTTGAAACTCCAGGTGAAGTTAAAGGCGGAATGAAAGAGTATCGTGGGATGGCATCGAAGGCCGCACAAGTTTCATGGCGTGGAGAGCTTCCAAAAGGTATGGCCGCTGAAGGTGTTGATACAATGATTCCATGTAAGGGACCTGCCGAAGGAATCATCAATGAATTAACAGGTGGTATCCGTTCTGGAATGACTTACCTTGGTGTTGATAAACTTGTAAATATGAGTGAAGCAGCACTGTTTATGGAAATGTCTTCATCGGGAATGGCCGAAAGTAAGCCACACGGAAAAAGATAAGAAAGGCCTTAGAATATGGGAAATAGTGTTCTTGACGATTTATTAAGTTATCCAAAACTTATAAAAAGAATTGAAGAAAGTGATAATCCAGCTCTAACGAAAAAGAAGGTTGTCGCCAACTTCAATGAAATGAAGGCAGACTATTCTCCATCATATCTAAAGTCGATGGCAAAATTCTTTGATGCTACTCTTCCTCGTCTATACGATGGAGTAAGCTTTAATGAAAATGATACAGACCTCAATGCTCTTTTAGAAGAGGCAAGTGTGGTTCTTGTTCCAAACCATCAGTCTCATGCTGACTATATTGCAATTAATTATAAATTCTTTAAGCAATATAAGCGTATGCTCTACGTTGCTGGTGGTGATAACTTAAATATTTTTCCAATTGGTAAGATTTTTAGAAAGTCAGGTTGCTTCTTTATTCGTAGAAGCTTTCAAAATGATATTCTCTATAAATTTACGATGGAAGCATATCTCTTTGCTCTTTTAAAGCGCAAGGAACCAATCGAGTTCTTCTTCGAAGGTGGAAGGACGAGGTCTGGAAAACTTAGGCCTCCTAAGTACGGCCTCTATCAAATGCTATTAGAGGCACACTCGCACCTTCCAGATGCTAAAGAGCGTGGACTTGCTTTTGTTCCTGTTAGTATTGCTCATGAGTATGTTCCTGAGCAGAAGGCCCTCGCAAAAGAGATGATGGGTGGAAAGAAAGTTAAGGAGTCTACAGGACAACTGTTTGGCCTCTTTAAACTTATGGCCTATCAATTTGGGAAGATTCATATCTCTCTTGGTAAACCACAATATGCCCATAAGCTTGATGACCCAGAACAGAATAAGCTTAATGTAAGAGAGCTTGCTTTTAAATGCTTTAGAAGTGTTGGGGATCAAATGGTGATTACGCCAACTAATCTCTTAGTTTTAATTCTATTAGATGAGCCTAGTGGTGCACTGAAGTGGAATGATATAATTTTAAAAGCGCAGGCGATTTTAGAGTATTGCCAGCGATATGATATTCCTTTTACCGAAGGCCTTAAGGCCAGTAAATTAGAGGATTCCATAGGACGAGCTATGGATATTCTAATTGGAAATAACAAAGTTGATGTTATTGGCCAAAGTGAAGGGACGTCACTTTTTTATGCAATTAAGAAAAACTGTCGCGGCGAGCTTTTATTCTTTAAAAATACTATTGTTCACCACTTCATCATTCCTTGGACAATTTCACTAGCTTGGTTCAATGTCTTTAGTGGTGAGATTGATAATGTCGATGACCTCAAGGCATTCTTTGTAAAGCAAAGAGATATGCTTAAGATGGAATTCTATCTACCAACTGTAAAAGAGTACTATGCTAAGACGCTTCGTATTCTAAGCAATGCTGTTGGAAGAGAGATAACAAATCTACAAGATGCAATCGAGTTTACAAATAAAGACTTATACGAGGTCGCTTCAAAGCTAAGCCTTTTTGCTCGAAGTCTAACATATATTAATGAAGCTTACTTTGTTTCAGCGCTTACTCTTGAAAGCTTTCAAAAAGATGGGGTTGATCACTTTAAGGCCGCTGACTATATGAAGCGCTTTATAGACGTTTTTAAAGCTGAAATCCTTAGCCAACGTATTATTCGTTTTGCTGAAAGTCAGAATGTCGAGCTTATGAAGACGGCACTTACTTATTTTGAACAAATTGGAGTTCTTGGTTACGAGGACAATTCGTATGTCATTGCAAATAGAGCAAAGCTTGATGAGTTTATCCAATCGACTGAGAAAACATTGAAAGATCAACTGAAGTTAAACTTCAAAGTTGTCTAAATAGGAGATCTTTTGCATTTAGAGTTATCTAAGAGAGAAAAAGAAATCAAGAAAGTTTTAATTATTACTTTCTTTTTAAATTTAGCTGTTGCTCTTATTAAGATTTTTGCAGGTATCGAATTTAATTTCATCTCACTCCGTTCATCCGGGATTGAATCTGTCTTTGATGGAACATCAAACCTACTTGGTATTGTGACAATCGCACTTGCTTCAAAACCACGTGATCGCAGGCATAATTACGGTCATCATAAATTTGAAAACCTTGGTGCCCTTATTATTGCTTTTATGCTCTTTGGTTCGGCAATCAAGCTAGGTCTTGATTATCATGACCTCATTATGGGAACGCAGACAAAGTATGGCCTATTTGGTCCAATACCCGTTCTTTCTATTATTATTTCAATGGTTATGAGCTTTTGGGTCTCTTCATATGAGGGACGCAAAGGGCGCGAGCTAAACTCTCAAATCTTAACAGCTGATAGCAATCACACTTTTGGTGATATGATTATTAGCTTTGGTGTTCTGATCTCAATTGTTGCTGCTTACTTTGAAGTTTACTTAATCGATTATATTGTTGGTGGTTTAATTATTCTTTATTTGATCTATCTGGGTATTCAGATTACTCTTGAGAATTTAAACGACCTTTTAGATGTGGCCCCTATCTTAAAAGATAAGTATATTTCCTCTCTAGAAGATATAAAGTATGTTCGTGACATTCATAACTTTCGTGCTCGTGGAAACTCTACTTGGATGCAAATAGATTTTCACCTGCTTCTTGAGCCTGATCTCTCCCTTGGAGAGGCCCATGATATCGCACACACTGTTGAAGACCGTTTAAGAGTGATGTTAAAAGATTATTGTCGCGATGTTGATATCTTGATTCATATGGAGCCAGATGATGAAGGACATAAGGATTAGATGATGGAAACAAAGTTAGTTAAACGCCAAATTGGTAATATGAGATTGGCCGTAGGGCCTTGGGAAGAGGACTTTTCAAAACTCTTTGCAAATGCTGCAAGACTTATGTCTGAGATTGTTCATGGGCAGCTTATTCATTTTAAAAGTGATGAGCTCTTTGTTTTTGCCGATGAAAATCTTGAAAATTATAGAGTTGGCGTTCCAATGATTGGAAATCTTCAAAATAAGCACCTTGAGAGCTTTGATCTTCACGCAGGAGAGCTTGAGAGTTGTGAATTTGGAGTTGAAAAACTAAAAGACTATACGAGAATTAAGAATATATATACTGATCTTTGCTTATCTGAGGAGTATTTTATAAGAATTACGTCTCATGGCGGGCAATATCTGTCATTTTATGAGAAATATCTCATTCAATAATGTATACTGTGGGTATATTTTTTGTTATGTTTGCAATCCTAGTGGCCAGCCATTAGAATTGTAATTATTGAAAATAACTGATTCGCTAATAATTGGTTTATTTCCGGAGGTGATTTATTAGCAACAATTTTAGAGGTGGAAGGGCAAGAAAAGAAAGAGGCCCGAGAATTAACGAGCAAATTAGAATTTCAGAATGTCGACTAATGAGTGATGATGAGCAATATGGAGTTGTATCAATTGATAGAGCGCGCGAAATTGCGGATGAACTTGGAGTTGACCTAATCGAGATTGCTCCAACAGCTAAACCACCAGTTGTAAAGCTAATGGACTACGGGAAGTATAAGTATGCTCTTCAAAAGAAGGCTGCTGAAGCTAAGAAGAAGCAGGCCAAAGTTCAGCTAAAAGAAATTCAATTACGTCCAAATATTGAAGCACACGATCTTGAAACGAAACTTAAGAGAGCGCATAAGTTCCTAGAGGGTGGAGACAAGGTAAAATTCGTTATGCAATTTAGAGGTCGTGAAATGGCCTATAAAGATATGGGGAAAGAGAAATTCGAAACAATCTTAAATGGTGTTTGCGAAGAAGCTGGTGCAGCAATCGAGTCTCCAATCAAAATGATGGGGAATCGTATTATCACAATTGTTGCCCCTGTTAAGAAAGCTAAGTAATTAGTACTTGTAAGTGCCCGATTTTGCGTCGGGTACTGGTCTTTCTCCCTTCCTAAGTCCTTGATATTTTTTTTCAATTTATCGATTATTCTTTGCATTAAGTGAGTAAACCTGATACAAATATGCACTTATAGTTTTGTTGTATTTTGTTGAATTCTCGACTTGCCTTAAGGTGAGTAAAATTCAAGGAGTATAAAATGCCAAAAATGAAGACTAGAAGAGCTGTTGCTAAAAGATTTAAGCCAGTAGGTAACGGAAAGTTCAAAAGAAAAAGAGCTAACCTAAGACACATTCTTGAAAAGAAGCCAACTGATGCGAAGAAAAGAGCAGGTAAAACTGACTACGTTCACGCTTCAGATGTTGCTCGTGTAAAGAGATGTCTACCTTACGCTTAATTTTCTAAGCGCAAGCGATTCAAAAAAAAGATTGAGTTGGTCGAAACTTTAAATCGGCAAAATTGTTTTTTTAACCTGATTTTTGGGAAAGAACGAAAGAACCATTCACTTGGTCCCCAAACGTCAAAAAAATGGAGTAAATTATGTCTAGAGTTAGAAGAGGTTTTAAAGCAAGAGCGAGAAGAAATAAGGTTCTTAAATTAGCGAAAGGGTTTCACTTTTCAAGAAGAACTAAATACTATCACGCTTCTGAAACAGTAAAAAGAGCATTACACTACAGATACATCGGTAGAAGACTTCTTAAAAGAGATATGAGAAGACTTTGGATCGTACGTATTTCTGCAGCTGCTAAGCTTCTTGGTACTTCTTATTCAAAGTTCATGGGACAGCTTAAGAAGAACAATGTTGAAATCAACAGAAAGATGCTTGCTGAAATCGCTGCAAGAGATTTCGACGGATTCAAAGCAATCTACGAATCAACAAAATAATTCATTAAACTATTTGATTTAATAAAACACAAACAAAACTATATAGTGCTTGGGCCTCATTTTTGAGGCCCTTGTATTATCCCTGCATAAATTTCACTTTCACTTTCCTCGTATGAGGCGCATCTCGAAACTCACAAAGATAAATTCCTGACCAGCGGCCGATATCAAGTTCACCATTTTCAACGATTAATGTAAGCGATGTTTGCATCAGTATAGACTTCATATGAGAGGGAGAGTCATCAGCTCCTTCTGCTGTGTGAGTAATGAAAGAGAGGCTTCTTGGGGCCAGATGCTTTAGGAAGTTCTCCATATCGAGCTTGGCACTAGGATCAAACGCTTCATTGATGCACAACGCGGCACTGGTGTGTTGAATTTGACACACTAGGATACCATCAGTGCTCTTTGGGTCCAGATCTCTAAGGCATTGTCGGATCTCTTGAGTTATTTCGTAAAAGCCTTCACCTGATGTGTTTACTATCTGCGTTTTTATAGGCATCATTAAACTCCAAACATTTTAAATATTTAGCAATTTATATATTATGACATTATTTTCAACGCTACTAAAGCAATTAAGCATTAAAGATTTTTTCGACATGGGCATTGTCGCTCTTATGATCTATCAGGTTCTTAAGATCGTAAAAGGGACGAGGGCCATTCAAGTTCTACTTGGTATGGTTTTTCTCGCTGTTCTTTATACACTGGGGATTAAGTATAATCTCTATACGGTAAATTGGATTCTTGAGCACTTCTTTGATTATATCTTCATTATCTTCATTGTTATCTTTCAAGATCAGCTAAGAGCTGCTCTTGCAACTGTTGGGACCGGAAAAAAGATGTTTAACTTCTTTGATCGTTCTCCAGTAAATTATGACATCGAAGAAGTCATAAAGAGTGTAACGGCCCTTTCAAAAGAGAGAACGGGTGCACTTATTGTAATTGAAAGAAAAAATGGCCTACAAAATTATATTGATACTGGAACAATTATCGATGCGACCATTCACTCCGATCTTATCTACTCGATCTTTCAAACAATCTCACCACTTCACGATGGCGCAATTATTTTGAGAGATGGAAAGATCTTAGCTGCCGGTTGTTTCTTGCCACTTTCTAAGAATATTGAAATTGACCGCCACTTTGGGACGCGCCACCGTGCTGCCCTTGGGGTTTCTGAAGTATCTGACGCTATCGTTATCATCGTTAGTGAAGAGACTGGTAAGATTAAATTATGTATCAATGGCCAATTCTTCTATTCTCACAATGAAAATGAGCTGCGCATGATGCTTAAGAAGGCGTGGGCAGGAAAGAGACTTGATCTACAATCTCAAATCGTAGGGCAGGCATAAGATGTTAAAGAAAATTAAAAATAATAACTTATTTGAATTAATTCAAAATCAACTACTAACTCTACTAAGTATTATCTTGGCCATTTTCTTATGGTTCTATGTTGTAAACTCTGAGCCAATTACAACGGAGAGAATATACAACTTAGATGTTCTTCCTGCGACAAGCATGGATGTTACCTCGGTTTCGGCAAAAGAGATTCACGTGACTTTAAAAGGGGCCCGTGCATTCCTAAAAGACTTTCATGGTGATGATCACTTAAAACTACAAGTTGACTTAAAGAAGATGAAAGTTAATCGCTCGACAAAACAAGTGAAGTACTCAATTAGTGAGACTGACCTAATTGTTCCATTTGGTGTTGAGGTCGTGGATATTAAGCCAAAGCACTTAACGATAAAGTTAGATAAGTTAATTTATAAAAATGTTCCGATTAAGGTTAATTATATGAATAACCTTCCAAAGGAACTCAAGCTTATTTCTTCTTCAATTAATCGCTCTAAGATTAAAATTGAGGGGGCCCGTGACATCATGAGAACTGTTGGGCAGGTTAAGACTCGTCTTATTGACCTATCAGAATTATCTGGTCAAGGAGAGGTTCCAATTCAGCTTGAAGATCTTCCTGAGTTTCTTCGCTACGGTGAAAGTGATACACTTAACTTCAAGTATGATATTAGACCGCAAAAGGCTAATTTAACCTTAAAGAATATCCCAATCTTATTTATTGCGCCAAATATAAAGTTTCGCTCTCGAATTAGAAAAGTCTCTTTAGATGTACTAACGACAGGCCGAGATGATATAAAGGCGAGTGAAGTTAAGGTCTATGCAGAGATTCCTTCTGATATGGGAAGAAGTGCTGATATTCGTCTAAGGGCAGAGCTCCCTGAAGACGTTCATTTATTAAAGATACACCCAGAAATAATTAAAGTGAGTAGATAATGACAGAAAGAAAATTATTTGGAACAGATGGAATTAGAGGTAAGGCAAATATTTATCCTATGGTTCCAGAAATCGCGACGGCCCTTGGCCGTGCCGTTACATTTTACTTCCAAAAGAAGAATAAGAATAAGAAAACACCACTGATCATCGTTGGTAAAGACACTAGACTTAGTTGTTATATGATTGAACAAGCATTCTCAGCAGGTGTTCTTTCACAAGGTGGCCGCGTGATCTTTACAGGCCCTCTACCTACACCAGGTGTTGCTTTTGTAACAACTTCAATGCGTGCAGATGCAGGGGTTATGATCTCTGCTTCACATAATGATTACGATGATAATGGAATTAAATTATTTGATGCTCATGGGTTTAAGCTACCTGATGAAGTTGAATTAGAGCTTGAGGAACTAGTTCTTAATCCTAAGCTGATCCCACCTAAGGTTGGGGCCGAAATTGGACGCGCAAAGAGACTTGAAGGTGTTGAAGGACGCTACGTTGTTCACGTTAAGTCTGCAATTGATGAGGAGTGCGACCTAACAGGTATGCGTGTTGTTGTTGATTGTGCAAATGGTGCTAGTTATAAAGTAGCTCCTCTTGTAATGAGTGAACTAGGTGCAGAAGTATTTCCACTGGGAGTAAATCCTAATGGTCAAAATATTAATTTAAATTGTGGAAGCTTACACCCAACACTTGCAAGCCAAGAAGTTGTAAAGCTTCGTGCAGATATGGGATTTTGTCTTGATGGAGATGCTGATCGTATTCAAGTCATCGATAAAGATGGTGGTCTCATTAAAGGCGACAAGCTTATTGGTATCTTCGCTAAACTTTTACTTGAGCAAGGTAAGCTTAAAAAAGGTGACACTGTTGTTGGGACAATTATGTCAAACCTTGGCCTTGAAAATTACTTGAAAAAACTTGGCCTTAAGTTTCACCGTACAGCAGTAGGTGATCGCTATATTATGGAATATATGAGAAGTGAGAATGCCCTTCTTGGTGGAGAACCTTCTGGTCATATTATCTTCCTAGAGCATGCCACAACAGGGGATGGAACTCTAGCGGCCCTTAAGTCAATTGAGGCGACTTACTTCTTTAAGAAGTCGATTAATGAGTTATCTAAAGAAGTTGAACTATACCCACAAGTTTTAAAGAATGTTTCTGTTTCTCAGAAGAAGAAGGTTGAAGAGATGCCTACTTTTGCAGCAGAGCTTAAGGCCTGTGAAGAAGAATTAGGTGAAGAAGGACGCGTGATTTTCCGATACTCAGGAACTGAGCCTCTAGCACGTGTTATGGTTGAAGGACGTTGTGAAGACAAAATCAATGCTGTTTGTGATCGTCTTGTAAGCGCTCTTAAAAAGGAAATTGCATAATGACTGATAAAATGATTCCAAGACTTGGTGTTAATATTGACCACGTAGCAACTCTTAGACAACAAAGAGATGAAGGCTACCCAAGTGTTGCAAATGCCGCCCAAGATGTTTTAATGGCCGGTGCTGATCAAATTACAATTCACTTACGTGAAGATAGAAGACATATTCAAGACACTGACTTAACAAGTGTTATGGCCGTAACAAAGCGTTTTGAGAAACCACTCAATCTTGAAATCGGCTGTGCTAAAGAGATTGTTGAAATTGCAGCAGACTTTAAACCTGATTGGATTTGTCTTGTTCCTGAAAAGAGGGAAGAGAAGACAACTGAGGGTGGCCTAGATCTATCTTCTGCGAATTATGACAAAGTTTCTCAAACAATGTCATACCTTAGAGAGCATTCTCCAAAAACAAAGATTTCACTCTTTGTTGAAGCTTCGACTGAGGTGATGAAGAAGGCCATCGAACTTAAGGCCGATGCTGTTGAGATCCATACTGGTGCTTATGCTATCGACTTTCTTAAAGAAGGTGATCTTAATCCACACCTAAATAGCTATGTCGATTGTTTCAAGTCTCTTGAAGGTTCTGGTGTTGCATTTCATGCGGGCCATGGCCTAACAATGGAGAGTGTTAGACCTCTTTTAGAGCAAGGTTTATTTGCTGAATACAATATTGGACACTGGATTGTGTCTCAGGCCGTATTTAGTGGAATCTCAAATGTTACTAAGGATATGTTAAATTTATTTAGAAACCATCCAGTTAAGTAAGGTATGGTTTGCCTTTGATTGCGTATTGATCTTTATCGTGGAAAATAAATATCTAAGCAATTAATTCTAAGGAGCACCTGTTGTTTGACTATCAAGATGTTAGGCATTGGAAAAAAGTTTACCAAAGTGATATTTCAAATATTATTGTCGAGTTAAAAGAATCATTAAGTGAGCCATCAGTTGTTATTCTAGATGGCCCTGTTGGTGCTGGTAAGACGACATTCACTAATGTCTTCCTTGGTGAAGACAAGTCAGGTTCTCCAACATATTCCCTTATCAACGACTGTGGCGATATTGTCCATGCTGACTTTTACCGTCTTGATTCAGCTGAAGAAATTATCCATCTCGAGTTAGCAATGTACCTAGATGAGAAAAAATACTTTCTTGTTGAATGGGGTAAGGATTACATCAGAGATATTTACCGCGAGCTATCTGATGATTTCAATTATTTTCAATTAAGCATTGAAACCAACGACAAAAAAGAAGATGAAGAGAGTGCCTCTCGAAACTATTTTTTAAAGAAAATTATTTTTTAACATCTTCTAACAAGTGGGCAGAAATAACCGATTAAGTCTGTTTGGCATATCTTGTCATCCTCTTCTAAATATTTTCTAACATACAGATATTATTGACTTTTTGTCGTGTTCCATGAGCTGTAGTAAAGAAAAAATATTTTTTTATAATAATTGATTAAATCAAGTTGACTTTAAGACTTGTGGGCTGACATAATATTTAGGAGAAAGATTTTAACGGAATAAATCTTTCACTTGAAAGGATAGCACGGAATGCGAGTCCTTAATTAGCACACAATTTAATTGCTTAAAGTTTTAAAACTATTTTTTTATTTAACATTTGGATTTATGGAGGAAGACCAATGAGACTCACTTCGAAAGGACGCTACGCAGTTAGAGCAATGCTTGACCTAACTACTCACAGCAACGGAAACCCTGTAAGACTTCAGGAAATTTCAGAAAGACAAAACATTTCACTTCACTACCTTGAGCAACTTTTCAGAAAGCTAAGAAATGGCCAAGCTGTTAAGTCTGTAAGAGGACCAGGTGGTGGTTATGTTCTTGCTCGTTCAATGGAAGAAATCACAATTAAAGACGTTCTTGAATGTGTTGGAGAGAATATCAATCCAGCAAAAGACATTCTTGGAACAGAAGCAGAGCAAGCAAGCACTGTTGAATTCCACCTGTCTAAGAACTACTTTCAAAACCTTGGTTTCATTATGAGCGAATACCTAACGACAACTTCTTTAGGTGACCTTGTTAGAAAATCAGGTGAGGTTGAGTCAGAAGTTAGAGGTGAAGAAACTTCTAATGAGCAAACTACTCAAACTGTAGAAGCTGCTACTCAGAACACTTCAACTGAAAGTGCATTTAGCGAGTACGCTTCAGGAATTAGATCAGGTTTAGGTGAAATTAATCAATAATTATCTCTACTTAGATTATAATGCTACGGCCCCCTTAGTTAAACCAGTCCAAGACTGGCTTTGCGAGGGGGCCGTCTACTTTGGTAATCCAGCTTCGATTCACCAGGTGGGAAAAAAATCAAAATCTCTAATCAATCAAACCATTAAAAAGATTCAAGATACTTTCAATGCGACTAAGTATGATGTCTTCTTTCACTCAGGTGCTACAGAGGCCATTAATAGTGTTGTAAAAGGCTTCTGCTTCAATGCTCTAAAAGCTAAAAGTAGTTTTCATGTCTTCTGCTTTGATGTCGATCACTCGAGCATGGTTAATCAGAAAGAGCATGTTGAGCTTCTTGGTGGTACCTTTCACGTGTTAAAAACACATAGTGGTGATTTTGATACACAAGAAGTCATTCAAGCTTTAAACAAGTGTGAAGGTGAGAAACTCATTAACTTCACTTATGTGAATAATGAGAATGGTGTCGTGTGGGATCTTGATGAGGTTTTAAAAGTCAAAGAAGAAACTGGCGCTTGTGTTCATGTTGATTGCGTACAAGTTGTTGGAAAGATCAAGGACTGGGATCAGCTAACTCTTGGCCTTGACTACTATACTTTCTCTGGTCACAAATTTGGCGCACTAAAAGGTGTCGGCTTTACTCTTGTTTCAAAAGAGGCGAGTTGGACTCCATTAATTCGTGGTGGTGGCCAACAAAAGGCAATGCGCTCAGGAACTGAGAATGCCTTTAGTGTTTATACAATTAATCTTGCACTCGACTACAATCTTTCACATTCAAATATTGAAAGAACTCAAGGAGTAAAAGATGAGATTGAAAAATGGTTAGTTGAAAACTTTGGATCAAATATAACTTTAATTGGTGCTAAGGCAAAAAAAAGAAATGCCACAACAATTTTCTTCAGTGTACATAATAAGAATATCAACACTGTTATGATGGCATTAGATATGGCCGGAATTTGTGCTTCTAGTGGCTCAGCTTGTGCGTCTGGTATTATCAAGCCTTCACGTATTGCAAAGGCCTACGACCTAAGTGATGAGGCCGCTACTAACGTTATTCGATTCTCTCTTTCTCCATTCTCGCAAGAAGCTGAGACAATCATTTCAAAATTAAATCCTGTTCTCTCTAAATTCTTATCATAAGTACTCACAAGATATACGAACGATGCGGAGCGGTGTGCATTTTGAACCCTTTCTGCGATTTGCCAAACGAGTTCATTTTGACCTCAGTGACCTTTTTGCTCCAGTATTAAGTTGTTGATATTATTAGGATGGGTGTTGGTTTGGTGAGTAGAAAACTTGGCACGCTCATTGCTTTATTAATAGTATCAATGGTTGGACGGCCTTGGTTCTTTAATAAGAGTCCCAATATCACTTCTACCGGCCATGCTGAAAAACAGGAATCTGTTTTTTTCTCTTGTTCTAAAATCCTATCTTTTCTTCTTAAAGTAAAAACCAAGGCCCAATTTTCTTTTTAGTTCACACCAGCATCACTTAAGATTTTTATACACTCAGCGCTACCATTTCTTCTTGCATAATCCATTGCGCTTTTTCCATGCGTATCTTTTAGTTTAAGATCGGCACCTGCTTTAATTAGAGCTTTTAAAACGTTTGGATTGCAATTTAAGCTCTTGTCCATGGCCATGGTGAATTGTCTATTGTTAAAGATGAGATTAGGATTTGCACCACTATTTAAAGCTTGGATTATTAAGTCCTCACGTTCGTCGGCCATTGCTCCTAGGAGCTTATGGTTGGCCTCATCTTTTTTAGAGATTACTTTTGAAGGCCTTTTTAATGCCGCTTGCTTTTTTACAACTGAAGATTCAATTGCAGTAATAGGAGTTGGTTCTTGAAACTTTTCTTGAACGGACTTTGTACTTTCGTTAGAAATATAAGTGGCAAGTCCAATAAGTAAGATGACGATTGGGATTACTGTCTTATTCATTTAGATTTCTTCTACCGTGCCTTCTAGTGGGATGAAAGGTCTTGGTTTCATATAATTCTTTATTTTCTTTGCGCCACCAAATTCCTCAATCATAAACTCTGTCATAAGGTCTTGAACAATCTTAGCATTATATTGATCTCGTCCATTTGCTTTGAATACATGATGAAAGTGACCAAAGAAGACTGGGCCTTGTTGTGTTGAAATTTTACCTGCTAATGACTTTGTGTTCATGAGGGTTCCTGTCTTCGCAAAAATGGAACCAAGGTTTCTTTGTGAATTTAGTCTCTTTGAAAGTGTTCCAATATCAACACCTGCAATAGGAAGAATATGTTCAATTGAATTACCTGTCTGGTGTAAGCTGTTTTCAAGTGCGATATATGAACTTAAGACAATAGCACAGGTGGCGTAGTTATCAACTCTTTTGCCGTCAATTTTAGAATCAAGCCCTGAGCCCGTATATAGTTTTATATTTGCTTCATTTTCACTAAAACCAATTCTCTTTTGATAGTAGTCGTTTCCAAGTTTTTCTTCGACTAGGTTTTGTAAGAACCAACTAGAGTATTTCTGTGCACCATAGCTCTTATAAGTAATATCTGATAGCCAATTATGTGAGACAGAGTTTTGAAACTTTAAATAAGTAAGCAGGCCTGGAGACTTAATTAAGTAAGTTGATTTAATTTCCTTAAGAGGATTTGATTCAGCAAAGACAACCTTATTTACTTTCATCTGATAAGCTGAAGCCTTTAACGGAAGGCCCAATTCCTTAAGCCTGTCTTCTCCCGTTTTTTGTAAGAACTCTTTTAGTCTTATTTGAATTTTCTTATTACGACTCAGGTTAAAGTACTCTTGCAGTTGCTCAATATTATATTCTTTTGAATACCAGGCTTCACTCATACTCATATATGGCCTTAGGGCGATAGCAAAAATAGGAGTGTTGTCATCAAAGCTAATGGTATTGAGTTTTGTGATTCCATTTGCATTCAGTGCTGCAATTAAATAAAAGATTTTCTCTTCACTAAACATCCCATCATTTGATCCCTCTAGGTGAATGCTGTCTCCATTCGAGTAGACTCTTGTTTCATATTGAAAGTTTGGGCCTAATGTTTCGATTGCCATAAGTGAGGTAATGGGTTTACTTGTCGATGCTAGGCGGCCCTTTAAGTGTGCATTCTTGCCATAAACTTGACCTTGATAAATATAGCAGAAGCCGTGCTTATTTGGGTCTAAGTTAAATTCTTTTGAAAGGGATAACCACTTCGCTTCAATTGCTTGATGGTTAGTCGCATGAGCAAGGGAGAGTGTGATAAATATAGTAAGTAAGCTCTTAATTATAAACATGAAGCTTAATTCTAAAGAATATAAAATCTTCGGTCAAGAAAGGCGTATGCAGTGAGTTATGCTCTAAAGCTTGGCCTTTAGAATTGGTAGGATCGAAGCAAGTCCATTTGTTATCATCTCTACTGACATTGCTAGGAGGAAAAGTCCCATAACTCGTGTTGTGACATTAACTCCCAATTGGCCAACTTTCTCACTAATACGATTTGCATTAATAAGAGCGATATAGATACAAAGTACAGCTAAGAAAATGATTGGAATACTTAGGGCCCAGTCAATTGGTGAGGACAGGTTTTGTGCGTAAATAATTGTCGTGGAAATAGCTCCAGGTCCAGCAAGTAGAGGAATAGCGAGTGGTACAATTCCAACCTCTCTAATAGAGTCATCATCCATCTCTTCCTGAGTCAGTTTAGATTCAACATCCTTGGCATTGATCATGGAAGTTGCCATTGAGAAAATCAGAATTCCTCCACCGACTGTGAAGGCACCAATTGAAATCCCAAAAAAGCCCAAGATTTTTTTTCCAAGAAAAAGGGAGATAATTAAAGTTACAAATACTGCAATTGAGCAGACTCGTACCATGCTTCTTCTCTGAGTTTTTGAAAGGTTCTTTGTAAGCCCCATAAACATTGGAAGTGCCCCAATTGGGTTTACGACTGATAATAATGCAACAAAGAAAGAGACCATGATACTAAATTCCATGAATTCATTATGACGAGTTTCAGTGATTATTCAAGTTAGTTTTTTGTTAGCGTCATCTGCAGCATCGTGTGGCAAAAGTGCCCCAACGGGCAGTTTTGACTCACTGATGTATGTGACTCAAGAATCAAAGAGCGTAGCTCGCGTGATTCGGTTACCAACCCAAAAGAAACGTTAATAACTCTCTTTAGCTAAAGTATAGAATTGTGTCTCAACCATCTAATAGTACATAAACGATGAAAATAAATAATGTTTCCTAAACATCTCGAAATGAAAAAAATTTATATTTTCTTCAAGAGTTTTTATTTTAGTTCGATAAAGAAATAACATGTTCATCTGTAGAGGTATCTATTAAATATCTAAATTTTATTTTGTCTGTCCTTCTTTTAACTTCATGTGTTTCTCAAGTCGATTTTGATTTTGATGATGATGTATCTCCCTCTTCAGGTGATGGAGTTGGAAAGGTTATTACAACATCAGATTTCTCATTCTTAATGATTAACGATACTGGATCTGGCAATGAAGTTTATCTAAGCTACGGCCTAGCAGCTGACACGGTTCAAGTCCCTAATGCTAGCTTTGCCTATTCAAAGATGACTAATCCAGACACGCAGGCAGCTGACTCAGTAGGAAATCACTACACATTTTCTAATGGAATGATTGTAGCAGGTTTTAATGATCCTAATTACGACATCATTCTAATTGATAAGAATAATAACTTTAATGTTCTGGCAACAATTCCAGGTTTTGGTGATGCCCAGTCAGACCCTATTTTTGTGAATCGAGTTGGAAATCAGCTCTTTTTTATCATCAAGTCTGCTGCCACAACTTATGATCTTTGGGTGACTGATACGACAGTTGCTGGAACTAAGATGCTAAAAACTGTTTCAAATACCTACTATGGCACTGCAAGTATCAGGGACCTAAATGTGCTCTTTAATGACAAGATGTATTTTAAAGGTGGCGACGCTGTCAATGGGCCTGAGTTATGGGTTACAGATGGAACAGTTAGTGGAACAAAAATGGTTGATGATTATATTGCTGGAGCTTCTGGACTTGATCCTCGTAGGTTTAGCGTTGCTAATAATAATCTCTATATCTTTTCACAAACAAATCAGACAATTTATCAAATGGGGGCAGATGAAGTTATTTCAGAAGTTACATCTCTTCCGCCTTCAATGACTTCAGCAAACTTTAGTGAAAATCAGGTCGTTTCTAATGATTCCTATTTCTGCTTTAAGCTGTCTGTTTCTATAACTAAGTATCTCACTTGCATCAATACAGATACTCAAGTTGCAGAGTCTAGGCTTTATACGAGATCGGCTGACTTTCTAGGTGAGGATGGGGGAAAAATCTACTTTGCTGATGTTGTTGATGTAGACCCTACTGCAGCGATTGACTATACGGCCTATATTTATGAAACGACTGGAGCGATATCATCACAGGCACCGACCCAAATTCATGAAATGACTGTTCCTGTTGAGATACTTAGAACGAGTCAAATAAATTATGATAATAGTAACGGGGCAATAAGTTATCTTAAATATGATCACACTGATGATGGTGATAAACATATGTTTGTAAAAATCAAGGACTCAGTGGTTACAGAAATTGATAATATAATCTATCCATTTAGTACTGATCCAACTATTACTCAAATAAATCTCTATACGTCTTATAGTGCGTACCGTTCGACGACACCAGGAACCTTTGTCTATTTAATTAATGATGGTGCAATGATGTTAACAGTGATGCAGTCTGATGGAACGCTAGCAGGTACACAAGTTCTCACACAGGTAGATTTGGCCGATATCATGGCCGATATTTCAGGTGGGAATGCAGCACAGGGATATGCTCGATATATCGTTGGCCTACTTGATGGGATGTCAGTTGTGCGTCCTTATGACTTTAGTGTGGATCAATACTTTAATCCGAATACTAGTGGGTTGAATTAGTACTTTCTATATTTTCAAAATATCAATATGAGGGCCATGTAGCCCTCATTTTTCTATCATTAGAATCATTACTATTATCTTTTGAAGAAGTTTAGTTACGCAATGTAATCTGTTAATTTCATTGTGAACTACTTTGTAAGTAAAATGTATTTATGTAAACCGCTAAGTTGCCGATAATATAGGTAGAAACTTACTTTGGGGGATCTAGTGTTTTTTGATTTTTACATAAGTTATGAAGGGAGAGTAAATCGAAGGCAGTTTATTATTGGGGTCTTTTTAGGGGGAGGGCTTTTTCTTGTTCCAACATTTCTAACACTGGTTTCATCATTAGGAAAATATTCACCACAGTTTTTACATGAGCTCTTTATGCTTTTATTTCCATTCAAGCGTGAGTTACATATGGCAAATATATATGTAATTCTAGAGCAAACTTCACGAATGAAGAAAGATCTTACACTTCTCGGTTTTGTTTACATGATAAGATACATTAGTATTTTTTTAGCTAGCATCGTTTTATCTTCCTTTTTTGTCAGAAGAGTAAGGTATTTAACTGGTCAATTCAGTCGAGTATATTACTTAGTTGTTCCTTTAGTTCTATTTGAACCATCTCTTTTTTTTCTTTTGGTCTTTGCACTTATTGTCTCGGATTCGGAACATCGATTAAAAGAGGGGACTCTGAGCTTTTTTGAGAAATACTCAGCATACGTGAAGGCTACAATTTTGTTTTTATTTCTTGGCTACCTCTTTGTTGATACAACATCTTTCTATGACTTTGAAAAGAAAGACGCTACTAGTATTTTATATAAAAATTTTCAGGATGAGAAAAGTGTAGAGTTGCTATCTCTTGTAAAGAAAGCCAATGAAGATATAACATTGCTTAAAAAAGAATTAAGATACGTAAACATGAAGTACGAAACTATTTCGGCTACCCAGCTAATGGGTCGAGATAAACGCTTAAAAGAATTGTTGAAAGCTAAACAGATATCAAACGATACACCTTCGCAAATTATGAATTTAAAGAAAGAGATCTCTATTCGTGATAAATTTATTAGGGAACTCGATAATGAGATCAGGGTATTGGACGTTTCAAATAAAGAATTGAAAGATGAGTTGTTTTTAATTAAGAGACGTGTAGAGTTGAATAAGACTCGGAATAAATAGAGAATCAAAGAGCGAAGCTCGCGTGATTCGGTTATATGAGAAAGAACCTTTACTCATTTTCACTTCGTGAAAATATCGTTTCTTTTATTCGTTTACTTTCCCATTCGTCAGCGCTTAAGCAACAAAGCCGGGCATGAACCCGGCTTGTTGAAGATATATTTCATTTCAGGCGACGTGCGCTATCGGCGCGTCCAATAGATTGCCTTTGGGCAATCAATGCCGCGCCTATTCATCAATAGCGTCCCAATCAAGATCTTTCGAGATTGTGACACCAGAGATTGTTTTTTGAACTTCTTTTTTAATGAAAGGGAAGTTGATTGCTTCAAAGTTGTATTCGCTTAATAGACCTTCTTCCATGACTTCATCAAAGGCAATTAAGATATTCTTTGGTGCAGCTTCAACAAGGTTAGTGAAATAGAAATCCTCTGGAAGCTCAGGGATATCAATCTTAGCATCTTCGTGACCTTCAAGAATTGCTTCATTCATAGCAGCTTCTGCTTGTAGGGCCATGATTTGCTTAACTGGAGACTCTTCACTTGTATCACGTACAATAAGAGAACCCTTGATATTGGCCGGGTTTAAATCTCTTGTGATATTCCAGCTGGCAATATTAAAGAAGTCTAAATAGAAAGTTGATTTTCCATATTTAATTTTTCTTGGAATTTGCAGTTGTGTAAGGAACTTACGCGTTGATTCATCTTTTGACTTACGAGCAAGCTTTTGAGCAAGTTTTGCGTCTTGGACTCGGATAATATAAGAACCGGCCTCTTTTGTTGATCTAAATAGCATATATTGGAACGCCACACTAAAGAGCGTATATAATTTATGTTGACCAAGGTGGATTCGTGACGCGTCGCTTTCGACAAGGGTTTTAACAGACTCGTATAGGTCTTGTTTACTAAGTTGAGAAGACATTCAGTTTATTCCTTTTAATTTTGTGCGAAAGATTTTTTAAGAATTAGGTCATTTTTTGTCAACACGTTTGTCAAAAATAAATACTTAAATATTCTTTATTTTAAGCTCAAAAAAGCCTTATAACTCGTTGACTTGAATGGCTTTTTTCACTAATATGCAACACTGATTATTATAACTTATGAACGATACTATATAAATTTGGTCACCCATTTTTATTTGGACTCAATTAAATATTAACAACCTCAAAACGGAGTTAAGAATGATTAACAACAAGCTGATGGCGAAAACGAGAAACATCGGTATTTCGGCGCACATCGACTCTGGTAAGACTACTCTTTCAGAGCGTATCCTTTTTTATTGTGACATGATCCACAAGATCGAAGATGTTCGTGGTGGTGGTGCTGGTGCAACTATGGACCACATGGAGCTAGAGAAGGAAAAAGGGATTACAATTACATCTGCTGCAACGACAGCACACTGGAAAGGTATTACAGGTAAAGGGACAACTTTTGCTGACGGTATTGAAAAAGATACTCGTGTAAACCTAATCGATACTCCGGGTCACGTTGACTTCACTGTTGAGGTTGAAAGATCACTACGTGTACTAGATGGTGCAATCCTAGTTCTTTGTTCAGTATCTGGTGTTCAGTCTCAGTCAATCACTGTAGACAGACAGATGAAAAGATATAACGTTCCAAGAATGGCTTTCTTAAACAAGATGGACCGTATGGGAGCAAACCCATTTAATGGACGTGACGCACTTAAAGAAAAACTAAACCACAATGCTGTTCTTATGCAAATTCCTATTGGTGCAGAAGATCAGTTCACAGGTGTTGTTGACTTAGTTACTAAGCAAGCAATGTACTTTGATGGTGATAACGGTGAAAACGTAAGAATCGAAGAATGTCCTGCTGATCTAGTAGAACAAATGGAAGAACTAAGAGCTGAAATGGTTGACGCTGTAGCTGAGTACGATGATGAAGTTATGGAAGCTTACCTAGAAGGTAATGAGCCAACTGAAGAACAACTTCACATGTGTATCAAGAAAGGTGTTCAATCTCTTCAACTTACTCCAGTTTACATGGGGTCTGCATTCAAGAACAAAGGTGTTCAAGCACTTCTTGAAGCTGTTGCAAGATACCTTCCTTCACCACTTACTTGTGCTCTACCAACTGCTGTTGATTCAGATACAGATGAAACTGTTACAATCAATCCAGATCCAGCAGAAGATCTACTTGCGATGGCATTCAAGATCACTGATGAGCAATTTGGTCAGCTGACTTATACAAGAATCTATAGAGGTACACTAAATAAAGGTGATACTGTTTATAATACAAGAACTGGTAAGAAAGTACGTATCGGACGTATGGTTCGTATGAACTCTAACGATAGAGAGAATATCGATACAGCTCACGCTGGTGATATCATTGCTATCGTAGGTATCGACTGTGCATCAGGGGATACATTCGTAGGTAACGACGATAACTTAAACCTTTCTCTTGAAGGTATCCACGTTCCAATCCCAGTTATCGAACTTTCGATTTCTTGTAAGGATAAGAACGAGCAAGCGAAGATGTCTAAAGGTCTTGCTAAATTCATTAAAGAAGACCCGACATTCCACGTTTACACTGATGAAGAATCAGGTGAAACACGTATCGCTGGTATGGGTGAGCTTCACCTTGAAATTTACGTAGAAAGATTAAAGCGTGAATTCGGTGCAGAAGTACAAGTTGGTGCTCCACAGGTTAACTACCGTGAAACAATCAGAACTGAAGCTACTTTTGACTACACTCACAAGAAGCAAACTGGTGGTTCTGGTCAATTTGGTCAGGTTGTTGGTCTACTTAAGCCACTTGCTGAAGAAGACAAGGATAAAGAAGATCAAGTATTTAAATTCAATAACGAAATTAAAGGTGGTTCGATTCCTAACGAATTCATCGGTGCCTGTGAAAAAGGTTTCCAAGACGTTATGGATAAAGGTCCTCTTGCTGCATTCCCAGTTATTAACTGTGAAGTATTCTTAAGAGACGGTAAGTCACACGACGTTGACTCTTCAGATATGGCATTCCGTATTGCTGCAAGACAAGCGATGAGACAAGCTATCAACAAAGCACAGCCAGTTCTTATGGAACCAGTTATGAAAGTTGAAGTTACAACTCCAGATGAATTCCAAGGTTCTGTAATTGGTGACCTTTCTTCAAGAAGAGGGATGATCCAAGGTTCAGAAACTGATCCAGGTGGAGAAGTTATCATCAATGCTGAAGTACCACTTTCAGAAATGTTTGGTTACTCAAATGACCTAAGATCTATGTCTCAAGGTAAAGCATCATACACGATGGAATTTGCAAGATACGTTGACTGTCCTTCAAATATTCAAGAGACAGTTATGAAAGAACGTAAAGAAAAACTTGCGAACGAAGATTAAGCCGATATTTAAAAATATTGATTTATATTCGAAGGGCCGTATTTATACGGCCCTTTTTTTATTTTGCGTGAATAACTTTTAGAACACTACTTGAAAGAGTTTTTGCATCAACCCAGATTTGGCCTTTTTCATCAACTTCCCAGGCCTGATCATATTTACGATAATCACCCCAGCTATTTCTAACGAGGTATTGGCATGAGTTGTCCTTGGCCTTTCTTTGGCCAATCACAAGGACAGAGTGGTTACTACAGCTACCATTCATGGCAGGTAGTGAGCGCTTAAAGCTCTTTTCTTTTTCTGTTAAGACTTCGGCGCAGATATCAACGATAACCGGTAGATTGTTTCCTGATTCAAGACTTGCGCTTATATTTTGGATAATATGTGGGTTTACTGCATCAACTTGAAAACGTTGTTTGAACTCTTCATCTGTTTCATTATATCCAATATCACTAGGAGAGTAGTCATGGTACTCAAGTTCTGGAAGGTTGAGTTCAATTTTATTATTCTCGCAAACCTTCTCAAAAATGGCCTGCTCTCTTAAGTAGAAGCCTTTTTTTGAAACTGCAATGGCCAAAACTTCATCGTCGACAATATTGAAAAAACCTTCTTTTACACCACGAAGTCTTAGTTCTTCTTTTAGCGTTTTTACTTTTTCTTCTAGTGACTTATTTGAATAGAACTCGTAAACGAATGGTTCCCAGAAAGTATTTGGGTCCTTAATTCCAATTGAAGTCAGAAAGTTTTGATCACAACTAAAGCCCTGCTTTAACTGCTTAAAGAGTATATTGATTTGACCTACTCCTAGTCCAGAGCGGCCAGCGCCCCTCGATATATTGGAGAGTAAGTTGACTTTACTGCCATTTGCTCGCGTCGGAGATAGCTTTGTTTGTAGTGCTGTTGTTATTGCAGATGTAATGTGTCCCTTTGCTTTTAAATCATTTTGAATCACAGCATCGATAAATTGTGAGCCTGCAAAGGCATAGCACATTTGAGAATCTTTTTGCTTTCCATACATTTGATCATGAATAGGCAAATTCTTAAATGGCGCATTCTCGCCCTGATCGAGTCGAATATCTTGGCAGTCATTCGCATATATTGTTGTGGATAGAAGTGTCAGTGTAGTGATGAATAGTTTTTGAAGTTTGATCATTTGATAAATATACAATGGATTAGTTCTATTTCTTTATTGGATGTAGAAAATTCTTTGGTGTGTATTTTTAAGACAGCTCTAACTAATTTTCAAAATTTTAAATTGAGAAGTTATTATTTGTTATTGTGAATAAAAAAACTAACGAGGATATTTATATGAAATTAGCATCAGCTCTTGTACTTCTTACTTCATTAAACACATTTGCACTTAGTGGTGAAATTAGGAATATCAAGGCCGTCAATCAATTCGATGACAATGCAAAGAGATCTCTCGTTATTGAAGGAAGTTATGCAAATGCTAAGGTTTCTCTAGGAGTTAGTAACTTTGGCGTAAGAGATGATGAATCACTAAGTATACGTGTTATCGATATCACTGGTGTCGATGGATCAATTCCTGATGATTTCTATGTTCGAGTGGCCGTTGATGCTTATAGTGCTGAACATATTGGGAATGAGAGTATTGTCTATATGTTACCTGACTTTATTACTGAGCGTGGTGAAGTGAGTGAAGAGCTTGTAACAGGTGATGAGATCACTTTAGAAGGACGTGAGCTTAATAATATCGAAATAGATAAGGGATATGGAAATCGTGTTATTCGTCTAGAGCTTGGTAAGGAGCGTTTCACGAAAGATTCTGTCTTTGGAACTTATGCTCTAAATCCAGCACAACTTGAAATGGTTGAACGTGGAGAAACTCTTCGTCTGACTCTAGAAGATACGAGGAAACTTAAGAGAACGCTTACAACTGCGACGATTGAAATTTCTAAAAAGTAAGAGCATTCTTAATCGGCCGTCTTAAAAGTGACTAGAGTTTAAACTGATTTAAAAAAATTGTTCACTTTTTAGACGGCCTAAGTCTTTGAATCCCCTTAAAAAGATTGGCACTATCATTGCATTACATATTCATGTGAAGAAACTTATAATCGCACTATTCTTGATGGCCACAAACGCTCAGGCAATGAACCTTACATATATCTATGGAGGGATTACGCCGCATATTCAAAAGCCAACTGGCCCTAATGCAAGGCCACTTTGTAATGAGCTATCAGAGGGAAGCGGAGTTATTTATAATGAATTGCACTCAGTACGATTCAACTATGCTTATGACTGGTCCACTGGACTACTTGTAGGGGAGAATTCGTACTGTGAGCCTATTTGGGGTGTCACCCAAAGTTATAATTTTTATCGTAATAAGTATGTTGAGATTAATGGTACAGCAGGCTTCTATCATTTTGATGAGAATGGTTTTGACTTCAGTGAAGGTGCGTACTTTGCCAATATTGGTGACTTCTACTTTGTTCCAATCATTGGTGCAGAAGTAAATTTTAGCCTTTACAAAGATAAGGACTTTCAAATATCTTTCATGAATCTGCTTACTCCTGTTATTACAAACCATTCCTTTGGAGTAACGTTTTTCTTCTAATTTACAATTATTTGACAGAGTTGTTATTTACAAATGTTCATTTTTGGTATAAGGTATAACTTATACTTAAGATAAGGTTAAAATTATGTTAGAAACAAGCCAATTACAAACACTCGTGGCCGTGGCCCGTGCAGAAAGCTTCTCTCGTGCAGCTGAGGACCTAAATGTAACTCAATCTGCTATCTCTCAATCAGTTAAGAATTTAGAGACTAAAATAGGTGTTAAGGCCTTTAAGAGAACTGGTAAGAAGGTTGTTCTAACTCAAGAAGGTGAGAAGCTCTATGAGCTTGCAACGAATTTTCTTAACGATATGGATGAAACTCTTGTCCAAATTAAAGATAATAAAGATGAAATGAAGGGAAAGATACGCATCGGTACTCTTACTGGTGTTGGAAAGTCATGGCTTGCTAACGAGCTTTTAACTTTTGCTGAGAATGAAAAAGACCTATCAATTCATATCTCTCTAGGCTTTCAAGAAGATTTAATTAAAAGCTTTGAAGAGAATAAAATCGACTTTCTCGTGCTTCCTGAAGGAGCGCTACCTAAGGCCGGTGAAAAGCTTCTTCTAAGTGAAGAGGCGGTAACTCTTGTTTACCCTAAGGGCAACCCTTTTAATATTACAGAACAAACTTCTTTAGATGAGCTAACTAAGATGCCTACTGTGCTTTTTGAGCAAGGTGATCGTCTTTACTACAACTGGTGTGTGGCAAAGTATGGTAAGAAACCTAAGAAAGTAAATGTTCGCTACTCAATAAACTCTCACGGAAATATGTTACAGGCCGTAAAGAGTGGACTTGGAATCGCAGTTGTTCCAAATCACGTTCTAAAGCGCTGGTACTATAGTGATGAGATCGAAACTCTAGGAAAAGCATTTGAGGTTTCTAATGACCGTTTCTACATTGTCTACCATAAGGAATCGACAGAGTTAGTGCGTATTAGAAAAACAATTGAAATGCTTACTAAAGAGGCCAATCCATTTCTTTAACTCCCATGATGAAGAAATATGACCTTTCAAATATTCCAAACTCAATACAGCTATTCATTAGAAAGAGTTGGGAAAAAGGTTTTAGGCTTTGTCTTGTTGGAGGCAATGTTAGAGATTGGTATCTAGGAAAAAAATCAACAGACTTTGACTTTGAGATCAGACACCTTCAAGAAATTGATGGCGAGGCGTGGATTGATTATCTTGCAGAGAACTTCCCCGAGGCCAAGTATATTGGGATGGGAGTGTTTCGTATTAATCTTGGGGAGGCCGAGATTGAGTTTTCTTCAGCACGTCTTGAAGAGTTTAATGATGATATTGGCCATAAGAATTTTACACCCAAGTTTTCAAGTAGCCTATCTTACGAGCAATCATTCAAGCGAAGAGATATAAGAATTAATGCTATTGGTGCGCAGTTTAGTGTTGTCGACGATAAGATTGAAGTTGATATTATTGATCCTTTTGGTGGCCTAAAAGATATTGAAAAAAAAGAAATTAATTATATTAATGCGGACTTCTTTAACGATCCCGTAAGACTTCTTAGAACGATTCGCTTTAGTATCAATACGGGCTTTGCAATAATTGAAGACGAAAATTATGCAAAGTTTGATTTACGAAAAATTTCTCTTCATTACTTAAAGTATGAATCTTCAAAGTGTAAGGACTGTCAGTTATTTGTAGAAACCCTTGTTTCGCTAATTAAACGCCATCAAATTAAGTTACCTCAGGACTTAAGCGAAATTATACTTCTCGATGAGAATTATCTTATTAGTGATATGAATTCGATTGAAGAAGTTGTTCTCTATAATAATGCTGGCTTCAGTGAAGAACTCTATTCATTTTTTGCAATTAAGAAAAATCAATATAAGAAAATTTTAAATTTTATAAATGCTAGAAATGCTCTTCTTGAAAATGATTGTATCGATTTACGAATTGAATTAATCAATGCCATTGTCCGCTTAGAGGATGATAGTCGACTTAAAAACTATGACTTGTTCACAAAGATAAAAAATGAATTAGGTGAGCACCGTTCAAAAGGCTCTAGAAATAAGGCGATTAAGGCCTTGGCCGAAAATATGCTAGGCAAAAAACTCCTAAATAAATAACGCACTAGATTTATCCCCAAACTTTATGCCATAATGTAAGAAGGAAAATCCTTCTTGGAGGAATTATGGTTGACATACATTCAATAATTGCAACTCATAAAAAGAGAGAAGTTGATTCAAGTAAGATCGATGCGAACTCTTTTCCTGCTCCTACGTTCTCAGATATCCCTGATATATTCTTTGATGAGATTCTTGTTAATTATCGCTTAACAAGAGTTGAGATTGTTATTCTAATGTACCTTTATCGTCGTGTTTGGTCGAAGGCCAATCCATATCGTGAACATGGTATCTCTCAATTAATGTCGATGTCTGAAATTGTTGAAAAGCTTCAAATTTCACTCGAAGAAATTCACCAGTCAATTCTTAAGCTTGAAAACTTTGGATTCATTTCTACTATCAGAGTTGGCCAATATTTTGTCAGAAGATTCTTTACCAAAGAAAATGACGAGTATCATGGTCAATATTATGATGACTTTGATGTTTAGTTTTTGTGTCAAACTTAAAAGCCCTGTAAAACCAATATGTTGTATATTCCTTTTTTAAATCATGATATTATGTAGATAAGATTAATTGAATGGAGACAAATTGTGTCAAAGAAGATTGCTTATCTCGGTAAGGACCTTGGTTATTGGGATGACCTACAAAAAGTGTATATCAAAACATATCCAGCTGAAGAAAAAAGTTTTCATCAGATTTCTTATCATGCAAATAATATCAATGAATGTATTTTTGACCTCTTTGAATTGGCCCCTTCGATTATCTATATCGACATAAAAGAAGATGAGGCTCATGGCCACAACTTAGGAATGATTTTAAAAAGAATACACTTCTTTAGAAATACTCCAATAGTTGCAATTGTAAATAACCTCGATGATGTAAAAAAACTTATCTCAATTCATTTCGACTTTGTTTTTGTTAAAGGTATTGAGATTCACGATGTCGTTTATCATCCTTATAAACAACGCTTTCCTGCAGATGCTGTTTCCGCAGAGTTTGCTCTTGCAAAATTAGAGGCCGCTATTAAGCTTAAAGAAATTGCACGTGTAGGCTTCTACGGTTTGAGCACAATGCATATCGAGTGTAATAATAAGCTTGAAGAAGGTAGGCTTGTTGAAGTCGAGCATGCGCTTGATAAGAAGCAAATGGACACAAATTACTTTATCGCTCGTAAGCATGGCCTTGATAATATCTACTATGGCGCTAATGGTTGGTCAGAGTTAGAGTATCTCTTTGTTGATCCAGCAAAGCGCGAGGATGGAAGCTTTAGCCTAAATGTAGAAGACTTAAACGAGAATGAGTTAAATAGAAAGCTTAAGATTGGAAAGACCTTAAAGAGCTGGGTTAATGATAACTCTTCTTATGGATCACAAAAACTCACTAAGCTATTTATGGTTGATCCTCAAATGCATTATTTTAAAACAAATGAAAAACTCATTGATTCATATGACTTTGTTTTTAGAATTAATGAAAGATTTGAGGAAGATTACACATATATTTCACGCCTGAATCCAGACATTGTTATTTACTGCTATCCTGAATTTATTAGTGAGGAAGGCGAGCTTGATGAGGCAAAAGAGAATCAAGATGTTGATCAGATGGCCAATATCGCAAAAAGTATTGAAGAGTTTCATCAGAAGCAGGATGAAGTATTAAAGAGTGCTGTAAGTAATATAAAAAAGCTAGGGGATAATAGCCCTTATTTTATCGTTATTAATTGTGACAGATATACTTCTAAAGAGTTTCAGGAGAGGTTTAATTACCAATTCGCTCTTGTGAATCCGACAATGATTGGGATGAATGTACTTTCTCAAATGGTGCACCAATTACAAGAAAAACGTCTTACAAAAGAAGAACAAGAGTTAAATACAAAGATTGCAGCTCTAAGAAAGAAAGATCCGATGAAGTATGCAAAGCTTAATAAGAGCTATTTTAACCCTCCAAAGTACTTTGTCTCTAAGAAGTCGCCACTAAGTCATGCTTTAATTATTAGGGGTGCTAAATTAGTTGAAATTTCTGAATCGACTTGTTTCTTCTCTTTAGATGAAGAACTTGTTTTAGGGAATTACTACTTAACTCATCCTTTTAATTTTGCAGTAAAGATTATTCCTCAAGAAGGCAATATCTATAAAAAAGAAGGCAATACTTATAAGTACCAGGGCCTAATTCATGCCATTGGTGAAAAAGAGAAAATGCGTCTTCGCCAATTTGTGAATGATATTTATACTCAACATAAGAAAGAGATTCGAGATAAAGAGGCCGCGGAAATGAAAGAGGCCAATGAAAGATTCTTAGAAGAGCAAAGAGTTGCTGCTTTATCTGAAGAGGAAGCCGCTGCTGAGGCCGAAGCACAAGCACAGGCCCTTAAAGAAGAAAAGCTTAAGAATACAGCGCCTGAGAATATGGACCTTTTAAATGATCTTGATGCTGCTATAACTAAGAAATCAGGACAGTAGTCTGAGTAGTTTGTTCAACTAAGTTGCTAAACATTCTCTTCTTTTCTTACATCTTGTGATTTATTTTCCAACTGCCATTAAAATAAAAGGATATTTTCATGGAGGAAGATAATGAGAAATCTAATGCTAGCATTGATGCTATTAGTGTCGAGCAATGTTCTTGCTGCAAACTCAGATAGAATAAATGAGAAATTTAATAACAGATTTTCTTTTGAAAGAGATGATTCTGGAAAACTTATTGCTGTAAGAGATCGTACAATCCGTACAAAATTCAAGTTCAAGGACTATGTTGAGTATATTAAAAACTCAATCTTAAATGAACAGGCCTTGATGTCACAAAGTGGACTTACTGGAAATTATGAAGCTGAAGTAGAAGGACTTTTTGAAACAGGTCATAACTTTCTAGGTAATGATTTTCAAACACAAAAGAATGTTAAAAGAGTTGTGACTTCGATGCGTGCATTTGAAGGTGTTGATTTTGACGCTATTTTTGCTGATAAAGAGTTTAATAACTTAATTGAAGAGTTTGGTTCAAAGATTAAGGATACTTTCTATTATATTGACCCAACGATTATTGCAAAGCCAGATAATGCAACATTTTTCTATCGTAAGAATGTTACTTATAAGGTCGTTAACTGGGCCTTAAATCAAGCTCGTAAGCGTCTATCAACAGTTCCTGCTTTAAATACAGCTTTCTATGTTATTACAGAAACAGAGAAGCTTTTTAGAACGAGACGTTTTTATCACCAAAACCTACTACTGCACTATCTTGAGTTTGCAAGTCCTGTAGAACTTGGCCTGACAAAAGAAGAAGTGGATCTTGTTTATTCTTCAATCTATGAGTCAAGAATTGATTGGATTGCATTCTGGGAATCAAATAGTGCTAAGCTAAACTGGCCAAGATACGGTACAGCTAGCTTCTACTCAAAATTTAGAACGGCAACTAATCGTTTTAGATCATATAAGTCAAAGTATTCATCGGTTGGTGAGAGAATCAATTATGGTTTTCAAGAGGTAACTCTTGATGGTGAAAGAGTGATTGTTAACCTATTTGATGGAAATCACACTTTTGATAAGTCTCCTGCAATCGCTTACTCTTATGATCGTCCAAATCGCGTGAAGAGACTTAGAAGTGTTCTGACGTTAGCAAGTCTAGGTCTAAGCTTTGTTCCGCTTCCTGCAATTATTAAGGACAATGTTGATGGCTTTATTAAGTCTTACTACAAGCAACAACAAATTACTGAGGGAGCTCTAATTGGATTCTTCGAAATGAATGATGACGATTATATGCTTCGAGAAATACGATCACAATATATCAATCCATTTATGTAATAAAAAAGGGCCTCTAAGAGGCCCTTTTTTTTATGCAGCTTTATGATTTGATTTTATAACTGTTAAGATTAGGAAGATCGTTTGAATTGCAAAGAATGTTCCTAAGAAGTATGCTCCACCTTGAGAGAATCCGTATGAGTGAAGTCCAGTTGCAAGGATGTAGTTAACTCCAAACCATGCCATCATAACACTCATAAAGGCCCCTGCTACAAGGACAGAGAAGCTTTTGTTTGTGATCCAATTTGTATACTTTCCGTGAAGGATCGCCATATAGATACATAGAACAATTAGTGACCATGTCTCTTTAGGGTCCCAACCCCAAAATCTTCCCCAAGAGTAATCGGCCCAAACACCACCAAGGATAATCCCTGCCGCAAGCATGATGATTCCGTATTTTAGAGTCGTGTAGATTAGGTCATTGTAGTATGTCTCATCTTCTACTTTGAAGTCTGTAAATGCTCTTTTGAAAAGAATTGTATTTGCTAGAATCCAACTTAGGGCCAGGGCACCGTAAGACATAATGATTGTTGTTACGTGAGTACTTAGCCAGAAGTTATCTCTTAGTACTGGAACAAGAGGACTAATTGATGGCGAAACCATATTAGTCGCAAATGTAATCATCATAAGCGTACATAGGTTGTATGCAAGTCCCATGTAGAGATATGTCTTTTCTTTCTTAAAGTGTCCAATAATCATTGAAAGTAGAAGAGCACCGTATCCTGAGAAGATAACTGTTTCATACATATTTGTAATTGGTGCACGTCCTGAAATATAGACTCTTAAAGTGATATATACTGTTTGAACGATAATCGTTAGCGCTGAAAGACCAAGTGCGATTCCAAACTTCTTAAAAAGAACTAGAGCTGCTAGGCCAATAAGAGTTAGGGCAAAAGCAATTTTTGTCAGCTGTAATTTATCGAATAAGAACTCTGTTAAGTATTTATCACCACTTACTTCGATATAGTCTTTCTTGGCCTTAGCAAAAACATCCTTAAAAGGTGTTGATGAAACTTGTGCTAGTGCATCGACTTTTTCTTTTGTTAAAAAGCTTGTTACTGGCTCCCACGAGATTTCATTGCCCATTCTTACTGGAAGCTGCCAATTGCTTCCATTGATGATGTCTTGATAAAGAGCAATTTTATTAAGCAGCTTATTAAGCTCTTTCTTATAACCTGATTCAACCTTTTCTTTTTGATAGGCCATTCTAATTGTGACGTTCTCATCAATTAAGTCATCAAGTGCCATTGAGCTTTTTCCGCCAAGAAGAGCTTTCGTATTCTTGTGCTCAATTTTAGTTTCTAATTTAAAAGGTGCTTCTAGGCCAAATGCTTTTGAGCTTAGAAGACAAAAAGTACCTACTGATGAGTGACCTTTGGCCTTGTACTTTCCTGTCAGGTGATGAATAACTTCTTTTGAATGAACTGTAAGTGGCTTAATACGCCCATCTTGAAGAATAGGAAGTTTTCCTAACTCATCATTACAAAAGTTAACGTTAGCAAGTGTACTTGTTGCGATAAGTAGACTTAGTAGAATCTTAATCATTTCTTGTCTCCTAATTGGTCACCATCTGCTACTTCAAGACCTAAAAGGTCCTTCGTCTTTCTCTTAGGGCGATAATTTAGATAATAGTGCCATAGAGAACCTAAGACGAGTAGGAGTGAGCCTAGGTATTTAATCCAGCGTCCTTGATCTAGGTTTACTGATAGGGTTGAGCTATATTGTCCTGTTTCAGGATCTTGTGAGTATGAGGCCTGGTAGAATGTGAAGCCATCATACTTAAGAGGGTTGTTCATATAGACATGATATGGAGTTGTGTCACCATCTGTGAATAGATTCACAAAACTCTCATAACTTGCAGGACGATTCGTTCCAGGGTCTTTATCCATTTTAAAACGTGTTAGTGTGAATTCAAATGGTAGAAGAAATGATCTCTTCGTTAAGTAGACATTTGTCTTAACACCATCAATCAGTACTGAGACTGGCTTATCATCTGTTAGCCAATATTCTTTATCTCTTACATGAATTTTTGCTGCTCTTGTTATCCCTCTAACAAGTCCACCGTTTTGTTGAATTGGTAGAGTTGACTCAGGTACCATTGTTGGAACTAGGTTCTTTTCATTGCGAACTAATTTAAGTGTGAATCCCATCCAAGGAAGTGACATTAGACCTTGGTTATCAAAATTCTGGCTAACCCACTTGTCGGCATCTTTATCAAAGAAAGAAGCTGAGTCTCCAAAGAGAAATAGGTTTGGTTTTTCTTTAAAAAGATTCTTAGAAAATACTCTGATTGGAGCATTCATTGCAGGCTTTAGATTTTGGTCAAGGGCCCAAGGACTTAGGTCTGGTAGAAATGAGTAAACATTTTCTCCGTCTTTAATAACGAAGAATCGTTTATTCGTTGCTGTCTCTTCAACCTTGATATTCTTCTCTTCTGCAGTGTAACACTGTGACGTTCTCGAGTCCCAAAGGATTAGGCCACTGTCACTTGGTGTTGAAAAACATGGAGCAAGAGTTTTAGGTAGGTAAGTAATACTTAAAAGACCCATGCTTAGAGAAGCTTGAAAATCAAATGCTTCAGGATGGAGACTTAATGTGAAGTCTTGGGCCACGTTATCATTTGAAATGATATAGCTAGATGAGTGCATATTATCAGAATCATTAACACTATCTTTGGCCGGTAACCACTGCATGACCTTGTCTGCAAATGGAATATATTCTTTAATTTCAATTTCTTTGTAAGTAACGCCAATATTGCTATCAAATGCGCTATAAGGAAGAGGTAGAACAGCTCTTGTGTTTTCGTCTGGACGCGTGATCTCAATAACATCTTCGTTAAGGACAACTTGTCTTGTTGGAGTCATTGGCTGAAGGTGGATCGTTCCATCAATTCCTGCAATATATGTGACAAATGAACCAATACCAATAATGATAAGGCCTGCGTGAATTGTATAGAAACCGTAGAGTCTTTTCTTTAGTGGCAACCTTATAAGTGCTGCAAATAGAATACTTAATCCCATAAAGAATTGGATGGCCATGAACCACCACGTTTTATAGATAAGTCTTCCTACGAAGTCTGTTCCGTAATAACTTTCAACGAATGTTCCTACAATCATTGCAAGTGAGAATAGTGAAATAATAAAAACTGCGAATTTCATTGAGCCAATTGAACGCTCAAAGTACTTGTAATTGAACTTGTTACTTACCATTGCTTTTTAGCCTTTTTCCTTTGCTAAATTAAATAGCATAGTTGGTAAAGAGAGGCTATGGATTTCAAAAAGTTTTCAAAAACCTTACAAAAGTGGCGCACCTTTTATGATCTTGTACGCAATATAAACAATTGAGTAGAGAAATAGTTGGTGAGTGACATAGATAAGAAATGAATGCTTTCCTAGGAACTGCGTAAAGCGTATTAGACGCCACTGTGGGTAATCGATTTTATGCCAGCCTAGGTGAAAGAATGTTATTCCCAACATTGAAACAGCGGCCCATGGGAAGACTGCAATAAAGTCTAACGATGCGTGACTCATCTCTGGAAATGGGATGGCGTAAGGGGTCATTTCAAGTGCTAGAATGACTATGGCCAACGCCGCACTAGGCCATGGTTTCTTTCTTAGGGGAGTAATTAGTAATGTTGTAAAGAAGATACAATGTAGTGTTCCAAAGTAGATCCAATTTTTTGGAAACATAAAATATGTTGAGACACTTATGATAATGGCCGCAATCCCAATTTTTGCCTGGCGAATGAGGTATGGGCGTGGGTGAATCTTTCCAGGGTGGGCCATGCATATTGAAACACCTACTGAGAACATAAAAAGAGTTACAATAAGGCGTGGGAGGTAGTACCAAAAACCAGGCCTAAAGAATTCAACATCCACAAATCCGAAGACATCAAGATCATATGTAAAGTGAAAGATAATCATTAAAATGACTGCTATGCCTCTTGTGAGGTCGATTAGATGATATCTCTTTTTTACTGTCTGCGAATCTTGTGTCATCTCTAAATGATAGCATAATCTCTTAATTTATGGTCAAAAGTATTCAAAGCTGTTAATTTGATTCCTATAAAAAGGTGGATGATGACAATATCAAATAAAGCACAAGAGCTTCTTCGTGATCTCGATACTGCACAATATTCTCAATATATTTCAGCAAGCTTCTTTGATGCAAGTTTTATGGCAAATGAAGAAGATGCGCTAAGAAAGAAGGCCCTTATTTATAGTGCCTTGACGATCGTTAAGAAAGTTGGGCCTAGCGCCTTATTTGTAATGACTTTTAGAGAAGCGGAAAGTTTCTTAAGAGATAGTGCTGCCCAACATAGTTGGCCAGGAGTTTTAGACTTAAAAAAGTGGTTTGAAACGATCTTACAAGAAATTCAGAAAGAGTTTTTTGAAAATGCCCTTATGAATAATAAAATAGAAGTTCTCAATTGGGAAAAATTGGACCTAAAAGAACGTCTTTTGAAAATGGCCTCACTTATTGAAAATGTGAATGCGACTCTGGAGAGTTATAATTTAGGTCAAATTCAATTATTTAGCATAGAAGAAAATGAGGTCTGTGTTGATAATGGCCTAGCTTTTGGTGGACTGCGTCAGCTACAGGCCGATAGCTTAAAAGAGATGATCTATGATTGTATTGCTAAGTATATGAACTTTAGCTTTCAATCTCAGCGTATAAAATTAGTTGCGCAGTGATGTATAAGCAGTTAATATTAGATAGCTATACGGTAAAGAAAATTAACAAAAAATAGATTTTATAAAAGAGGAACTAGAATGAAGTTAACGGCCCTTGCACTTATCACACTAGGTATTTTTTCAATGAATACTGCTCACGCTCAAAGCGCGGCCAAAGGTAAGACTCTATACTCACGTTGTATTTCATGTCACGGTGATAATGGAGAAGGAAAGAAGTCGATGAACGCTCCTCGTATTGCGGGACAATACGACTGGTATATTTACTCATCACTTGTTCAGTTTAAAACTGGTGAAAGAAAGAACCCAGATATGTTACCATTTATTAAAGGTCTGAACGATTCAGACTTTAAAGATCTTGCTGCTTATATCTCTACGCTATAATTGTAGAAAGATCTCAGTTTTTTACAATATTATTTACTAGGAAGGAATCATGGTAAAGGCCATTCAATTAGGCGAACTAAGTTTTGAGTCAGTTACATCTCAAAAGAAAGTAAAAGACGTTTACGATTACAACGTTGAGGCATTCTCTGATAGTCCAGATTTTAAGTGGACATTAGATGATATTAAGAAAGAATTGTCAGATGGTTGGCAACTCTATTCAGTAAAACTATCTGAAGAAATTATCGCAGCGGCCTTCGTGAAGAAGGAAGGTGATAAGCTTCTTTGTAAGAATACATCAATCAAGATGCAACATAGTGGAAGTGGTTTTTCTCACAGAATCATGGACTTCTTTGAGCAAGCAGCTAAAGAGTTTGATGTGAAGGAAATTGTTCACTATTGTTCAATTGATAATTTCAGACAATACTCACTAAATGAGAGCCATGGTTATGAAAAGACGGCACGTCGTCTTGGAAATAACGGTCACACGACAGAGTGGATCAAGCCGGTTAGTAAGTAGTTGCAGGATAATGTCTTGTACTTAGGGGAGACTCGTAGCGAGTCTTTCCCCAGCTTTTTTCAATTCTTCCCGTTTTATTATCAATAATTGCTGTGAATGATTGCGGCATTCCATTCACGTCACGATTAACAATATAAATACTCTTATCAGTAATCTTAAGTCTTTTTACGATTTCAAATTCACTATTTGCTAGAATCGGTAGATTCTTTTTTACTTTTTTAATAACGGCGATATCCTCTTTCGTTAACTCCTGAGCAACATTGGCCAGGGAATTATTTGTGCTTGATTCATCTTTAGGAAGACCTGCTGTTGGTACAGAAGCAATCTTTCGAGAGTGGTGCTTATGTCCGTGATGATGCTTTCGTGCTTTGTAGCGCTTTTCGTTCTTACCACTTGTGGAAGAGTATTCTTTAGAATTAGATTTTCCTTCATTCTGATATGAAGAAATAATAAAAAGTGCTGCTAAAGAGATACTACAAAATAGTAAAAACTTTTTCATTAAGGCCTTCTTTTGATTAAGTTTATTGCTCAACCGTAAAGTTAATATTTAAAATGCTAAAAGGTTCTTCACCTGCAAATTCAAAGTCTTTAAAGTCATCATAATTAGTACTAGTTAGATCGTGGTAACAATCTTCACAGTTTGCAAATGTCATACGTAGACGACATGATACTTCTGTTCCTAGTGGGATATTTTTATTGATCTCAAAGAACATAATATTCGAGTCTGTAAATAGAGGAGCTCCTTGCTCTGCTTGCATTGTCTCTTGCCAATTAGACTTAGGTGCCATGAAAGGAATGTTTTGAACATTCGTACTTGGGATGGCCTTTACAAAGCAATTATTTAAATCGTCTTGTGTGCGATCTTCACCTTGTCCTAAGCAGTCTTTTTCTAGCAGTCCAATATCAGACTTCATTCTCTTTAAGAATTCATGCTGATTAAGAAGTTTCGTGCTCGTACCGTCATTATATGTAAGCATACAAACAGGCATGATTCTTCCAGTGTCGTTATAATTTGTTTCTGTTAATGGATCACAAGTCTTTCCACCTTGTGAAATCGAAGGGTAGCCATCACTTAAATTTGAACATGGTACACCGTCTTGCATATGCGCCCAGTCCGATGCTAGGACTCTTGTTCCTGCCATGATAGAGCTTGAGTTATTGTAGACGCTAACAAATAGACCGACGATCTCTCCTGGTGAAACCTTACCGTTTCCATTGTTATATCTTGCATCGACTGTTGTTACTTCACCTACATCCATTTGGTTTTGAATTGTTTGATATACTGACGAGCGGATATCAAATACACTTAATGATGAGTATGAAGAGCGTGTGTCTTTAACAAGAAGATTTTTGTTAATTAACTCTGTCTTCTTACGATTAAGTGGATTAACTGTGATATTTGTCGTTGAAATAGAATTCAAGTTATTATTATAAGTTCTAAAAAGTAGTAATCCGTATGAGTCGAATAATTGCTCTAAGTTATCCTTAGAAAAGTTTTGGTATGTACATAGGTTGTACTGGCTATTTGTAATATTGTAGACATTTCTTGCTAGTGATTGAGAAAAGCGTCTGAAGTTAATTGGGTTTACTGATTTTAGCCACTCTTTAGCAAAATCCTGATCAAGATTGATTTGTCCCGTCAGTCCATCTTTTGCTTGTGCTGATAAGTCTCCTAATTCTCCAAGTGACTCGACAAGAGCGTAGAAAACAAGTTTCTTAGCGCCGTCAATATTACCTGTACAGCGATTGCTAAGTTCTTTTGTTAGGGCAACTAGAAGGTGACTGATGATCTGTCCATCAACGTGGATATCGTCAACACGAGCTTCTGTACTATAAACATCGTATCCTAGGTATTCTGGATAACTGAGTCTTGAGTCTTCATCAGTTGAGATCCCTGCAATATGCATTGAATCGTCTTCTGAGATAGGGCGTGAAGCATTTGCGAATTTTCCTAATCCCCATTCTCCCATATGTTCTCTGTTGTTAGTGAAGTATGAGAAGTAATCGGCAATCCCTTCATTAATCGAGTATGCCTCATCGTGGCCAAAGTAACCAAGAGCTGACTCTTCAAGACAGACTGGGTTTTGAGTATTTAAACAAAATGCTGCATTAAAGGCCCTGTTTCTGTGGTTCATTAGACGATCAACAATAGCATGACCAAATTCGTGATAAATAACAGAAGGGTCTTGGGCCATCTTGATATTTTGATAACCAGGAATATAACCTAATTTGATTAGGAAGTTACTTGGATCAAAGCTGGCGTTCTTTCTAAGGCTTGCATCGGCATGAACGACAAGCTTGGCTTTGTTGGAAGCATTCCAATAGGCCTTGTGTAAATCTGTATTTGTTGGCACTGACGTGTCGTAAGAGACCTGATTAAGGCGATCAAAGACATATGTTGTAACGTCACCTAGGTATGTATCGATGACTTTTGCTGTATGATAAAAAGCATTGATTTGTAGGAACTCTGTCGTTGTAACAGGAAATGCCCACTTTCTTGATTCATTTTGAAATGCCGAAACTCCGGCATCTTCCGTTACTTCTAAGCAGTCACCAATTAGCGAGCAAGATTTTGTTAAGTACTCATTACTTGTAATATAAATAGGTGAGCGAGTGATGAGTGTTGAGAGGTCTGTATTCTCATCTGCTGCGTAATCGCTAAGAACGAGGGGATTGGCCGTTAAGACACGTCCGTAATTTGCTGATACTGTATCTTGAGTGTTACTTAAAGCTGATCCGCCAGAGCCCTCTCGTGATGAAGAGGCCTGATCGACCACACATGAAGTTGCAAGGATACTGATACACCCTAAAGTCCCTAGTGTATGAAGTAATTCTTTTTTATTTTTAACTATACGTACCGCAAATTTCAATTAGGCCTCCCATGCCCTTGAATCAATATATTCTATTCTATCGAGTTACTGAATCATTCCATCTGACGCTAAGTCACGATCGATCTTTTCAATAAGCCCTGGAATAAATCCTTTTTGGCCATATTGAGATCCATTAATGGCCGCACAAGCTGTTCCACTATATTTCTCACCAATACGGTTCCATTCACTTTGAAGTCCTGGAGAGCTAATTTGAGTAATGATTTTCGCCTCGTAAGCAACTCCTAAAGCAACTAGCTTATCTTTTTCAAAGTCTTTTCTTTCTCTTGTAATACACTCTTCTTTTGCTGTATCAGCTTTTCCATCACATAGTTTACCAACATACTTGTCACGTCCTGATGAAAGCATCTTACAAAGTCCTTTACCTTCATAATCTCCACTAATCTCAGAGGCCCTATTTTTTAGAGACTGAATTTGCTGAGCGATGATTAGGTTCTTGTCAGAGATTGCCTTAAGTGCATCATCTCCAATCTGAGTGTCATCGTTAATGAAGTTTTCAATATCTTCTTTATACTTACTTTCTTCTTCTGAAAGATTGTCCGTAAGTTTCGTCGTTAGAGAAGTGATTAGCTGATCATCATTTTGCCCACTGTTTGAACAAGCGCTTTGTAGTTGAGCAAGAGACTTACCACTATTTGTTGAATCTTTTGATTCACCATCTGATGGAATACTTCCTTCTGCCGATGCACTTGCACATAGTTTCTTATACTCAGAAATCTGTTCAAAGATTAGAGTACTTGAAGAACCACCATTCATTGCCATTTGAAGAGGTGATTGCCCTCCTGATTGTGCTTGAAGGATAGAAGCAATTTCTGTTGCATCTGAGTATAGGTCACTTGCATTATTGTCACCTGTACAACCAGGTCCTGGGCTTGAGTCTTGTAGACCTTTTAGCTTGTAGCAGAACTCAACTTGTTGTTGTGATGCTTCAGCTGCTTTTTCTGCACCTTCTTTCGCGGCCTTTTGTGCTGCTTGGTTTCTGTCATTAATAGCTGTCGCACAATTTGAAACGAATTCTTGCCATTTTCCTCTTTCTTCTTGAAGACTTTGGTTAATCTTTTCAACTTGTGAAGCTAGGTGAGTGTTCTGATTCTCAAACCACTTGTTAAGATCAGCTCTCATGCTTGCACTATTACCATTCATTCCTGCTAGTAGGTCACGCATAAAGGCTTCAGGATCTTTCTCTAGTAGGATACCTTTTGTTTCTGCTTCATCCATTGGTTGATCAAGGTCTTGAAGTTTACCAAATGTAAGACCTGAAGAAGCAGGAATACCATATGCTCTTGCCATTTCTGGAGTTAGGTTAGGGAACATATTCTTGTAAGCATGATCCGAAACCTTTTGCATATGAGCTTGCATTTGTGCCATTAGGGCCTTTGCTTTGTCTTCATATTGTTGCATTTGAGCATTATAAGTATCTGCTTTTTGCTTAAGTTCTGCTGTCTTTGCATTCACAAGTGTCTCTGTAAAAGTAGCACATGTGTTTACATTGTCAGAACAAGCTGCAGCTTGAGTTACACAAAATGATTTGCTTGATGTTTCATATACATCTGGCCCACACTTGCTAAGCTCAACTGCATTACCATTACAGTTGTAAATTAGCTCATCGATCTCGGCCATGATACTTCCGTCGCCTTCTGAGGCAAGAGTTCTCTTTGTTAGAGACTGAAGTTTCTTAGCTTCTGCTTTTAGAGCTTTTGCTTCTGCACGGTATGTTTCTAGTTTTGCCACATCACCAGCTGGCTTTAGATCTCCATTGAAGATGGCAACACATTCATTCTTAATATCGCTATAGTATTCCTTAGCTGATTTTGTCACACTATTTCCACTGCTGTTAGAAACAGTGATTCTAATATCATTATTGTTAAATGAGTTCGCAACACTATCTAGAGAAGAGAGAGATGTTGGATCAGAGAATGCATTAGATGCTGCTCTTTTAAACGATGAAAGCGTGTCACCTTGGTTTCCAAGCTTAACATTATCAAATGAGTTTACTGCCTGATTAATTGGAGTCGAGTAGGCAGCAGCATTCTTTCCAGTCATACAGTCAATAATAAATTTTTCTTTGTATGAATCTTCTGATTTTGAAGCTAGACGATCAACTTTAATTAAGAAACTTGGATCATCAAACTTTGGAAGGTCAGCATCACTAACACCTAGGCTTGAAAGCATTGTTTGTACTTTCTTAAGTTTAGCTGTTGTATTTTGAGCTGCAAAAGTTCTTGCTGATGAAAATAGGTTAGCAAATTGAGTTCCTTTAAAAAGGTCTTCTCTTAGAGCTTCATCGTAACCACCTGTCGCAAGTCTTTGAGCAACTTTTTTCTTATCAGATTCAATTTGATTTCTCATTGTGATAAGAGAGCTTCCTCTAAAACGTTTTGCCTTACGGTCATCACTACTCATTCTATCTTTTAGGCCAACAAGTCCACCTTGCTTCTTAATGATTTTATTTACATCATATGCTTCCACACATGAAGCTGGCATAATTTTATTAAAGTCAGTATTAATGAAATCCTGACTTACATTATTTCCACCACCATTAAGTAGAGCGTGAACTTCTTTGATCTTAATTCTATTTTTCTTTTGAATTTCTGCTACTTTCTTAAGTTCTGCTTCGAATTGCTCAATCATGCGATCATACTGAGAAGTCATTGAAGCAAAGTTATCTTGAATACTCTTCATTCCATCCTCAATACATTGAGAACCAACATATGGAGGAGTATTTCTTGGTTTTAGAAAGCTTGTGTATTCATTTAAAATATTTTGTCCAAACTCTAGTGCTTGCTCAGGAATCTTAAGATTCCCACCAATGCTACAGGCCCCATTTGGTGCAAGAATTGGCTCTGGTGCAAGAGGACAGTTAAAAGCAGGGTGCATTCTTCTTGACTGAAGTTTCTGTTGAGCATCGGCCTTTGATTTGTTGAAGGCCTGAAGTGCTTGGATCTCAGTGTTTGATAGACGTCCTTGGTTGTACATTTGTTGAGAGATATCCCCAATCATGTTTAGTCCACCAATAACAGTCTTCATTCCTGAACCAGATGTGAACTCTGACCAAGACTCACCATTTTTCTTAAAAGCGAATGCGCTCATCGGAATAGATGAGTGAATAAGTGTTAACGCCATTACGCTGACTTTAACTTTTTTGAAAGAGGAACCTGTTCCTTTCTTTCTTAAGTTATTTTGCTCTTTGGCCTTCGTTAATCTTTTCACTTTACTTCCCCTGTCAATTCAATGCTTTATACTTATCGACATTTTAGTAATTTTCTTTATTTTATTAATGAATTGATGCTTGACCTAATGAATTGGTTAAATAAATACTCAAGGGTGCAAATAAGTCGCTGATTTTATGTGATGGAACATGAGATTTCATGGTGTTAAAATACTTCTATAATTGAGAATATTTAAAATTTGAGTGCCAAAAATAGTGGCCGTTGGTTGATTATCTATGACGTTTTATACAAATCGCTACCTAAGAATTACTGCTACCATTATCGATTTATGCCTTTGCTTATTTATAAGTTATGGGCTTTTGGGTAGTGAGTTTATTTTATCTATTACAAATGCAATCTTTAATATTAAAAATCTTGGTGCTTCAATCCAACATCTTTATGTCTACTTGATTACATACTTTCTCTATGTATTCTATTGCTCATTATTCTTTAGTATCACACTCGGCCAATATGTTTGTGGTGTTAGACTTGCAGCGGGCTCGGCCATACAAAAAAGATTAGGTGCCATCATGCGCTTGATCTTATTACCAGTGCGACTCATTTTGGATATATTTGCAAGAGGGGTGGAGTCACCAATAAGTGTGAAGCTTACGGCCTCGAGAATTACTTATAAATCAAAAGTATTATCTTACTTAGTTGCTACAATAATTTGTGTTGTTTCGATTGGGCTCACGCCATTTAGTGCCCTCATGTATAAGCAGCAATTATTTAGTAATCAATTTGTGGATTTTGGTCTAAAGACTTTTGTGGAAGGAGAGATTACTGATTTTGAATCGTTCACCGAAATTGGTTCCACAAGTCTAGGTTTTTCAAGTTTTACCAATTTAGATAATTCAAGATTTACCATAAGGCCTAGCTTTGAAATTAGAAAGGTCGATTCAAAAACGATCTATCGTCCATTAATATCAATTTGGGATACGAAACTTAAAAATAAGGGTATCTTTAAAATTTCATCACGCTTTGATCTTTATTCACTTGTAAAGGTCGCTCGTGATAACTTATTTCTTTTTGATCTATATTATCCTGAGTTGAGTATGGTGCTAGAATTGTCAAAAAGGGGAGATGATGATCTTTATTACCTAAGTAGTAGAGCAAGTCTTGAGCTTTTTGAACTGATCTCAAATGCATTTCTCGTCAATTATAAGAGTATTCCTAGGCTCATTTTAAAAGGGCATTTTCAATTTCTTCCTTATCTACAGCTTAAAATTGAACTAGAGAAATTACTTGAAATTACCAATGATAACTATATCGACTTTATTAAAAGCGGTGAAAATATTCTCATAAGGAAGAAAGACTATTCAGGTGAAAATATTATTTACCGTGAAACTTTCTTTAGCCTCTCCCTTTTAAAGCCTGTTGTATATAAGAGCATTTGGGACCGAAATCTTGATAATGATAAGGCCCAAACAGCTTTCGCAAATACACTTTTCTTTAAAGCGAGATGGGGAGAAAAGGTAAATGAACGACTACAAACTTGGGTAAAGGATGGGATCTTTAATCCACTTGCCGGCTTTGATCTCATCTCAAATAAAACAGATATTAAGTTTACTCGCGACTATACAAGAGGACTGGAAAACTTTCTTGTTGAGTACTATAAGATGGATGCTAAGAAGGCATTGGAATCACAAAATGAAGACTATATCGCTAGTGTTCGTTCGGCCTTACAGCGCTTTAGTCTGGTTTTTCAATTGGCCATGGACAAAAATAAGAATTCTTATTCGAAGGCGACAATTAAAGGTTTTAATGACATCCTTCTTGCTCTAAAATTAAAAGATATTAAATTGCTTTCACAAGACAATGAAAAGAAGGCATTAAAGAAGTCTCCACGAAAGGGGACACGTTCTAAAAAGAGTAAGCGCAAACGCAAGCGTTAAAAGTAACAAAGGAAGTTGAGAGATGACATTATGGATGGCAGTCGTCTATGGAATAATTCAAGGGCTAACAGAGTTTTTACCGGTTTCTAGCTCAGGGCATCTCGCACTTCTACCATTTATCTACGATTTTAAAGATCCAGGTATCTTCTTTGATCTTGCCATGCACGTTGGTACGGCGTTGGCCGTAGGGATCTATTTCTTTAATGATGTGAAAAGAATTGTAAAAAATGCTGTGCTATTTCTGATTCCCGGTAAGAGCTGCGATAACTTCACTAAGAACTTTCTCATTGCAACATTCTTTACAGGATTCTTTGCACTAATTTTAAAATCAACTGCTGAAAATTATGGGCGTAACGAAGTCTTTATTGCTTTTAACTTGGCCTTTTTTGGAATTCTTCTCTTTATTTCAGATCGAATTGGAAAAACAAATAAGAATATGGAAGGTTTTAGGGCCTCTTCTTCAATTGTGATTGGCCTCTCGCAAGTTCTTGCTATTTTTCCAGGAGTTTCACGCTCAGGGATTACGATTACAGCAGCGAGGTTCTTAGGGCTATCAAAGGAAGATGCTTCTTCTTTCTCTTTCCTACTATCACTACCTTTAATTTTTGCGGCCTTTTTACTTAAAACATACAACCTTATGGGCAACCCGCAAGGAGCACAATTTGATATGCTAAGTTGTGTTGTGGGCGTTATCGTTTCATTTGTCGTAGGACTTGCCACAATTCACTTCTTTATGAAGTTAATTAAGCGTATCCAATTTGGCTATTTCTTAATCTACCGACTTGTTCTCAGTGCTTTAGTTTTTTATCTTCTCAATTGATTCTTCAATTGAAATTTTAGGAGAGTAGCCAAAGTCTTTTAGAGCATTGTCGTGCTTAAAGTAATGTGAGGTTCCCATTTGTAAGGCCACAAATCTTGTCATGGCCGGTTGTCCCTCATACTTGCCAATTAACTTGTAAATGAACTCACAAATGGCTCCAATAAGATAAACTAGCTTCAATGAAACTTTCTTCGTTAATGGTGCAACACCTTTTGCCATTAAGATTTCATTGATAAAGTGCCATAGGTTTACCGGGCGTTCTTGGCCAATGAAATAGGCCTTCCCTTGATTCTTTGCTTCTTGAATAAGTTCCTTAAAGGCCATAACGTGTGCTAGTGAAGCATTTTCAACATAGTTGATGTCCACAAGATTATTGCCTTGGCCTATAATCTTTAGGCGGCCACTCTTAGCTCTCTCGACTAATGTAGGAATGATATTCTTGTCTCTTTCACCGTAAATAAGGTGTGGACGAATTGCTGTGGTTAGTAGTTGTCTCGAGCTTGCTTCATTTGCTTCTAAGACAAGCCTTTCTGCCACTGACTTTGTTCTGGCATATTCGTTTAAATAGATCTCTGGGTATGCAAGGGATTCGTCACCATTTTTTATCTCTTCTTTTCCAAAGACAACACTAGGTGTACTTGTGTAGACCAGGTACTTAACGCCAGCTTCCTTCATTGCTCTTAGAAGGTTTTTTGTCCCGTCGATATTGATTCTTTCAAAATCTTCTTTCTTGCCCCACATACCGACTTTTCCAGCAACATGAAAAACAGCATCAATACCTGTAAGGGCATCTTTGATATCTTGAAAATTTGTTAAATCACCTTGATGTGTTCTGATTCCAAGTTCCTCGACCTCACTTGTGTGACGTCTTGAGAAATTGATAACCTCATGGCCTTCGCCTAGAAGGTCTTTCGCAATATGATGGCCAAGAAAGCCAGTTACACCAGTGACGAGAATTTTCATATTATTACCTAAGTTTTCCTTGCTGGGCCATTTGCGCTAGGGCCTTTCGATCAATTTTAATATTATGTCTAATATCGACTGGGAATTTAGAGCAAATAAAAATTTCATCGATATCTTTTGTGTGACTATACTTATTGGCCATAATTTTTAGCTCTTGCTTAAGCCTAGACTTATTCATCACTCTACCTGTTGGCTCTATCGTTAGCGCTGGACGAACACGGTTATTTCTAAGGATCCAAATAAGAGCAGATTTTTTAACTTGAGGATGCTTGTTAAAAATGGCCTCCGTTGAAATAGGGTAGTATGTCGTTGCATGGGCCTTTACTTGGTGGGCCTTTCGGCCAAAGAACCAAACACGCCCTTGAGCATCCATCTTTCCTAGATCACCCATACGATGCCAAAAAGTATCACCATCATAGATTTTGGCCTCTCGAGTTTTGTCAGGAAGCTCATGATAGGCAGCAGTTGCTGTTTTGGTGCGAACGATGATTTCACCAACCATACCCTTTGCAAGTTGCTTTGTGTCTTTAATATCTTTGATGACACCATCGACATCCTTAATAATTCTAATCTCTACACCTGGGCAAGGTTGACCAATACAAGTACCACCGCCTTGGGCCGTTTCAAATTGAGTGTTCGTTAAGACTTCACGTCCATTAAAGCAACTTACAGGTAAGCACTCTGTTGCCCCATATGGTGTATATGTGTCGGCATCTTCTCTTTCTAGGCGTGCTATTAATTTCTCATGGACTTCATTTCTAACTGGTGCACCAAACATGACAATATGCTTTACGCTCTTAAGAGTTTGGTTTGTCTTTTCTAGATAGGCACCAACACGCTCCCAGATCGCTGGAGAGCCAGCAATAAATGTTGCACCATTATCATTAATATTTTTAACAAGTGCTTCGGGGTTGCACTTTGCAGGTTTACTAGGGTTCATGTCAGGGATAACACTAGTCATACCCATGGACATTGTAAAAAATGAAAAGAGTGGAAAACCTGGTACATCAACATCTTCAGGTGTTAAGCTAAATAACTCTTGTAAGACATCTGTTTGACGATTAAAGATTTCATGAGTGTATTCAACGCCCTTTGGTCGCCCAGTTCCTCCTGAAGTAAAGAGGATGGCAGCAAGGTCGCTACTTTCTACTTTTTGCGTCTCAAAACTAAGTTGGTCTCTTTCTTTTAACGATTTGATTGTTGTTAGGTGTGGAAAGATCTTGCCTTCTGTTGTGAAGAACTTCTTAATTGTCTTAAAGCTGTCCTTTTTAAACATTCTAAGAATATGAACAATATTAACAGCAATTAAATAGTCAGGTTTTGCGTCTTTAATCGCTTTAAATAGGTTCTTTAGGCCCATCCCCGGATCAATTAAGATCGGTATTGCACCAATTTTGAAAAGGGCAAATGTCAGTGCCGGAAAATCAAATGAAGGCCTAACAAAGAGAAGAACTTTATCTCCTTTTTGAATACCTTCTAGACTTAAAGTAGCACTATAGTGTGAGCTTAAATCATTAAACTCTTTGAAGCTAAGTTCATCATAGTGGTAACCACTACCTGTTTTTCTTGGGAACTTAATACAAACCTTATCAGGTGTTTTCTGGGCCCAGTTCTCAATCCTATGCGCGATATTCATTTAAGAAACCTTTTATTTCCTTTAGGCAATTTTCTTTCTCATCTTCAATAACGTAGTGGCCAGCATCTTGATAAACGACATACTTCGTTTCTGCACTTTCTGGTGGATAGAAATCCTTCCAACGTTTTAGGAATTTCATATTGAAGCAAAAGTCTTGTGCTCCCCAAAGAAACATCTTAGGGCATGTTACATTTTTAAGATTATCCTCAATTTGAGAAAGCCTTGCATATGTAGGATGACTACTTGATAGAGGTATATCCTTAACAAAGCGAGCTGTTGCAATACGATTAGCATAATTATCATATGGGTGAAGGTAGCCTTCCTTAATATGCTTTGCTAATGGTTTTGTCGTTGTCATAAATGTAGCAGGCCATGCAAAGGCATTAAAGGCCCTTACCATTGGCTCTCCAATTACAGGAAGCTTACAAAGTGCGATACGCTTTGGAATATCAAGAGATTTAAAGGCCGCAGTATTAAGAAGGATGACTCCTGTCACATCTTGTGGCCTTGAAGTCGCTACACCCATTCCAATCGCTCCTCCCCAGTCGTGAACAAGAAGCTTAAATTTCTTAATCTCTAATTGGTCAATAAGCATTAGGACATTATTGATATGATTTTCTAATGTGTACTCATAGTCCTGAGGCTTGTCAGAAAGTCCACAACCAAAATGATCTGGAACAATACAGCGATAGTCCTCTTGTAATTCTTTTACAATATTACGGTAGTAGAATGACCACGTTGGATTACCATGAAGCATGATAATTACTTCACCTTCAGGATTTCCTTCGTCTAAGTAGTGGTACTTCTTTCCATCAATTTCAAGAAAGTTATTTCTAAAAGGGTATTCATGTTGCCATGTATTTACTGTCATATTCATTACCAAGTTACTCCTAGGACTGAGCATGAAAGCCCCGAGCCTATGCCCACTAGGGCGATTTTCTTACCTTTTTCAATCCCTTGAACATCACTCATTTTTGCCAAAGTGATTGGAAGGGCAGCGGAACCTGTGTTTCCAAGAGTGTCAAATGTATCAAAGGTTTCATGCTTATTAAGGCCTAGCTTACCAAGGACAACTTCTTTATGGGCCTTACCAACTTGGTGGCCAATAACGATATCAATATCTTTTGGATTAAGTTTTGAATCATCGAAAGTTTTCTTTGCCAGTGCCTTACCATATTTTAATAACTCTTCAGAGTCTGTTTCCATGACAAGTGACTCTGGATTACCGTCACCTTGGCATAGCTTATTTGCTTTTGAATCACTGCGATTAGTGATTGAAGTGATTTGTGGTGCATTTGGTGCTTCACTTTTGTGAGCAAGACAATAGGCGACTCCAGCAGATCCGATCGTAAGGTTTGCAAAGAATTTCTTTACCGACTTTCTCGTAATGCTTTGATCTTCATTCAATGTCTTAATTGTATTCTCTAAAAGAGGTGCACTATTTTCACCTGAAACAATAATGGCACGTTTGATGGCGCCAGTTTCAATCATATTTGCCACAATTTCCCATGCACTAACCATTCCAAGACATGCATTAGAAATATCAAAGAGCATACACTCACTTGGCATCTCAAGATTTGCATGAATAACGGATGCCGTTGAAGGTTCTAAGAAATCACGGCATACGCTTGAGCTAATCAGTAGATTTACATCTGACTTTTTAATACCTTTCTTAGAAAGCTTATCTAAGAGAATATTTCCAGCTTCGCTAGCAATGGAGCTAGGCCTAGTTGAGTTCGGCCAGAATCCGCGCGACTTTATTCCTGTCATAAGCTCAAGCCTTCCGTGAGGCAGTTTAAGTCTTGTATAAATCGGCTCAAGAAGTTCTTCTAATTTATCACTCGTTAGAACCTCTGGAGGCTCTATGTAGGCATAGTCTTCGATTACGACATTATTATATTTCATTCGAATCTTTCCTTTTTATTCCATTAGTCCGTGAAGGTTTGCCATGGAGATCCCACTTAACATAGAACCAATAATCCCTAAGAAACCTTGATCTGTTCCGCAAAGATAAAGTCCTTGAACTGGAGTTCTTCCATCTCTTAACTTATCAGTTGAGCCGTAAACGCAACCACGAAGGTGACCGGTATAGCGCTCAATAGTATGAGGAGTGAAGACATCTTTAAATTTCACATTTTCATCCAAAGAAGCATTCGGATAAAGTGTTTTTAATGTTTGAAGCGATTGTTCATAGACTTCGTTCTTCATGGCCAGGTAGGCCTTACGATCAGTGCTTATCAATTCTTTCCACTTTTCATAATTTGCCATATAGGTAAGACGGATAATACCTTCATCACTATCGTCATTGGCAAAATTATTTGGAAAGCAGATAACGGCACTTTTATTGTCGATAAAGTCACTAGGCCCGCGATACTGATAATCTTCTCTTTCGTTGTAAAAAAGAATTGTATCATTCATATCAAAGTCTTTTGGACGCTCATCAAGACAAAGAATTGTTTCACAAAAAGTCATTGGCCCAACAGCGACTTTCTGCGAAGTCTGTCCCTCTGTGATGGCCATGGTTTCAGGGTGGCCCATGCTAGAGATGACCTTGTCACACTCAAGTACTTCGCCATTTTCTAATGTAACACTTGTTACTTTCTCATTATTTGTGTTGATAGAACAAACGCCTGCGCGAAAGCGAAGCTCTCCACCAAGCTTTTCATACTTATCAAGTAAGAGGTTAATGATCTTTCTAACTCCACCATCAGGTCTAGCAAAACCTTCCAGATAGATACTCTTAAACATGATAACAAATTGAGAAAAGTCCATGTCGTCTTCCCATGCTGATCCGTAAATTAGAAGGGGAGCGAAGATCATGGAGATAAGCTTTTCATTCTTTATATATTTTCTGGCAACATCCTTTGCCATATAAGTTTCATTATTTAAGGCGACTTCATTGAAGTCTCTAATATAGGCAACAAATTGATTAAACTCATCAATTGATGCAGGAAATTTATCAGCAATTTCTTGTGTTAAAACTGCAAAGTCATTTGTAAAAGTGAGACTTGTTTCTGGAAAGATGATCTTTGATTGCTTCTGTTCAATTAGATCAAGTTCGGCCCATGGTATTCTTAATTGCTTAAGAAGTTTCGTGAGAGGCTTTCCTCGCTCACCACGAGCTGCAAAATTTGTCAGGGCGTGAAGTCCTACGTCGAAATTTCTCTTTCCACGTCTGTAATAAGAATTAAGGCCACCAGAGATTGAGTGCTTCTCTAAACAGACAACTTTCTTGCCAAACATCGCAAGTCGAATACTTGCGGCAAGTCCACTCATTCCAGCGCCAATTACAATTACGTCATATTTTTGTGTCATATTATTTCTTTTGAAATAAGGCCACGTGACGTGGCCTTTATTAAACTTACTGGAATTTTGGTGTTAGGTAAGCAACACAAGAATTCATAGAAGCAAGCTCAGGGTAATCTTCTTGAGGTACTTCGATTGAGTGTTGTTTCTTAAGTTCCATAACGATATCAAGAAAGTCCATTGAATCTAGGTCTAGTTGATCTCTTAGTGGAGTTGCATCATCAATAGATGTAACATCATCATCAACTGCGATGTCTGCAATAATATCAACTACGATTTGTCTTACTTGTTCTGGTGTCATATTTTTCTCCTGTTTCTAATTTAAGCCTTAGCTTCGTATTTCTTTATGATTAATGTTGAATTAATACCTAACATCCCAAATGAGTTGTTAAGGATATATTTCACGTCTTTCTTTAATGGTGCTTCAAGTACAAGCTGATCCATGGCACACTCTGGATCGATCTCATCAATTTTGTGGCATGGGTGAACAAGGCCATCTTCAAAACTTGGAAGATTACCTGCAAGTTCAAGTGCTCCGGCCGCTCCCATGGCATGACCGATTAAGCCTTTTGTACAATTGACAGCAACTTCTGGTGAATCTTTGAAAGCTTCTTTAATACCAGCAACTTCTTGGATATCTCCCATCTTTGTACCAGTTGCATGAAGGTTCACAATATCGATATCATTAATTGTAATTCCTGCTTTAGCGATGGCCTTATGGACACATTCCATTTGGCGCTCTGGGTTTGGAAGAACGAAGTCCGTTGCATCACTATTTGTATGGTAGCCAGCGATTTCACCGTAAATCTTTGCACCACGAGCAAGAGCGTCTTCAAGTCTTTCTAGTGTATAAACACATCCGCCTTCTGAGATAACAATTCCGTTTCTGTTATTATCTAGTGGGCGTGAAGCACGAGTTTGATCTTCAGGGTAGTCTGCTAGTGCCCCTTGTGCTTTAAATGAGACGTGGTTCCCAAATGAGTTTGATGATTCTGAAACACCACCGGCAAGAGCAAGATCGACTTCCCCAAGTTGAAGCATTTGAACAGCTTGGATAACCCCCATATTTCCTGCGGCACATGCAGCACCAATTGTATAATGCGGTCCTGTGATTCCAAGATTTAAAGAAACCTCTCCGGCAGGTGCGTTGGCAACTGTTCTAGGGTTATGATGGTGAGTCCAAAGCTCTGGCTTCTCATCATTATTTTTATAAAATTGGAATAACTCTTCTTCTGTTTCAACTGGGCCATGTTCAGTAATTCCTAGATAAATCCCAATACGAGACTTATCCATTGAATTAATATCTAATCCAGCATCTTCTAATGCTTCTTTTGAGCAGTAAACAGAGATACCACCAACACGAGTTCCGCGCTTTCTCATTTTACCTTTTTGATGCTTTCTTTCGTCAAAATCACATTTTCCTACAGGGATTTGCCCCATAAAACGTACTTCTTCATATGTGATTCCTGACTTTTGCTCTAAAAGAGCTGAGCGGAATTCTTTTAAGCTATTTCCATTTGGTGCAGTTAGGCCCACACCTGTGATAACGACTCGTGATAGGTTCATTCATTGACTCCATTATTATGTTTTTCATTTTCAATTTTTGATACGATATTTAAGAAAGAGTTCTTTAACCCTGAAGTAATCCCAGATTTGATTTGATTGATATCTGTGAGGGAGTTTTTTAAGACTTTCGTTACCATCGGAAATTTCTCAATGGCCATATAAGGGTTATCGAGTTCTTTGCTGATTGAAATGATAAATTCGCTAAGCGATCTAGCAAAGCGAGTAGTTGTTAAGATATTTGTTAAGCGCTTCTTTCTTTTTTCATCATGGACGAGTTTTAGTGATTCAGCAGTGATATTCTCAAACTCTTCAATAATCTCAAGTTCACGCTTCTTTACAATATTTGAAACAATATTGATGGCATCATCATTGGCCTCGTGAATTTTCATGCGTTTAATTTCAGGATGATCATGAGAGATGACCATCTTATATGTTGCTAGAGTCTTTAAAGCACTAGAAACTGCCGGTTGTGAAAGCCCAAGAATTTTTTCGATTTCATCTGAAGCAAGTGGCCTTGAAGAATAGACTAGTACGCCAAAGATGGCACCTTCGATGCGTTTAAAACCAACTTTAGAAAAGAAGGCCTCATAATGAGGAAGATACTCAAGTAGTCTCTTTTCAACAATTTCAATGTCCATATCCATAGCTTCTTTCATCGTGAAATAACCTTTATATTTTAAAAATAAAATATAAGTAATATTGTCTAAGTGGTCAATCTTAAAAGGATCCTAAAACATTTTTGGAACGCGGAGCATTGATTTGTCACGGTGCAAGGTGCATCTTGAACCCAATTTTTCTAACAGTTTCTTATAGCACCAGTAAAAAATCCACTTTAGGGCCAATATGGTACTAAATGCATCAAGTTTGTGAGAAAAAAGTTGGCATGGATCTTGAACTAGTTTCATTATTCTAATTTTAAAATCACGAAGATTTTATTAATGACTGGCCTTGCTGAATAGCAAAGGTTTCAATTTTTTTGAGGGAGAGTATAAATGAAAAAATTATTAGCGGTTGCAGCACTTGGTACGTTACTTGTTTCTTGCGGTGGAAGCGGAGGCTCTGGATCATCGTCGACTTATGGAAGATACACTTCTCCATACGTAACAGCACAAGGATTTGTATCGGCATTAAATAGTGTTGATCCTTATTACTATGACCTAAACACTCTTGAGAAGGATCAGTATGATTCTCTTAGAGAGGACTTCTTTGTTTACTTCGATGCTAAGTATAATGAATTCGTAGCAGTTGATATTACATACCTTAGAACTCTTGCTTATTGGGACTATTACTCAAATAACCAAGGTCTTGCAGATGAATTCCGTGACGTTCAATCAGATGATGCATGGGACTTAGGAATTATTGGTGACGGTTGGGGTGACGATTATGAAATCGTTGACTACGTTGGATCAGATGTTTTTGGTGATCCAGTATTCCAAGGTTTTGACACTGGTTACTACTATGAAGATGAAGAAGAGACAATGGATACAGGTCTAATGGCCGCCAATGATGATGAGCTTCAAATGTTTAATAAAGCATCTCTTTATTCTCAGGCCTTCAAACTTCCAGCTGATAAGGCACTTTCTCTTGTGACAATGGAAAAAGAAATCAAGAAAATGCTTGAAAACGCAAAAGATGGTGAACTTCTTGAGCAAGATCAGCAGGCAATTGCAAATAATATCAAGCACTTTACTGGAAAATCGATTGAAGAGTTTATGGCAGCTAAGAACGATCTTAGTGCACGTGAGCAAGTTCTTGATGATGTCGCTGGACACCTTGGGACAACAACTCAAAATATCGAGGACGTTATCCTTCCAGAATTACTTTCAATTGAATTATAAGCTATTGAAATTATATCCAAATACCACACATTTAAGAGGGCCTGAATGGGCCCTTTTATTTTGAACTTGTACAGCGATTAAACAGCACTTGTAGATCTTTCAAAAGATCCAATTCTAGCGCCAAATATTGTTACTTTAGAGCGTAATGAAAATTTTAAATTTAAGTATATTGATTTTAGTGATTTCGATCTTAACGGCAAAGGTCTTTGCCGCCGATGGACTTGTTGCCATAAATGGTGAGGCCCTACCGGCTTCGGATCTTTATAGTATAGAATATGGCCCAATTGATTCTGAACAGGCCTATGAGCTACAGGCCGAAGGCATTGATCTCTCAACTCTTTCTCCTGTTTTATCAAATCTATGGAATGGGGCCAATAATTTTTCTCGTTTTAAGGACGATGCTCTCTTACCAATTAGAGACGCTGACTCATTAAGCTTCTCTGGAGTTATCAGCTCTCCTGCTGGTGTCCTTAGATTTAATGCCCAAAATAGTGAAGGTAATTTTCAAGTACACCTTTCAAAAACACTTCATACTATTCTTCTTCGTAAGAATATGCTTAGAAGCTTAGGCTATGTTGTTCCAACTTCTAAATACCTTAAGAATATTAAAATCAATTTCAAAGACGAAAAACAAAAAGACTACTTTAAAGATGTAGAGCTCGTTATTAAGTTGGGAGCTTCATATAAGAATTGGCTTGTCGAAGAGGGAAGTGACTACCTTATCTTAAAGGATATCTTCGTAAGACATCCTAAAGAAGATGATTTTTATGACGTTGCCTTAACTTCAATTAATGATACTAAGGATCTTCGTACTCTTAGAAGCTTAATTGTTGTTTATTCACTTCTAAATTTAGAAGAATCAATTAATAAATTTTCATTTAATTTTTTAAAGATCAAAAATGATCATCTACTTTTTGAATATCCAAGCTCTACTGATTTCAGTGCTACCTATGATGATGTAAAATGGATTGCAAGATTGATTGGAAATCTAAATCGCTATGAAATCACACAAATCGTTAAACAGTCTCACTATCCAAAAGTTGTTGAAAGGCTTTTAATCGAAAAGATTATCGGTCGACGTAATAATCTTATCTCGACATTAAAGATTAATGCCCCTCTTATTGAATATAAGAAAGATATCGAAGATCCTCTTGTTGAAGATGGTTTTCTTATTCCACACAGCTTTGAAGGTTATGCTGGCCAATTTAGCTTTGGAGCTAGTAAGTCGCCAATGGATGATATTCCGGCCTTTCTTTTTTCAGAAGCACAAAGTAGTACTTTTAAATGGATTACTGGAAAAATTAGTGAAGGCCTAAGTGCTTTTGACTTATCAAAGGCCAAGGTGAAGTGGTTACAAGAAGACTTTCTGGCCAATAAGGACTTTGCTCTTGATTACTTCGCAGAGCATGGAGAGTTTCCACCTCTTCCTTTTTCTTCTTGGAAGTCACCTGTCGTTAGAGGAAATATTATCTTTGGCCGTGACGTTGTTGTAGGACAAAGTCTTGGAACAGATAACTTCGTTCAACTTGCTGACACAATTGGATTTACCACAAACTTAGGGCTTTTCATTGGGCTTGAAAGGTTTATTTCACAAACAACTGGTGGTTCAGTCTTTCCAAATATTGGAATAAACACAAGCTATACTCATGTAAGGCCCCTGCAAGATCTAAGGGAGGCGATTAAGACTCCTTATAAGAATATGTTAGTTGGTAAGACACTACGTAATATCGAAGAGAGATTAAAAGAATCAATCAATATTTCAGATCTTGATAATGAAACAAGAAGAGAAGATCTTCATGCAATTTATAATGAAATTTCTCAAAACTTTGGAATAGGAGAGTCGATTATTATCTCAACATCTGTTGTTCCAGATGTAACACTGTCTCTAAATGCCCCTCTTTTTGGTGTGGCCAATGGATATGGTTCGATTAGTACTAAGTACAAAGAACTTTCAAGAATTCATATTACTCGAAAATCAAAGTATAAATTTCAAGTTTACTATGATGAGGCCAATGTAAATGAAGTAAGAGCTCGTGGTGGAATTTCATATTTAATTCCAATTATTATGAGTGAAGCTGCATCAATTAAATCGAAGCTGGACTTAAAGTTCTATGAAATAAATATGGACCCAGAACAAGATGATTTAGTGTTTTCACAAAATGCAGCCAAATTTCTATCAATACTCAGAGATCGCTCTAATGAGGCCATGGGGCCAGAAGATATTCAAGTTTATAATAATTCGAAAGATAAAACGTTTAACCTAAATCTCTTATTTTTCGTCTCTCGTACCTTTAAGTCGATTACTGAACTCTTTGTTAAAATTAAGGATCAAGTCAATATCAAATTGATTTCATCAACATTTGGAGAAATGGACGGGATTGCTGTTGGAAAATTCTTAAAGAATATTGCCTCTTATAATTTAAAGAAATTTATTAATAACTTAGATGTGAGCTTTGATAAGAGCTACATTCCTATGATTGAAGAAGCAAAGCACTATTATAAAAACCCTGGAAAGGATCTTTTTGGTGCCGCAACAACATATGAGACAAAGTTTGAATCTAAGCTAAGTGATGTTGATGCTAGGCCAACTCTCGATAATATGAATGAATTGTATATGCATTATCGAAAGACTCATGAAAAGGCCATCATGAAGGAAAAGACAATTAAGAAGTATCTTAAGAAAGAAAATGAGGCCTTCAATCTTAATTTCTATACACCTTCAGATGCCAATGATGCTGGAGATATGCACTTTGTGCGACTGGAGAGTAAGATTCATTTCTTTGATAAATCGGTAAAGAAGATTCTTTCAATTACTTCAAAAGATCTAGATAAAATCTCACGTAAAATGAAGATTAGAAGATGTTTTAGACGTGGTGGACGAGACAACGATAATACAGGCCGTACGATTTCTGAAAAGCTTCGCTGTGGTGATCTCGATCCCATTAGAAGTAAGCTTTATTGGTGTAATAAGTATTTAAATAAGAATAAAACGCAAAAGGGACTTAAGTGTTTGGCCCATGTTGGACACTACTTTGCTAAGTATGTTGATGCAAAGACACTACTCGACTTTTTTGGCGAAGATAATATCTATATTGAATCGCAATTATCAGGTTACCGTGTTGGAAGTGAGCTAATGATGAAGCCAATTGTCGGTAATTCTTATGGGAAAATTAATTCGAGAAATTTTGGTGGACCAATTAATAAGCTTGTTAAGGTTCTTGGGATGATTAAGGCCGAAGTCTTAGGGCTATGGTATAGGGAGACTCTAAAATGATTTTTAATAAAGTCACAGCTCTTTCTATTCTTATGTGCTCTATTATTACTCAAAGTAGCTTTGGTATCGATTTATCTCAAAGACAATGGAATATCAGAAATACGGGCCAGTCATATATTAGAAAGACATCTGAGCTAGGATTTGAAAATATTGATGGTGTTAAGGGTGTTGATATTAATTATTTCACTAAGGCCCAGCTTGATCAATTTGGTAGCTCCAAGGTTGTTGTTGCTATTATCGATACTGGCGTGGATGTGAATCACCCTGAAATCAAAGATAATATTTGGTTCTACCCAGGTTGTGTCGGTAAAAATGAAGAAGAGAAAAAGGCCCTACCTTGTCACGGTTATAATGTCCTTGATGGAAATGGGAATGTATCTGATGAGATTGGTCACGGTACATTTGTTGCAGGAATTTTAGCTGCCAAAAAAGATCGTGTTGGTATTGATGGATTACTTCCTGAGAATATTGAAATTATGCCAGTTAAGGCCATCACAAACTTTAGAGGCTTTACTCATGATGGGAAAGTTGTCTCTAGCTACTTGGCCAAGGCCATCGCTTTTGCCGTAAATAATGGCGCACAAGTATTGAATCTATCTTTAGGGATCCCAAAAGTTATCGAGACTCCTCAGGTTGTTAGTGCAATTGATTATGCTCTAAAGAAGAATGTTATTGTTGTTGCCTCGGCCGGAAATAATAACAAACGAAGAAATATCTTTCCTTGTAATTATAACGGTGTTGTCTGTGTAGGTGGAATTGATATTCAAGGTCAAAAAGTATCTTCATCTAATTACGGCCAGACTGTTGATATCTATGCTCCAGGAGAAAAACTTGTTGGTACAATTCCATCAAGTATGGAATCAACGGTTCTGCGTGTTGGTAATTATGATATTAAAACGGGGACATCTTTTTCTATTGCGCATATTACGGCCCTTGCCGCTGCAGCTAAATTAAAAGACCTCGCTATTAATAGCTATGACTTTTTAGCAAAATTAAAATCTTATTCAAGAACTCTTTCTGAATCTGATCTCTTAATGGCCGACTATCAAAAGTTCATGGATTCATTTAGTACTGGTTCTAATAAGCCTCTGCCACCAGTCATTTTAACAAAAGGGGTGGATAGTATCACAATTGATAAAATAGTAGATGATAACTATGGCGCCAGTCTAAGTTTTGATATCTATTCTAAATATGCACTCGAAGATGCAAGAATCTGCCTCAGTTCGATGGTGATATACGATGAAAAGACATGCCGTCAAATATCACTAAAAGAAGGTTTAAACCGAGTTCAAATAAGTGCAAAAATACCAAGTCTTGATATTGATACATGGCAGAGGCTTAAGTTGAGTCTCTTAAAAGATGATGATCTTATTTCTGATAAATCTTTTGATGCTCAATTCTTTGTGCCTCTTCCTATTTCTTATAAGAAACAGGTTTCAAAAATTGCAGCTGGTGCTCTTTTGAGAATTGCACCAAATATTAAAAGTTCTCAATTGCAAAAAGTTATTGAATTTGACGCCAAGAAAAGCTCTCAAGACTACTTTGTTTTAAATAACCGCTCGCTAAAGAGTATATTCTACTTGTCTGAAGAGAGACAAAGCTTTGAACCATTTCAGATTCAATTTTCTAAGGATATAAAAGTTATTAGCGTCATGAAAGTGGATATGAATATTGATGGTCAGCTTGATATTCTTGTCTATGGTACATCATCTAACAATCGTGAGTATATTCTTGAATCATTTGATTCGCGAGGAAGGCCACTCTTTGGAGAGCACTCTCGATGGAGCTTGAATGCAACTCAATTTGGTGGGCTGGATTTTAATCGAGGACGTCCATATTTCAATTTTATAAGAACGCAAACGAATAAGCTTGGGAGTGTCTTAGTTCCACTTGTCAGTAAGGTTTTTGAGTTACCTCAAGTTGATAATAATACAGACCCAATCGACTTTTTAAATAATATACAAAAAAAGAGGCCTTATTATCTATTGCCATCTCTTGAAGATGATAAGGTGAAGTTACAAATTAGAACCTTAGAGTCATATCAATTTGATACAAAGATTAGAGAAATGCTTGATCTACCTTTCTTTAAGAAATTACAATTTGTTTCATTTCTTGAACAAGATAAAGAGTCTCAAAATAGTGGCCAAGTTAGAATCGTCTATGCTCTTGGTGAAGTTAGCTTCAATGAATATTACGAGATTATCTTTGATGATACCCAAAATTTTAAAATTATTAAAAAGGGGAGATCTCTTCAAATTCATCAGTCGAATATTTCGACAGTTCGCTCGACTGCTGATGGTGATTTTATAAGTGAGTATTTGATTACACGCCAACAAGAGCTAAATAAGCTATCTTTCAAGCTTTCTAGAGGTGGACGAACATTAAGGTTTGAGAGTGATTGGAATGATCCACTTGCTTCAATTTTGGCCGTCTATAAAGAAGAGCAAAATTATTCGATTTATATCGAAGGACGCTATCATATTCACCTTGTTGTAACTGATGGCAAAAGGATTATCAGCACTTCAAAGACTGCGATTAATCGTGAGTCAAGTTTTCCTGGTGGAAACTTCTCTCAGATTTTTCAGATGGGACAGCTTAGTTCTTCTAAAGGCGCAATCTATACTGATATGCAGAGACTCTTTGGTGACAATATTCGCTTAATTACAAGTGACGAGGATAAGCTTAGCACAAAGCTAAAATATAATTATGCCATACCTTCCCAGTGTGCTCTAATCGGCCACACGCAGATTGAAAAGCAGATGCAAGTGAGGCTACATTGTATGGGCCCTGGAAAGTTATCAAGTATAATGATTTCTAATACAATGATTAAGCAGTAAATGGAAAGAAGAGTGTCGATAGAGTAAAGATCTGATGCTCTTCACTATTTCCGCTTTCACAGTCAAATTCCTCTGTGAATTCATCAATAAACTTCATAATCTTCTTCTTTGCTTCAGGAAGATCTGATCTTTTTACATTAATGAGAAAGTGCTCTAAGACCCTTTGCTCTTTTGGCAGATAGTAACTATCGGCCGATAGATCACAAATCTCTTTATGAAGAGGGAGAAATTGTGACATATCAAGCTTGTACTGTGGAGTGTATTCTTTATTTAAGTATATTTTTGAATTCTCAATATTGATGATCTTTGCACTCTTCATTTGTTTTAAAATGTGTGAGTAGTCTTCTTGTCCCTTATAGATCATTTTCTTAGCACTTAGGTCTTTAGCAGTCTTGAAGTCGCTCCACTTAAGCATCTCTCTTAATAGTGCCATTTCCCATTTAAATTCAACTTGGCGATCGGCCCTTGTTACATCTGAAGTGCGTTTTTCAACAATGGCCTTAAACGTTTCTTCATCACCCTTAGAGTTTTTCTTAGCATCAACTAAGGTCTGAAAAAATTCTGCTTCTTTCTTATTCAACTCGAGGTTCTTAATTAACATGGCCGTAATTTGAGGCCCAGGATGCCTTTGGCCTTTGATAATCATGGTAAGTCCTGAGACACTTGAGATCCCAAGTTCTTTGGCCCAACGGCCAAATGTATACTTTTTATCGACAGATTTACGGCCTAGATAGATATCTTCTAAGTACTGACGATAATCAATATAGCTAAATAGGTCTATACCCCTAATTTCCATAGTTTACATATCGACAGATAGAGAAAATTATTTAGTAAGTACCTAAATATATTACACACTTACTTGATGAAAATGCCTTGGTATAGGATAAATACCTCATCATACATGAGGGAAAGAAATGCTTAAATCAATTTTACTATCTATTATTATCTCATTTAATACATTCGCACTAATTTCTAGCGAAAAGCCATTTTCTTATAAAGAAAACCAAATCGATATTGATTTCAAAACTGGCTGGGGTGCAAAAACTGGCTGGGGAGCAGAGCAGATAGAAGAGATCGTAATGGATACCATCAAAAGAGACTATAAGAAGGTTTGTTTAGATGGACAAAAGGCCGCTTTCTCTGTTGATGCCGACGAATTAAAATTTAATATTTATTCTCTAAATCAAGTTGAGCTAGAGAGTCCAAATGATAATACAATTTACCTATCGGTATTTGTTTCGATGAAAAGTCGATACATGTTCTCTGGAGTATTTGATAATTATCTCGTTAAAGTAGAATACGATGAGAATCTTGATCAGATTTTTGTAAGCTACAAAAACGATGATGGTGACAATAACTCTATTAAATGCTTCTAGCTCTTTGAGCTAGAGGCGAAAGCTTATCCCAGCTCCAATTGACACACCACCAATTGAAGAAACAGTTTCAGTAACTAATTTATCCATTGAGCTTGTGTAAAGGGCCGTTAGCCCTGCCTGGCCATAAAAGCCAATCCTTGAATATGGTGCAAATCGAATACGCCCACCAATATTATATCCATAGGCCATTCCAGTTGCCTTCTCGCCAAAATTTTCTTGTTCAAAATCACCCGTTAGAATCAGGCCAGCAAAACCTTCAGCAACAAAGCTGTTGCGATTGATCAAACGATACTGATATTGAAGCTCTCCTAGAACACTGTTGATGCTACTGTAAGTTGCAGAAGCAGTTAGGTAGCCAAGTGTTATTTTGAAGCCATGTCGATGTTTAGGGTCACGATATTCGATCGCTAGATTAAAACGATTAAAGGCGGGAGAAGTTTCATTGGCGTATTTTGCCTGAAAGTCGTCCCATTCCGTACCGGCCTCAAATCTTGCGTAATCGAGAGAGATGAAACTATTTTCTTTTAGTCTTTGGGCATCATTTGTGAATATTGTCTTCACATCGTGATCTGTAACTTCAGGAACATGCTCGAGTTTTGTTCCCGAAACCGAGTAACTTATATCATTAGTCCTAACATATGCAATCTTTCCTGAGACAACTAGTGGTACAATTGTCCCTTGTTTTAGGTCATTGTCTCCGACTTTAATTTTTCTCCCACTGCGAATGTAGCCAATTGGGGCCGAAAGGTTAACGTCAGCGTAGACAATTGTTTGTCGTGATTTTGTCACGGCATAACGATAGGCGAGAGTACTTAATTGAGTAAGAGAAAAAATTAACACTAAAAGTTTTTTCATATATCTATTATAATCAAAATAGAATTTTTGACTACATTAGTTTAGGATTATTTATGAGATTTCCAGGTAAGAGAAGATCAAAGCATTACTTTCCAGTAAGCGCCAAGGGTCGACTTTCTTTTGAGACAGATTTTAACCGCAAAGAAAATGTTTATATTGTTGGCATCGATCAGCTTCTTGTTGATATTGAAATTGATGCTTCATTTGAACTATTAGAAGAATTTGGCCTTAAAGCAGGCGAGTCTTATGTACTATCTGATAAGGATGTTGAAGACCTTTATCAGCGCTCGTATGAAGAAGGCCGAATACTTGGTCAGTATGCAGGGGGAGCGGTTGGTAATACTTTACATAATTACTCGGTGTTGTCAGATGATCAGTCTTTTGCACTTGGAACAATTTGCGAAACGATAAAGGTAGGTGACTACGCCTTTAAATATATCTGCAGTACTTCTTCTAAAGTTGATTTTAGCTACCTCCAGCCATGTGCCGGCCAGATGGCCAGAGCAATGTGTTTGATTACTCCAGATAAAGAGAGAACCTTTGCTATTGGAAAGGGGATCATGAATCAACTAACAGAAGAGTTTATACCTGATGACCTCATTAAAAACTCAAGCGCCTTGCTAGTGACAGCATTCCTTTTAAGAGATCGTAATGCTCCTCTTTATAAAGCAACTCTTAAGGCCGTAAGTATTGCTAAAGAAAATGACATACCAGTTGTTTTTGCTCTTGGAACAAGCTCTCTGATAGAAAGTGATACAGAATTCTTCAAAAACTTCATTAGAGAAAATGTAAATGTCTTAGCGATGAATCGTGACGAGGCCCAGGCATTACTTGGTATGGATGATCCGCTACTTATTGGAGAGGAGATTTTAGACTATACCGATTTAGCACTAATTACAGATGGGGAAAGAGGACTCTATATTGCTTCTTGGGCATGTGAAACAAGGGCCCGTGAGACAAAGGATAAGCTTCATTCTAAGTCGATTGAAAATTATAATAGATTTGAATACTCTCGCTCTCAGTTAAAAGCTGATTGTAGTGGGCCAGTTAAGATTTATTCTCATATCAATCCATTTATGGGAGGACCTGAGAATATTGAAAATACAAATGGTGCCGGAGATGCAGCACTTTCTGCAATCTTGCATGATATTGCGGCAAATGTTTATCACCAAAAACTACTACCTCATTCAATTAAGCACGATGGCAAGTATCTAACGTATTCTTCAATTCACCAATTATGTAAGTATGCAAATCGCACGAGTTATGAAGTTCTAAAGCAGAAGTCTCCTAGACTCTCACATAACCTTCCGGTTAAGGAGCAAAGTCTAGAAGAAAGTTATTGGGAAATGTAATTACATATCATGTTAAGGAAAGAGGTTTTCTCGTAAAACCTCTGGATTCTTAGTAATAGGTCTTCCGACGACGAGAAAGTTTGCGCCTGCATCCATGGCCGCTTGAGGTGTCATGACTCTCACTTGATCATCATGATCGCGACCTAACCTAATCCCAGGGCATACCTTGGTAAAATTCAGCGAAGCTTTTTCTTCAAATTCTTTTACAATCTCTAGATCCGCACCAGAACATACAATTCCTCTTACGCTAGATGCTGCAACTTCATTTAGTAAGCTCATTAGTGCTTCTTTATGAGTGCGGCCCCAAATTCCTTCAATGTCATCTTCGTTGTGGGATGTAAGAATTGTTACGGCCAAGATTTCACAATTAGCAACGGCCTTTGAAATACTCTCTTGGGCAAGTTCAAGCATTTTTGCTCCACCAGTTGCATGAACTGTAAGGAAGCGTATATTTAGGCCCTCTAGTGTTGCACATGCCTTAGCAACGGTTGTTGGAATATCATGAAGTTTAAGATCGAGAAAAATTTGAACTTGATACTTGTGTGATAATTCTTTAACAAAATCTCTACCGTAGCGAAGAAATAATTCTAGGCCAACTTTAACATTCTTGATTTGTGGATAATCTGACAAGAGGCCGAAAACCTCTTGTCTCGTCATACCGTCAAGCGCAACAAATGTTTTATCCATTTGTCATCTCCTGTAGGCTTACTGGTGTTGACTGCTTTGAATGGGCCGCAATGATGGCCTTACAAACAGCATTGATATTTTCAATTCTTGTAAAACAAGGAACCGCATATTGAATTGCCGTATTTCTGATAAATTCTCCATCTGATTGAGATCGCCCTTGGTTTAGAGGTGTGTTAAGTACCATGGCAAGATCGTCATTTTTAATGGCCTCAAGCATTCCAATATTATTTGCATCATCGGCCAACTTATCAACGAGTGTCGCCTTAATTGCACATTCCTGCTTGAGGAAATGATAGGTACCTTTTGTGGCAAAAAACTTAAAGCCTAAAGAGTTTAGCTCTTTAATATTTTGAATGAGTTGCTCATCATCTTTTCTTGCTAATGATAGGAGAACAGACTTCTTATTGAGAAGGTCTGGGTAGTTGCCAAGATATGACTTTATCATAGCAAGGTCTCGATTCTTATCGATACCAAGTGTTTCTCCAGTTGATCTCATTTTTGGGCCAAGGATAATTGAGTCTTGAACAAAACGATCAAATGGGAATGTTGATTGTTTAATGATTTTATATTCACTTTCAAAATTGTGATGATTTTCGATTTCTTTACCAAGTAAGGCCTTCGTAGCAATGGCAGCAAGATTGACATCATAGGCCTTTGATAGGAATGGAATTGTTCTCGAACCTCTTGGGTTGGCCTCGATACAGTAGATTTCGTCACTTTTAAGTGCAAATTGAAAATTAATAGGGCCTGTGATTTCCATTGTGTTGGCCATATCTGTTGCAAGCTTTCTCATTTTTTCTACGATCTCTGTGCGGGCCTTCACTGGAGGAGAGATCATTCCAGAATCCCCTGAGTGAACACCTGCATATTCAATATGCTCGCAGATGGTAAAGACAGTATTTCCAGCTTTGTCTCGAATAAGATCCACATCGTACTCAAGTGCATTTGAGATATAGTTTTCAACCTGAAATGCGATTGTATTTTCATGAAGTGACTTAAGAGTTTCTTGTGGAAGGTTTTCAATATCTGCAGGGCCTTCAAAGATAAACATACTCTCTCCACCAATGACATAACTAGGTCTTATGATAACTGGGTAGCCAATTTCAGTGATGGTATTAATAAGGTTCTTATACCCCCTAACTTCTTTTGAAGTTGTGTGGGCAAGATCAATTTCCTTCGTAAGAAGATCAAATCTTTTACGATCTTCAACAGTGTCTAATAGTTCAAGGCTTGGCCCTAAGAAGTTAAACTCTTGGTGCTTTGTTCTAAAAGGGGCCTCTAGGTGGGCGCGGATATTAATTCCAGTTTGGCCACTAAAAGATGTGATGACATGATTTGGATTCTCAAAAGCTAGAATCTCGTAAAGATCTTCTGAGAAAAGTGGTGTTAAGTACAGTCTGTCAGAGCTGTCATAATCTGTTGAAACAGTTTCTGGATTTGAGTTAAGAAGTATCGATTTAATCCCTTGCTCTTTTAATTCCATCGCGCTTTTTACACATGAGTAGTCAAATTCAATCCCTTGACCAATGCGGTTAGGGCCTGAGCCAAAGATTGCACAACTTTCTTCTTCGATTCTTTGGACATCATTAAATTGTGTATAAGTTGAGTAGAAGTATGGTGTTAGGGCATTAAACTCACCAGAGCATGTGTCTACTGCTTTAAAAACTGGCCTAATTCCGGCAGAGATTCTCTTATCTAAAATTTGTTCTTGGCTTTGACCTGATAAAAGGGCAAGGTACTTGTCTGAGAAGCCTTGCTTTTTTAATTCATAGAGTTCGTCGTTGTTTTCCAAGATTTGGGTATCTTGTTTTAGTTTTAATTCCTTATCGAGAAAACAAACCATTTGGTCGATGAACCAAGGTGTGATTGCACTTACTTCGTGAATTTTTTCTGGTGTAATACCAAATCTTAATGCTTCTAAAACAGTTAGAAGTGATAACTCTCTTTGGTTCTTTAATCTTTCAAGAAGATATTCTTCAGTAATAGGGTATGGTGTTGTCTTGAGCTGCTCTAAGCTTGGGATCTCAAGTCCTTGCTCTGTTGCTCTTAGTGCTTTCATGAAGGATTCGTTAAAGCTTCCTCCAAGGGCCAGAACTTCACCGACAGAGCGCATTTGTGGGCCTAAGATTTGAGAGCTTGAAGGGAATTTATTAAATGGAAAGATTGGAATCTTAATTGCCACATAATCGAGTGTCGGCTCAAATGCCACCGGTGAGATACGTGTGATATCATTTAGGATCTCAAAAAGAGTTAAGCCTACAGCAAGTCCTGCTGAGATTTTAGCAATAGGGTAGCCCGTGGCCTTCGAGGCAAGGGCCGAAGAGCGAGACACACGAGGGTTCATCTCAATGACAACAATATCATTTTCATCTTTCGGGTTAACGGCAAATTGAACGTTGGCCCCTCCGGCCACAACATTCATATGCTTGGCAATATTAAGAGACATTGTTCTTAGTTGTTGGTAGCAATGGTCTGAGATTGTTTGTGCTGGCGCAACTGTAATTGAGTCTCCTGTGTGGATCCCACAAGGATCAACGTTTTCGATCGAACAGATCACAACACCACAGCGATTCTTATCTACCATAACTTCGAGTTCTAGCTCTTTCCAACCTAGCAGGGACTTCTCCATTGTAATTGGAAATTTAATATCACTAGAAGAAAGGGTTTGGGCAAGCTCATCAAGATTATGAACAAGGGCCGCACCTTTTCCACCGAGTGCAAAATCTCGTCTGATAATAAGTGGGAATTTAACTTGGTCATCAGCTAGTTCTAGTGCGTGATCAAAGCTTTTGGCACTAAATCTCTTTCCTGATTTATAACCTAGTTTATCAAGCTCTTTTGCAAAGAGTTCACGATCTTCTGTTTTCTCAATTGTTTCAATATTTGCACCTAAGAGTGCAACACCATTATCTTTTAGAAAGTTTTCCTTTTCTAGATCAATACACATATTGAGTGCTGTTTGCCCTCCCATTGTGGAAAGAACGGCGTCAACTTTTTCTTTTGCGATAATCTTCTTAATCGTCTCTTTTGTGATTGGTTCAATATAAGTACGGTGACTCATATCCTTATCTGTCATGATTGTGGCAGGGTTTGAGTTTAGAAGAACAACCTCAAAACCTAATTCTCTAAGGGACTTTAGGGCCTGTGTTCCACTGTAATCAAACTCTGAAGCTTGGCCAATTTTAATTGGGCCTGAACCAATTAGAAGGATCTTCTTATATGGAGAGTTTAGTTTTCCTTCATGATATTTTGGAAGCTCTTTTATTTCTTCAGTTGTTATCTCTTTAGCACCATTTTTAAGAAATTCTTTGATCTCGCTAAAAAAGATTGCTGCGTCTTTCGGCCCAGGGTTTGATTCCGGATGAAATTGAACACTTCTGATTCTTGAGTCATAACTTCTTAGTCCCTCAAGTGAACGATCAAATAGGGAAGTATATTCACAAAATAGTTTTAGACCAAATTCGTTTTCTAGTCTCTTTTGATCAAATGAATCCTTTTCAATTGCGTAACCATGATTTTGACTCGTGATAAGTAGATCTTGGTTATAGTGTGAATAGACTGGGTGATTTGCCCCTCGTTGGCCAAAAGGTAGCTTGATTGTTTCCATTTCACAGGCCAGGCCAATTAATTGGTGGCCAAGACAAATTCCTCGAATTGGAATATCAGTTTTTAAGAGCTCTTTTACCGTTTCTATTTCACTAGTGTAGAGCTTTGGGTCACCTGGCCCATTAGATAAAAAGACCATCCTTGGTCTATAATCCTCAACTTCATGTGCTGGCGTATGATGTGGGACAACCACAAGTGGGTATCCCAAATCTTTTAAGTAATTAACAATGGCCTTCTTGATACCGTAGTCGATGACAACAATCGGATTGTCTCCACTAGTGATAATCTTCTTTTCTTGAGATGACACTTTTGAAAGATCGTTACATTCAAGATTATATTTTGAAAAGTCGGGCGCTTGTTCAGATGTTGTGATGAGGCAACGGTGATCCTTGGATTTACAAGATAGATACTTAGTAAGAGCTCTTGTGTCCACATCACTTATTAGGGGTAAATCACAATTTTCTAGGAATTTATTATATGAGAAATTTCTTGCGATTAAACTAGCTGCGTAAGGTTTGTTTGAGTTTAAGCCTTGAGAGACTTCTTCGTTAAACTCATAATTTCCGACATGGGCCGTTGTGTAGATAATATGTTGTCCAAGAAATGATGGGTCTGTGGCCGTTTCTTGATAACCAGTCATTCCTGTCGTAAAGGCCGCTTCTCCAAAAATACCATCTTGTAGACGATGATCGTTTTGCTGGAGATTTATATAGGCTTTGAAAATTGTTTGATCTGGAAAATGAAGGAAAATAGGAGTCGTTTTAAGAGATTTTTGAAAGAGTAATTCTTGAGATTGAGATAGGAATGCATGCCTATCTAAATTTGCTTTCGTCATTTTCCGTCAGTCCTTTTAGTGCAGAGATTTTATTATAACGAGCACCGATTTTAGTGTCGCCATTAGTTATCATGGCCTCGATAATTGCCATGCGAATATAAATGGAATTTTCTACTTGTTTATGGGCCATCCATAGATCTGAATTAATAATTTCACTATCAACTTCAATCCCAATATTGGCAGGTCCAGGGTGGAAGATAGGTGGAACCTTTCCAGCTTCCTTACCAACTCTTATGAGGCGCTCAACATTGATTCCCCACTGTTGGTTATATGTCGACATATCAAAACTTTCTTCATGTCGTTCATTTTGAATTCTAAGCAGATAAATTGCATCTGAGTTTTTTAAGGTTCCTTCAAGATCATCACTTACTTTGATAAGGTCACTTGAAGGTAGGTGTGATGGCATAAATTCTTTAGGCCCACAAAGAGTTATCTGCATTCCAAATAATGGTAACAGGTCCATCAGGGAGTGAGTTACTCTTGAGTGTGTGCAGTCACCAACAATACAGATCTTCTTTGCGGCCAGCTCACCTTTGAAGTATTCTTTGAGAGTAAATAGGTCCAAGAGTGCCTGTGTCGGGTGTTGGTTTGTTCCATCACCACCATTAATGATTTTAATCGGTGGGTAGTCCTTAAATTGTTCCAGTAGTCTTGTTTCTGTCGTGCGTACAATACAAATATCAATTCCTTGATAGAAGAGAGTTAGTAGTGTCTGCTCCAGAGATTCACCTTTTTTTAGTGATGATTTCTCAGCGTCAAAATTGATATGGATTCCTTCAAGCTTTTTGATGGCCATTTCAAATGATAATTTTGTTCTAGTAGAATTCTCAAGAAAAGATGTTGCGACTGAAATTTTTCTTTTAAGGGGAAGTCTGGCCGGGGAACCTAATTTAAGTTCCTGGGCGCGGTGGAGGAGTTGCTCAACTTGCTCGCGGTTTAAATCTTCTATTCCTTCTAGAATAGATGGAAATCCAATCATGACATTCCAGTAGTGTTGAGATACATTTATTGAAGAAAGAATAATAAAGAGAAACTCACTTGGCCACAAAAAAAATGATATTTTTTTACGTGGTATCGAGTTAAGGAAATTAAGTGTCGAAAAGCTCTGGCAAGAACCAATTCATTAATAATTTCAAAGAAATTCATAACCGTACCCAACTTGAAGCTTTGAAGAATGAGATCAAAGGTAACCTCTTTGAGTTTCTCGTTGCTAAAGAGATTTCTGTTTTAAATAAGATTGAAGCTAATTTTCTTAAGAATATTGATCATGAACTTTTAAAAATGATGCGTGAATATGAGAGTTGGTTGAGGCTTCATGCCCGTACTCTATTGGAAGAGTTACCAAAGCTTGCAAGAGAGATGGCCCGCTCGATTAATGAAAATATCAAGGGAAGTATCACGAATATTACAGTTGTCGGAAAATTGAGTGATCACCTTATTAAGTCCCAATTACATGAAGCAGATATTGTTGCCCAGGTTCTCTACAATGACGAAACTCGTATTATTCCTATTAGTTTAAAACTCGTTAAGAGTGGGGCCAATATTACAACAAAGTCGGCCGGGGCCAAGAGTATTTTTCAAAAGTACTTTAAGTCATATTCTGATATTGATTTTACTCAACACACTTTAAATGAATATATTGATCAAGAGTTTTCTCATTTTAATAAGAAGCTCTATGAACGTTATGATTTAGAATATTGTGGACGCTTTGATTCACAGTGGGAAATGACTCAACTTCCAGGAGAGTTGGAAGGTGCAGACCGTGAGGATTTATTTGAGCTTTATCGAAGCCTTATTAAACACTATCATAATATATTTACGGGACTGCTTGAAAAAGATAAGGATAAGTTTATTGCGTCCTTATTGCCTCTAATGGGCCTTGGTAATAAAGATGTTGTTCAAGGGATTTGTTTTTATAAGCACAACACATATAAGTTAGACTTTTGTCATGTTGTTAATTATGCCCAGGCCGCTAAGATTTCTATCTGTGAGCTTAATCCTGAGATATCATCTTTTAATATTGAAATTGAAAAGGATAAATTACAGATTCGTGTAAAGCCCATGAATAAATTTACGGCCCCATCGTATAAGATCAATTGTTCGATGAAATTTGATTACAAAAAGGATTAATATGTTTGATATCGTTCTATGCCAAAGAGACCTAGAAGAAATTAAAAAATGCTTTGGTGGCACTAGTAAATTTGAAATTCATGAGTTTCATGGAGATTCTCAATTGAGAGGATTCTTGAATGATGGAAAAACTGTTCTCTTAATTACGACCAAAAGTAGTGTTAAGCCTGACCTTTTTAATCTCTATCAGATGCCAAAGACTGGAAATTGTGAATACTACTATCTGTCTAAGTTAAATCTCAATAGTGATGAGCTTGAAGCATGTGAAAAATTCTTCCCTGAAGTGAGAGATATTTCTGTTTGTGCTGATTACTATAGTGCGGGAGGAGTTTTTTATATTGATCAAATCGATCCAGTTGGAATGCCTAATTTTACAAAAGAAGTCATGCCGGTTTTAAATCGCTACTTTAGTGAAGATGATTATAAAGAGGCCCTATTCTTGGATCGCGATGGTGTTTTAAATATCGATCATTCATATGTTCATAAGACGTCTGAGTTAGAACTCGTTGCGGGAGCCTATGAATTCCTCTTAGATGACTATAATAAGAAAAGACTTAAAATTGTTCTTACGAATCAGTCGGGTGTCTCAAAGGGGATGTTTGAGTATACTGATGTTGAAGTATTTAACGCTGCTTTAAATGAATCTCTTCACCATTTAATCGATGCTTTCTATATCGCTCCATTTGAGTTTACCAAGGGTGTTGGGCAGTATAAGTACCACTCTCTTTTAAGAAAACCTCATCCAGGTATGCTTCTTGAGGCGTGTTTTGATTTTGCTGTCGATCTTAAAAATTCGTATATGGTAGGGGATAAAGTTAGTGATCAACTAAATTTCCCACTTCTTGAAACGATTCATCTTAAGAATCGCTATCCTCTTGATGGAGTGAAGTATTTGGCAACCAATTTTGAAGAAGTGTTAAAATTTGCTAAGTCGTTGCCAAATAAGACAAATTGAGTCAAAATAGCTGGTATGTAAAAGGAATTACATATGAAAGCAATAGACTCGATGGGCCTAGTGAAATTAACTTCAATCTTTGCCCTTTTTATAACATTTTTTACTTCTCATACTTTTGCTCGTCCTCTAATGAGTTCTGAACTAGAGTTATCTCGTCAGTTAGATTCTCTTAAGGAGCAAAGTAGTGAATATATCTCTAATATAAGTTCTCGAACTAATGTGAAAGAGCTTCCTATATCAAAATACCTTTCTTTTGTTATCTTAAAAAATGGTTGTGCACCATTAGAGCAAACGATTGAAGAAATTGAACTTCAAGATGACTCCTTTCCTGATCAAAGCAAAGGACTACTTGAGAAGCTTAAGCTTTGTCGAAAATCAACGCGTGCACTTAAGGAATTTGATGTAAGTGAGCTTGACTCTAGCATTACTCAACGATTAAGTGAGGAATGATAAATTCAGCACATGAACTCTCATTCAATTAAATTCTATTATATTTACTCAACAAACCCTTATGTTAATTTGGCGTTTGAAGATTATCTCTTTCGCAAGCATCAATCAGAAAATAGTCAGGAGCAAATTCTTATTCTCTGGAAAAGCTCCCCAAGTATTGTCATGGGGAAGTTTCAAAACCCATGGCTAGAGTGTCAGGTTAAAAAGATCAGAGAGTTGGGAATTAATCTGGTTAGAAGGCAAAGTGGTGGTGGATGTGTCTATCACGATCTAGGAAATATGAATTACTCATTCATTAGTCCAAAGTCCTCTTATGATAAATCCACAAATGCATCCATTGTCGTTAGTGGGCTTAAGTCTTTAGGGATAAATGCTTTTGAGAATGAACGCCATGACCTTAGGCTCCTTCATAACGATGTGGATTACAAGATTTCAGGTTGTGCCTTTAAAGAAACAAAGCATAGTGCCCTTCACCATGGCACACTTCTTATTGACGCTAATTTGAATCAGTTAAATGATCTCCTGCGCTCTAAGCTTACGGCCGAAGCAGCTATGGGTGTCAAGTCTGTTCCTTCAAAGGTGATAAACTTAAAAGAAGTTAAAAGTGATATCAGCGAGTCTGAAATTGTTGACTCTATCATGAGCTCTTTTGAAGCGAATTATGATTCAAAATGTGACTCATTTGAATTAACTGAACAAGATATTTGCGTAACCGACTCTCTGATGGAGAAGATTCAGGCCAATATGAGTTGGGAGTGGGTATATGGGGCAACACCTAAATTCTCTTTCAAGTGCGGGGATTACTTGGTTACGGCAAAATACGCCAAAGTCATTGCTTGTGTGCCAGAAAATCCTTCTTTGATTGATCTAATTGTCGACAAGGATTATTATTTAACTAGAGATGATCTTAAGTTAACTGAACAGCAGAGTGAATTTGTCGAGGAATGTCATCGTATTCTCTTTGTTTAAATACTCGGAGTTGAAATGAGAGAAACAATTCATATTATTCCTGGTGAGGCCATCATCAATGAAGGCGAAGAAAGTAATTGTATGTATCTGCTTAAAGAGGGAACTCTTGCGGTTTTTAAGAAAGTCGAGGGGAAAGATAAGCAAATTGGAACGATCTACAGTGGCGAATTCGTTGGTGAAGTAAGCTTTCTTGATAAGAGAGAGCGTTGTGCTACGGTGAAGGCCATTACGGATTGTGAACTTGAGATTTTTGATGCGCAGAAATTTAATGAGTTTATTGAATCAAGGCCTAAGTGGTTACAGAGTATGATGAAGACCCTGGCCGATAGGCTGCGATCAACTAACGAAAAAATAAAGGTGTAGGTTGAGGTTTTAACGATGAGCAGTCCAACAAATTTATTCATAAATGCTGACCAGTATCTAATTCGTGAAGGTGATGAGAGCACTGAAGTTTATATTCTTGAAGAAGGTACTCTAGGTGTCTTTAAGGTCAGAAACGATCAGGAAGTTAAGATTGGAACGATCTTTCCTGGTGAGTTAGTTGGTGAGATGAGCTTCTTTGATGGCGGACCTCGTTGTGCTACGATTAAGGCCCTGACAAACTCTAAGCTTATTGTTATTCCTTCGGTAAAGTTTGAAACCTACCTCAGTAAGCAGCCTAAGTGGTTTCGAAATCTTTTAGAAACTCTAATCGATCGTATTCGTAAGGCCTCAAGTCGAATAAGGCCAGAAGTTTAGCTATTTTTTAATTTCTTAAAATGATAGAGATTCTCATCTGTAATCTTATTGTGATCACATGACAGATGGTGAAGATTTTCTAAGTTTGCTAGGACTCTTGGGACTTCTTGAAATTGATTATTGTCGATATTAAGTCGCCTAAGCCCCGTAAGCCATTCAAATTCATTTGGAAGAGCTTCTAATTGATTATTTTGTAACTCAAGAGACTCAAGAGCTCTTTGTTCACAACACCAATTTGGAATTGTTTTAAGATTACAATTTGCTAGTTGAAGAATCTTTAAGATTTGAAGATGACTTGCACTTAATTCATGGGAGTCACTAATGCCTTTAAGTTTTAGAACTTCAAGATCTTGAGCGTTTTTAAGAGTTAGCCGGCACTGTCCATGTGCTCCATCTGCATAGATATAGAGCTTCTTTAAAGCAGTAAGTTCACCGCAGTCGATGATAATATGGCATGTATGTTTAGCAGAGAATTCAAGTGTCTCTAGTGTCGAATATTGAGCAATATCCTTGCTGGCCTCGAAAGTATCCTGCTTCTTACTTAGCTTGATCAACATGCCACTATTGTAGCATAAGCTTTTAAAATTTAGAGATATTGAATAAACTTATTATTCTTATCGACTAAGATTTGTTTTGGTCTGATATCTTTTTGATCAGTCATTTGAAAGCCGATGATGATGACTTCGTGGCCTACATTAATAAGGTGGGCCGCTGCTCCATTTAAGCAGATTTCTCCCGAACCACGCTCGCCTTTGATGACATAAGTTTCAAGACGTGCTCCATTTGTATTAGAGACGATAAGAACTTTTTGTCCTGGCCATAAATCAACTAACTCAAGTAACTCTTCATCAATAGTGATTGAGCCAATATAGTTTAGGTCGGCCTGTGTAACCACGGCCTTGTGAATTTTTGATTGTAACATTTCACGCATAAGAGCTTTTTATCAAATTAGTCTTGGCCCGCCAATGAAAAATTAAGCTTTTGTTAACTTGTTCACCAAGAATTTACTTAATGACGACAATACTTATTGTTTTGACTCAGCTCCAGGGATACCTAAAAAGTATAGAATTGACGTCATTGGGCCATGGCTCATATGGTTTTGAGCATTTTTGCGCACGATGTCTTTGGCGTGGAAGGCTATTCCCAGTCCGGCCTGTGCTAGCATAGGCAGATCATTAGCACCGTCTCCAATAGCAACAACCTGTTCAAGTGAGATATTTTCTTGCTGTGCAATTAGGTTCACAAGAACGGCCTTCTGGTCGGCATTGATGATTGTACCCTTTACACGTCCTGTTAGTTCTCCGCCTTCAATTTCTAATTCGTTGGCAAAGGCGTAGTCTAGGTCTAGTTTTTCTTTTAGGTGGTTAGCAAAGTAAGTGAAGCCACCCGAGATGACAGCAACTTTGTAACCATATTTCTTCACTGTTCGAATAAAGTCTTCAACACCATCAGTGAGGGGAAGATTTAGTGAGATGTCTTGGAGAGTTTTCTCACTTAGGCCTTTAAGGTGTGAGACTCTTTCTATTAGTGATTGATTAAAATCGATTTCACCGTTCATGGCCCTTTCAGTGATCTCTGAAACCTTGGCCCCTATTCCGTGAACCTTGGCAAGTTCATCAATAACTTCGGCCTGAATAAGAGTTGAGTCCATATCAAAGACGATGAGTCTCTTTGATCTTCTATAGACGTCATCACGGATAAAGGCAATATCCGTATGATGATCATTACTTATATTAAGTAGATCAGATTTTACTTTATTTAAGGCCACTTTCTCTGGAACATCTGTTAGGACTTCAAGAGAGTTAAAACCTTCTTTCGATACATTATCAATGCGATAAATATTGATCCCGTTGATGGCCAAGCATTGAGCAACATCTGAGATGAAGTCTGCTGAAATTTTCTTAGGTGCGACACAGTTAAGAATAAAGCTATTGTATGGTGTTTTATAAGTTGTCTCTTTTCCGACAATTGAGTACTCAAGCTTGAGTCCCATCTCGTGGGCCGTAAAGAGTAGTTCCTTTAAAACATTTTGATTTTCACTTTTTTCTTTTCCTACTTTGATAACAAAAGAAAGCGAAAGTAAATTATGGGTGATGGCCTGGTTGATATCTGTTATATCAGTTTTATTTTCGCTGATTACCTTCATCAGGCTTGCAGTAATACCAGGGCGGTCTTGTCCTGAAACAGTGATAATAATTTCTTTTAAGCTATCTTCCATGATAATTAATCCTTCACTTTTGTTTTCGCTCTTTTCTGACTTCTGAAATTTTCTTAAAAAGGCCAAAGGTATAGACGAGGGCCGAGAAGACTGAAAAGACGAATGAAAGGTAAATGAGTATTGTTCCCACTAGAGGAAAAGAAAAGCCAAATGGTTTATCCCAGGCCATTAGCATTGGAATGGCCATCATTTGAAATGTTGTCTTCCATTTACCAAGTTGGTTAACACTTACTTTAAGACCTTTTTCCATCGCTAGTAAACGAAGGGCCGTCATATACATTTCACGCAGAACTAGAACAATGACAACAATCACGTTGACGCGATCAAGGGCCTGTAAAAGAATAAGAGATGAAACAACGAGGAATTTATCAGCAATTGGGTCAAGAAACGAACCAAAGACAGTAACGATATTTCTTTTTCGGGCAATATAGCCATCAAAGAAGTCCGTTACCGAGGCCAAGACAAATGTCCAAGCTGCGATATAGCCAAGTGTTTTTACTGTGGCCTTAAAAATATTTTCTTCGAATAAACAGAGGTAAAGAGTCAGGCATATAACTGGAATAAGTGCGACACGAAAGATTGTGAGGCGATTTGGTAGATTATCGATTTCCCATTCGCTGAGGATTTCTTTTTGTGAGACTGTATTTTGCGTATTTTTTTCTGACATATTTACTCAATGAAGATTTTTCCTATTTATTAAACTTTAAACCTTCGGCCCATAAACGTCTATAATAATTAACATAAATTACTTAAATCGAATAAAAGGATAACTCGAGTTATGAAAAAGCATCTCAATCTTATTAAGACAGGTCACCAATCTATTGAAAAGCGTGTGTTTCCACGTTTTCCGTTCAGTTACTTAGTTTTTAAAAGAGAAGATAATTCAAAAAATTATCAAGTTCGAGATATTTCATATGGTGGAATGAGTCTAACGCTAAGTGATGGTGATATGGGTGCTCAGATGGATGAAAAGTTCTCTGGTGAGATCCATTGGTATGACCAAAAAGTAAAAGTAAAATGCCAAGTAAAAAGAGTTGAAAAAGACAATCTTGGGATTGAGTTCATTAAAGATGATATCTTCGATAAAACCTTATTAAATTTTCTTTCAATAGCAAATGTGTCGAAAAATCTTAGACCGATTCACGAATATGACGAGCAGCTTGAGCTACCTGGTGGGCTTAAGACATGGCTGCGTTGTGATGGGCCATTTGAAATCTTTATTTGGCATCATAGAGACGGCGAAATCTCTAAGATCCAAATTCTTATGATGGATTCTATTCTTGAGTGGACTGATGGTGAAGGGATTCAAACTGGGAAAGTTCTCAATGTAAGAAGTTCTGATAAGCCGTTGACTCATGAAGAAGAATTCGAGTTCTTAATTGATACTCCAGTTGATCAAGACCGTTTAGACTTTGCTCGTGAGCTTGTTGCACATGTTCCAAAGAATCTTATTTCTGAAGGAGATCTTGAGTTTCTAACGCGAAAGGTTATTGGTTAATTTCCACTAAACTGCTTATTAGTTAGATTAAATTATTTATTTCAAAACGATGCTTTTCAATTGAAGTTTAACTCCTTAAAATAAAGCTAAATGTTTTGAATTAAAAGGATTGATAATGAATAGAAACCTCGCTTTGGAATTTGTAAGAGTAACTGAAATGGCCGCTATTAGCTCAGCTAGGCTAATGGGACGTGGTGACGAAAAGGCTGCAGATCAGGCGGCCGTCGATGCGATGAGAACGATGCTTGACTCTGTTGATTGCGACGCTACAGTTGTTATCGGTGAAGGTGAGCGCGATGAAGCTCCAATGCTCTACATCGGTGAAAAAGTTGGTTCTGGTAATGGGCCTGAGCTTGATATCGCCCTTGATCCACTTGAGGGAACAACAGTTTGTGCAAACGGTGGTTGGAACTCAATTGCTGTAATGGCCATTGCTGAAAAAGGTAACTTTCTAAACGCTCCTGATACATATATGGAAAAAATCGCAGTAGGTCCTGAAGGAAAGGGACTTATTAATATTGACGATACTCCTGCTGAAAATTTGAAGAGATTAGCAGAAGCAAAAAAATGTCGCATTCAAGACTTAACGGCCGTGATTCTCGATCGTCCACGCCACGAAGAATTGATTAGACAAGTAAGAGATGCTGGTGCTCGTATTCAGCTTATTGGTGATGGTGATGTTTCAGCTGCTATTGCTTGTTCAGAGCCAGATAGCGGTATTGATATTCTTTTTGGTACAGGTGGTGCCCCTGAAGGTGTTATTGCTGCCGCAGCACTTCGTTGTATTGGTGGAGACTTCCAAGGAAGACTTAAGCCAAGAAATGATGAGGAAATTGCACGTGCTAAAACAATGGGAATTGACGATATTAATAAGATCTACACAATTGATGAGCTAGCTTCTGGTAATGTTATGTTCTGTGCAACTGGTGTAACAGATGGAAGTTTCCTAAATGGTGTTAAGTTCAAGTCATGGGGTGCTGTGACTGAATCAATCGTTATGAGAAGTCAGTCGGGAACTATTAGAAGGATTACTGCTGAACATCGTTTTGATACAAAACCACGCTACTAATTATTTGATTACATACAAGGAAGTTGATTATGGCCAAGGCAAGCCGCACTGAAGTTTTTGATATTGATATTAATAAACTATATGACGTTATTGTTGACTTTGAATCATACCCTGAATTCGTTCTAGGTGTTAATGATATCAAGGTTCATGATATGACTGATGAAAGTGGTGTTGTTGAATATTCAATTGATATGATCAAAAAATTAAATTATCACCTCGATATGGAAATGAGTAGGCCAAGCAAGGTTGCTTGGAGATTCAAGAAAGGTGATCTTTTTAAGATAAATGATGGTGGCTGGGATCTAAAGGATCTTGGTGATGGAAAGACAGAGGTAACTTATAGCTTAGAGATAGAAGTGAAGGGCTTTATTCCTGGATCTAAGATGATTGTAAATAAGTTAACTGAAACTTCTCTACCATCAATGATGAAAAGCTTCTACGAGCGTGCAAAAGGTCTGTGAGTCAATCATGAGCGAGTCTAAGAAAACAGATAAATCAGATGGAATTTTAGGTGATACGATAAAGAAAGTTGTCTCAATTGGTATTGGGGCAGCTTTTATGACTGAGGAATCAGTTAAGAAAGTCTTAGAAGATCTACCACTTCCTAAAGATATTGTTTCTGGGCTTGTAACTAATGCCAAGAAAACCAAAGAAGACTTTGTTGTTTCTGTTCGTGAAGAGCTTCGTAGTTACTTAAAGAACGTCGATCCGAAAACCATCGTTGAATCAATTCTTGAAGACTATGAAGTGACTGTAAGTTTTAAGAAAAAAGAAAATAAATCTGAAGAATGATCTCTGAAAATTATCAAAAAATTCTCGCGCAAGTAGGGGACAAGAATAAGCTCTTGGCCGTAACCAAGTATAGTGAATTTGAAGATATAAAAACAGTCTATGACCTAGGCCATCGAGACTTTGGCGAGAATCGTGTTGAGTCTCTTATGCCCAAGGCCCAAAGAGCGCTTGAGCTTGGCCTTAGTGATATTAGATGGCACTTTATTGGGCATATTCAATCAAATAAGATTGCTAAGATTTGCCAAGTTCCAAATCTTAAAAGTGTTCAGTCCCTTGATAACTTAAAGCATATGCGTCTTTTTAATGAAAAGCTTAATTCCCCTTGTGACTTCTATATTCAAGTCAACACAAGTGGTGAAGAGCAAAAAGGTGGACTCTGGGAGCTTGAATCTGTTAGAGACTTCATTAACCAGGCCAAGGATATGGCCAATATTCGAATCGTGGGCCTAATGACCATGGCCGCAGCTGATGGCCTAGCTCCTCGTTTAAGCTTTCAAAAACTAGTGGATATTCGTGACGCTATCGATAAGGACTTAAAATTATCAATGGGCATGAGTGGTGATATGGGCGATGCCCTTGAACTTGGCAGCGACTGTATTCGCGTTGGTAGCGCCATTTTTAAGGGATAATTATTGTATCCTTACTATCTAATTTCTAAAAATTACGCTCTATCTATCTGTAATTACAATCTATATTAGCTTAAGCTTATAGCTAGCATTATTGACTTTAATTTATGCGAGCTGTAATTAATTTTTATCAACTTAATTAATCCGACTTGAACAATGGAGAGTCATTATGAGTACAGCAAATAATAATGAAAGAAAGGTTCCTGAATTAAGCCTAACTTCTTACACACAAGGCTCAACTGCTGAGCAGATTAAATTTGTGGACGAATTAATGTATGGCCTTAAAGAGTACGGTTTTATTATTCTTGATAACCACACGGTTGATCAGAATAAAGTTGATGAAGCCTACGATATGGTTAAGAAGTTCTTTTCTCTACCTGTAGAAACAAAACTAAACTACCAAGGTCAAAATGGTGGTCAACGTGGTTACACTCCATTTGGAATGGAGCACGCAAAAGATAGCAAGCACCCAGACTTAAAAGAGTTCTGGCACGTAGGTCGTGAGCTTGCAGCAACTTCTCAGTACAAAGGTATTTACCCTGAAAATATTTGGCCGGCAGAAGTACCAGGATTCAAAGAGAAATTCCTTTCTCTTTACGAATCAATGGATGCTACTGCAAATATTCTTTTAGAGGCAATCGGTAAGGGACTAGATGTTCCTGCAGGTTTCTTTGAAGAGATGGTTAATGATGGAAATTCAATTTTAAGAACGATCCATTATCCACCAACAACTGGTCACGATACAACAAATTCAATCAGAGCAGGTGCTCATGAGGATATCAACTTAATCACAATGCTTGTTGGTGCAACATCATCTGGACTACAGCTGCTAGACCGCGATGGAACTTGGCTAGACGTAGATTCTAAACCAGGACAACTTGTTGTTGATTCTGGGGATATGATGGCAAGACTTACAAATAACGTACTTCCTGCAACTACTCACAGAGTAATTAATCCAGATAACTCTGGTGAAGAAAGATACTCAATGCCATACTTTGTCCACCCACACTCAAAAGCATCTCTAGCATGCCTAGAAAGCTGTATCGGTGAAGGTAAGAAGTGGGAAGATATCACGGCAGGTGATTTCCTAAACCAACGTCTTAGAGAAATTGGTCTAATTAAGTAAAGAAATGGTTGGGGAACCAGAACAACAATATTACGAGTAATACGATTTAGAAGAGGCCTCGCATTGCGAGGTCTTTTTTTATTTTGATGTTCACTAAATAGCTGCATGTCTAAATAGTGAACACTTTCCATTCTCTAAATGCTTATAATTTAATCATAAGTAGTGGCACTAGCTTTGCATATTAATTGCCATGCTATACCTAAAGAAAACGACTTTATTAAAGTTTGTCTCTATTCTTTTACTCAATCTCTTGATTGTGGCCTCGCCTACAACAGAGTTTCACCGCGAAATTCTTTCCATGAAAAGGGCCTCGTCAAAAGTTCTTTCACGCCTAAGAAATATGTCCAGAGTTAACCACTCTGAGTTTCGTCGAGATGAGTACACTTCTGCGTATTATCAATTTGAAAATATTCATACGGCCATTAGAAAGTTTCATAAGAGAGTTTTAAAGAAGGGCCAATTAGGTCGTGATAAGAATGGTGAGTACTCAGATGAGCTTGCTTATAAAGAAACTCAAGAATTCATTAAGTACCTTGATGGCCTAATTCCTATTTTTGTAAAAACCAAAGGCCATGACAAATTACCTTCATCTCGTAAGATCCTTGTTTCACAAATTTCCGCAAGTGCCCTTGCTCTTGTTGATTACTTAAAAGAAGAAGATATTTATGTCCAAGTTTCACGCTCGTTAAAAAATGTTGCAAAGACCTATCAGAAGCAACAAGAGTTTATTGCGCAAAAAGAGGAGCTACTAGCAGACTTCTATGATGCTCAAGATGAATTAGAAATTTCAATGACAAAAATGATTGATCACTTATCTCAATTTATTAGACGCAATCATATGTCTAATCATGATCGTCGTCACGAGCGCTATACTAGGTCATCTTATGATTACCTAAAGCATAGAAAGATTTTTGAAAAAGTAGAAGATATGCTTGAAGACTTTGATATTAACGATGAGGCCAAGTTTATAAAGCTTACACAGCTTATGTCAGAAACTAGACAGTTAGTAAATCTTACAAAGACCAATACAAAAAGCGCTCGCATCCTCCTATCTCGTGTATACAAGGCGTTCAACTTATTTTCTTTAGAGGCGAAAGACCTAAATAGTAAATTAGTTGTAACAAAGCTAGATCCAACACTTGGACTTAAAGAGACTGAGTATAAGTTTTATCGAGCAACACAGGCATGCTCTCTACTTGGAGGGCCTGGGAATATTCTTTTGAGAAGATCGATCGAAAGCGATATTGATCTTTTCGAAGATTTTAGTCCTCGTACTTCTGGAGCGATCAAGCTTATTGAATTTTTAAAATTTAATGATCGCAGCCTTGAGTTTAGACACGCTGAGATTATTACAGAAATAGAAAGAGATACTCGCATCAATACAATGGGATTTTACCCTCTAAGCTTTAACTGGGGTAAGGATGAAGAAGATAAGATGCCTCCATTTGTTGAGATCAAAAAAGGCTATCGAAAGTGTCACTCAGATGGTTGTGATACTTATGACGATTACCGCACGAACTTTGCTTGGCTAAGAGTGAATGAGAAGAGTGCAAAGAAGATGACTCGTCGAAAAGAGAAGGCCTTAAAGAAGGTCGAGAATAAAGAAGATTATGGAAAACTAGGTGTGTGTTCGGATTTTGTAAACTGGGCATTTGGTAATGTGATTACTTCAAATTGGAATCAAATTCCAATTGTAAGAAATCTTATTCAAATTATCTATCCACCAGAAGGACTACAGACGCCGGATAACCTCTATGACTCATATAAGACAGATGTCATTTGTGAGGTTGAGCGTAGAAAACTTAAGTACCCACACTATGTGAATGCTCATCATTTAAAAGAGCAGGTCTTAAGAGATTTAAACTCGCAAAATATTGCAATTAGTAATCACGCGAAGAAGACACTAAATGAATTAATTAAGAAAAATATAATGGATAACGAATTAAATCTGAACTATGACGTTATTAATTTTGAAACAAAGTAAGAACGAAAAGGAGAGATGAGAATGAACAACAAAAAACAAAAACTTCTAGTTGCTGCATTTCTAATGTCGCAAGCTCCAGCAGTAATCGCTGGTTATTACAATTCATCAATTGAAGGGATTTCTCTGGATGGGATTTATACTCCAGAGAACCTAAGTAATATCTCAAAGACTGTTTGTAAGAAAGTCTATGATGATCCAAATATGGATAAAGAACATACTCAAATGTGTGAGCGTGGAGTTCAGTCTGCTCAGCGTATGGCCGCTGTATACGCAGCTGGAGAAGGGACTCACCTTGGTTGTGTTGATGGTTACCAACAAGGTCTTTACCGTGGATTCAACATGACTTCAAATCCTTCAGTGGATATCCTTAGAGATGAGCAACGTGCACTAAAAGGTGTAACAATTGAAAACGCAGTAGCTCTTGGTAAGAATAAGGCAGCACAAGACTCTCGTTACTCAACTGAGTCGGAAATCATTTCTCGCTTCAGAGATAATGTTAGAGATGATGCTTCACAAACTGTGACAGCTCCTTCAAGAGATTATTCAGATGTGTTAAAAGTACCTCGCTTTGAAGGTTTCGATGATGGTTACTCAAGAGATGGTAAAGGTGGATCTTTTAATGATGTTATCAATGCTGGATGGGTTTCTTCTTCATCTGCAATCGGAAAGAGAATTCATGCTCGTGCAGTCGCCAGACAATTTGGTCTTAGATCAAGCCTAGCTGATAAGTGTTCTTCAACTCCTATTTTATTTGATAAAGGTCTTCACACTGTTTCAATGTGGGATCTATTCTCTGCATATGGAGAGTATAACTTCAAAGATTATGGTTGGAAGTCAACGTCTCGTGCGTGGAATAAATTCAAGGCCTCAGATGAGCAAGAAGCAATTGCTTATCGCAATATTCAAGACGTTAAGGAAGCTTACCAGTATAAAATTGGTTACCACCAAAAAAGAGTTATCGTGGAAGTTGATGTTCTTGATGCCAATGGACAACCGACTGGGGAAAAAGTACCTAAGAAAGACGCTAACGGACAATATGTTTATGAGGAAGTTGATGATTTAAACCGTCCAATCTTTGAAACACGCTACCGTACAGTTTCTGGAAAATCTGCACAAGACCTAAAGAATGTTTACGCAGATGCATTTTCTGAGTCATATAGAAATCTTGCTAAGGAACACTTTGGTAAGGCGTTCGTATCAACGCATACAATGGCACGTAACCTTGGTGAAGACTCTGGTAAGGCCGTGGGTCTAATCGTTGCTCGTGATCTTGCAAAACAACAAGCATATGATGAAGTTTATAAGGCACAATCTGCAACTTCATTTGCTAAAGAATATGAAAACCTATTTGTTTCTTCTTGGAATAAGAATTTCGAGTATTTCGTAAATAATCCAATGGTTGAGATTACAGGTTTTGACCTATCAGGTGACGGAAATGGAATCTTTACAAGAGGTGAGTCACTTAAGTCTGTTCTTGGTTTAAGAAACCTTGGACTTAAGTCAGGAAATATCAAAGTTTCTCTAGATTCTTCATCTTTTGAATCAGGTTCAGCTCGCTCTGAATACGTAACTGCACCAGCTTCACTGAACTTTACTCACAAGTCTGCAAGTGCTCAAGGTAAGCTTTCAAATAACCTAAGCGTATTTGATACAGCATACTTAACTGTTAGTATCGACGGAAGCGATATCAAAAAGGTTTATGAGCTTAAGAGTACTGACTCTAAGAGAATCGAGATCCTTGATGTTGCTCCAGTATATCAAGCAGAAACTCGTATCAACTCTGTAAACAGTGGGGATGCAACAGTATACGTTACAGTTAAGAACCCATCAAACTCGGAAACTTCAGCTTCAGTTGATATCTCTGTGGCAATGAACGATGGTAAGACTTATGCAGCTACTGCTTCAGCTCTAAAAGCTGGTGAATCAAAGAGAGTTCCTGTTCGTGTAACAGGAGTTGATCCATTATTTATCATCCAAAATGGGCTTTCTGGTAATGCAACATCAAAAGTTGGTGGAAGAGTTATGAATTCACGTAGAGCATCTGGTGCAAGCGTGAACTTTGATAAAGCAGTTGCAGATTACTTCAACTCAATCCTAACGAACTCAACAACTAACTTTGGTGATGATGGATACAAAGAAGATAGAGTTGAAACATTAATCTCTATCATCTTAACTGCTACTGAAAGAGAAATTAAAACTGATTGGGATAACAACGCAAAAGTTGCTAACACAATGATCGGTGCTCTTCAAAAAGAATATAAGGCCTCAGCAGCCGCTGGAAAGCTTAATGAAGAAGCAAAAGAAACATATAAAGTACTGGCCCAAGAGTTAGAGGCTTTATATGACTCAACATTTGGATACAAGGATTACATCAATCAGCTTAAAGTATTCAATGGTGATCTTGAGACTCGTTCGAAGAAAGATCGTAAGAAAGACTAATCTTTAAAATAGTCCAGAAATAAGAAGGGCCCGCATCTGCGGGCCCTTTTATTTAGTCATAATTTTATTCAAATTATTGTGCTTCAACTACAGCTTGACCTGGCTTGAACCAACATAGTGGTCTTAGTCCAGTTGTGAAGTTCTCAGTTCTGTTACAAGTACCGATGTTAGCATCATTTTGATCTACATCTGTGTAAGCGTCAACAGTACATAGAGCACCTTGGAAGTAAGTATCTAGACGACACTGTGGTGCTGGGTGATTGTCATTAGTTTTAGAAACTACAGCTGGGTCTGGAGTGTCAAACTTAAGCTCAGTTGTCATGTTTCTTAGTGCTCTGAAAAGGTTAGCTAGTGACATACCTGCCATTGAACCTCTTAAACACATTGCATATTCATTTTCGTTAACAAAGTTTGTCTCACAGTTCTTAACTGCTACAGCTGGAACTTCAACTTCGCTCATGATTGAAGCGTTGTCGTCATTTTCCATAAACTTTCTTAGACACTTAGAAGTTGCGAAGTAATCAGCTTGACCTTCGTTTGAAGCCCAAGAAGATCCCCACCAGCTTGCTTTCTTTGGTGCTCCACCTAGGTGGTGACCAAGCTCGTGACATACAACAGATGCAAATCCGTCTCTAGTAATTGTTTCGTGTCTTGCTAGACCACCAAACATACTAACACGCCAAGTGTTACCAATTTGCTGAGCGTATGCGTTTACAGTTCCATCTTCCCATTTTCTTTCGATTTCTAAAGTCTTACCTTTAGCAGCGATAATTGGTGCATAGATCGCTTCAATCTTATCGATGATTTCATTGAATTCACCTTCAGAAATTGTGTTGATACTTTTAACATTTGAAGGAATCCATAGGTTGTTGTCTTCTACGATTCCTGTTGTTCCGTGCTCGTCACATGCGAAAGAAAAAGTCGATACACATGCAAGTAGTAGAGCTAAAATTCCTTTTTTCAAATCAGTCCTCCCTGAAAAGTATATTATTGATTTGCCAATTCTTTTTCTGGTTTAGCGTAGATATGATTTTTCTGAATTTTTTACACTATGTAAAAGTCTTTTTTTGATTTGGGCCTTAATGTAAGAATTTGTTGGTTTCTGAATGCTGTGATGCATTGTGAATATGGTGGGATTTTTGCTCTGAATGTGTCTAACTTATTAAAATTATGATAAGATTTTATAGATATGAAGAAGCTAATTTTTATCACATTTTTTACACTCTCAGCTGTAAGTTATGGCCAAGGTAATGATCCGCTTGTTGATCAGATCATGCAGATGCGTGATGAAATGATGAAGCAGATGCAGGCAGGTGATAGCTTTGATTCTGAAATACAAAAGATGTTTGAGAGAATGCAGAAGATGGGACAGATCCAAGGTCTGCCTGATCGCTTCAATCGTCACGTCAATATGGTTGAATACTTTTGGCAGGATGCTGACACACTTGTTATCAAAGTATCTAAGGACGATGAGGTCAATATTGAAGTTAAAGAAGGACTTGTCATTATTAAAGGCCAAAAAGTTATCAAGTCGCCAAATGGTATTTCAAAATCATCTTTTACACAGTCGGTTCAAATACGTGCTGGCCTTGATTCAACATCTGTGAAGATGAATGTGAAGGATGGAAATATCGTTCTTGATTTTAAGGCATTAAAGAAAACTAAGCAGCGATAATCTCACCATTTAAATTTTCAAGAATTGAATAGAGCTTATGATTAAAGTCCTGAACGTTAAAAGGCTTGGTTAGGACTTCCTCTACATTTAACTTGGAAGCATCATGAATTTTTTCAACGTCAATATCGCCAGAGATTAGCATAATATGAGGGTAGTTCTCCTTCCTCTTTCCTTCCATGCTATTTACGCCGTAGAGCTGCTCGATATACTGAAGGACTTCTTGGCCACCCATTTCCGGTAGGTTTAGGTCAATGACGATAAGATCATAATTATCGTCTCTTATCATTTTGCAGGCATCGAGACCATTTGAGGCCATTGACACATTTGCGAAGTAGCCACTACTTGCAATAAGTGACTTTAGTGATTCTGATATTGTTCTTTTGTCGTCAATGATGAGTGCCTTCATGTTGATTTCCTTGTCTTGATTTCCGTATCAATTAAAATCGCAAAGTTGCTCTTAAATCTATAAACAATATGTCCTTATTTTAGTGCTATCCATAATTTTTTATAACTAAATTAATTCATAAGATTTATTAACGTTCTTAAACCATTGAAATAACGACTAAAGTCCTCAGCTAAGTTTGAGTAGAGGACTAAAGTATCCCTCCTAAGTTACCGATAAATAAATTATGAAAAGCTTCGCTGTGACGTTAATTACATTGATTGTGACAACTTATGCCTTTGGAATTAAGGAGACTTATTTCCATAAGCAAGAGTTTGATATTCCAAAAAGAGACTTGTCGATTATCGCTACTGACAAAGGTTTTTTTCCTTCGAAAGTAACAGCATTTGTAGGTGAGAAGCTTAATCTCTATGTCACTTCAGCGACAAATTTACCAAGTTGTCTTATTTTGAAAGAGCACGAAGTATACGTTGAGGCCAAGAAGGGTGAAGTTAGGGAAGCTTCTGTTTTTCTTGATACCCCTGGCCGCTTTAAATTCTATTGCCCATCAGGACAGATAAGTGGGACTTTAACTGTCATTGAGCATCCACGTGAAAAGGCAAAGAAAGACGAACAAAAAAGAGAGATTGCATCTCGTGAAAGTGAACGAGTGCGCGTATGGCGTCCAAAAGACGACTAGAGTAATTTATAAAAAGTGATTGTGAGGGATTATGTCTTCGGTATTTAGCGATGCGATTAAGAATTTACTTTATCCAATTGGTGACCTTCTGGAAGATGAGGGTGTATCTGAAGTTATGATCAATGGCCCTCATGAAATCTTTGTTGAAAAGAAAGGACTTGTTTTCAAAGTTCCAAATCAATTTGAAGATGAATCATCCCTAATCTCAGCAATGCGTGCCATTGCCCAATCAGTAAACCGTACAATTGATGAAGACAATCCTCGTCTGGATGCTCGTCTTCCAGACGGTTCTCGTATTCACGTTGTTCTGCCTCCAATGGCAAAGAATGGAACAACTGTGGCCATTCGTAAATTCTCTAAAGACAGCTTAACACTAAAGGATATGATTGCATTCGGTTCAATGTCTGATGTTGCTGCAAGATTCTTAGATATTTGTGTTTACCTTGGAAAGAATATTCTCGTTTCAGGGGGGACTGGTTCTGGAAAGACGACGATGCTCAATGTTTTAGGAGGACGAATTCCTAAAACACAACGTCTTATCATTATTGAGGATGCGGCCGAGCTACAAGTTGATGCCGAACACGTTGTCAATTTTGAAACAAGAAAGGCAGATGAACTAAAGGGGATTGAAGAGGTTTCAATTCGTGATCTTGTTATCTCTGCCATGAGACTTCGCCCTGATAGAATTATTGTAGGGGAAGTTCGTGGAGACGAGGCCCTAGATCTTGTACAGGTAATGAATACTGGTCACGATGGTTCAATGGGAACTGTTCACGCCAATAACCCAATTGATGCTTGTACACGTCTTGAGACGCTATGTCTTATGGGTGACACAAAGATTCCACCTGATGCCGTTAGAAAGATGGTAGGAAGTGCCCTACAGATTATCGTTCAATGTAGCCGTTATCATGATGGTGGACGTCGTACTTCACATATTTCAGAAGTTCTTGGTGTCGATAATAATGGAAATTATATTGTTCGTGATATTTTCCGTTGGGTTCAGACAGGTAAGGATCCACAAACAGGAAAGTATATTGGAGAGATGGTACCGTGTAATTACGTGCCAACTTTCTTTGAAGATATCGTAGTTCACAAGCTACCATTTCCTAAGTCAAATTTCTTGGCCCCTGACTGGGTTAAGGATATGGTTAAGAAGAAAGCAGCTTAGAGATACAGAAAGCTCTAGATATCGACTTCAATTCCATCTTCATAGATTTCTACGATAAATCGATCCTGATCTAGCTCTTTAGTCTTTTCGACGATTTCTTTGATGTCATCTATCTCTAGTTCTGGCTCAAGCTCCATGTCGGCGCTAAATACCTTAATGATAGCAATACTCATCTTAAAGTCACTTAAGTCACTGAATTCAGATAGGGGGAATGTCACTTTGTAACCCCCTGAAAACTTGTCAATATCCACATCTATTTTCATATAATTAATTGTAATTACATTGGATTAAAATGCAATAAAATTTAAACTGCGTAGATTCCTGTAGGTGTGTCAAAAATTTAGTGCATAGAAAATGAACATGGCATTACTATTTTTCAACTAAGCACAAAAGAACACTTTCCACTGATATTATTGAAGGCGTCAGTTAGCCTAATTTTATTTTTGAGGGAAAAATTAAATGAGAAATAGAACGAAATCATTCATCAAATCAACTCTAGTGATGACAGCAATTGCTCTTTCTGCAAATACTTTTGCAGTTGAAACAATTCAAGATGATATTGATTCAATTCGTTTTCAGCTTAAGTCTGAACAGATCTATACTTTCAAAAATTATGGACAAGGACAGTATAAGGAATTGGCCTTTACAAGAATTGAGCGACCAAGACTACAAGTTGGCCTTAAGAAGAAATCCTCAACTGAGACTTTAGAAGTCGCTATTGACGAATCTCTTTTAGTCGAAAAGAACTCACTCGTTAATATCAAATTAGAAAAGAATAACTTAGTTAATATTGAAAGTGCAGCAAACGCAAAGTCTTCAGTTTTGACTAAACTAAAGAATCACAAATTAGGACTTGATAAGAATCAGGCAGCAAAAATTCTTAAAAAAGATATTATCGCAAACCTTAATCGTGTGATTGCAAAAATTGGTTTTCGTGATAACACAAAGGTTCGTTATGAGATTAAGAACCTTGCTTTTAATTGTCCTTCTCTAAAAGGGCGCATTACAAATTGTCGCGGTAAGTATGATGTTGTTGCGACTTTGAAGAATGAAAAGAAGAAGACTTCAAATCTTTCTGAGATTCTTATTAACTCGACAAAGAACTTAAACTCTTTTGGAACGGAGATTGAAATTAACACTTATATTGGAGAGCTTCGTTCAATCAATAAACAACTTAATAAGCTATCTGAAGGAAAGCCTAAGGGCGTTGATCTTAAAAAGCTTTATGCTCTTAAAAAAGATGTACAGTCAGAAATCCTAGATTCTTACCAGTACACGGCCATTGCTACCACAAGTGCACAGGAATTTTTAACAAAGCTTAATTCTAAATTTAATTAGGAATTAATTGATACTTTGTTTTAAGCTAACAAATAAATTAATAACTTCATTTAATACATCATTATGAAGCTGACTGAAGTTGGCTTCATATTTTTTTGCCTGAGAGTCAAACTCTGCACGATTCTCTTTATTCTTAACTTCCAGTTTTAATTGATTCGCAAGAAAAGTTAATTTGATATCAAGATTATAAATCATCACTCTTAGGATAGGTGACTCTTCCCATTGTCCAAAGAAAACCTTGTAACTTAAGATTGTGCTTCTGTGATCAATACGTGCAAGAGACTTTTTCAGAGTAAGTAGTGTTACCTTGAGCCACTCAAGTGACTTGTCTTCATTTAATCCGCTCTTAGGCGAAATCGTTTTAAGAGAATCAATTGAGCCATCGATCATGGCCTTAATTGCCAGGTGTTCGTATTTTTTTGCATCAAAGTCTAAGACTTCTTTTTGGTATTCGATAAATTCTTTGTCCACTAAGTTCAATATACTCATTTGATCGAAGTGCATTAATAAGTTGCTATCTTGTGCTTCAGTGTGGAGGTAGATATCGTGAAGGTTTTTACGATCCTCACGTAATGGAGACTTTTCAAAATTATTATGGGCCAAGCAGATTCGCACCGGATTTTGTAGTGAGTCTTGCATAGACTTTAAGATCTTGTCTCTGCTATCATCATTAGATAGACGATTTTTATTAATTCTAGTGAAAAAGTTTACAAATTTATTTTTAATACCCATATGAGATAAAATAACGACTTTTTTAGGGATGTCTAGCATTTAAGGTGAAATATTGAAGATAGGGATTTTTGATTCAGGCATTGGTGGGCTTAGCGTATTGCGTGAGGTCGCAAAACTTATGGATCGTTGCGAAATTTATTACTTTGCAGACCGTCTAAATGCACCTTATGGTAATAAGACAAAAGAAGAAGTGTTTAGCTTTTGTCGAGATATTGTTGATGACTTCATCTCGCACGGTATCGATACAATCTTAATTGCCTGTAATTCCGCAACGGCCATGGCCATTAATGAGTTACGCGCAAATTATCCTTCTATTCGATTCTTTGGAATTGAGCCATTTATTAATGTGATTAACCTAAGACCTGAGCTTAAGCAGCAAAAGGGAGTTGTTCTTACAACCAAAATTACGGCCGACTCGATGCGATTTCAGAGCTTAAAAGATCGTTATGATCCCGCAGGTCACTTGGTGTATCGTGTCTCAAAGAATCTTGCAAAAATTATTGAAGATAGCTTTGATAGTGGACGATTAAATGAAGAAGAAATTTCTAAAGAGATTGTCGAGTCTATTTTTCCTTCAAGTGAGAAGGAGAGTTATGATTATATCATTTTGGGATGCACTCATTATCCATTCGTAAAAGATCTTTTTAAGGCCAGTGTTGGGGCCCATAGTATCTCTCCATGTTATCATGTGGCCAAGCATATGGCCGATCAATGTGTCATAACTAATGATGGCGACATTGTTGATTTTTTCTACTATCGCGATAGTCGAAGTCCTGATTTATGGCGCAAAGTTAAAAAACAAAATTTAGAAGGTTTTCCCTTTTTCTAAGTGACGATCCTTAAAAGCGTAAGTTAAAATATGGCAAATTTTAAACTAACGAAGGATTGGTATATGTCTAAAATTAAATCTATAACTCCACGTCAAATCTTAGACTCACGAGGAAACCCAACTGTTGAGGTTGACCTAGTAACTGAAAATGGTTTCATGGCCCGTGCAGCGGTTCCTTCAGGGGCATCAACTGGCTCTAAAGAAGCTTTAGAGTTAAGAGATGGTGATAAGTCTTACTACCTTGGAAAGTCTGTTAGAAAGGCAATTTCAAATATCAATGAATATATCGCACCAAAAATCATCGGAATGGATGTTTTTGATCTAAGAGCGGTTGACCAAGCAATGCTTGATGTTGATGGAACTGAAAATAAAGAAAAGCTAGGTGCTAATGCGATCCTTGCTGTTTCAATGTGTGTTGCTCGTGCAGGTGCTCTTGAAAAAGGAAAGTCACTATACGCTTACTTAAGAGAAGACTTAGGTGTTCCAGTAGCAAGTGATAAGTACCGTCTTCCAACACCAATGATGAATATTATCAATGGTGGTGAACACGCTTCAAATAATCTTGATATTCAAGAATTCATGATTATTCCTCATATGAAAAAGTCATTTAGTGAAAACCTAAGAGCTGGTGTTGAAACTTTCCATGCTTTAAAAAGTGTTTTAACTGAAAAAGGATATTCAACAAATGTTGGTGATGAAGGTGGTTTTGCGCCATCGCTTAAGTCACACGAAGAGGCCCTTGATCTAATCCTAAGCGCAATTGAAAAAGCTGGGTATAAACCAGGTCAAGATATCTCAATTTCTCTTGATGCTGCAGCATCAGAGTTCTTTAAAGATGGTAGTTACCAAATGCAAGGTAAGAGCTATTCAAGTGAAGATATGGTTGAATATTACTCAAATTTAGTTTCAAAATATCCGATATATTCAATTGAAGACGGGCTGGACGAAGCTGACTATTCTGGTTGGGTAAAACTGACTGCTAAGTTAGGGGATAAGTGTCTACTAGTTGGTGATGACTTATTTGTAACGAATAAGAAGATCCTAGCTGAAGGTATTGAGAAGAAGCAAGCAAACTCGATCTTAGTTAAGATCAATCAAATCGGATCTCTAAGTGAGACATTTGATACGCTAAAGCTGGCCTTTGAAAATGACTTCAGAGCAATTATTTCTCACCGTTCAGGAGAAACAAGTGATGCATTCATTGCTGATCTTGCGGTAGCAACTTCAAGCGGACTAATTAAAACAGGTTCTGCTTCAAGAAGTGATCGTCTTGCAAAATACAATCAACTACTAAGAATTGAAGAGGCCCTTGGTAGTGAAGCAAAGTACGACGGATTAATCTAAGTAAGAAATAATAAGGCCTCTAAAAATAGAGGCCTTTTTATGTCTGATTCAAAATTAAAAGAAAGTAATGAAGCTCTTCATTTCCTTCATGATCTTCTTAACCATACGCATGGGCTAAAATTATATCTGGAGTCTCGTGATGGGCAGATGGATCAGGCCGGCCTAGAAGTCATCTATAATGAAGTTGCGGCACTGGAAAATCAAATCACCTCACAATTTAATCGTTTAAAAGAAAATGGCCCCTATCGATTCGCCGACTTAATTCAAACATGTCAGACGCAATTTGAGATCTATCAGCTCAGTGTGGATTTGGTGATTGAGGCCTCTGGGCGTGAGCTGGCCCCTATCGTATTTTCTTGTGATAAACAAATTTTTGAACGACTCATAAAAAATATTTCAAAGAATATCTACCTATGGTCTAGGCCTGAGGGGAAGATTCACTGTCATATCAGTGATATTGGTGAAAAGATTCAAATCATTCTTTCCAATGAAATTGATCAGCATGCTGATTTAGATAAGGCCTCTAATGGTATTGGCCTTTTGTCGATGAAGCGGGTTGCAAGTGAGAATGGGATTGTCTTTCAAAGTTACTTGGCCGAGAAAAAGTGGTGTACGAAAATCTTGATTGATAAACTCGGGATAAGACAGCAAAATATCGCCTGCTAGGTAAAAGAATTCTATCTATATTAAAAAGTAATAAAGAAGGTTATTCTATATAACATATGGAATTTATAAAGATCTTTATTACGTTAACGACTTTACTTGCCGCTGGGCCGCTTGCCTTGGCAAATCCTCGTATCTATCAATCAGATGCTACAGCATTAAATAAGGGTGCATCGAGAGTTAAGTTAGAAGGAAGTTTTTCTTCAACTCTTTCTCAGGTTGATAGCGATGGAAATGAAGTCGTTTATAATGATGACGTAAGCTATAATCTTCTTGATGCTAATCTTGATTACCAATATGCCATCATGTCAAAGTTTCAGCTTCTAGCAGGTCTTAAAGGCCGCTATGTTAGTAGTGGCGATACAAATGAGACTCAAACCACAGCAGGACTTGAATCTTTTTATATTGGGGCCTTCTATGGCCTAGATAAAAAACGCGGAAGAGATTTTGCTCTTAGTGCAATCTATCGCTTCAGACCTTACACTGTCGATACATACTCTGGTTCAGTTCCAAGTGATGAGTTAATCCTAGGTGATGGTGGAAATGATATCGAAGTTAATTTCCTGGCAAAATTTGAATCAACTAAGTGGACGTCATACGATTTTAAGATCGGTTATCGTATCCCTGGGGCCCCTATTTCATCTGAAGTTACTTTTGATGCTCGTCTTGTTAAACACTATGTTGACTGGGCCTTCTGGTTTTCTGCTAATGGTGTTTATTCACTCGGTGGAGATGAATACACAGACAATCCTAATTCAAAACCTATTGTGGCAAGTGGCTACACTTCAAGATGGAATTCCATTAATCGTCAATTTGTAAATCTTGATGCTAGTGCACAAACGATATTTGGTAATAAGTACCTTGCCTACGCTACTGTTGGGACAAAGGTTTTAGGAACTTCAACAGATAAAGATTTCTATACAACGATTGGCCTAAGTTGGACCACTGGTGGTGTGACAGCACAACAGAAATTTGAAGAGAGTTTTAAAGAATACTCTGTTGAGGCCAATGTTATTAAGGTTTCACCAAGAGGTGTTTTTATCAAGATTGATCATGGATCTCTTGATGACATCCAGGCCGGAAATATTGTTGATATTTACAAGACTGACTACTTTGGTGGCAATATCTTAGTTGCCCAAGGAAAGGTTTATGAAGTCTCGAGTGCATCGGCCATTGTTAAGGTAGTAGCTCGCTATCGTAAGGTGCCAATAGAAAAAGGCTTTGCTGCTAGGATTAAGTAGCTGAAATGAGGAAATATTTAGTAATTGATATAATTGTAAGTTAAGCTAAAATATTGAATATAAACATAAAAAGGATATTATCGATGATGAAGCAAATTTTAATTGCTTTCTACCTACTGGCAACATCAGCTGTAATTGCGAAACCTTATACTTCTAACTTTCTTGAGTTCGAACTACCAAATGGTTGGGAATGTTCGATAGAGGGAAGTGAGTATGTTTGTCAGTCCACTAATGACAGAAGAAAGAAAGAGGCCATCATTATTTTCGCGGCAAAGCACCGTGGTAAGCAAGATGATCTTATTCAATACAAGGCCTATCTTGAGCAGGCCAAAACATTTAAACTACCTGGTGGTAAAACACAAATCTCTGAGCCTTCATATACAAGAATGAAGAAGATTCAAGGTCAAGGTCACACTTGGGTAGACTCTCTTCACTTATCAAGTGAAGTTCCTGGCTTTTTTACTCGCTACCTTGCGACAGTAAAAGGAGAGTTAGGAGTTGCGGTAACATTCTCTGTTGCAAAAGAACACTACCAAACTTATAAGCCAATCTTTGATAAGATCATCGAAACAATGCAGGTGTTCTCTCGTATTAAGAATAATGCTGATGGGCTTAAGCTTGCAGGTAACAAAGGTGAAGCTGTTCCTGGTGCCTCGGGTGACTTCTTAGATAATGAAGCTGGCCTTAATGATATTGGTGTTGGTGGGCAAAGACAAAAAGGTAAAGGCTCTGGTGGCGATGATATGACCCTTTATCTAATCATTGCACTTGTTGTTGGAGCTGGTGTCTTCATTGCTAAGAATCGAAAAAAGAAAGGTTCTAAAAAGAAGAAAGGTAAAAAGAAGAAAAAGAAATCATAGAAAATAAAAGGCCTCTCAATTGAATATATGAGAGGCTTTTTTTTATTCTGATTTTAAACAAGCTTGAATGGCCGTCTTAAAATTAAGATTCGTGGCAACACTCGTACCGAGATTTGTTGCATATCCATAATGACTATTTGAACAACCCCCATGAGAGTGTACGCCAATAATTTTTCCTGATTTTAAGTTAATGATACTTGAGCCAGAATTCCCTCCTGTAGTATCAACTTTATGGCGGATAACTCCAGTTCTTCCGACACTTTCTAGGTAACCAATTCCATTTTGTTGAGCAAATGATCTTTCTACTTCTACATCGTAACCATGGCCGGTAATCGATATAAGGGCCTTGCTTTCAGGTACTGTATAGTCTAGCTCATAAAAGCCTTGGGCCGCTCCTGCGTATTTTTGTGTATGAGCATTTGGGAGTAGCTTCATAACGGCCCAGTCATTTCCAGGGCCAGCGTTGCTATAGATCACAGAGCTCTCATCTACCTTGTAGACATCTTCCTTTGCTGAGTAATTAATTCCTTCTTCATCGGAGGCAGGCGTATTAAATTCAATGAGTTTAAAGTATTTATGACAATGTCCTACCGAGATAGCGCAGTCTTTAGAAATCATGGTTACAGTGCAGCCATCAGTTGCTGTTTCACTATAGAGTGCGCGACCTACTTTTAGGTCATGTGAAGGGATTCGATCATCAATTCCGCAAATTGATTTTTCTAAGGCGAATATTGAAGGCGATAACAATAATAAGAAGATAGGTGTTAATCTATTCATGGAAATCCTTTTTGTGTGTTGCGATGGGTCAATTTAGAGGATTTCTGAATTCTTATCAATGCTTTGTGTAGACTTTATAGATAAAAAAGGCCCAATGAGG
>NZ_JBEBMT010000003.1:229873-241555 GCF_043196705.1 Halobacteriovorax sp. HFRX-2_2
ACCCTTTTCGATATAGTAAATATTAAGTGTTTAATCTATTCACTTGCAAGGCAGTTTTCAACTGCTGCTTTAAATTCTGGGTGTAGTTGAAGTACCGTTCCAGCATTTGCATTAGATTCGTTACTTCCGTAACAACCACCATGAGAGTGTACACCAACAATTTCACCAGTGTTTAAGTCAAGGATACTTGAACCTGAGTTTCCACCCATTGTATCAACTCTGTGGTTTAAAATTGCAGGCCTATGGCTTCCATAATAGTCACCACCAATTTCAGTTAATGGACCAATATTATTTTGTTGAGCAAATTTTCTTTCAAACTCATTGTCATTTCCGTAACCAGTGATTGAAAGAAGTGTACCTTCAGCTGGAGCTTCTTTTGCAATAGGGTAGAAGCCTTGTGCTTGACCTGGAAGAAGTCCAGTTGTTTTGTGTGGTTTAATTTTAAATACGGCCCAGTCATCACCTTGGCCATTGCTCTTATATTTGATTGTCGCTTTGTCAGCTTGATAGATATCTTTTGGATCAGGGTGTGCAATACCTCTTCTTGTTGAAGGAGGTGTATTGAATTCAATAACATTGAATGTAGCGGCACAGTGACCTACTGAGATTGCACATGAGTTTGATACTAATGTAACTGTACAACCGGCCTTATCTCTTGCTCTTTCTAGAGAGCGTCCTACTTTTGGATCACTTGATGGTACGCGCTCATCCATTCCACAAATTGTCTTATCCATGGCAAAAATTGAGAATGGCAATAATGCGCTAATGATTAGTTTTTTCACTCTTCTCTCCTTAGTTCGTGAAGAAATATAGTAGGGCCTTGGAGAGTAAACGACAAATATGTATTTGAGTTAGTAAGAAGTTGTTAGAAAGTTAAGATTTGAATATTTTTTTAAGAAGATTTAAATAATTTTCTTCATTCATGAAATGTATATTGTGTGAAGCATTCTCTACGATGTAGCTCTGGAAATCGACGTGATCAGATGCAATATAGGCATCGCAATACGTTTGGTACTTCTTGTCTAATTCTCCACATAGGTAATGATAAAAGGTTCCTTGTGGCAATTCGTTCAAGTCTCTTAGATCTCTTTGATTGGCTACAGAAAGCATTTGCGAGACTTGAGACCAGCTCTCAACATATTTAACAAAATCAAATTCTTTTTGCTTTAACATTTTAGGTGCACGAGGTGAGAGCTTGATATTTTTAAAGACACCTTGGTCATACCATTTGTCAAAGAATGTTTCGGCCTGTGCATCTTTAAACAAATTTGAATCATGTTGTAGACGTTTTTGTCGTTCTTCTTGGTTGCCTGTAAAACCTGGTGCTCCCGATTCATTAACAAAGTTCTTTATGGCCTTGGTATTTGCCAATTCCTTGTCACGTAGGATTTCATTGAAAAGGCGGCCAGACATTGAATACGTAATGAAGTGGATCTTTTTATCTGTCTTCTTATCAATTTCTACGATTGAAGAGATTAATCTTTCTTTAAAGACATCAAGAGATCTTAGCTTTTGATTCTTTCCATGTCCCGGAAGATCGATATAAATGAGTAAGTAGTCATTGGCCAAGTGCTTTGTTGCTTCTTCTAATTCAAGAGAATTTCCCATGAAGCCGTGACTAATAAAGATAATATCTCCATGAGGATTACCCTGGGCACTTATATAGATATCTTCATTAAATTGCATGAAAAGCATATTCATGAGTAACTTTATTTTTTCTCGGCCGATCTTAACACCGACTTGCAGCTCTTTTAGGTCATGGGCCTTGTATAGCAAGTGAGGCCTTTCAAATGAGATGAGCTCATCCTCTAGAATACTTTGGGCCTGTGCAAGAGAGTGATCATCGCAGAAGGTGAGAGCAATAAGGTTTTCATACTTATCATTCTTAATTGGGGCGATATAAGCATTGCTGAAATGCCTTGATAATTTCTCTTCAATAATTTCTGGATTTATATTTTCCGCGGCCTTTTGAAAAACAAAATCACTTCGGCCCAAGATTGTGTAATTGCCATCATCATCAAGTTTTATAAGATCATTGGTAATGTACTTTTGATTGAAGTCATCACCGTGTAAGTATCCAATAGCGATACTCTTACCTTCTAAGATACACTTTGAATCGATAATACTTACGTTACCATCCATTGGCCTACCACATGTGCTAAGGAGTTTGTTATCTCTAGTAAAGGGCGTTGCTAGAAATTGTGCACAACTTTCACTGGCGCCAAAAGAGTTTGAGAGATTGATACCAGAACTTGTGGCCTTTTGGATAAGAGCGCTAGAAACCTTAGAACCACCAAGAACAACTCCTTTTAGTTGACTCATTCTTTTGATCATTTTTTCAGATTCCATGAGCCTTGCAAGTTGCAGTTGAACGAGTGAGCAAATTGTGATTTGTGAGTTATTTATGAGGTCATTTTCGAGTTGGCCTGCATCGACAATTGTTAAAGAGCTTCCCGCCACTAGGCTTCGCCATGCAATCATGATCCCACCAATATGAAAGAGTGGGAGGGATAAGGCCCAGTTGTCTTGTTGAATAATTTGATAGTGATTAACAGTTGCTCTTGCACTATTTAAAAGTGACTCTAGGCTTAGTTTTACGCCTTTAGGTCTACCTGTAGAGCCCGAGGTGTAGATGACACTTGCACATGAGTTGAGTCCCTCTATACCGGAAAATTTGGCCTTGGCCAGGCCCTCTAAATCATAGTCGGATGCAGAGGACTCAAGTCTTCTGTGATCAACTAGAATTGGTGTTAGTCCATTCTCAATTAAACTAAAGTAATTAACGAGAAAAGAGATATTGTCATCTGGCAGCCATGAAAGAACTTTAAAATTTGAGGCATCGTTAGATTTCTTAGACTCTTTAGACATTTTTGAAATCTCTTGGCGTAGTTCTTCGTATGTGAGAACACATCTGCCATCTTGATAGATAAATGGCCCACTCGCATCTTTAATAAGCTTAGAAATAAAACCAGATTTATTCATAACTGCGCATTAGCCCAACAACCACGCCTGCTATACGGAAGTCATTAGCTTCTGTAATGACAAAAGGTGAGAGGCGATCATTTGCTGGATGGAGCTCAACTGAGTTCTTCTTTTTAAAGAAATTTTTAACAGTTGCTTCATTATCAACAAGGGCAATAACTGTTTGTCCTTGATTAGCATTTTCTTGGGCACGACAAACAAGGATATCTCCTTCGTGGATACCATCGTTAATCATTGAGTCTCCCTGTACGTTTAGGGCAAAGTACTTACCAGGACGGGATACCATGTGATTTGGCACAAGAGTGTGCTCACTTGGATTCTCAATGGCCTCAATAGGGTTTCCGGCCGCTACGTCTCCTAAAAGTGGGACTTCACTAAAGTGCGCATTTGAATTCGTCATTGCCGACAGCTGCTGATCAAGATCTTGTGATGAAAGCTGTTCTTCGTCTAAAATCTTAATTCCACGGCGAGCATTCCAATCGACCTCAATTTTTCCGGCCTCTTGAAGATAGTGCATATATTTATTTACGGATCCGAAAGACTTTAGTCCGAAGTGTTCCTTAATCTCTTTCTGAGTAGGAGCATAACCTTCTGCCTGAAAGTAATTCTTTATATAGAGATAAACTTGGTTTTGTTTCTTTGTTAATGCCATATCAATATGTTATGCGTAAGATTTGCGTAAGTCAATATAAGTTTTATTCACATTACTTGTGAATATTTTTCACGGTTTTTGTGAAAAAATCTTACAATCAAAATTCATCCCTTTCTGCAATTGACGTAGGGCCTTGAAATAGCTACTTATAGGTCATCAAATTTAAGGGAGGGTTCATGAAATCGTTTACATGTTTAAGTCGTTTGGCAGTTATCGCTACATTACTATTTAGTACGAATGCATTCTCTCTAGATGCTGGAGCGCTGAATAAAGCAAAGTTCGAAAAACTCGATACAAGAGATCAAGAGCAGTATCTTGAAATCGTTGATCGTGAAGTAACTGAAGTTTATCCTCGTTATGATCTAGTTTATAACAAGCTAGTTAATGAGAAGAGTAGCGCAGGACTTGGTGAAGTCTTTATGACAGTTGATAAAATCTTGGCCCTAGGGCAAAAGATTTGGAAAATTGTCGATGCAGGAAAGCCTGTTAGCAGCACTAAATTTACAAAGCCAATTAGTATCATCCCAAATATGGATGATGTTAATGGAACATTCTCTTCAATGTCTCACTGGAGAGCACCTATCGTTCGCTCATTTAAAGTTGCTTACCGCAATGGATTTGGATCAGAAGTTATCTCATTCGTTTACACTGTTGTTTTTCAATACGGTGGAAAGTTTGAAGGGAAGGGCTCTTATATCACAGGGCTTTTTGTAAGCGCTAGTAACGTAAGTGTTTCTTGGGGATTCAATTTCTCAGCTTCAAGTGAGATTATGTCGATTGCAAACCAAGGAAGCATGGATTCACCAGTAGCTTCAGCAGTAGTTAATATCAACTACAAAGCTTCATCAGTTCTAAAATCAATTGATGAAACGGATATCTTCTACGTAAATGGTGATGGCCTACTACAAAGAATGAATTAAGAATTAAAATAGAAAAGGCTTCCATTGGAAGCCTTTTTTTATAACTTGTTTGCCTCTTTCAAAGCATCCGTTAACATTGATTTAAATCGATCAAGTCTTTCTTCTTGCTGATTCTTATGCTTCTTAGATGATGCCGCTTCTGCACTTAAATTACGTCCTTCAATTGCAGGAGCAATAATCTCTCTAATCATATACTCTCGAGCACGAACGCCTGTTCTTGTTCTTGTGATTTTAGACCACTTAAAATCCTTCTTATCGATGATATTAAAGAGATCTCCCGCATTGATCGTAAACTCTCTAAAGAAACCTCGTAAACCTCGAGAGCGTTTCTTCATACGGTTAAGTTCAGTTTGAACAAGAGCATAGGAGAGTTGGTCTCCAAATGATCCGTCGCTTGTATCTTTCGTTAATGCATTTGCTAGAAGCTTTCTTAGATTTGGATCTTCGGCAATATTATCGATTGCTCCTTCTTCAACTTTCTTGAGGATATACTCTTTTAGTTCACGTCCCTCACGTGTTCTCATAATATCCGTTAATAGACGGTTGTTAGTGATGTCATCTATTTTATCTAGCACAAGATTATCTGGGCCATTATAAGTGGCCAGCTCTTTTTTAAAGACTTGGTTTAGGTTCATACCTAATTGGGAAGTGATAAGATTTTCTAACATCTCACTTTCCATGAGGGCCTGTGTGTTCTGGGCAGTCGTTGAGCTTGGGTTATCAAGACTATGTCTTTGCATGGCAATGGTTGTATTGTGAATTGCTTGATCACAGATTGCCGTATTATTATCACATGAATACTTAAGTGTTGATCCAACTAACTCAAGTGTTGAAATGAGTTGGGCATTAGGCATTCCGTCACTAGAACCTTCCTCTTTAAAACCTGTCTCTTGCGACTTTGCTGGAATTGTTAAAAGAATATCCATGACCTTGCCAAGTTGATCTGGGTTCTGATCACCATAGACTTGAACAAAGCGGCCCTTCACTTCTTCCTTGGCCTGCTCTTCAAGTTTAGTCACACACGTATTCATATTCTCTGTGGCCTCTTCAAGACTAGGCTTATTTGGCCTTTCAATACATCTTTCAAATTCACGGTAAGCTTGAGATTTTGTGAAATCTTCTAAAGTCTCATTTGGGTTTGCAAATTTATTAAGATCAGTAAGTAGTGTTCTTGCAATTGTCTTGGCAATATTTCCGATCTCACCACTTAGGCAATCCTTAGCGTTTTCTTGTGCCTTCACATCGTCTTCGACTGAATCAAGACACTTCATTAAATTTCTTGAAGATGACTCTGTTAGTGCTTTCACCTTATTTGGCTCGCCATTAAAGAGAGGTACAATCGTTTCTTCGATTATTTTTGGTGCAAGAGAGCGGTATGCATCTTTTACCGTAACTGACATACAGACACTTGCTGCCTGTGTTGCATTAACTTCATCATTACTTTCTTTTTCCTTGAGGGTCTGATCAAGACAAGAGTTTAGTTGTGTACTGATCTTATTCTTAGCATCTTCGAATTGTTCTTTCGTGAATTTAGATTTAAAGTCCTCTAAAGTTTTATCTATAGCACCTGGAGCGACACGCTTAATTAGAAGTGGCGTCAGTGTATCAACATTACTATCAAGATTTTCTGGGCCGCTATTATTAATATGATTTTCAATAAATCGATTAAGAGAGCTTAATTCAGTTGCCGGCAAGTTAAAATCTTTTACTTGTCCATGGGCCATCTCTTTTGCAATTAGGCCAATAACATTTCTTTGGGTTTTGAATGTACAAGATGAGATCGTCTCATTCATATTTTCTTGATAAGAGCTTAGCTTAGTATGCTTAGCTAAATCATTTTCAAGACATGACTTCATACCGTTTTGAACTCGTCTAAGCTCTTGTGAGGAGATTGCAGAGTTAACAACGCTATCAGCGATTCCTTTATCACTTGTGGCCTTATAAATACTATCTTTTAAGATCGAACCAGATAGGGAAGTGATCGCTCCTGTTAAACACTGGTTTATAAGATTCTCATTTACATCTTTTGTTAGGTCACGATAAATCTCTCGCTTAGCATGTTCGATGCAAACCTCGTAATCTTTTATAATTCTTTGTGAAAGCTGAGCTCTTTTTTCTTCATCGATACCAAGAGAGTCAAATTGTTTATCAAATTCGATGGCCAGTATAGACTTGGCCGCTTGTGCTGTTGCCATGGCCGTAATAAAGGCAGAGCACTCATTTCCATCAGTTGTCTTCTTAGCACTCATACATGCCGGAAGATGCTTGGTCTTAATCTCTTCAATTAAAAGATTCTTCTCATCTTGTGATAAGCTCTCTGATATTTTTGGGTTTGTTAAGATGGCAATCTCAACAACATCATAAGTGGCACTTACTTTTAAGCTATCAATACATTCACCAATAGTTTTCGTAAATTGCTCGGTACTCATTTTAGCAAGAACCAAATACTCTTGAGGTGTTTGTCCTTTTGAGTTAACAATTGGAGCATAGCTACAGTTATTCGATTTTCTTAAGATATCTCCAACGATAGCATTATTCTCAGATCTTCCTGTATATGCCTTTATAGCATCATTAACACGTCCTGCACGTGTGCGATGATAACTTTCAAGGATACCTGTATAAACACAGCCTTTAACAACAGAAGTCGTATCGATGACTTTTTCAAACTTATTGAAGTTCTCATTCACACACTTCATATAAGCATTCGTTGATTTTGACTTTAGCGTCGGTAATCCATCTTCTGGTGTGAAGTTAAGTCCAATTTGTTTCTCTAATTCTTTTTCTCCAATTGAAAGAGCGATATTATTGGTGAATACATTTGAGCACTCAATTACTTGATCCTTACGAACTGCTTTTTCTAAGCACTTATCAAGGTCTTTAAGATAGGGCTCAACGAATGCCTGCTTCTCTTGGGCACTGCTAAATGTTTTCATATCGTCTAATAAGAGATTTACGACTTCTTTTGAGTATGCACTTGCTAGATTTCTAATCTTATCAAAATTTCCAATATCTTGATTATTGATATCATCAAAGATTTCTTTAATTCTAGCATCACTTAAGTTCTGAGAAATGGCACCAATATTCTTGAAAGTCGTATAGAGGAATTCTTCTTTATCAAATGGATTTATGCTACCAAAGAAATTGAAAACGCCAATGGCCCCTCTTTCGATGACACCCATGGTTTTATCGCCAAAGTCTGCTTCTTCAATATTTGAATAACTTAGTTTGGCCTGGAGAGACTTACGGTGACATTCTTTTTCTAGCTCGCGAAATTCATTAGTAAGCTGCTCTCTTTCTTTTGCGATTGATGTTCTTTCGTATCCATTTAATTTTGAGATAATTTCATTTAATTGCTCATTAAGCTCAATTGCAGGTGTGATAAGATTAGCAATACACTCCGAGGCATTATGACAAACCACTAGAGCAGAGTCTTCACTATAAGCTGTATCTTCAAGTGTTGACACAAAATCTGATTCAAGTTGGTACTTCTCTTGTAATTCACTTATTGGGATAAATTTACCATCACTGGAAACAACTCCAGCGAGAAGCTCTTCTTTTGTATTCGATTCACTCTTACAGATAATAGGTGCAGCGCTGGCCGTTTTAGAGAGCCTAAGCTTTGCAATATCACTTGCTAGGTGAGTTGCCCTTATCTGCGCAGTTCTATTTGCTGATTTTATTATACAGCTAGATAGCTTTTCATTTGTATGATGCTTTGTTGGAAAGTAGGCAATAGGCACATCAAGTTTTAAACTCTTATGCTTAGCATCTCTTTGACTATATCTTGCTGCTGGGACTTTGTAGCTAATACTATCGTTATGACAAGAAACGAAGTAACTAGTTAGTTGTAGCGCTCGCGGGTTAGCGACTCGAGTACAGCTTTGCTCATAGATAATAGTGTTACGATCTAGAATGGTAGCACTGCATATCGGTTGGGCCGTTTGTGCTGTTGCTTGAATATTGCCACGCTTTAACACACAGGCCGACAGCTCGTCTGAAGCGTAGACTTGAACGGATGCTGCGATGAATATGAATAAAGTAACAATAAAACGACACATTTCATTGATCTTTTCGGAATATTCTTTTTAATACTTGAGGAAAATGTTGAGGTATTTAGAATAAATTTGGGCCAGAGATCGAATCTAAGTAGCTAATAATTCCCTTGGCCGAATACTTTGCATAGAGATGGTGGAACCAATCATCAAGAACGAGGGATGCTTCACTAGAATTTGTTAAAAATCCTGCCTCTAGTAAGATGGAAGGTCTTTTGGAAAGGGCCAAAACATAGAATAGGCCGGGCTTTAGTCCTCGGTCTTTCATTTTGTAATTCTTTGTTAAAAGCTTACCAAGTTGATCATGGACTTGTGTCCCAAGCTTCTTCGATTCTGGTGCAACTCGCTCAACCACAAGGTCTGTAAGGATATTATTGATAATGACCTGCTTGCCTTCAAGATCGCGGTTTTCAACAGCTTCAATCTTTGCAATGGCCGCATCTTGGTGATTATTTAAGTAGTAGGTTTCAAAGCCACTTGAGCTACTATCTTCGGCCGCATTTAGGTGAATCGAGATGAAGATATCGGCCTTGATAATATCGGCCATGTCAGCTCTTTTTTGTAGTGAAACAGTTTTATCAATTGTTCTTGTTAGGTAGGCACGATGCCTTTTAGTTTGATTGATATATTTCTTAAGCTTTAGAGCAATTTTTAAAGCGACATCTTTTTCGCAAATAATATTTAATTTCTTCTTTCTCCATACTTTTGCCTTGGCACCACAGTCCTCTCCACCGTGACCTGGGTCAATGAGGACAGTCGCTGAAAACGTCTGCGTTGTAAGTATTATGGAACAAAGAAGAAGTAAGTTTTTAATCATGTATAGTTATTATATGGATAACGTTCTAGCTGTGCAAATGGATTTTATAAAGCTTGTGTATCTTTTGGTCATGAAAGTCTTCGGGGATGCTCCATCTCGTCATATCCTTGACTTCAAAGCTTTGTTGAACACTCTCGCTGAGCTTGAAGCTACGTAAATTATTTGAAAAATAAAGGACTCCACCATCATTTAATAGTTTTGAACAATGCTCAACTAACATTTCATGATCTTTTTGTACGTCAAAAACTACATCCATTTTCTTAGACTTAGACATAGAAGGTGGATCGAGGATGATGACATCATATTTCTTTTCTTGTTTTTGTGCTTCATCATTTAAATACTTCAAAACATCTTCCCTGATGAAAGAGTTTTTATTGATATCTAATTCGTTTAATTTGAAATTCTCTTTTGCCCAGTCGAGGTAGGTATTAGACATATCAACACTTGTAACCGTGGCCCCAGCATAAGCGCTTGCAACTGATAGGCTACCTGTATAACAAAAAAGGTTTAAAACGCTCTTTCCTGAAAACTTCTCTTTCGCAAGAAGTTGCCTTAGTGGCCTGTGGTCGAGGAAAAGCCCAGTATCGATATACTTATTTAAAAGAAGTTTGAATTTTAGTTCACCTTCTTGAGAAACAAGCGGAGTTTCTCCTTTAGATTTTTCATATTGAAAGTCTTGTCCTTGAACCTTTCTTTCTTTAATAAAGATATTCTCTTCATTTAATTGGGTGTGTTCCTTGATTGCCTCAATTAAGAGGGGAAGGTGGTTCTTGTCAGCATCAATCTTATCAATACTTCGCTTATAGATAACACAATAGTGCCCGTGAATATCAACGATAAAAGGGAAGTCTGGGATATCTCGATCATAGAGTCGAAATGAATCGATATTATTTCTCTTGGCCCATTTCTTCTTATGTCGATAAAGCTTTTTGATACGGCCGTTAATTGCGCTCATGAGAGATCCTTTATGAATTTTAAGCAACTGATATCACAACGATTATGCTTAAATTTTAATATTTTACAAGTACCCGATTAAAGTATTCGGTTAAGTTTTCCGTTAAGTATGACGATATTACGAAAGCTTATCAATTTTAACATATATATAATTGATTCACATTTTTTTCGTGAGGAGAGTTTAATGAAATTTATGGGAAGAAGTATGCTTGCGCTTTATGCGTTTGTAGCAATTTCTGGAAGTACTTATGCAAGTATCTTTACTTTTGGCGAGCTATTATTAAAGCCTGTCTCTATCAAATCTAAAATTGTAAAAGAAGGCGTTTCTGGTGGCTCTATCACTAGTTTAAAAGACTCTATTCACAATAGTGTTGCTTCTCTTTCACATGGCCATGTAAGCCTAAGTGATGGCCTTGCTGCTGTTAAAGCAGATGCAACAAAAGAAGATGCAGCAAAGATTGGCCGTATCCAGGCGGCGTTAAAAATGAATCATGACTCTGTAACGGGACAAGAATTCAAAGATATCGTTAACGACCTTGCTTATATCGCTTCTGTCTATGGAGAAGATTCAAGTAAGCTTCTTAATTGTTCTTATTGTAAGTCTGATCAATTAGCTAGTCTTGGTTTTAAGTCAAATATTACAGTTATTGCTGATCCTAGTTTGAAAAGACTAGTGTCTCGACTTCCAAAAAGTTCAACAGCGATTAGTCGCTATATTAGTAAAATGAGCCGAAAGGGGAATGCGAAAGATATTTCTCGCTACCTCGATTCTGGTGATCGTAAAACACTTGCTCTATTTTTTAGCTTCAATGATCGTGGTGCTAAGAAAGAATATAAGCAATTCTATGAGGCCGTGGCCAAGTACAATTCTGATAAGGGTGGCAATGTGACTTTTGCAGGCCCTACAGCGAAAGGTACTTTTTGGAAAATTATCGACGGTAAATTTTCTCCTCAAAGAGCTGCAAAACTTGCTAAGGCAATTAATGAAGCGGCCAAGAAGCCTGTCTCTAAAAGAGAAGATGAGTTTTATAAGCAACTTTACAAAATCAGCGACAAAACTCCTGAGACGGCAAATAGTATTGAAGAGCTAAAAGCTAAAAAGTGTTTTTTCAAATAATTAATTTAAATAATAAAAGATAAAGGTATAGCGTATGAGTGATACTAATAAAAAATTTAAAGATCTTTATTTGCCAGTTCTCGGAACTGTTGCAATTGGGACTGCAGCTTTCTTTGGGGTTTCTCAATTAAAGCATGGCGATTATCGAAACCCATCTTCAGATGGAAATTTTAAAACGGCCTATGACC
>NZ_JBEBMT010000003.1:241648-248974 GCF_043196705.1 Halobacteriovorax sp. HFRX-2_2
TGACCCCTGGGCAGATCTTCAGTATTCAGGTGCATCCTATAGTGCCAAGGCGCTTCTTGTTGATGATCAAACACTTCCAGGAATGCTTGGAGGGGTTACATACGGTGCGGAAAAAGAGGCCTCATCTTCTCTTCTTACTCGTGTTATGTCCCCATCAACGGCCATCATTAAAAAGAATATCGATACACTTTCTACTGAAAATAAGGAGAAATTCTTTCGTGACTTCTTAGAGAATTACGCAAAGGATTCCAATGGTTATCGTACTTATAAAGACGTCACAACAGGCAAGAAAATTGATCTTGCAAGAGATGTAGTAGACGCCGAAGGTAACCCTAAGGTTATTGATTTAACTGAGCTTAAGGCCACCGATGTTAAAGCAGCTGACTTGGCCACTTTAGAAAAAGTTTTTTATAATCTGTTTGAGCAAATGGAAGATCGTGCAATGACTTTCATTAAGCCGACTGTTAGGCGTAAGTTTTTTACTGGAAACCTTCCTGGTCTTCCAAAGATTGTTAAGCCAGAAGGTGGTGGTTGGTATAGTAAGCCACATAAATTCCTTGGTAACAAACAAGACTACCGTGAGTGGAAGCCTAACTTTGGTAAGGCCGAAAGATTTCTAACAGATGCCCATGGCCACGGTGGTGGTAATGGTGGTTGGGAGATTAACTTCAAGGCCCAAGATACTTATGGTGAGTTTGAAGAGATGGTTGCATGGTTTAGAGAATCACTTTCTCAAGTCGTGCGTGATCCTTTAACTGGCAAGAATAAGGTTCAATTATTCCAAGCACCAGGGCACCAAAGAATTGTTTTTAGAAAACACCCTGATCTTGATGAAGGAAAGCTTTCTGAGTTCTACCGTGCAATTCAATCTTATATTGTTTTAAATGGTATTAAAGGAAACTCTGGAATCGAGTTTGCAAATTATAAAAATGTACAGACAGAATCAAACCTTACTAATCTCTACTACGGTGGACGTGGGGTAATTAGACCAGATGACCAATGGAAGCCATGGGTACAAAATACTGGTGGTTTAGGTATTGAGTTTAGGGCAGGTACGAAAAACCTTGCACCAGCTAGATTCTATCAAACAACTCTAGCTGCTCGTATTGGGGCCAATGACTTTAGTGGCATTGCAAGTATTTCTGACTATAACTTAAATAGCCCTGCATTTAGAGATCCTGAGAGTATTGCATCTCGCTTTGGAATTGAGCAGGATATCGTTCAACAGGCCCTAGACAATATGCAAAAGGCCGGCATTAAGGCCGACTATCGTGTGATGTTCTGGGGATGGACTGAACCTGAAGTTGCTTTTATTGGTGATACAAAAAGAGAGATCATTAAGAATCTTGTTAAAGATTATACGCAAAAAGTTGCTCTTCTTGATCCGAATATGTCTCAAGAAAAATTAAAACAAGAAATTCGTGAAATGAATCGTACATGGGTTTCAGCATCAAAACTAATTGATGATCTTGAAGCTTATATGCGTCCTAAGAAGATGGACTATAACGAGCTTACAATGGATTTTAAGGCCAATGTTGATGCTCCTAATAGAGTGGCAAATCCGGTTGATGTTAACAAAATTGACCTTGGTATTGAATACTCAGGTAAGTTTCCACTAAGACTTAAGTCGATTACTTCTAAAGATCGTCTTGAAGACGGAAAACGCGCTTGGGTACAAACTGTTATCGACCTATCGCCTCAAGAGCGTGAAGCAATCATTAAACGAGTTGCTCAAGACCTCTATAATGAGATTGGTGGTGAAGAAGGTGAGGCCCCTGTTAAGTTAGAAGTTGACGGACACGGGCACGGTCTTGACGTTGCCTATGCTATCCGCGACAACCAAGGCCGTAAGTGGCAAGTTGAGTGGGATGGTATTGGACGCTCTTATACTCCTTCTGGTGAGATCATTGCTGATTCTCCGCGTGGGGGAACAATTGAGCTCATTACACCTAAGTTCACTCCAACAATCGATGAGGTTGCTGGTGTTTATAAGGCCTTTGAAAAGAATAATGTTCTACCTTCTCTAATGGCCGGTGGGGGTCACGTAAATATTGACCTTGCTGCCTTTGATGGAAACCCTAAGGCCCTTGCAAGATTCTTAACAATCTTCCACGAGCATAGAGGAATCATTTCATTAATGTTCCAGCATATTAACCGTACTCACACATCTGAGCCTGTTGAAGTTAGTGAGACACTTAGAAAGGCACTAAAAGATTTCAATGGATCTGAAGAAGAGCTTAAAAAGCTTCTGTACAATGAAAGATATTTTAACACTCGCTTTGGACGTAAGACTCGTTATATCCAACTTGATGTTTCGGCTTACTTCCAGGACGTTATTCCAGAAGAGTTTGTAACAGATGACTTTGACATTTCTAATCCGACAACAGATTGGAGAAGAACATTTAGAGTCGATCCTAAAATTAGAAAGGGTGAGTTTAGAATGTTCAATGCTCCTCGTGATGCCGCTGAATCAGCAATGCAGATTCAGTTAGTAAGAGCAATGCTTGATAAGGCCCTAAATAGCACTGAAGAGCTATCAGGTGAAGTTGATAAGACGACACATGTTGATTATGTGAAGAAGCCACAAATGGTAGAAGACGATCTGAAAAAGCTATGTGATGATTTAGGTCTTGACGTTAATCAGTTCCGTACTGCTGCAATGGAAGGTTTATCAATTTCTCAACTAGAGTCACAAAAAGTGTTCTTTAGAAGTATTGATGAGAAAATGGCCATTCATCCAAACCAACCAGGTTGGGGAAAAGCTGTTGATGCAAGAAGTGCAGAGAATGCTCTTAATTCAACAGGACGTGAGTGGACTCCAGGACCAGCAGATGAGCTGAATACGATGAATAATGATCACCGTATCCGTGCTGCAATAGCTGCTCAAGAGATGAGACAAGAGATTGTGCCTGCTCGTGAACTACCAGGTGAGTTTGTCCGAACAAACAGTTGTGAAGAGTTATTAAACGAAATCTTATAGAAATAAAAAGGGCCTCGATGGAGGCCCTTTTTTTATGCTTGTAAATCTTGAATATAATCCATAAAAACTTGATGACGAATTGGCTTATAGAGAATGTCATGAGCACCTAATTCTTTAACTTCATCAAGAGAGACTTCTTGGTGGGCCGTCACAAAAATAAATTTTTTAAAGTCTAGACCTTCGATAATTAAATTCTTTAAGAAGTCGATACCATTCATCTTAGGCATACGAATATCCGAAAAAATATAATCAAATTTTCCGTTTTTTACTTTTTCAAGAGCTTCTTCACCATTATAAGCGACTTCATAATCGAGACCGATACGATCAAACATATATTGATAGAGCTCTACTAATTCAACTTCATCTTCGACAAATAAAAACTTCAATCTAAAAATCCTGTTGTGCTGTGCTGTGTTGTCTTAACGACAATACATCATAGTTAATTTTTATTTATTTATCAAGCAGTTTAGTTTGATTAGATTAACTACTTGAAATCATTTGTCTTGAAAAACTCAACATCCTCAAATTTTTCCGTAGCAAGTTTTAAATCCCATTCCGTACGGTAAATAAAGCATGGACGGTCCTTAATATCAAAGGCGATATTTGCGCTATAGCGTGAGATGAATTCATCCTTAATCTTTTCGCTAGGGAACTTAATCCATCTGATACCATTATATGGGAAGCCTTCGTATTCACCTTTTACATTGTATTCATCTTCAAGACGACGTTGGACAACCTCAAATTGCAGGGCACCTACGGCACCAAGAATTTTTTCAGTTGAATTGTGACGTCTAAATAGCTGAACTGAACCTTCTTCTGAAAGTTGTTGCAGACCTTTATCAAGTTGCTTTCCTTTCATTGGATCTTTTAGGAGGACTCGTTTGAAAAGCTCTGGAGCAAAGCTTGGAATACCAGTAAATTGCATAATTTCACCTTCTGTGAAAGTGTCTCCAATTTGTAGCTTTCCTGAATCATGAATACCGATAATATCGCCTGGAATAGCATATTCAGTGATCTCACGATCCTGAGCTTGAAAGATTAATGGAGTTGCAATTTTTAACTCTTTGCCAGTTCTTGCTAGAGTAACTTTTTGTCCTCTCTCAAAACGACCTGAACAAACGCGAATAAAGGCAACACGGTCACGGTGTTTCTTATCCATATTGGCCTGAATTTTAAAAACAAAGCCACTAAATTTTTTCTCACTTGGATCAACTGTACGAGTTTCGCCGTTTTCAATTGGCGCAGTGATAACTTCACGTTTTCCAGGCCCAGGTGCATATCTTGAGAAAGTATCAAGAACTTCTTTAACACCAAAGTTATTAAGAGCTGAACCAAAGTACATTGGTGTCATAATTCCTGCTAGGAACTCTTCTTCGTTAAACTCTGGCATAAGCTCACTGATCATCATGAGGTCTTCTTCAAGTTTTTCTAAAAGGGCCTCGCCGACAAATTCTTTAATATGAGCTGCACTTAAGTCACTAGCATCGATGATATTAGGGCTAAATGGATCTTCAGCGTCTTTAAAGCTCATGATTGTTTTATTTCTAAGATCGTAAACACCCTTAAAATCGACACCTGAGCCAATTGGCCAAGTCATTGGGACACATTGGATTGAACATGTCTTTTCAACGTCATCAATTAGCTCAAATGGATCTAGAGCATCGCGGTCAAATTTATTACAGAAGGAAACGATAGGAGTGTCACGCATACGACAAACTTCCATTAGTTTCTTTGTCTGTGTCTCAACACCTTTGGCCGAGTCAATCATCATAAGAACACTTTCAACTGCCGTAAGTGTACGATAAGTATCTTCAGAGAAGTCTTTGTGACCTGGAGTATCGAGAAGGTGCATGGCACGTTCGTTATATGGAAATGACATAACAGATGATGTAATTGATATACCACGCTCTTTTTCCATCTCCATCCAGTCTGATTTCGCGTAATTACCTTGCTTACTCTTAACCATACCTACGCTGCGCACAACTTGTCCAAACCATAAAAGTTTTTCTGTCATTGTTGTTTTACCCGCATCAGGGTGAGAAATAATCGCAAAGGTCGCTCTTTTTAAATCTTCCATTTAGTCTGTATCCTAATCTTATAAATTTATGATGCGACACTGTAACACTCTTATGATCATTTGAATAGCTTGTATCAGCAGATTGATAAAGAGGATTTATAGAAGAAAAACATGGATTTTAGTTAAATTTTAAGCTTTATTAATGGGACTTATTAGGTCAACAAACTTCTTTTGTAATATTTACACGTGCAAAAATGATAGGTTGTAACATCCGTAATCGCGTCGTATAAACCACTCATTAATGTAGCAGGGATTGATGAATAAACATATCGATAAAGTTGTGTTGTTGTTCTTTGTTCCCCAAATTCGTGTTAAATTTCGTGTTGTTGTTATTCTCGAATTATTCGTATGTTTTTCAATCTCTGCTACACCTAATATATATAAAGGCCTGCATTGCAGGCCTTTTTTTTTCTTATTGTTTTAATTCTTTGTGCTTATCTTGAATCATCTTTACAACTTCTAGTGTGTCTTTATGACGTAGTTTCTTAGGTGAGATCTCATCACTTGGTAGATCCCAAAGCTTATCGAGGTCGCGGTAAAACTTAAGATTCTTATTTGCCCATACTTCATCAACTTTGCTTACTGCTGTAAAGTGTGGGGCGGTTTGAAGAACTTCTGGAGAATCTGAAAGTACGTTCTTGATTGCTACTAGTACATCTGTAAAGTCATCTAATTCTTTCTTTGTAAAAGACTCTGTTGGTTCAATCATAAGTCCAAAGACTTCTGGGAATGCAACAGTCGGTGCATGGAGACCAAAATCAAGGAAGAGCTTTCCAACTTTTGCAATGATTTGGTTCTTTAGTGTTCCTGACTTTTCAATATGAGAAAACATATCATCACTCAATGTGATGATAAACTCGTGCATACGAGGTGTTTCATCTGCCCCATGTGGAAGCATTGGATAAACATCTTTTAATTTTTGGAAAAGGTAGCGTGCACTTAGAACTGCAATTTGTGACATGGCCACAACACCATCTTGGCCAAGGGCCTTAAGATAAGTGTAGGCACGTACTTTGTGAGCAACGTTTCCATCATGACGGTGAAAGTCACCAATACACTTTGGTGCGCGAACTTTCTTATATGTTCCGTCTGCTAATTTTTCAACTTGTGTTCCCGGAATATAGTCAACAAGTTTACTACTTACAGCAACGATTGCATCTCCTGGGCCCCCTCCACCGTGTGGAATCGTCCAAGTCTTATGAAGGTTGTTGTGGCAAGCATCAACACCAAGTTTTTCAAGTGAAACAATTCCTGCGATAGCATTCATATTAGCACCATCCATGTAAACAAGGCCGTCTACTGAATGGATAAGCTCTGCTACTTCCTTAAAGTTTTCTTCAAAGATACCTGCTGTATTTGGGTTTGTTACCATAATACCAGCAATACGCTCACCGTCAGTTTTAATGATCTCTTTTAGTTGCTCAAGATCAATTTGACCTCTTTCATCTGCATCTAAAGTGATGATTCCGACTTGCTTACCATCAACTTTTCCAGGAACAAATCCTGCGACTGCAGCTGTTGCTGGGTTTGTTCCGTGAGCAGAGCGTGGGATAAGAATAACATTCTTCGTATCAGCATTACCTCTGTCTGCATGGTAGGCCTGGAACATTTTGATTCCAACAAGCTCTCCTTGAGCACCAGCTACGGCCTGAGTAACGAGACCTGGAAGTCCTGTAATGGCCTTGAAATCTTCTTGAATATGATAAAGTAGCTCAAGTGTTCCTTGAGTGTACTTATCTTCTAAATCAGGGTGTGCCATTGTAAAGCCAGGAAGTCCTGCTGCCCAGTCATTCACATATGGGTTATATTTCATTGTACATGAACCAAGAGGGTAGATGGCGTCATCCGGAGATACGTTTAAACTTCCACACTTGTCATAGAATGCTTTGACTTCATCAGTTGTGAAATTTGCGATTCCTGGCGCATCCTCTCTTATATAAGTTTGAGGGATCTCTGGCATAAAGAATTCTGATTCACTATTTGCTGCGAAGTTTTCATTGAAGAGTGCAATTAGATTGTCTAGCTCAACTTGTGTGTGTTGATCACCAAAAGAAACTTTTAAAAGGTTTCCTTCTAGGTTGTGGCGGCCACTAATGTCCTTACCTGCAACAAGCTTATCATTTGAAGCAAGAATATCGCTTACTTTCTTGTCTAGCTTAAGAACAACTTCATTGAAGTATGGAGCATCAAAAGCAAGATCCACACCATCTAGGTGTAAAATATTTGAAAGGAAGTATTGTGTGTTTTGACGTGCTGTTGCTAGCTTGTT
>NZ_JBEBMT010000003.1:249072-271638 GCF_043196705.1 Halobacteriovorax sp. HFRX-2_2
CTTCATCTCCAAGCGCTAAAAGTGCAGCACCTGCAATTGAAGCAACAAATGACTGGTTCGAGCAGATATTACTTGTGGCCTTCTCACGGCGAATATGTTGCTCACGAGTTGATAGAACCATTGCAAGACATTCTTGGTTGTTCATATCAACTGCATTACCAACGTAGCGTCCAGCAGTTTGGCGAATTTGATTCTTATTAGCATCGTTAAAACGAATTCCGAAAATCCCAAGTCCTGGGCCACCGTAGTTGGCGTCTAGACAAAGGTGTTGTCCCTCGCCAACGATCATCGTTGCACCGGCCTTGTCACTTCCGTATTCACTTGGCTTCTTTAAACCACCTTTAGCAAGTATCATAGGATCAATGATGGCAATTGAGAATACTTCGTTATCACGACATAAGTCAGTTAAGGCATCAACATCTTCTAGTAGTCCAAGTGAGTTTACTTGGCCAAAAGCAAATGTTGCAATTTCTTTATCGGCCTCAAGTAGTTCTTTAGCCTTATCAAAATCAGTTAAACCACTTTCTTTATTAATTGGTGCCCAAAGAATATCAAGCCCTGTGTGAGCGGCATTTGTCTCTAAAACACTTCTGTCTTGTGGATAGATTGCTTCACTTACTAAGACCTTTGTTTTCTTACGTGCTAGGCGTACACCTGTTTTAAGAGCTTCAAAAAGACAAGTTGATCTTTCGTAAAGGGAAGCGTTAATTGCTTCAAAACCTGTCAGTGCTGTAATAGCGCTTGAATAGATCCAAAGTGTATTTAGTGTCCCCTGAGATCTTTCAGGTTGATATGGTGTATAGGCCGTTGTTAGTCCTCTAATATTACAAACGTAAGGAACAATCTCGTGAATCTTAAATTGAGGAAGTCCGTCACCTAAGAAGTTTGTTGGGATTTTATTCTTCTTTGATAATTCATCAAGGTTAGTAACAAGTTCGTCATAACTAAGTCCTGCTTTTAGAGGAATCTTCGATGAGAATTTCACATCGTCTTTAATATGAGCGAATAGTTCTTCTAGTGTCGTTAGACCTAGTTCGTTTAACATCTGTTTAATTTCTTCATCACTTGCACTGATATAATTCTTTGCAAGTTCACGATTCAGATCACCAGAGTTTACTTTTAAATTTCTTGGGTCAAAACCAAGTTTCTCAATAGTTGAGTTTGATACGTCTTGTGTGTGTGACATCTGTTCTCCGTGTGTGTTATATCTAGATAAATTAATTCTAAAGTATGTATTTACGAAAAGTATATATAGCATAGAAAGAACAGGCCATCTACTTGATTTTAATATGAATGAGACTTCACTAAAGACTAAAATTGATATTGTAATAGAAGACGCAGTTGATAAAGATATTCAATTAGAATCTCTGAATCAAGCGCTGCGCAATTATCTGCAACAGCTCCCTAGTCATGAGTTATCGTATCACTTACATAACTCGAGCGCATCGCTAAGTGGTGTTTATTTAACTTGGAAAGATGATGAACTATGCCTCTTTGATCCACACAGAGAGTCATCTCTTAAGCTTGATTGGTCCGGGGATTTACAAACTCATTTGAAGAGAAATTATGCTGTGACAAAAGAGCCACTTTTTCGTGCCCTGAAGCTTAAGGGTGGCGATATTGAATATAATAAAGTTGTTGATGCGACTTTAGGCACAGGTAAGGATGCCTGCTTGCTTCTTAGTTTTGGCTGCCAGTTGGAGTGTTTTGAAAGAAATCCTTATGTTTTTGGACTTGCTCTTTGGGCCTATCAAAAGGCCTTAAATTGTGAAAATGAAAAGATTAGACTCATTTTTAAAAACCATATGAAGATTAATTTTGGACAGGCCGCCATTGCAGAGACTCCTGTTGGTTTTGAGCGTTGCTTCTATGACCCAATGTATGAAATAACAAAGTCAAAGGCCAAGAGTGCACTAAGTCGAAAAGAGATGGAAGTCTTCAAGGATTTAGTAGGCAAGGACGTGGATCAGGATCAGTATTTATGGTCTTTATGTGCCAAATTTTCTTTAGTTTGCTTAAAGAGACCAATCAAGGCAAGTGAGGTCAAGATACCTGCTGATTGTAAGCATCAAAAGGTTGTCTACACAGGTAAATCAACTCGCTACGAGCGCTACTTTCTTCCTTAATTATCTTAAGAAATCATAGTCTTTTAATAAAGTTGTTGTTATTATTTCAAGCGCTTAGTAACACAAACTCAAATTAAAGGAATTTCATGGATATCGTTATTTCTCCAGCGAAGAAACTTAATTTTGATCACTCAGAAATCAGTGTTGCTCAAGGTGTTAATCTTGAGAAACCTGCTTTTATGAAAGAGGCCACTCAGCTTGCCACAAAGATGGCAAATTTTGAAAGTGCTGATCTTTCAAAAATGATGAAATTATCTAAGGCCCTTGCTGACCTAAATGTTGATCGCTTTAATAATTTTAAGAAAACTGCTGACCTCGGTGCTGCAATCTTTAGCTTTGCAGGTGATACATACCAAGGTCTAAATGCAAGTGAACTTAAAAAGAGTGAGCTTAACTATGCTCAAAAACACCTTAAGATCTTATCTGGACTTTATGGGATACTTTCACCATTTGATGAACTACGTGCATACCGCTTAGAGATGGGGACGCGAATTAATGGAGAAGGCCTAACTAATCTTTATAATTTTTGGGGCGAAAAGATTGTTGAGAAGATCAATGCTGATGCTAAGGCAAATAAATCAAAATATCTCGTCAACCTTGCTTCTGAAGAATATTTCAAGAGTGTAAAAAAAGACAAACTTGTTCCTGAACTTGTTAACGTACGCTTCTTAGATTTTAAGAATGGCCAATATAAGGTGATCTCTTTCAATGCTAAGAGGGCCAGAGGGATGATGGCACGCTTTATCATCGAAAATAAGATTAAGGATATTGAAGGCCTAAAGACATTTGATTCTGCTGGGTACAAATATGCTGACTTTGATGAAGCAAATAATGAGTTAATTTTTAAAAGAAAAGAGTCATAAATATAAAGGATTAAGTATGAAGAATTTTGATGTATATGGAATGGGAAATGCCCTTGTCGATATGGAGTTTAAAGTTAAGGATGAATTCTTAGCTGATCACCTGATTGAAAAGGGACTAATGACTCTTGTTGAAAAAGAGAGACAAGATCACCTTCTTGCGGCCCTGAAGGGAAGCAATGTTGGTCACTCTCGTGCTTGTGGTGGTTCTGCTGCAAATACTATTATTGGCGCTACTCAACTGGGTGCAAAAACTTTCTACTCATGTAAAGTTGCACAAGATGAAACAGGTGAGTTCTATAAGAATGACCTATTAGCAAATGGTGTAAAATCAAATATTGAAAATGGCCTTTATGACGGTGAAACTGGAAAGTGTCTTGTTATGATCTCTGAAGATGCAGAGAGAACAATGAATACGTTTCTAGGAACGACAGCAACTTACTCTGATGAGCAACTTGATCTTTCAATGCTAGCTGATAGTAAGTGGCTATATATGGAAGGGTATCTTGTTACAGGTGCCGCTGGAATTGCTGCTTGCCAAACAGCAAGAGATTTCGCTCGTAAAAATGATGTTAAAGTTGCGCTAACTTTTTCAGATCCAGGAATTGTTGGATTCTTCAAAGATGGTTTCAAGGAAATGATTGGTGAACAGAAACTTGATCTTCTTTTTTGTAACGAGGAAGAAGCTAAATCATTTACTGAAAAAGATTCGATTGAAGATGCCTTTGAGGCGCTTAAAGAAATTTCTCATGCATTTGCTATTACTGCTGGTGCAAAAGGTGCTTTTCTTTATAATGGAAGTGAGAGAGTTAACGTATCCGCTCCAAGTGTTTCGGCGATCGATACAAACGGTGCCGGTGACTTATTTGCTGGTGCATTCCTTTATGGAATCACAAATGGCCTAGACTTCTCTCAAGCAGGAACACTAGCTTGTGCTTGTTCTGCAAAACTTGTGACTCAATACGGGCCAAGACTAGAAAAAGAAGAAACGAAATCAATCTTAAAAGATATTTTATAAGAAGGTATTTAAATGACACAATTAAAGCGTATTGAATTAAAAGAATTATTTGATCGTGCAAGTGATTACATCGGGACAGAAGTTGTTGTTAAAGGATGGGTTCGCTCTGTTCGTAAGTCTAAGAAGTTTTCATTTATTGTTTTAAATGATGGATCTTCGCAAGATCTTCTACAAATTGTTGCTGATGCTGGTATTGAAAATTACGAGGCCCTATCAACGATGCTAACTGGTACTTGTGTTTCTATCACAGGGAAAGTTGTTGAATCACAAGGTAAGGGACAGACAATCGAAATGCAGGCCGTAACAGGTGATATTATTGGTGCTGTTGATGAGTCATACCCTCTACAAAAGAAGGGAACATCTCTAGAGCACTTAAGAGATATTGCTCACCTTAGAGTAAGAACAAATCTATTTGGAGCAGTATTTCGTGTGCGCCACGCTCTTGCCATGGCAACACATAATTTCTTCAATGAGAAAGGCTTCTTCTACCTGAACTCACCAATTATCACAGCTGTTGACGGTGAAGGTGCTGGGGAAATGTTTAACGTTTCAACTCTAGATAAGCAAAACCCTGCTAAGACAGATAAAGGTGAAGTTGATTTTTCTAAAGATTACTTCGGAAAAGATGTTTCTCTTTGTGTTACTGGCCAGCTTGAAGGTGAGTGTCATGCTCTTGGGCTTGGTAAAGTTTATACATTTGGACCAACTTTTAGATCTGAGAACTCAAATACAAAACGTCACCTTGCTGAATTTTGGATGATTGAGCCAGAGGTTGCTTTTGCTGATCTTGAAGATGTAGCAGAGCTTGCGGCCGACTATATTAAGTATATGATCGACTATGCTTTCACTCATTGTAAAAAGGAATTAGAGTTCTTATATAAGATGCCTTTTACAGATGTTGATGCATCTCACTTTGATACTCTCGCGGCCGTGCGTGATAGTGAGTTTAAGAAAATTACTTACACTGAAGCAATTGATATTCTATCAGCTTGTGGACAGAAATTTGAATTCCCAACTAATTGGGGAGAAGAGTTACAAACTGAGCACGAAAAATATTTAACAGATGTACACTTTAAGTCACCTGTTATCGTAACTGATTACCCAAAAAATTGTAAGGCCTTCTATATGAAGCAAAATGATGATGGGAAAACAGTACGTGCCATGGATGTTCTTGTTCCTGGTATTGGTGAGCTAATTGGTGGATCTCAACGTGAAGAAGACCTTGATAAACTAATTAAGCGCATGGACGAAATGGAAATGGAGAAAGAAGGATACTGGTGGTATCTAGAACTTCGTAAATTTGGTTCAGCACCTCACTCTGGTTTTGGTCTTGGTTTTGAAAGAGCAATTATGTATATCACTGGTATGAGTAATATCCGTGACGTTATTGCATTCCCAAGAACACCTGGAAATTGTGACTTCTAATAATCGCGATCCGATTATCTTTATACCGGGGCTTAATCAGGCCCCGGCATCTTTCATCTTTTCAAACTCAAATGTTAAATTTCTTTCTCTTTCTTTTAATAAGAAAATGCGCCCAAATCTTACTCAGGACCTAGAGAAAATAAGAAAGATCTTTAAAAACAATTCAAGAAGTATCGTTGTTGCCCACTCTCTTGCTGCACTCTTAATTGAATGGGCCATTCAAAATGAAGAGTTAGAGATAAGAGATAATAAGCTTATCTATATGGCCCCGGCCTTCTATCCTCCTAACATAATGGCCAAGTTTGTGAAGGTATCTGCTAGGGGTATTTTAAATCATTTGCCGATTCTCTCGCTTGCTCCTTTAAAGTCGCGTGCACGTTCATATGTTGAACTAGGTGTTTACCGTGAAATACTTAACTTAAATGAGGATATTGATATAGCAAAGTGTAGGGCACGCGTGATTGTCGACGCGAGAGATGAGATGTTGAATATCAAATATTTAAAGGGGATTTCTCAGCTAGAAATAGTGAGGGAAAATCAATTCCCTCACCATCGCTGTTATACTTCTTTAAAAAGAATTATTGATTAGTTTTATTTCCTGAAGACTCAGGTTTACCTTTGGCATCACCTGAAGGCTTTCGGTAGTTTCCGCTCTTTGGTTTGTTGCGGTTCCTATTTCTGTTGCGGTTCTTATTTTGAGGCCTGTCTTGATTCCTTTCTTGACCTCCGTCTTGCTTGCCTTCCTGCTTTGTGTCTGGTTTAGCGTCTTGTTGGCCAGGCTTTTTGTCGTTACGTCTATTCGTTGGACGTCTTCTAGGACGATTATTATTATGACGCTTCTTTTCTACCTTTTGCTTAGGAATATTATCTGACTCATCTTCTGTCGAATCTAATGGGATCTTTTCAATTTCCTCATCGTCATCGTTGCTGCTGTCTTCATCATCAAATAACTCGTGCGCATCCTCATCTTCATCACTATCATCATTTAGGCTTTGAAGGAAGGCCTGCTTTCTTAGGCGTAGCTCTTCTTCTAATTCCTCAATACCAATGATTGTTGAAGTCTCTTTTGTGATGGACTTAAATTCAGTAGGGAAGCTCCAGTCCTTAGGTGGACGACAACGTCTCTTATCGAATTGGTTCTTATAATAGCGGCGAATATAGCCTCTATCTGTAAGCATTTCAAATTGCTCTAGTAGAATATGTAGCTTTAAAACCTTACCAATATCACCATTCTTCGTTCTAATATATGAGCCTTCACCTGGAAGGAATTCTCTTTTATTTGTGTAAACATCATCTTCATACTTGATACAACATTTTACTTGTCCGCAGACACCGTTGATCTTTGAAGGAATAAGGGCAAGGTTTTGATTCTTTGCCATTTTAATGGAAACGTTTCCGTAATTTGTTAGGAAGTATGAGCAACAAGTTTGAAGGCCACAGGCCCCTGTTGCACCAAGTGCTGCGGCACGATCTCGTACTGAGATTTGGCGTAGCTCAATTCTCATTTTGATTTCTGCTACGAGGTCCTTTACAAGGTTTCTAAAGTCCACACGCTCTGGTGCTGTAAAATAGAAAACGGCCTTCTTACCAAATTGAATAAACTCAACGTGAGTAAGATTCATATTAAGATTATATTTTTCGATGAGACGAAGACAGACAATCTCTGCTTCATTCTCTTTTTTCATATAGCTTTTTTGTTCGTCGATATCTTCCTGTGTTGCCACTTTAGAGATTGAGCGAATTGGAAGCATCGACTTATCAAATGTGACTTCATATGGGAAAGAGTTGATATAACCAACTGTCATACCACGGTCACTCATCGCAATTACTTTCTGACCGTAAGTAAACTTTCTCTTACCTAGTAAGAAAGGCTGGCTTTTAGCATTTCCTGGGAAGCGAACTCTTACCATTGTCAGAGTTTGACCTTCTTCGAATTTACCTTCTTGCTCTTTTGCTAGCTTGTCATCGTGCTTATTGAATTTATTAACTTTCTTCTTATCACCTGACTTATCATTGTCACGTGATTCAGATATATCTTGCTGATCTTGGTTCGTCATTTTGTCCCATCAATTTTTTTTGAGTAGCTTCAATTGTCGTATTATTGGTAGCTTATGTCTAGCCAAATTGCATTAAATCACAAGTTGAAGCAGGCGTGCTAGGCGTGATTTTGATGAGCCATTAAATGGTATCTCGAAAGTTGAGTCTTTGGTGGCCTGAAGGCAAATTTGAGCGTCTTCAATGCTATATTTACTGCTTTGATTGATATGTGATGCAATAAGGTGGTGAATATTGGCCTCACGCGTAGGGCCTTCTTTAATTAGCTCTCTTAATTCATCTAATTGTAAATTATTGCGCTCGATTTTAGTTAGGATCTCGACCAATTGTTCATCTTCACAATTTTTAGCGACATAGTCTCTAAAGCTTAGCTCTTGCGTTACTTCGTTTTGTGAGTCTGTCTTACCAAGAATATTGATCTTGATTGTTCGAGAATCTATTGTTGGCAGAGTTTTCTCATCATTAGACTTAATGAAGATAAAAATATGGCCCTCTGGTGGCTCTTCGAGTGTCTTTAGAAGCTTATTTGCTAAGATTTGGGTAATCTTTTGCGATTGTTTAAAAATTGAGAATGAATACTTGAGCTTAGATGGCCTAAAGCGGATGAAGTTAAAGAATTCTTCGATACTGTCATCTGTTACTTTATAGGTTTTTTGGTCAGTGGAAACAAAGAGAATATCTTCATGCCCACGCTCTAGGACTTCTTTTGCATGATCAATTTCCCAGCCATTCTCATAAGCTAGAATATTGACGATGAAGTCATTTGCCCATTTCTCAAGTAGAGTGTCTTTTTTAGAAACTTCACTGTGTCCTCCAGTTTGGAGAGTGTAGAAGTGGGCAAGCTTGCTTTCTTTGTAGCGCGCAAATAGTGCATTAAATGCAATATCTTTATTATCCATTTATAATCGTTTCAATTTCTTCGATTAGTTTTTGAGTCACGACTTCAAGTTGTGCACTTCCGTCAATCGTTGCAATTCGTTTTGGGAAGATCTGAGCACAATAGTCATAACCTTCGATAAGATCTTGGTGGAAGCTATTGTCACGTGATTCAAAATAATCTTTAGGCATATTTCTTAAGCGTTGTCTCTCAAGTGACTTCTCTAAGTCAATTCTTAAGTAGAAAGTCTTATGAGGAACAATATTTAAAGGAAAGCTTGAGTGGATATTTAAGATATACTCCGGTCCAAGTTTTCGGGCAACACCTTGGTAGGCGATAGAGCTATCAAGAAAACGGTCACAAATAACAACTGTATTAGGTGTTTCTAACTCTTTTAGAATAAGTGCGTGTAGATTTTGAGCACGAGCACTAGCAAAGAGATGAGCTTCGGCGGCCGGGTGTAGCTCAGTATTTGAAGTTAAGATAGCTTGTCTTAATTTTTCTCCAAATGCTGTCCCACCTGGTTCACGGATAACGATAACGTTAAAGCCTTTATCCTCTAGGTAGTCTTTAATTTTTACTATTTGAGTTGATTTTCCTGAGCCTTCAATACCTTCAAAGCTGAAAAAGAATGATCCAGGGAAGGCCGCTTGGCGAAAAACATTAGTTAGTTGTGAGATATCTTTAGTGTGTTCCATAGGTTAAAAGTAACATAAATAATCAATTATTGACTACATATTCTTTTAATTTTTATGGAGGCAACCTATTAGAATTGTTCACCTTCTACTGCATCTTCTGGCGTAAAGTCGTCATATTGGCCGTCAACATCGTCTGGCATTGACCCCGCTGCAGGTGAGCGATCAAGATATTCATCTACGATTTCTCGTGCCGCATCAAGCTCATCGTAATTATTCAATTCCTGCTCTTGAGGATCAAATGTTTCTTTTGAGATTCTCTCGCGTACTGGGTCTAGTTCCAACGCTTCGTTTGCATCGTCAAAGATAACTTCTGGTGGAAGATCGGCCGGGTCCATCACGGCATCTTTCATCTTTCTGTCGGCCAGAAATTCTGCTTTTCCAATTGGATCATTACCTTTTGAAATCTGACGCTTAGGTCTTGATTTCTTTTTGAATGCATTAGGTACTTCTCTTTTCTTAGTAACGGTTCTTGTTGTTCTCGATGGTGCCTTTTTCTGTGCCTGTGCAGCAGGTGTGCGCTTTGTTTGAACTCTTGTTGTTTTCTTGGCCTTTGCTACAGGAGTATCTGGTGTTCCTGATAATTTGCTAAAGACAAAGAAGACTGCAACTACTAGCACAAAGCTTGCCGCAAATGTTCCTAGACGCATCATTGTCGCAGGATCTGATTTTTCTTTTTGTTCAAAGTCATCTATCGATGCCTTATTTGGATTTAGTTTTTGATTTCCAATATAGGCCAGGTCGTAAATAAATTCACGATCATCAGAGTCTTTCTTTGCTAGGGCCATGGCCTTGTCTGCATCAAGAATTGAATTTTTGAAAATATGACCTTGAGGTGAGTCAGGTAAGCTTTCATTTGAACGACTTCTTCGATCAAAGACTTCAAATTCATGAATCGTTCCCCAACTTTGCCCTTGATCAACAGAAATGAAGTCTGTGTATAATAGCTCAAGTGAGTCGAGCATGGCCATGATTTCACTGCTCTTATATGGCCCATCTTTTTTATTATTCTTTAAGATGAAAAATTGGTCGTCCTCATCAATTTGGAATTCTTTGATAATTTCAGGTTTTCTTCTTTGAAAGAGTGGGTGTGCCGTAATCATACTCCACTGTTCTTCAAGCATACTCTTAACAAATACAGATTGATTAAAGAGAGAGTAGTCTTCGATAAACTCTTTTAGATCTTCTTGCCAAAACGGTCCAAGTTCCTTGTCACCATCTTTGATAAAGTAGACTTCATTAGGTTCGTAGAGACCCCCTGAAATCTGTTCTTTCGTCAGTAGGTATTCAGTAATCTTTTTCTTTGTACTTGTGGCCATAATTCCTCAAACCCTGATTAGATTAATCACTTTCTATGTGGTTTATCGGAAATTTTTGCCTGTAGTTTAATAAAGACTTAAAAAAACAAAGCCGACTCATAAGGTCGGCTTTGTAAGTATTTAAAATGGAGTAATAAATTAAAAAACTGGGAAGAATGCTGAGACAACTAAAGAGGCATTCTTTAGAGTTCCATCAACGAAGTCTGGATCTTCACCTCTGAAATCTACTGGCTCAAGAGCTAGTGATGCTGATAGTGAACAAATTGGGAATGAGTATCCAACTTCTGGCGAAACAGAAAGCGTTTCACTCTCTCTATTACCTGTCTTTCTCTTTGTTCTGTAGTAGTCGATTGTTAGTGCTGTATACCACTTATCATTGATGTAATAAGTAGGAGCAACTGCTGCGTAGTAATTTTCTACGAAACCTGAAGTCCCAGTATTTCTGATATAGCTTTCGTAGAATGCATAAGTTCCAATCTTGAAGTTATCAGTAATTTTCTTTCCACCAATTAGGTATAGACGAGCTTTTGCATCGTATCCAGAATTTTCCTGAGTGGCCTTCGGGTACCAGTAAAATCTTGTTTGTGCATAAAGATCAAAACCGTGCTTTTCGTCAGTTAGGATATTCTTAACATAGAGACGAGCTTGAGTAGCGCCGTATTGTTGGTGAATTGTACGGCTTCCATCTTTGTTTTCTTGTGCTTTTGTGAAGTCAGTTTGCCAGTAAGGAACGAGTTTTACAGCAAAAGACTTATTAATATTATATCCAAGATACAGGTAGTTATAGAAACTGTAACCATTGATTGATTTTCTAAAGTTATTTGAACCTTCAACAAGGTATTGCATATTAAAAGGTGAGTCCTTTAATTTTTGGTACCAAGAAGTTCCTGTCGATGCTTCTGAAGTTGTTGCTGCGTCAGTAGATGATGCAGTTGTTGAAGTTGTTGAGCTTGAAGATGGCACTGATACTGAAGTCGATGATGTTGCGGCCATCGTACTCACTGCCACGAATGCAATAAATGCTCCCTTTAAAATTCCCATTTTTTCTCCCTCTTTCTTTTATAGACTAAAGATAATCGAATTTTTTTTATTGAATTGCAACAAATGATTGTAATTTAGGGATGTAATATTTCAGTTTGTAAGAACATGTCAGAAAAATATGTTGATTTACCTAATTTGGTGTCAAATGGACCTTATTTTGGCTTCAATATTAGGGAAAACCTCATTATAATATACCTATGTTATTGATTTTTCTTATTCAAGCAATTGTCAGAGTCGCACTCTATCCTGTCTTTATTGTGCTTTACCTCCTTAAAGTAGGGCCATTTTACGATCGAATTTCATTTGAAAGACGAAATTATCGTGATGAAGGTTGTAGGCCCTTTATGAGATTTGGCAAAAAGGCCCACTGTGTCTTTCACTTTTCTAGTGAGGGAGAGTTTGAGCAGATTAGGCCCTTAAGTGACGAGTTAATTTCGTTAGGGAAGAATATTGAGTTAATCTTTACTTCACCAAGTGTTGAACATAAAGTAGTGGACTACTATCAAGCTAATCGTGAAAATATTCGCTACCTACGCTTGCCTTTAATGATCTATTTTCCACTTCTTTCACGCCAAAATATTATCGCATGGTCTAGCGCTAATAAGATGATGATGGTTCGCTATGACTTCTTTCCAGAGCTTCTTTATTTAGGCTCTAAAATGAAAGAGTTTATTTTATTTTCTGCAACAGTTAAGAGCTCTCGCATGAAAGAAGTCCCTTTAGAGCAGATTCGCTTACCGAGAGTCAAAGGCTATATTTACTCGATGTTTTCAAAAATCATTTGTGCGACAACAGAGGATTATGAGGTCATTAAAAAGGATATTGATGAGGATAGGCTAGTGCGCCCGATCGAGCTTAGGATGCTACAAATCAATGCTCGCCAACACTTCTTTAGAAAGCACTCTTTATATGATGAACTAAATAAGGTTTTATCTTTATATGATTATGACAAAAGAATTTGCTTGGCCCAGACCTGGCCTAATGAGATGGACTTCTTTGAAGACACTCGCTTTTGCCAGCAAATGATGGCCGGTGAACTCTTTGTCTTTATGGCCCCACATGTTTTAAAGGAAGATAATGTTGAACATCTTGCTAAACTTGTTAAAACTCATTGTCCTGAGCTACCTATTCACATGTTAACTAAGGAGACTATTGATGGTGGTAAGCTTGATGAATTCTTAGATTATTTCAAGGCCTCTCCAGGACTAATTATCTGTACTCTAAGAGGCATTCTTTGTGAGATTTACCCATACTTCTCAAAAGTCTTTGTGGGAGGTGGACATGGTAAAGGAATCCATTCAGTTCTTGAGCCTTTTGTCGCTGGGGCCCAGATATTTTGTGGGCCAAATGTTAAGCGCTCCACTGAGTATGACACGATTGTTAAATCAGGTGTCGAAGTTGGGGCCATTAATGAAATGAAAGATGGTTTTGAGATCATGCAGACTTCAAGTGGCAATAAGATGGCCAATGAGTTGATTTCTGATATGATTGAAGAAAGCGAAATGGCTAAGCGTAAGCTAATTGCATTATTAACAAATTAAGATATCTACATATGAATAAAAAAATTAATACCCTTGTTATTGGAAATAATATTGCCAGTTTCTTAACGGCCACTCAAATTTTAAAAAGTGGCTTTGGTGCCATTTATCTAAAAGATAAGAGAATTAAGGCAAGTGACCCTTATTTCAAATTCTTTGGGCCACTAGATCTTGCCTTTATAAAGGCATGGGCAGAAGACCTAGAGTTAGAAACGAATATATTTGATGAGGATTCATTTGTTCATTCACCATTTTATTTAAGATATAATGGCAAGCAAACGTTATGTGCTAGCTTAAGCCCTTTTTTAAACTTCTCACAAGTTTGTCGTCATTTCCCTGAGCTTTATAATGAATTTATTAATCGCCTAAGAATCGAAGACGTTGATCAGGAAAAATTCGATCAAGACTTTACTTCTTCAATTAAGCGCCTTGGAGAGTCTCTGTGTCGTTATAAGACATTTCATCAGGTGACTGTAAGCACTCTGCGCTCAGATCTTCCAAATTATATCTATGATATTTATGCTCTTTTTAAAAAGCACCTCAGAGAGAATAAAGAGCTTGAGAAATTTACGAGCTGCTTTCGTTGTGTCTATACAAAGACACTAGAACAGACTTTCTCTGACCTTGAAAGTATCTACTTTTTTATTCTCATGTTGTCGCCACGCTACCGTTTTCAATGGCAAGAAAATAAAGAAGAGCAGGCCACGAAAACGATTGAAAGTCTTGGTGGTAATAGCTTTGAAGATATTGCTGAAGAGTTTAGTTTTGCAAGTAAAAGGCCGTGGGCAGTCCAGCTCTCTTCATTTACTGGAGTTGTGGCCCCGCAGAAAATTGCTATCTTTAGTTCAAATTTAGACAAGTTAAATATTTCTCACAATATCACTGACCTTTATCGCTGTGTAAAATTAGATTACAAACTAAGTGATAATCTCATTAGTGCAGACTATTATCACTTTAGTGAAAACTCGTTTGGTGGAGATATCGCTCTCATTAGAAAAGAGATTTTAAAAGACGAAACTTGCCAAATAAAAATCTTTAAGCAATTTGATGACTGCCTTAAATATGATTTCTGTGAGCAGGAGTTGCATGAATTTCTACTGGCCAACGATATCATTGATGAAAATGACACTCTTATTAAAGGTCGACTAACAAATGAAACTTGTATGCTTCGTAATCATAGTGTGATTAATTCGAGCTCAAGAATTAACCTTAAGTTTAGAATGGCCGACAGTGGAAAATATGATTCAGTAAAAGGGGTCTACTACCAAGGACCTCTGAAGAAGAATAATTTAGGAATTACACAGACTTTATTAGAGGCCCGCGACTTTAAAACATATATATGATGACGAATAACAGTGATAAGAAATCCATTCTACTTTCCCAACGCGGCCAAACCGCTGTTGAGTATATGTTACTTCTAGTAGCAGTGATCTCTATCTTATTTGCTGTCTTTAAAACTCTTGATGCACGCTTTAAGGCCGACCCCGAAGCATGTCAGCAGGGGAGCATAAATCCCCTTTGTTTCCTTAAAACCATAGGTATTGATGGGACAAATGAGGTTGATGCTAATAAATTTCGTACCTTCCGTCTGCGCTAGACACTCTTAAGTATCTAATATTAATAGGTTTTTTTCATTTTCATGAAATTATTTCATCAGCGTTCGCTTTTGAACAGAAATATCTCGCAATGTGTTATAAGAAACTGAACTCTATTTATTTTAAAAAGAGACAGGGAGAACATCATGAAAACAACAATGATTAACTCGGCCGTATTAGCTGCACTTCTACTATCTAGTGCTGCCTCATATGGACAACAAGACGATCCATTACTAAGTGAAACAGATCAAGTTGTTCATACTGACGAAATTAATATCGACGGGTTCTACAAAAAGAAAAAGAAACCATCTCAAGCTGACAAGATTCAGAAGCTACGTCGCCAATTAGAAGAGAAGCACGAGCAGATGATGAGAAAGAATGTTGAAGATATGCGTCTACAAGAAGAAAAGCGTATTGCAAACAAGATTCAAAAGGCCCTAGAGGGACAGCTTAAAGCAATGGATGAAATCAATAATCAGCAGGCCGCACCTGCTAGAGTACAAGCAGTGGCCCCAGTTATTGCAGAACCTGTTATGCCAGAACTTAGTAATAAGTTAACTGTTGAGACAGGGTATAAGAGTATTACTGGTGAGCAGAAGGAATGGACAGCAGGAATTAACTTCCAAGCTTCTGTTGAAACTGTAATGTCTGAGCGAGTTTCAATTGGAATTAGCGCAGGATTTATGAATCTTACGATTCAAGGTAATGAACTTAGTAATTATAATAATTATGGTTATGGTTACTACGGTTATAATAATGGAAGCTCGTATTCACAAAATGATGAGATTTCATATAACGAGTTTAACTTTGGTGGATATGGTAAATTTTATTTCTCACGTTCAGCTAAGATTAAACCATACTTAAGTCTTGGAACTGGAATTCACTTTGGATCATTTGAAATCCAAAACCCAGTTGATACTTTTAACGAGACTAAGCAGTCACTGAAGTATGTATCAGGTAGTGCATCTCTTGGAGCAGAAGTTAATTTTGCTAAAGAATTTAGCGCACAAGTTGGCCTATCATACGAAAAGAATGTTTTTAGACTTGGAGAAGAGGCCCAATACAATGGTTCAAATAATCAGAAGGCCCTTGTTGACCAAGCAAAGAATATTGAAAATGCTGACACATTTACTTTAGGTGTTGGTCTTTCATACTTATTCTAAACAATTGTTTAAAAAACCCATGTTCTCATAAAAAGGCTCCGCTCAGGGGCCTTTTTACTTTTCATTGCCACTGATTATCCTTACAATATTAAGCAAGTAAAATAATTTGAAGAAAGGAATCATCAATGAAACCAGTCTACATTGTCGAGGCAGTGAGAACTCCTCATGCAAAAGCCGGAACTATTATTAAAGATATTCAAGCTCCTTACTTAGGTGCTTACCTTGTTCGCCATATTATGGATGGAACTTCTATCGGTGACGATGAAGTTGATGAGGTCATTTTTGGAAACACAGGAACTCCTGCAAAGTATCCAAACGTTGGGCGAGTGATTGCATTAGAGGCCGGCCTGCATAAGAAGACTTCTGGTTATTCTGTACATAGAAACTGTGCTTCTGGACTTGAGGCAGCTTCACAAGCTTTCATTAAAGTTGCTAGTGGACGTAGTGATGTTGTGATTGCTGGTGGTGTTGAATCAATGTCAAATATGCCTCTTATTTATGGGAAGCAAATGACTGAGCTTTTTGCTTCACTTATGAAAGCAAAGACAACTGGTGATAAATTAAAAGTCCTTTCGACTTTTAAACCTGCATACCTTTCTCCAATTATTGCAATTGAACAAGGTTTAACAGATCCTTTCTGTGGCCTAAATATGGGACAAACAGCAGAGCTTCTTGCCCGTGAACTTGGTATCACTCGTGAGCAACAAGATATCTATGCAAATGAATCTCACCATAAAGCAATTAAGGCCATTGAAGAAGGTCGTTTTGCTGATGAGATTGTTCCTCTAATCTATGGTTCAAAATTAGATAAGTTACTTATGAATGATCACGGCCCAAGAAAAGAGTCTTCAGTTGAAGGGCTGGCGAAAATGAAGCCTTACTTTGATCGTAAGTCAGGAACAGTTACTGTTGGTAATAGTTGTCCAATCACAGATGGTGGTTCGGCAATTCTTTTCTGTTCAGAAGAGGCCGTTAAGAAATATAACTTAGAGCCACTAGCACGTGTTGTTGATTATCACTTCCATGGACTTGAGCCAGAGCGTATGGGAATGGGGCCACTTCATGCAATGGATGGTGTATTTAGAAGATCAAATATGACACTTGATCAAATGGATCTCATTGAAATTAACGAGGCCTTTGCTGCTCAAATTATTGCTGTTAAGAAGGCATTCACTGATAAGAAAGTTGCTGACTTCTTTGGTATTGATAAATTATGGGGTGAAATTCCAGCTGAGAAACTTAACGTTAATGGTGGTGCCATTGCACTTGGACACCCTGTTGGTTCAACTGGTTCACGCTTAATCGTAACTCTTGCTCATGAACTTAAGAAGAGAAAAGCAGGATTTGGTGTTGCTTCACTTTGTATCGGTGGTGGTCAAGGTGGTGCCATGATTATCGAGAACTTACAAAAGTAATTAATTTAGAAAATATAGGATATCGCAATGACATATAAGAGAATCAGTTTTGAAATCAAGGATAAGAAAGCATATATCGGCTTTGGTTATAATAACGAAGCTTCGATGACTGTTTTCGATGAAGAAACACTTAAAGAACTTCAAGATATTGTTGAAGATCTACATACAAAAGAAAAAGAGCTAGATGGAGCAATCTTCTTTTCACATAAAGATAGATGTTTCATGGCCGGTGCAGATATTAAGTTATTCGATACGATGCATACGGCGGCCGATGGACAAGCGGGTGCAGAAGCTGGGCAGACAATCTTTAACCGTATTGAAGATTTAAAAATGCCAACTGTTGCATGTATCCACGGAGTTTGTCTTGGTGGTGGACTTGAATTTGCCCTTTCATGTAAATCAAGAATCGTAAGTGATGACAAGGCAACAGGTCTTGGACTTCCTGAAGTTAAGCTTGGTCTAATTCCTGGTTTTGGTGGAACATTTCGTCTGCCAAAAGCGGTAGGTCTTCCAACAGCTCTAGATATGATTCTATCTGGTAAAACACTTAATGCTAAGAAAGCTAAGAGAGCAGGTTTAGCTGATGAGATTTATGCTAAAGAGCGCCTTGTTGATCTAGCGCCAAAGCATTTCAAAAAGAAAGTTGATAAGCGTAGCATGATGGATAAAATGCAAGACGCTGCAACAGATAACGTATTCACTAAGAAAATTATTTTTCAAAAAGCACGTGAGTCTGTTCTAAAGAAAACTAAAGGTTTCTATCAAGCACCTCTTAAGATTCTTGATGTGATGGAAGCTGGAGTTATGAAAGGTCGTACATCTTACTTAACTTCTGAAGCACAAGCTTTTGGAGAGTTATGTATTGGTGAACAATCGAAGAATCTCCGTCATATCTTCTTCCTAATGGAAGGTTCTAAGAAGATGGATGATGCAAAAGGTGTTGGAAGAAAACTACGCCGTGGAGCTTGTCTTGGTGCAGGTACGATGGGTGGTGGAATCGCTTGGCTTATGGCCAAGAATGACATGTTTCCTATCATGAAAGATCTTAATCAAGTTGGACTTGAGCTAGGACTTAAGCAGGCGTCAAGTAACTTTGCTGGTGCTGTTAAAAGAAAGCGTATGTCTAAAGATGATTTTGAGCGCAAGATGAGATCAATTAGTGCTCAAACAGATTATCGTGGATTTGAACACACTGACCTTGTGATCGAGGCCGTTGTTGAAAATATGGATATTAAAAAGAAGGTCTTTGCAGAAACTGAAACTAAGGTTCGCAAAGATACGATTCTAACTTCAAATACTTCGTCTCTTTCAATTCAAGAGATGGCAAGTGCACTTGAAGACAATTCAAGATTTGCAGGTCTTCACTTCTTTAACCCTGTTCATATGATGCCTCTTGTAGAAATCATCAAACACGATGGTGTTTCTGATGAAACGATCGAATCTCTATATGATTGGGTTGTTAAAGTTAAGAAAACTCCAGTTGTTGTTAACGATGGCCCAGGATTCCTTGTTAACAGAATTCTTATGCCATATATGAATGAAGCTGGATTCTTACTTGAAGAAGGTGTTTCAATTAAAGATATCGATGATGCTTGTCTTAACTTTGGTATGCCAATGGGCCCATTTAGACTTCTTGATGAAGTTGGAATTGACGTTGGGGATAAGGTATCGAAAATTATCTATGATGGTCTAGGTGAGCGCCAGGCCTCAAATGCTATTGGCAAACAAATGCTTGAAAAGGAATTCTTTGGTAAGAAAAATGCTAAAGGGTTCTACCTATATGATGAAAAAGGTAAGCCAACTGGCCCTAACCAAGAAGCATGGAATATGCTTCCAAAAGCATCTAAGAAAATGAGTGAAACAGAGATTCAAATGAGAATCTTTCTGCCAATGATTAATGAAGCGGCAACAACTCTTGAAGATAAGATTGTTGCAAAAGCAAAAGATGTCGATCTAGGGCTTATTTTCGGAATCGGTTTTCCTCCATTTAGAGGAGGTCTTCTAAGATATGCAGATACTCAAGGTATCGCTCGCCTTAGAGATGAGATGCTTAAGTTTTCAGAGAGTGTAAGTAAGGATCGCTTCACTCCATGTGCGCTTATGAATAAGCTTGCAGATGAAAATTCAACTTTCTATGAGCTATAGATTAAATGTTTCTAAGCTTTTTTAGATTCTTTCTAAATTACTTATTTAAAGCTAAGACTCGCCAAAGGCTACTTATCATGGCCTTGGCGAGTCTTATCATATCAAGTTTTTCACTTCTAAGTGTCCAGTCTGTTCTTAAGGGGCTGCAAACGAATCGTATTGAACGAGGAAAACAAACCCTTGGCCGCTACATTATTGATCTGCCTAAAGATCTTAGCTTTGAAAAGACACGGGCCTATTTAGATGATAAGAACTTGAAGTATTCTTTTGAATATGAAATTGAAGGCCTAATTCGTCTTGAAGGCTATTTGGCCCCAGTTATTTTTCACGGACTAACAAAAGAGACTTCAACTGTTCTGCCTCAGGCCATTGATCATTGGCCCGAGCGTGAAGAGATTCTCTTATCACCATACTTGGCCAGAAAAATTTACGCAGGCCTTGATGATAAGATTCAATTTATCTCGCCAGCTCACACTGATGTGTTCTTTGGAGAGTTGCCACGCTTTAAGTCTCTTATGATTGAAAACTTCACTGATTCTATGGACCCGGATATTGATGAGCTTCATGCTTGGGGCCATGCCTATAGTGCATTTTCAATTGCTAAATCTCGTCGTTATAACAAACTTAGGGTTTATAGTGTTCTGGGTGCCGCTGAAGTAGGGGAACTTAAGCAGTATTTAACTTCAAATGGTGCCAGCTTTAAAACTTGGGAAGAGTTAAATCAAAACCTTGTTTACGCGCTTGCTTTAGAAAATAATGTGGTTCTCTTTTTATTTTTAGCGACAATTGTTCTCGTTACTTTTTCAATTATTTCAGGCCTTTCAATATTCTACGCAAGAGTTAGAAACGACTTTGCTTCTTTTTGGATTCTTGGCATGAGTATGGACCAAATCAAAAAGTATGGAGGCCTTAATATTGCCATTATCACAATTTGTGCAATTGGGATTGGGAACCTTCTAAGCTTTATTGTTCTTAAACTTTTAGCACAGTTTTCACCAGTCATTATGCCGGCGATGTTTGTGGATCGTTCACTTCCAGTGCGCTTTACTGGATCGTCGTTCGTCTTCTCATTTCTAGTGCCTGTGATTATTACAGTGATCTTCACTCTTTTCTCTAATTGGAGATTTTTCAAGGATAATGGGAACTTCATTAGTTTTGTTAAAAAAGTAGGAACTTAATGTTTAAGCATATTCTTCTATTCGTTATCTTATTAAACTTATCTGGATGTACAGCTATGAGTAAAGTTGCTTCTGTATTTATGTCTTCTCTTGGGGCCCACCCTGATAAGAGTGAATTAAGAACATTTGAAAAGTCGGAGAACTTCGATGCTTCAAAGCAAATCTTTGTTAACCGTAGACCTAATATTACAAAAGAGCAGCCAATTCAAAAAGATGGTTTTGGCCTTTCTAAATTTATAGAATTCTTAGGAAAGGGCGGAGGACGTTATCCAGAAAAACCGCTTCCTTCAATAAGGCCAGATATGGAAAAGTTTCTGGAGAAATCTGACCATGTTAAGTCGATTTGGTTTGGGCACTCAACGATCCTTTTAAATGTTGATTCAAAGATCGTTTTAATTGACCCAATCTTTTCAGGTTCATCTTCACCTGTTCCTTTATTCGTAAAGCGCTTTGCTCCTCCGATTCTCTCTTTAGAAGAGCTTCCAGAAATCGATTATATTATTATTTCTCATGATCACTATGATCACCTTGATATGACGACGATGAAATTTTTCGCTAAGAAGAAAGACGTCAAAATTATCACGCCTCTTGGCGTAGGTTCACATCTAAAAAGATGGGGATTTGATGACTCTCGTATTACTGAACTTGATTGGTGGCAAGACGTGGACTTTGAAGGCATCAAGTTTACTGCTACTCCTGCTCAGCACTTCTCAGGGCGAGATCAGGCCCATGAGAATACGACTCTGTGGGCATCATGGGTTGTAAAGACTCAAAATAATAACCTCTACTTCAGTGGAGACACTGGCTACGATATCCATTTCAAAGAAATTGGAAACCGTCTTGGGCCATTTGATGTGGCCTATATGGAATCTGGCCAATATAACCCTGATTGGTTTGCGGTACACTTACTTCCTGAAGAATGGCCTAAGGCCTATGCTGATATCAACGCAAAATACTACTTCCCAATTCACTGGGGTGCTTTCTCTCTCTCATTTCATACATGGGATGATCCTATCTTGAAACTTAATGAATATGCTCAGCAAGGCGTTCTTAAGTTAATGGCACCAAAGTTAGGAGAAATTGTCTCTTTTGATGAACGAGACTATGTTACAAAGAAGTGGTGGTAATTCTAAAAGGGGCGCGGGTACGAATCGAGATTCCCAGTAGTTAGCGTTGTTCACTTTTTATCCATAGAGATAAATATTTCAATTTTTCACATTTTTCTCCACAACGAAGTATTCTGAATTTGTTTAGTTACAGATTTATGAAGAAGAAAAATAATGGAGGACATTTATGAAAAAATTATTACTAATACTTTTATCACTAACTGCAATTTCAGCTCATTCTGCAACTTATAAGGGACAAAATGAAATGGATCAGGCCCTTGTTGGAAATGAGAATGTTGAAGTTACAGAAATCGTAGCAGGTGAGAAGTATAATCTTAAGATGAATTATGCTGGTCAGCTTCAAGTTGATACAACTTGTGAAAAAGACCGTGTTTCAAATGGCTCTATTGTTTTCAGCTGTATGATCTATGAAGAAGAAAACCACAAAGTTGATCTAGTTTTTTGGAAGCAAATGGGTATTCAGGATATGATCACAATCGATCTTAACACTGGAATGGGCCTAAGAGTAAACCTAGAAAGAATTGATTAATAAATTTGAATAAGGATAGTTAAGATGAAGTATTTTATAAAGTCATTACTAGTATTAACATTAATTTCTAATGTTTTTGCAAGCGATAGCTGTCACAGCTACTTAGTTATGTCTGAGTTAGATGGACGTGTCGACATTACAGAAAAAGTTCTAAAAGTTTTTGAAGATAAGGGTTATACATTTACAGAAGTTAAGAGTATCGATGATTTACCAACTAATGGAACTGTAAATTATATGACTATCTTTTCAGACCTTCATAAGTATAGAGGTGCTTATACTAATATTTCTATGCATGAGTCTTTTCTAAGAGATGGTGAAGTTGAGTATTCACAAAAGAGTTCGATTCAACTTACTAAGAAGCCTTTATTTGGGTCTTGGGTAAAAAGCCTAATTCGATCTGTTAAGAAAAAAGTACCTGATTGTGAATAATTAAAAAACAAGTAAAAGAAAAAATAGGGGA
>NZ_JBEBMT010000003.1:271734-319604 GCF_043196705.1 Halobacteriovorax sp. HFRX-2_2
TGTCATTAGGCCCTTTTTTTATTTCTTTATTTGAAGACCAACTCTTTAAAATCTCGATTGGTACCCGCGCTCCTTTATATATGAGTTAGTCAACTTGCTAATTTTAACTACGCTAAAATGTCGCTAATTTTGCGGTATCTTTCCCATTGCTCCTGAGGCACATCTTGCGTCAAAAGTGTCCCAAAGGACAGTTTTGAAGCATAGATGAATGTGAATTAAGAATCAAAGAGCGTAGCTCGCGTGATTCGGTTATATGAGTTAGTCAACTTGCTAATTTTAACTACGCTAAAATGTCGCTAATATTGCGGTATATTTCCCATTGCTCCTGAGGCAAGAAAACCGGGTATGAACCCGGCTTGTTGAATATGGTATATTAGCTAAAGTGTCTGGGAGCTATAGATGCGTCCAATAGTCTGCCTTTGGGCAGACAATGCCGCACCTATTTAACTTTAAACCCAGCAAGCGCCGCAAATGCATTATTCTTTAAAGGTGCATCGTTTTGCTTTGGCATCTTAGGTTTTCCACCACCGCGTGGTTTGCTCTGGCGTGGCCCACCTGAAGGACGCTCATAAGTTTTTGCTTCTTCAGCACCATCTGATTTTAGAGAGAGTGCAATACGTTTTCTGTCCATATCAACATCAAGAACAACAGCTGAAACCTCTTGTCCTACTTTGAGAACATCAAGAGCATTATCAACAAAGTGATCTGCCATTTGTGATACGTGGACTAGACCATTTTCTTTAATTCCAATATCGACGAAAGCACCAAATTGAGTGATGTTTTTTACGATACCTGGGTAGCGCTCACCAATTTTGATATCTTTAATTTCACGTGCATCTTTTCTAAATTCAGTTGTCTTAAATTCTGTACGTGGATCTTGAGAAGGTGCTGTTAGTGACTTATAAATGTCGTTTACAGTGAATTCTCCAAGTTCTGCGATTAGAGACTTATCTGACTTAAGTTGGTTTGCAACAGCGTTGTCAGTTGTTAGTTGCTCTAAAGTGAAGCCTTTTGATTGTGCCCAGTTCTCAAGCATGTCGTAGTTTTCTGGGTGAATAAATGTTGCATCTAGTGGGTTTGCACCATTGTAGACACGAAGGAAACCAGCAGCTTGTTGGAAGACCTTATCTGTGAAACGTGAAACTTTTAGGATATCGCTTCTATCCGAGAATAGTCCGTTCTTATCTCTATGCTTAACAATATTACCAGCTACCGTTGGCCCAATACCAGAGATAAATGAAAGGAGAGGAGCTGAGGCAGTGTTAATATCAACACCTACAAAGTTTACACAACTCTCAACAACACCATCTAGTGACTTCTTAAGTCTAACCTGGTTAACATCGTGTTGGTATTGACCAACACCAATTGATTTAGGATCAATTTTTACAAGCTCAGCAAGTGGGTCTTGGAAACGACGTCCAATTGAAATTGCACCTCTTACCGTTGCGTCTTTATCTGGGAATTCTTTCTTAGCAATTGGTGAAGCTGAATAGATTGAAGCACCATCTTCAGAGATCATTGTCGCTTTAACTTTTCCGTCTTTTACTGCTGTTACGTTATCTTCAACAAATTGAAGAGTCTCACGTCCAAAAGTTCCATTACCAATAGCGATATATTCAACATTGAATTGTTCAATCATTGCATTAAGGATTGTTGCCGACTCACGAACCTGATTTCTTGGTGGGTGAGGGTAAACAACAGTATCAACAACAAACTTACCTGTGTTATCAACAACAACAGTTTTACATCCTGTGACAACACCTGGGTCAAGAGCAAGTACTGTCTTAGAACCGAGGTATGGTTGAAGAAGGAGGTTTTTAAGGTTTACACCAAATACATCAATTGCTGATTCATCAGAAAGCTTCTTTAGCTCACCTTTGATTTCTAGATCAAGTGAAGAATGGATATAATTCTTATATGCTTTTGAAGCACAGTCGACGAGTGCCTTGTAGCTTGTCACACTTGTATCAGCAAAGTGCTTTGATAGGATCATATTATTTGCGTATTCTTCATCAAAGATGATTTCTACTTTAAGAATCTTTTCAGTTTGAGCACGACGGATTGCTAGGAATCTGTGGGCCGCTTTTGGATCACGAAGATCTGCTACTTTTTGCTCGTACTCAAAGTAGTCTTTATATTTTTGCCAATCTTTGATTTCTTCATAACCCTTTCTTGGAGATGATTTAATCATCGCCTGTGCCCAGTAGTCATTACGAAGAGTTTCTTTCAGTTCTGTATCGTGAGCGATTTCTTCAATAATGATATCGCATGCACCTTTTAAGACATCTTCAAAAGTTGCAATCTTCTTTTCTTTATTGATGAACTTAAGGGCCTCTTTTGCAAGCTCAGGCATTGGAAGCTTAGAAGTCTTCATAAGGATGGCAAACGGCTCAAGTCCTGCTTCTTTAGCGATCTGTGCTTTTGTTTTTCTCTTTGACTTAAATGGCGCGTAGATATCTTCAAGTTGGTTGATATTTGTTGCGGCCTTAATTTTCTTTTCAATCTCAGGAGTCATCATCTCTTGTTTAGTGATGGCCTCAAGGATGAAGGCACGGCGTTTTTCACGCTCAATATATTCGTCGTATTTTTCTTGGATTAGACGGATTTGTTCTTCATCTAAACCACCTGTTTTATCTTTACGGTAACGTGTGATGAATGGGACGGTACAGTCTTCTACAAGTAACATAGCCAGTACGGCCATGATTTGTTTAGCTGTGATATCTGTGTTGTCGACACAAAATAGGACGGCGTTTTGATCAATAACGTCCATTGGGTTCTTTGCTGCTGTTGTCGTCTCTGACATAATTCATACTCCATTAACTAAATTTGAATTAAAATTGTATAGTTATTGAATTTGGAATGACAATTAAAAACTTGAGTAAATTCGACTGGTTAACTTAAAAATATTGATGTAAGAAGTTATTATGATAAAGAATTACGATTATATTGTGGTTGGTGACGGTATTGCAGGCCGCGCCATTTTATATTTTTTAACGATGAAATACCCAAATGCTAAGATCGCCCAAGTGTTCGATGATGAAGGCTTTCCAGCATGTTCCACTCGAACGACAAGTGTTGTTTCCTTTGGCCTATTTGAAGAAGGGATCTCAAAGCTTGGGGACATCCTTTATCATGCTCATGAATTCTTAAATGACTTTGTTGAAAAAGAACAACCTCCAGGAGTCTATTCCTGTAAACAATATTATCTACCGCCTAATATTAAAGAAGACCCTTTAAAATTTAAGCAATTTGAGGCCCGTTATGGAACTGATTTTGTTGAATTTAAGAATCAAAGGATGGTTGTCAAGGATGCATTCGTTATTAATCCACATAATTTCCTCGATTTCTTTAAGACTGATGTTGATAAAATCAATGCGAGAGTAACTGCAGTTAATAAAGGTGTCGTTCAAACTAGTGCTACTGAGCTTAAAGCTGAAAAGATCATTCTTGCAACCAGCGCTTATACATCATTAATTTTCAAAGATAAGAGTCTTCCTGAAGGTAAGCCTGTTAAGGGAACTTATTTTACATGGGATATTGATTTAAATGAAGATTCATTTGTTCTTTCTCGTGGTCACTATAATTTAATTTACCGCGCTCAAGATAATCTTCTGCTTTTTGGGGCCAATTCTATAGAGGGACTTAGTCATCTTCATTCTCCTAAAGAGGTGTATGAAAAGCTAGAAATATTCCAAGACTTATTTCCAGAATTTTCAAAGCTTGAAAAACCAATGATTCATACTGGAATCCGTCATAAAGGAAAAAGACGCACTCCATTTTGTGGCGAGGTAAGTGAAGGGATCTACGCTCTAAACGCACTCTATAAGAATGGCTGGAGCGCTGGAGTTTCTCTTGCTAAAGATTTAGTGGATAGGCTCTAAGTTCTCGCAACGATTTGCTCTTATTTCTTCAAGAACATAATCCCACATTTGTGATCGTAGCTTAAGGGAATCAAGGGCAATTTGAGTTGCTTGATCTTCTTTTTCCTTAGAATCACAAAGTTGTGAAAGTAGCTTTCCTGCAAGGTCTCCGTGTTCGTCACCATCAAGTTCAATATGGCGAACTAGGTAGTGCTTAAAATACGGAGCATCGATATTTTTTTCTTCTAAAACATTAACAAATGGTTGAAACAGATCAGGGATCAGGTTTTCTCTTCCATAGAAGAATGCTGAAGCAACAGCACTTGGGTGCGCATTTGTTACTAGGTTTAAGTTAAATGCCGTAAATTTTGCGATCTCTTGTGGCAGCTCATCAAAAGAAAAATCCTTAAAGAAGTTTTCGATTGGAGCAGTGTCTGCACCAACTTCCTTCATGGCATTTAAGTACATTGTGAAGTGATCAATATGACCGCCGTTTAAGTCCTCGTCACTTTCTTCACCAAGAACGATTTCATTGATAAAGCGTACGCATTCTTTGTCGTACTTAGAAGGCATCCACGGAGTTGTTACACATGTAACTTCACGCTGTAGGCCTTTTAGAAGTGACATAAAATCCCACACAGCAAAGACATGCCATTTCATCAGAATTTTTACATCTTCAATATCGTTGATATTTGTATAAAGTGGGTGAGCACATAGCTCGTTATGGGCGTTTTGAATTGCTATATTGACCGTTTTCATATGCGGCCAATATAGCTTAAAATATCTCTTTCTTAAAGCTTAGATTCTTAATTGTGAAACAAGTGATGGAAATCAGGCCTAGTTAATGAGCGACGTCTACGTGGACCATTGCGTCGTCCGCCTTGCATCTGTAGCCTCTGATTATATTTCTTATCTTCAATATATTTTATGTACTTGGCTGCGTCTTCTTTGCGGTAAGCCTCAAGCTCGTAAAACATTTCATTAAATGACAGAATTCCACCGGCCTCTTTTTCTGCCTGAGCGATTCTCTCGTAGAGTTTTTCTCCAACTTGGTCTAGAACCACAAAGAGATCAATTTGCTTTGAACCTAGATTTAGAGGGAATTTTTCTTCAAGATTTACACCTGCTACAAATTTGATAATCCCGCGACTGATGACAGAACGACGAGCAAGCCAAGCAAAGTCATTTCCTAATTTTGTGCCAAAGCTTGGATCAAATTCATACTTTTCTTTTTCCATCCATTCAAAGATCTTTGATAGAATCGCGTCCTTATAACGTGTGTCTTTTAGCTTATCTGGGTTTCTCCATTCGGCCACTAGATCAAAACGTGAATCAAATTGAATCTCACCAGGTCCAAAAGTTTTAAATTTTGAGATATTTTCTTTTGTTACCTTTAGCCCAAAGTCTTGTAGGAAAGAGAGGAGGGCCGGATTAAATGTTGTTTTAAATTCTGGAATATCCATTTCAGTGCCACTTAGTTGCGAGCTTGCAACTTTATAACCATGGTAAATAACTTCAGAGCAAAAGATTTGAGAGTCATCTGTGTAATCCATGGCAAAATCATAAGGGATATTTTCTTCATTCTTCTTTGTGAATTTCGTGAATCGCTCGTGCATCTCTTTGGCCGCAAGGTGTGCTAGCTTGGCGTCTTTGTGACGAAAGACAACAGTTCTAGAATTTGCCTGATCAAGGTGAACTTGAAATGGAGCGGCGACATTTCCGACTTCAATATGGGCCTCTGACGTAAAAAGCTCTCCTGTCTTCTTATCTTTGTAAACTAATGTTAAGTGTGAGAATTGATGGTCATCATCTCCGATTCTTGCGATGGCAGCACTTGAATAGGCATTACCACGAGAAAGGATAATATCTCCTGACTTGAGATCGGTAGGGCCTGCAAAACTATATTCTGGGTTAACCATGAAATGAATAGGAGAGTCACCATCAAAGTTTAGGGTCGTAAATTGGCGAGGGACTTTCCCTTTTGGCCTTGATGCGTAGTACGACTCAATAAAGTAGTCCTCAAGATAACGAAGGGCCCTAAAGATATCCTTAACGCCTTTTAGACACTCTTTCTCGTCTTGATCAAGTTCATTTGAGCTATTGAGATCTTTGAGTTTCTCTTTGAGGTCCAGGCGAATATTGAAAGATGCGTTCACAAAATCCTGCATCTGATATTGGGAAAATTCTGAAAAGTCGATATCCGTTGATTTTATCGAAAAGAGCTTGTTGTAGTAATGCTTAGTCTTTGTTGCACACTCAGCAGGGGATTTTACGCCTTTTGAGACTTGGGCATGCATCTCGTGCATCAGGGAGTCAAAATTAGAGCTCTTTAGAGAGCTGGGCATTCGATAGGACTTTTGATTACAGGAAACTAGTAGTGTCGAGAAGAGAAATGCTCCTGCGATACCTGTAAGTTTCTGATTTTTCATACTTTTCCCCCATAAATCTGAAAATTCTAAAGAACTAAATAATCAAAATTGAACATGACTCAATAAATTTTTATCGGATTTTACCTTTTAAAACTTAAGTATTATTATCAAGTATAGAGAGATTTATTTATGACAAGCAATAAAAGTGAAGAAGTACATTATCGAATTTTAAACGCAGTAACCAAGTTAGAAGTTGCTAAGGGACACCTGAATTGGAAAATCGCCGAGGTGGCCAAAGAGGCCGACGTAACTCGCTCCCTCATCTATTATTATTTAGGTAAGGAGAAGGACGTTATTCTTAAAGAAGCTGTGAAGTATATGATTTCTCGTATCTTCAATCTTTCTCAGGAAAACTCAGTCGGAATTCGCGAGCGTATTAAGATTGTTCGTAAACAAATCATTCAAATGCCATATCTGCTTGCTCTTTATATGATCAATAAAGGTGCCGGCAATGAGTTATCTGATATTATCGTGGAAGCCGAGGCCGAGTTATTTGAACTTCTAAAAAAGAAGTATCCAAATGTTGATCCTCGTGAGCACTTAAAAATTTATCTAATGGAATTAGGGGTGTGTCTTTACCGCGATGTTGATGACGACACTCTTGATTATATCTTTTCGAAATACGATAGCTTTGAAGCAAAATAATTCATATAAAAAAGGCCGCTTAGATAAGCGGCCTTTATATTTCTAGCAAAAATCTACTGATGCATGATTATATTCATCTGGTGGAAGCTCACAATTATCTTCAGAGAAGTTGTGGTCTCCGCCGTTTTTGATAGGATCATACTTCTCAACCGTACCTGGAATAGCTTGGTCATCAATTAAGTCATGATTGCTATCAAATGCTTCTTTATAATTCTTGTATACATCTAGCATATATACATCTGGTGACTGAGTCTTTCTTTCTTTGATGTTAAACATCGAGCTTGAAGCTTTTGATAAGAAGTCAGTAAACTTATAAAGTGTCTTTCTTCCTCTAAACATCATCGTGTATTGGTTTTCAGTCATTCCAAGTCTATCTCTTAGGATTGAGTTGAATTGGAAACCTTCACCAGTAAAGTACCAAGTTTCTTCTAGCCTTTCTTTTCCGGCCTTTGGCTTACAAACTTTGTAACGAATTGGGTTGTTCTCTGCTACGTATTGTAGAGATCCACCAAGTCCGTGATTACCTGATCCATACATTTGTGAGCTTACCCATTCAGCTTTAAACTTAGAAGTCCCTTCAATCATAAAACACTGGTGTGTTCTTGCTTCAAAGTTAAGTGTAATTGCTTCAGCGTATAGATCAATTGATTGTCCGCTGTCACTTCTATTATTATCACCATTTGACTTATCTAGTGACCATGAAGTTGACCAGTCATACCCTGCTGATACACCAACTCCACCACCTACTGGTGAACTTTCACCAAAAGGGATTTTAAAGTCTAGTTTCGCACCAACACCTGTTTTGTATCCGTGTGAGAACCCAACTCTTCTGTTTTCAGTAAAGTAAGTTCCGCTTCCTGTTGATTTAGAAATTCTAATTGTATTAGAGTGGCTAACTCTTGGCTTAGATAGAATCTCTTGTACGTGACTTACTGGAGTAATCATCATGAATTCCCATGGAGACTCAATACATTTTCTCATATTGTAGTCTGAGTATGTCTTCCAGATTAGTCCTGTCTTTTCTTGGTTAAAGAAAGTCCCACATAGTTTTGCAAGTGTTGCAGCATCGTACTGGTCTTCATAAAGCTTAGAAATTTCTGTTGCAGTTAGCTTATTTTCTTCAATTAGTTTCTTATTAAGTCCATTGTGATCAACTTTGATTGTTTCATCATAAAGCTCGTGCTTCTTAAGTTCATCAGAGAAGATCGCTTCAGAGCTCTTGTTGTATCTAGGAGCAAGTTTTGCTGCAATGATATCTTTCTTAGTTACACCTTTAACATCGTTAGATAGTTTTTCAAGGTAGTTTTCTAGTTGTACCATCTCAGTCATTTTCTTCGAGATTTTTGTATTTGTGTAATCCTTCGCTTCAAACTCATCCGTCACTTGTAGTTGCGTGTGTAGGATTGAGTGAAATGTCTTTGATGAAGCGTGGAATGTACCTGCTGCCCATGCTGGACGAGGTGCAGTTCTTGGATCATCTCCTTCTCTTAAGATTGGTGATAGTTTAATTGCCGCATAAGTTCTTGTGTGGATATATGGCATGTCCACAAACTTGATTGGCATATCAATTCTTGCCTTAAGAAGGTTGTTTTCAACATCGACTTCACGTGAAGCTACAGAGATTAGCTTAAACTTGTGCTTGTTCTCATTTGTTAAATCAATATCACCTTGAAGTGGAGCTAGGAAGTAAACTTCAAGCTTAAGCTTTCCTTGGTAGAAAGGCTCAATTGGGTTCATGTGGTGTACGTAGTTTCCGTAGTTAACCTTTGGGTACATCTTAACAATGAATGACTTCTCAATTACTAGGTCAAGGTTCTTGTTAAGGTGGAAACCATTATTATTATCGTGTCCTAGGAAGCTATAGTTAACTTCATCGACAAATAGTCTTGCTCTTTGATTGTTATTATCTTTTTCACACTTTCCTGTTCTTGAAACTTCTGCAAAGATCCAACCATTGTTTGACCATGGGTATAGACATAGTCCACGTGTTACTTTTGCATTTTGAAGTGTTTCATTTTGTACTTCAATTTCAAGATTAAAAGGGATACGACGAGTATTTGTGTATCTTTCGTGCTCAAGGTAGAACTTGATTTCACCACATCCAGACTCATCAAGTTGTCCATCTGTGATGTCATACATTTCAGTTACTGCGTGCTCTTCACCATTTTCTTGTTTTTCAAGGTTAATAAGTCTTGCCTTAACAAATTCATTTGAAAGTGAACTTCCGTTGGCCTTAAGGTTAAGACAACCGTTAACAACTACTTTTTGATCGATAATTAAGTTGTCGTTTCTTGGATCAACTTGACCAAAACCTTTTGGAGTGATCTTAACATTCTTAACATTGATGATCTCGTTTGAACTTAGACGAGACTTGTTAAGTGAAGTTTTCATTACATAATTATTTCTGTGAATAATGCTATTTGTGTATTGGTTCATCGACAGTTTTAAGTCATATGAAATATTAGCACTTGTTCCAAGAGTAATAACTCGATCACCCATTGGAAGGTATGTATTAGGAAGAGAGTAGTCCATTGTGATTGGCTCATCCCAAAAGATACAGCTATTGTTATCAGCAGTTCTCTCTACAGTTTGAAAGTTTTCTCCTGAAACGTAGAATGTTTGATATTGAAGGCTTTTTCCAAGTTTTGAACTTAGACACGCTTTTACATGAAAAGTCTTACCGTAAGCGATTCTAGACTTCATTGATGTCTTATCTTCAGTAACACCTTCTACAGTGAAACGTGAAACAGACACAAGAGCACTTTCATTTGCAGAAGCTTTAAGCTGTCTTGCAAGTTGCTGTCTTTCGTCGTTGGAAGTGTCACTTCCACAACTAACAAGTGACGTTAGTGCAAGCATTGAAATGCTTAGGAGAGTGATGTTCTTCATGTTCTTACAAAATGTCATATTCTTTCCTTAGGGAGATTGTGTAAACTTGTTCGTCACTGTAACCATCAATTAAGTACGCTGAGTCAAGGTTTCCAAGTACAGTGCGATTAATATATGTAAATTCAGTACTAAAGCCTTTTTGAGTTTCTAGTTGAAATCCTGCTGCATAACCTTTGTAGTCATTTGAAAAGATTCCACCACGGTAAAATGCTGGAGCAGTATCTGCTTGATTTTCAAATGCTAGCGCCTTAAGAGTTAGCTTCTTGTCACCCATATTTGTTTTGAAATCGATTCTGTATGAGTAACCAGTGTTCTTATCATCAGGAATAACTGTTTCAGTGTTTTTAATATATGATCCAGAAAGCTTAAGAGTGTTATCTCCTAGAGCGATCTCTGCACTTGCGTTTGCAAAGATTCCTGTGAAGTCATAAAGGTAAAGACTTTGATCAATTGGTGTACCGATGCTAACCGAGTTACCCCAGTAGTAGTCTTTATTTGCAAGATCACCTGATAATTTCTTGTAACGATAAGTTCCAACAGCACCACCCATTCTTAAAGCTTTTGATAGGTAAGTGATGTCTGCAGATTCAGAGAAGAATTGTGGATCACCTGAATCATCAATATTAAAAGTTTCTCTTAAAATTGCATTCTGTGGCTTTGCTTGTGTTGCTTGAAGACGGAAGTAGAAATTTCCAACTTTCGTCGTAATAACTTCTCTGGCACCAATAAATGAAGTTCCACCGTTAATGAATGGTGAGATATATTGACGCTTAGTTGAGTTATCAAGAGCACCAGCACTAATTTTTACAAAGCTTAGTGGCCTAATATCAAAGTAACCATAGTCATAAGTAAACTTTGGCTTATAAGTTTTTACTCTCTCAGCTTCTTGTGAAGAAGAGTTACCTGACTGATAGCTAAAACCACCACTAAAGTTGAAGTCGACACTGTCTACTACTTCAGCTTCTAGCTCAAGATTCATCTTAGTCTGATAAACACTTCCCTTATCAGTTCTAGAATCAAGAGCACCATAATCAGCACCAAGCTCTAGTCCCACATTCTTAAATCCAGCACTTTTTAGAGAAGAACTAAGTCCTTCTGTAAAGATTTTTGCCGAATCATTCTGTGCGAAAGCATGGCCCTGGCTTATTAATGCCAGTAAAATTAAATGTTTAGTTACGTTTTTCGCTTTAATCATGTCATTCCTATTTGTTTTGATACTAAAATAGATGCAGGAATGATGCCATGTATCATGAAACAAGTTCATGGGTGTAAAAAGTTTAAACTGCTGAAATGTGGTGTAAGTATTGAAATTTAGTTTAGTGACTTAGTGTTGAAGAGCTGAACAGTGTATAAAACTTGAACAAACACAGGTTTTTAGTGTTTACTTAGTTGTTGTTAATTTATTGGAATTAGATAAGAGAAGAATGGTGCGAAAGGGCAGATTTGAACTGCCGACCTACGGGATATGAATCCGTCGCTCTAACCAACTGAGCTACATTCGCACATTTCGATTGATTAGGATATTAATAACTTGCGCCTCGTATGTCAATATTATAATTTATCAAAAAGTTAAATTTTGTGAAAAAAATAGTAATGAATCTAAAACCTAAACAAAATAAATCACATTCTCTCTTAACCAGAATGTTGTCCCACTTCAAAAAATTCAATCTTGAAATGGGCCTTGATTTTGATTCACCCATGGCCGTGGCCTGTAGTGGAGGTGTTGATTCCATGGTTTTGGCCCATTTATTGGTTCAGGCCGGGGCCAAGAAGCTAAGACTTTTACATATTGATCATGGCACAAGAAAAGAGATCGTCGAGGAAGTTAATCTAATCTCGAGTTTTGCTGCAAGATATGGCCTAGAGTTTCAAAGCTATAAAATTGAACACCTAAGCCTAAAGACAAAGAATTTTGAATCTGTTGCACGCGCAAAGAGGTATCAACTACTTTTATCGAATCTAAGAGGCAATGAAATCTTACTTACTGGCCATCATCTGGATGATTGTTTTGAGTGGTCACTTATGCAGCAATTTAAATCATCTGCTAAGCATATTGATCTAGGGATGCCATATCGTAATGGCATCATTTATAGGCCGCTATTTGCTTTTTCTAAAAATCATATCTTGAAGTATGCAAAGCTATCGAAAATAGCATGGCTTGAGGATAGTTCAAACGAAGATACTCGCTATGAGCGAAATTTCATCAGAGACTTAACTAAGACGTCAATTGCTACGCGCTTTCCAGGCTACCTTAAACACTACTGTAATCGCATGAATCGTCTAAAGGCGATTAAAGATGAACAGCTAGATGCACATAACTTCAAGGTGTTAAGACGAGAGTGGGGAATACTCATTAAATTTGACGGTGTTATCAATGAGGCACTAGAGCAGGTGATCTTATCTCAGTCTGACTCATCTAAAGGTAAAACCCATTCACAATTTGAGAAACTTCGCTCACTGATAAAGTCATCAAGTATTGGCCCGTTAAGTTTTAGTGGTGGGCTTCGAGTTTATAATTTCAAAAACCACTTGGCCGTCGTAAGAAAGGGCCAGCAGATGAGCTTTAGTTTGAAACATTCGCAGATTCCTGATGGCGTGCCATTTTTGTCAAATAACACAAGTGCGAAGCATTCACTTAAGAAATGTCCCATAGCTGATAGGGATGGTGATCTAAACAAGAGCTTTTCGCAAATTCTCCTGCCAGTTCATTATTCATGGCGTAAAAAGGGTAAAGTTTTAGTTTGGCTTTAAATTACTAGGCTTGACACCACCGAAAATGATACCATTTTAATAACTATAAGGTTACAATGTAGCTTTATATTTTATTAAGAATTGTAATTAGTTAGTGAATATTTGATTAAATAGTTAATGTGAAAATTAATTAAAAAGGATTTTAATGAAAGGACAAAACAAAACACTCCTCCTATGGATTATCTTAATCCTTATGTTTGCGGCCATCGCTAAAATTTCTTCTGAAAGCCGCCAGGTTTATAAGCCTGTGACATACCCGGACTTCGTAAGTGCAATTAAAGGTAAGCATGTTGATAAGGTTGTACTTAAGGGTAAGGACAAGATCTTAGGTAAATTTAAGGACGGCTATGAGAATGGTGCTTGGTTTGAAGCAACAGGAACGACAGGGGCCGAAACTTTTAAAATTTTAGAGTCGCACGGAATCTACCCAGAGTACGAAGCAGAAGAGAAACAAAATGTTATCACGACATTCTTGCTGCACTGGGGACCGATGATTTTCTTATTCCTCATTGTCATCTTCTTCCTTCGCCAACTGCAAGCTGGTGGTGGAAAGGCCATGAGTTTTGGAAAATCTAAGGCGCGTATGCTTTCACCACATGACAAGAAAGTAACTTTCTCAGATGTCTCTGGTGTTGAAGAAGCAAAAGAAGAACTAGAAGAAGTTGTCGACTTTCTTAAAGATCCAAAGAAATACACTAACCTAGGTGGTAAGATTCCTAAAGGTGTTATCCTTGTAGGTCCTCCAGGTACTGGTAAGACTCTTCTTGCAAGAGCTGTTGCTGGTGAAGCTGGTGTTCCTTTCTTTTCGATCTCTGGTTCAGACTTCGTTGAAATGTTCGTAGGTGTTGGTGCATCTCGTGTACGTGACCTATTTGAACAAGGTAAGAAGAACGCTCCTTGTATTATCTTTATCGATGAGATCGATGCTGTTGGTCGCCACCGTGGACACGGAATGGGTGGTGGACACGATGAGCGTGAACAAACTCTTAACCAACTTCTTGTTGAAATGGATGGTTTTGAATCAAATGAAGGTGTTATCCTTATTGCGGCAACAAACAGAATTGACGTACTTGATAAGGCCCTTCTAAGACCAGGTCGTTTTGATAGACGTGTAACGGTTGGACCTCCAGATGTTCGTGGACGTCTTGGAATCCTAAAAGTTCATACTAAGAAAACTCCACTTGATACAGCTGTTGATCTTGAAGTTATTGCAAAGGGAACTCCTGGTTTCACTGGTGCAGACCTTGCAAACTTAGTTAACGAAGCTGCGCTATTTGCTGCTCGTTACGGTAAGAAAGTTCTTCAAATGATTGACTTTGAACAAGCTAAAGATAAGGTTCTTATGGGGCCTGAGAGAAAGTCGATGGTACTTTCAGATCTTGAGAAGAAAGTAACTGCATATCATGAAGCTGGTCACACTCTTGTTGGGATGAATCTTCCAAAGACAGATCCTATTCACAAGGTATCAATCATGCCTCGTGGTGGAGCTTTAGGTGTAACTCAAACTCTTCCTAATGAAGATATGCACAACCTAACTCTTGAAAAAGCAGAAAACTTCATTGCTTTCCTAATGGGTGGTCGTGTTGCTGAAGAGATCGTATTTAACGAAATCTCAAATGGTGCTTCAAACGATATTGAACGTGCAACTCAGCTTGCTTCAAGCATGGTTTGTTCATGGGGAATGAGTTCTAAAATGGGACCTCGTAACTTCCATCAGCCAGGTAGCTCTCCATTTGGATCAACTGCTCCAAGTGAAGGTGTTGGCTACTCTGAGGAAACAGCTCGTGAAATCGACACTGAAATCACTCGCTTCCTTGATGAGAACTACAAGCTTGCTAAGAAGATTTTAACTGATCATCGTGATGCTCTTGATAGAATTGCTGAAGGCCTAATTGTTTGGGAAACTCTTGATTCTAAGCAAATTCAAGCATTAATTGCAGGTGAAGATATTGGTGTACCTCTTGTTGAAGAAGTAAGTACTCAACAATCAGCGGCCCAAAAGCCAGCAGGTGAGGCCAACGTTTCAAAGCCGATTGATGACCCAAAATTAGCATAATCAAAAATGACTAAAATATCTTTTTTAGGGGTAGTGAACGCTACCCCTAATTCTTTCTCTGATGGCCATTTAAATCTCAATCAAGACTATCAGGACAAGCAATTACAAAAATTTAAAACGGCCAATTATTCATTGGATATTGGCGCAGAAAGTAGTGCTCCTTTCAATGATCCAATTTCTTTTAATGAAGAATGGCAGAGACTAGATCATTACTTCAAAGAACACATTGAACGCCTTAGAAGTTTTAGAACAATCTCTATCGATACTTATAAACCTCAAACGATGAAGGCATTCTTGGAAAAGTATGCGCATCAATTTGAACATATTATTTGGAATGATGTTTCAGGTGTTATTGATGATGAGTGTCTTAAGCTCTTACTCGATTTTCCATCAGTGGATTATGTCCTGTGCCATACGCTCGTTCCAAGTCGCGATAAGACTCTAGATCATATGAAGTATCTTGATCCTGGATTAGGTGTTGAATCTTTAAAGCTCTTTTTTGAACAAGGGCTTAAAAAGTTTGAGAAAGCGGGAATTAATCAAGGGCGCATTTTTTTGGATCCATGTTTTGGCTTTTCTAAAACCACTGAACAAAACTTAGAACTTCTGGAGAGTCTGCATAAGATTGCGCAGATTTCTAAGCGGTGGCTTATTGGAATTTCGAAGAAGTCATTTCTAAGACACCTTGTTCTACAAGAGTCGCCTGAGATGGATGGTGATAAACAAGCCCTTTTGGCCGCCAGTGAAGTACCTCACTGGAAGTTTCTGAATCAGTTTGCACGTGATTTTAATAAGGTAGAGGAGTTGATCTTTCGCGTTCATGAGGTTGGAAATATTACAAAAATCACCTAAAGACTCGTGTTTATTAGCATTTTGGCCTATATATATGAACATTGTTTTATCAAGGGCCAAAATGAACAGATTAAGATTTCTTCTTTCACTTACTACTCTTTTCATCTCACTTAATGTGTCTGCTTATTTTTCGCCGACCTTAGGTCAAATGTCTGAATTCATCAATAACTTGGACAAGGCCATCTATGGAGAGCTTGATATTGTGGATGTTGCCTCGGGCACACTTGTTCACAATCCTGGCGCTAAGGTTAATTCACATTCAAGTGCTATTATAGTAAATCGCTGGAGTTTAGAAGAGGTTATAGATGACCGCTTATTTTCTGTCACTGGTGTTGATTTTAAGAAGACAGCTAGACTTTGTGAGGGCGAAGAAAAGTTCTTAAGTCAAAAGGCATACGGAAAGTGTAGTGCAGTATTAGTTGGGCCTAAGCAGGTTTTAACGGCCGCTCACTGTATTCAAAACGCTCAGTTAGCATGTGATCGCAAAAGTTTTATCTTTGATGCAAGATCTGATTTAGGAAGTGATGGAGCGACTCAGTACTTTGTTAAGTCTCAAGTTTATAATTGTAAGAATATCCTAGCTTATCATCAAAGCCGTGATAAGACCTTTGATTATGCCCTTATTGAGCTTGATCGCCCTGTTGAGGGTGGAAGAAGGCCTGTCGAGGTTCAGCAAGAAGAGCTAAAGGTTTCTGATGAAGTTTATATGATCGGGCATCCAAATGGCTTCTTATCAAAGTATTCATATAATGGTTTTGTTAGAGATATTGATCCTCTATTTTATATAACTAATCTTGATGCCTTTGGTGGCAATAGTGGTGGCCCAGTTTACTCAAAAGAGAGTAATCAGATGGTGGGGCTTCTTATTCGTGGCCATGATGATTTTGAATGGGATACTGAGCAAAGCTGCAATCGTGTTGTTCACTGCCAAGATGATAAATGTGATGGGGAATATGTCCTAAAAATCGGTGCTATCATTGACGATATCGAAAAGGCCCGCGATAATTAAGAGATGAAATTAGGTCATATCGTTTTATTTAGCTCAAATGCTCATTTAACTTCCACTTTTTTAAGTGAGGTTTTTGATCTTGAAGTTGAAGGTGCGTCTGACTCAGTAGTTGTCTTTAATGATGATCTTCGTTTCCTTGTCGTTGAACGTCCAAAACTTGCGCAAGTTGGAAATAATATTGTCTTTGATTTTGTCGTTGATAATTACGATGAATTGATCGAGCTTCAAAAGAAGGTCGAATTCGTAAACTACCGACTAGAAAGCTCTGGCGAGAATCTCAATATTCTTTCAAATGAAAAAATTCCTGAAATACTTGTGCACGAAGGTGTGCAATTCTTCTTTATAACTGATCCTGACAATCGTCGTTGGAAAGTTACCTTAATTGAATCCAATTAAATTTAAGCTAATTTAAATTTTATTTAAGTCACAATTCTGACACCTAAATCTTCGCAAATTGGCCCTAGTGTGTGTCATTTTGACAGGTGAATCGTGGGATGTAGCTGATATCCTAACATGAACAATTGGCACGGTTTGTGCTTATTATATGGCAGATGCCTCAGGCAGGATGCCAAGGGCCTATCTTTATAAACAAGATAAAAGAACTCAAGGATTGAGTATGCGACTTTTAGTACTTGCTTTGGCCGCCTTCAGTGCGGCCAATATTTCGGCCAACTTCATCATCAAATACAAAGACGGCAGTGTCGAAAAATCAAAAATTAATCCAAGCTCACAATTTACTTCTTACGCTCTTAGCGACGATGTTGAATACGTCGAAGAAGACTTAAGACTCTTTGCTAATGGTGGAGAGTACAACGACACCTACTATCCGAGTCAGTGGCATTTCTCTAATTATCTAGACAATACTTTCTATCATGCTCGCGAGTATGCAACTTCTGAAAGTGATGCAAGAGTTAATGTCGCAGTCATTGATACTGGAATTACAGATCACTTTGATCTCAATTCAAATGTGGTTGGGGGTTATGACTTTATCTCTGATCCTGATAATTCAAGAGATGGTGGCGGGCGTGACAGTAACCCAAATGACGAAGGGGATTATGGCTCTCCTTCGACAGCTTGTAACTCTGGTACAAGTCCTTCAACTTGGCACGGAACTCACGTGGCCGGAATTATTGGAGCTCGTGCCAATAATAGCTACGGTGTTGTCGGAGCTGCTAAGAATATTAATCTAGTACCTGTGCGAGTTCTTGGAGCTTGTGGTGGACTAACTTCAGATATTGCAGATGCTCTAAGGTGGGCCGCTGGAGGAAGTGTTTCAGGTGTTCCTGCAAATCCAAATCCTGCTCGTGTTGTTAATATGTCACTTGGCGCACGAGGAAGCTGTAGTCGCTATATGCAAGAGTCAATTGACTTTGCTCGCTCTAAGGGTGTTGTGGTTGTTGTGGCAACTGGAAACTCAAACGCTGATGCCTCATTCTACACACCATCTAATTGTCGAGGTGTTCTAAGAGTTGGTGCCGTTGGTACAACTCGTGCTCGTTCATCGTATTCAAATTATGGACGAATTGTCGATATCGCCGCACCTGGAGATAGTATTCTATCGACAGTTAATAGTGGACAGGCAACACAGGGGACAGCAGTCTTTTCTCGTATGAATGGAACATCGATGGCCGCAGGATTTATTTCAGCAACTGCTGCCATGATCTTTCAAGCAAATCCTTCTCTCTATCCAGATCAAGTTAGAGATATCATCACAAAAACAGCAGTGAGTTTCTATTGTGATCGCAGCTCTTGTGCTAAGGGTGCTGTTGATGCCTATGAAGCTGTATCTCTGGCCTTCTCAACAACTGCAAATGCCAATTTTCGCTATAGTGATCCTGTCTTAGTTGGTGGTACGGCCGCTCTTAATGACAGCTATAGTAGTGGTAAAAGTAGTGGTGGAGCTTGTGGGACAATTGAAGATGTTAATAATGGAAGTGGCGGCAACATGCTTGCAGGCCTTTTCTTAATTATTGCGATTGTCATTGGCCACAGAGTGAGACTTATGAGGCCTTAACGGGGCTGCATTCAACTTCGATATTATTTTCAACGATTTTACAACTATCGACTTTATAGATTTGGGCACGAGAAGAGTGCCCTTCTAGTTTTATGATGGCATTCTTTGGAATTTCTTCCTTAGTTAAAAGCTTTAAGTGTTTATGATCCTTTTCAATGACCCGATACCCCTGGACAATATCACTTACCTCAAAGACCTCAATGATGTCACGGCCTAGTCTATTTTCATCATTAATAATTTTATTAATTTGATTAATAACGACATCAAATCCTTGTTGTTTTAAAATAAAAAGATCGATTCCTTTACGTGCGGCCTCTTCGATAACTTGGCTATCATTTTCGTTTGTTATTAGAATAAAACTCATTTCCTTATCAAGTAGTGAGATTTCGTCGTAGAGCTCGATACCATCCATTTGTGGCATCATATAGTCACAGATTATATAGAGCTTTTCTCCACGATTAAGCTTAATTGTTTGTATATCTTCAATGGCCTTAAAAGGATTTGTATGAAAGCGAACATGTGAATTAAATGTATTCTCGAGGCTAGTGGCAAGGAGCTTGGCAGTTTCGTAGCAGTCGTCAATAACCATGATATGCTTTTTCATAATGACAGTATAGTTGACTTAAGTACTTGCATAGGGACAAGTCGTCTAAATTTTACTTAATTTCAATTAAGTAAGATGTTATTTGAGGAGCCTGTAAGTCGATGCGACTTACAGTGATACCTCTTGAATTTTATAGCCTTCACCGTAGACGCTCCTAATAATGAAATTAGAATTCTTAATCTTCTTTCTAATGGAGCTAATATAAGTGTCTATCATACGATCGTTAACCTTGTGATTATCAGGTGCGATATGATTAAGTATCTTTTCTCGTGCAAGAACACTTTGTTCATTCTTCAAAAGAAGATGAATGATTTTAAATTCAGAAGAAGTGAAATGAATTCTTTCTCCACGAATCTTTACTTCTTGCGATGGGATATTTAATGCAATATCCCGGTAATTGATCACCTCAAGAGCATTCTCATTGTTAACAGATTTAAGTGTTGTGCTAATAATACTTTTCACTTCTGAAGGTTCAAATGGTTTGCTAATAAAATTTATTCCACCTAGTTGGTAACCAGTAACTCTAGTATTGACATTATTCTTTGATGAAATGAAAACAATTGGTGTATCTTTAAGCTCATCATTCATTTTTAATTGCGAGCAAATTTCAAAGCCGGATTCATTTTGTAAAAGAATATCTAAGAGAATAAGATCTGGTTTTTCTTGCCAGGCCGTTGCGATGGCCTCATCCTGATTACTCGCTTCAACGATATTGTAATTGCTTTCTAATAAGGCCCTTAGAAGGTCTCTGATTTCTTGATCGTCGTCGATTATTAATATTTTTTTCATGAATAACTCCTTTATATTCATGAATATAATGTATAAATATATCAAAAAATCTTCAGCTTAATTTAGGTAAACCTTATATAAAATTCTTAAACACTTGTTCTTAAATCTTTGCCATTTGCATAGTTTTGAATATTATCAAAAATGAGCTGGGCCATATCAGAACGAGCAACATCATTGGCCGAACCAATATGCGGTAAGATAAAGATATTATCGAGTTCACGTAGGGGAGAGTTATCACTTAAGGGCTCATTGCAAACGACATCGAGCCCCGCACTTGCTTGTTTATTCGATTTAAAGAAATGATACATGGCCTCTTCATCAATGATTTCACCTCTGGCCGTGTTAACTAATAGAATATCTTCTTTCATCAAATTAAAAGCGTCTTGATTGATAAGTTGATGGGTCGCTTCGCTATATGGACAGTGAATTGAAATGATATCGCTTTCTTTGAGAAGCGTTTGTAAGTTGACGTACTTTGCTTCACACGTCTCTTCGATTTCTGATTTTTTGTTTGGCCCAGTGTAGATGATTTCTTGATTAAAGGCACCTTTACACATTTTTGCAAATTGAGTTCCAATCCTTCCTGCGCCAATTACTCCGTGTTTTATGTTAAATAGTGACTTACCAATGAAGCCTGCTGGCTCCCAAGTTTCCCATTTTTTATCGATGACATTTTGTCTTGCTGCTTCAATTTTTCTTGCACTACAGAGCATAAGGGCCATGGCCAACTCTGCTGTGGCATTGGTTAGAACATTTGGTGTGTTTGTTACACTAATGCCATTTTCATGACAGAAGTTAATATCAATATTATTAAAGCCGACAGCGTATTGAGAAATTAATTTTAACTTCGGAAGTTGCGTTAAAGTTTTTGCACTCAATTTATTACTAAGCATCGAGATAAGAACATCACAATCTTTTGCGCCACTTACAATATCAGCTTCTGAAATTGTGCCATTTTGCGTGCGATCCCAAACTGTGACTTGGTGGCCTTCTTTTTTAAGATCTTCAAATAGGGGACCTTTTATGACATCTGTGGCGAAAATTGTTAAATGACGCATGTTTTCCTCTGCTGTAAGTCAGTGTTTTCTTCTATTCGTTCTATGTAAGACGTTGTAAGCTAACTTCATTTTACATATGCAATCTAAATTTTAAAATAGATAATAGTCTTAAATTAAATTCAAATATATTTCATTGGAGGAAATTTTGAAAATATTAGCAAATATATTAGCAGTGGCACTTCTATCAAGTGCAACAAGTGCTGCAACAATCGCAATTATTGATTCTGGTACTGATATGATGCACGAGCAAATTGCTCCTAAAGCATGGATCAATCAACTAGAGATTCCTGGAAATGACCGTGATGAAGATCGCAATGGTTACCAAGATGATGTTTATGGATGGAACTTTGCTGAAAGCAATAACCAAGTTATCGACTATAAGTATCTAGGTACATTAAATGACGATATGGTTAAGTTCTTTGAGCTACAAGAAAAGTCGATGCGTGGAACGGTTACACAAGAAGAATTAACTTGGATGAGAGAAATTATTCAAGACCAAGACTTTATTAAAAGAATGACTGTCTACGGAAACTTTATGCACGGAACTCACGTTGCTGGTATTTCAGCGCAAAAGTCTGACGATGCAAAGATTCTTGCTGTTAAACTTATCCCAACAGAAGTTAAGCTTCCTGGACAAAAAGTTGCCATTAATTCTTTCTTAGGTGGTTTTGTTGAAAAACTAATTAAGGCGGGGATTGATCAATTAGCAAAGGCACAAACTTCGACGTTTAATGAAATTGCTTACTATGTAGCTGACCATGGAGCACGTGTTGCTAACGGATCATTTGGTACTGGTTATCCACAAGCGAAGATGATTGTTGAAACAGTGATGAAAACTTTTTCGAAGAAAGAACCAAATCCTGAAACAGTTGATATGTATGCAAAGTACTTTCTAAGTGCTCTTGTTAAGAACTCTCAATCGATGCTTGAGGCAGCTCCAAATACTCTTTTCGTATTTGCTGCAGGTAATGATGGCCTAAATAATGATATTTTTCCAACATCGCCAACAAATATCCAAGGTAATAACGAAATCTCAGTTGCTGCAACAATTGACTATGATCAATTAGCTCCATTCTCTAACTACGGTGAAAAGATGGTTGACGTTGCTGCTCCAGGTGTAGGGATTCTTTCAAGTGCTCCAGGCAATAAGTACATTAAAGTTTCTGGTACTTCACAAGCTGCTCCGTATGTAGCTGGTGTTGCTGGTAAGGTATTTGATATTAACCCTGAACTAACTCCATTTGAAGTTAAGAGAATTATCATGGAAACTGTTGATGTGAAATCGTTCCTAGCTGGAAAGGTAAAGACATCTGGTGTTGTTAACTCTGAGCGTGCCCATAGAGCTGCGATTCTATCTCTTTCAGCTTCTGTTGATCATGCAATTGCTGCTGCTAAGAGTGAGGTACTTGACATGGAATCTCCTCGTTTAGAGAAGGGATCTAAGAGACCTATCTATATTAAAGGATCTGTACTTCCACTACCTTCAAACTTTGTTATCTCAAAGTAATCAATAAAAAGGCCGCTAATTTAGCGGCCTTCTTTTTTTATAATGTATCTTTTAATTCTTGAATTGATCCTCTTTTAGCCGTGCCAAATTCTGGCCTTTTATTTTTTTCATTTAACTCTTTCTTATTAAGTCCTTTCATATAAACCACAAGACTTAATTGTTTCTCACGTTGCGGATCTTCTTCTTGGTTGATAAAGGTTTGGACAAGATCAAATCCATACATGGCAGGTTTTCCCATAACAAGATTAACATCCCAGTCGATTCCGCTCTTATCTTCATTTGGATTTGTTTCATATGAATATTGGATTAGCTCTGTACACACAAATCGTGAGTATGAGTTACCATTAAATGAGTAATCATACTTTTTACCAATACTTTTAAAAGTACGCTCTAGGGCAAGTGCCTTGTCTTTTTTTGAGAGGTTAGGGCGTAGAATAACAAGATTATCCCATGCCATTGATGGGCCAAGCTCCATAAAGACAACACCTGGTTTTAGCCCTTCAAGTGTTACGTAAGGCCTACCCTCTTTTTCACTCTTTTCGTATTCATCCATTGACTCAGGATATTTTTCCCTTAGATATGACATATAGTCATGACACTTCATCAGTTCGACAGCACAACGTTTTGCAAAGACTTCGTTTGTTTCAACGTCATCTTTGAAGTAATTATTAAACTTTGAATACTTGCCAATAAACATAAGGCCATGGGTCCAATTACCTTTGAAGACAAGATTAGATAACTTTCCATAACGTTGGATCGCACCAATGTCTCCAGGCTCAAACTCTCTTTCAGATACCTTCTTAAGTTCATCTACTTTGATAGCATGCTTGATTGGAAGGGCAACATAGCTAAAGCTCTTTAGTATAAATTCTTTGATATTATAGAGAATATTGTAGCGGCCAGCATTCCAACTTGTTTCTTTTAGTAAGCTTTTAAAAGACGTTAGCTCTTGGCGTGATTCATCAATATCATCTTTAATATCTTCCACAAGTGCCTTTAGGGCCTTATCGCTTCCTGCAAGCTTAGTAATTTCACTGTCAAGATTATAGAAGTCTGTAATTGTCGGGGCCTTAATAAAGCGCAGGTTATAGCGATTATACGGAGGGTCCATATGATCACGGCCACCTTGATTATGAGAACGATTTGAATCGTTTAATTGGCGCTTTGTTTCTTTAAAGTCTTTTTCAAAGTGTTTTGAATAATAATCAATGTCTTCAAAGTCATCAGAGAAGACAGAAATAAAATTCTCCCCAGACATCATCATATAATTCATGAGAGATAGCATTGCTTTATATTTGGCCGTACGAATTCGTATTAACTCTAGGGCCTTGGCATTATTCTTCTTTCTTATATGATAAGTTATCTTCTCCAGTGCCTCATCATGTGAGTGAAGAAGGTAATCAAGTTTTTCGAATTCATTTATTAGCTCTACTCTTTCGTGATAACGAACAATATAACGTGGAGTAAATGTTGTTTGATAAGATATGTCTTTAGTTGCGAAAACAAAATTCATAAGGGCATCTTGTAATTGTTTATCAAATGAGGCCGCAGACCTTTGAAAGTCTGAGCTTTGATATTCCTTGGCCATGATAGATAAAGGCAAAGACGTGGCAATTAGAATTGATACAAATAGAGTTTTCATCCTCTCTTTATAGCAAATTTATTGGGACAGGAGGGCCTGGCCTGTAAAGCTTACAGGCCTAGTATCAATAGGTTAGTCACTTACCATTAGTGATGACATTGTGGCGATAACGGTTATTAATCCAGTTACTTACATCACTTTTGTAGTTCTTTGAAAACCTGCGGTCACTAAGTCCTCCAGGTAATACGGTATAGACATCTGGAGATGAGTGATTTGTCACCATCTTCCACGAAGGGACAAATGATGTTGTTCTTCCGTGGGCCTCGTAGACTGCTCCTTGAGTGATTGTCGAGCGATTGCCTGGAATTTCGACATTATCAATATCAAAACCTAGAAATAGTGGGAGTTTACCATCAAAAAGAATATGCTTCATTTTATAACGATTCTTATCTCCCCAGCGCATATTCTTTGGGGCATCTGCAAGGCACTTATTTAGGGCAGCTTCAATATACTGTTCTTTTTCCTTGCTATCTTTAAACCAGATATGGTCAATATCATTCGTTAGAAAGATTCGATCAAATAGACCGTAGAAGTCAGCAATGATTGAGGTTTCATCCATACAATATGTTGTCACTTGCTCACCGAGTAAGTGATCACTAAAGAAGTCTTTTAGTAAGGTACGATAGAAATTTTCGAAGATTGTGGCTTCACAATTATCGACATCATAATTTCTCTTCCACGCTAGAAGTCGTTTTCCAATTTCATTCTTTTCAAAAACACTATGAAAGACATTAATATAGAGATCAGCTTGTCTTGAGAAGGTATCTGATTGCATCGTTTTAAACATCTCAACACTGTGGTCTTTGTTACCAATTAAAAGCTCCTCAATCCTATCCTTACGATATGATGCCATTGGCGCATTGATTGCAGTTGGGAACTGCTCGTTTTGAATACGGTTATTGGCCGTCGCAATAATTTTGATATCAGGATTTTTGAAATGATAGAGTTGGTGACCTTCGTAATAGCCTTGCCAAATATTTTGTTTAAAGAAACCTTCAACAGGATATAGGCCTGAGTGGGCCCTCTTTGGTAGAACCCCTGATTGGTGGTAGGCGATATTTCCACTTGAGTCCGACAGGAGCCAATTACAGCTGATGGCAACGTTAGAAACACAACCGAAAAGATCATCGACATTCTTAGCATACAGAAGGTCCATGATGGCCTTTAGAGTTTTTGCTCCACCTCTTTTTCGACATGACCATGCCATCGAGAGGTAGTGGCCATCGATGATATTTTTATTTTCACTATCGACTTCAAGAAAACCTGCATGAGTTTCTCGAATGTAGAGTTCGACATCTTCTTTCTTCTTTCTTTTGATGAGGTCTCGTCTTACTTTGAAATCAAAGAGATTCGATTCAAAGCGATACTTATTATCACGGACTTCTTCAATAAAGTGGTCCACCATATCCATGAAACCATAGGTGAATGAGAAAGCTGTGTCATCACTTCTACCCATAACAAAGCCCGGAACACCTGGCATCGAGATACCAAAGAAATTTCCAACATTTTTGATATTGGCCTTCATCTCATACCAAATGGCCGGTAGGCGATTACACTCTAAGTGTGGATCGCAGGCGTGAATGGCCTCTCCCTTCATATTTGACACCCAATTATTTGAGGCCTGAATCTTTGGGATATTCTTTAAAAATTTATAGCTTTCAGGAATTAGAGGATTATAAACTTTGACCTTGCTGATAAGATTAATTTCACTATCTGTTATCGTATCAAGTGCACCCTTTGCAAGTGATTTAATACGCTCTACTTGAGTGTCTTGATCAACTTTGTCATTTAGTTTTTGAGCATTCTGTAGCAACTGAATGATTAGCTTTTCTAGGTCCTGCTGCCCTTGAGCGAGTCCTAGAAAGCTCATGGCCTTAATTGTTAGAATCGTATCACTGATACGCCACTCGCTAGGCCTGTGACCTAGAATCTTAAATTCAAATGGGTGGCCTTCACCGATGGCCTTATTAATTCCATCTACGTAGTGTGTTAATAACGTATTTGTCTCTTCATCGATATTTTGAATTTCTTCTTTTGCAAAGTGGTTAATTCCCAGCTCACGCATATATTTATCAATGGCGAAAGTCTCTTCACTGTCCTTTATGCACTCACACAGGCGTCCTTGAGCGATAAGACGCAACATCTCCATTTGCATCAAACGGTCCTTGCCGTGGTAATATCCTTGTGCGAAGAGAAAAGATTTGACGTTCTCGCATGAAATATGTCGAGTGACATTATCTAAAACATCTGAGGTATAATCTAAATTAGGTTTTTCCATATCTTAATAATGACACGTTTAGCGTTTCCTAAAAAGGAATATTTTGGGATATAATATGTAAAATTACATTCAAGGATTATTTTATGACGACGACTGATCTATCAACTGATCACTCTCAAGATCACATGAAGATACCAGATCTTGAGCACAGAAATTTTAGAAATGATGACTTTTGGAAACAGATCCCAGCATGGGCAAATGTAACAAGAGGTGAGTTCTCAGATCACCTATGGCAACTGAAGAATTCCATTCGAAAAATTGACCAAGTTAAAAAAGTTCTTGGTGATAAAATCTCAAAAGAGTTCTTTGAAGACCTACAACAAGGTCAACATATTACTCCAATGAATATCAGAATCACTCCATATGTTTTTGCACTAATTAATTGGGATGATCCTGTTAACTGTCCACTACGTAAGCAATTCTTACCAATTGGCTCTCAGTTCTTAGAAGATCACCCTATGCATATGGCCGACTCTCTTAGTGAAGATGTTGATTCACCAGTGCCAATGCTTACTCACCGCTATCCTGATAAAGTTCTTTTTCTTCCACTAACAATTTGTCCAGTTTACTGTGCTTACTGTACACGCTCTCGTGTTATTGGTGGTTCAACTGAAACAGTTGAAAAAGAATCTTATGGTGCAAATCAAAAGCATTGGGATAATGTTTTTGCTTACCTTGCAGCTCACCCAAAAGTTGAAGATGTTGTTATCTCTGGTGGGGATGCATTCATGCTTAACCCTAAGCAGATTCAATATATTGGTGAAAACCTTTTAAAGATCCCTCATATTCGTCGTATCCGTTACGCGACAAAAGGGATTGCAATCTTTCCACAAAAGATTCTTACAGATGATGCGTGGATGGATGCCCTTATTAAAGTTAATAATCTTGCCAAAGGTTTTGGAAAGCAGATGGTGATTCATACTCACTTTTCTTCTCCACTTGAAATTACGAAATGGTCACAAATGGCCATGGATCGTCTTTTCAGTGAAGGAATTCTTGTACGTAACCAAGCGGTACTTCAAGAAGGTGTAAATAACCACGTCGATACAATGGTTCTTCTAACTCGTAAGCTTGGGTATATGAATATTCAACCTTACTATGTTTATATGCACGATATGGTTCCAGGCTGTGAACACTTTAGAACGACACTTGCTGAAGGTGAGGAGCTTGAAAAGGCCGTTCGTGGAACGACTGCAGGATTTAACACACCTACATTTGTATGTGACCTTCCTGGCGGTGGTGGTAAGCGCCACGTAGCTTCTTACGAATACTATGATCAAGAAAATGGAATCTCTGTTTGGCGAGCTCCATATGTGAAGCCAGATAAGTTATTCACTTACTTTGATCCTATTCATAAATTAGCACCTGATGCTCAGGAGCGCTGGAGAGATGCGGCAACTCGCAAGGCCATGATCGATGAAGCAATCGCTAAGGCCTAATAAATCACTAGTACGATAAGTATCTAATATTACACTTATGTGTGGCATTAAGTTGGCACACATAAGTGATTGATTTCTCATTTATTCAACCTAAAATTAAATGTTTATATTCTGCTTGAGTAATTTACTCATTCTTCCGATAAAATATATATAAATTTAATCTTAAGAAAATTAAGAGGGAAATATGTTTCGTCTCATAATATTAATCACTTTTACCACTCTGTTCAATATGCACTCTTATGCTGCAAATGAAACTGATGCGTTCATTAAATCAGAGGCCAAGAATCTTGAAGCGGTTGTTGGGAAATCATCAAAAGTAGATGCCAAGGCCGTTGATGCCTATATCAAGAAAAATCTTGAGGCCTCAAGCGATGAGTATGTAAAAGTAATTATAAATAAACTCAATAAGACTTCAGTTAACTCTAGGCCACAAATGATGGCCCAACTCCTATATTCTGATAAGAAATATTTAAAAAGGGGACAAGCCTGTTACTCAGCAACAAACCAATGCCATAAAGGACTGATCTGTGGACTGCCACTATATTCAAAAGATAAGAATTATTATGAGAAATGCTTAGTTGCAAAAAAAGCTAATCAAGCATGTTCTCCAGAAACTGATATGTGTGAAGCTGGCTCTTGTAAGAAAATGAGACGCCTAACTAATATCAATACTTGTAGTATTGAAAAGGATTCTTGTTCAAAGGATAGCGAATGTTGTTCAAACTCTTGTGATAAAAGAAGAAAAATTTGTCGTGCAAATTATAAGTGTTCAAGCTGTTTTGGTATGGGACAGAGACCTGATAAAGGTGGAGAGTGTTGTGAGTCACTTTTTAAAAACTCTAATGGTGTTTGTGCCCCAATTCTTCCAACTTTTTCATCACTGCTTGAATTTATCATTCCAAGTGCACATGCTTTTACACGCGCAGGTGACTCATCTGAAATTCAGTCAAAGGTTTCAACTCTTAAGTCAAAGCTTGAGGCGCTCTTATCAAATAATCAAGTATCCGCAAGTAAAACGGCCACGTATATGTCAAGTCTAGATAGTCAGGTTAACTCTTGTCTTTCAAAGCCTGAAAGAGATCATGATCGTGACGCTTCAACTCGCTACCCACGAAAAGCATGTCTGGAAGAAGTTTATGCAGGTATCTCTACCGAGTATACTCACCAACAAGCTGTTGGTAGTAAAATGAATGAGGCCACAAAACTAATTGATAATTTTAAGAAAGAAACGCAGGCCAACCCAAAACACCCACAGCATTCAAGTGATGCTTTTGATAAATTTGCGGCCCCTTATCGAAATGCTATTACTTCATGTGCCAATAAAGGTTCTGCCTTAGGCACTGATCACAGCACTCGTATGAGATTAGTTAAGCAATGTGTGGATAATGCTAAAATTACAATTAATGATGGTGTTGTTGAGGCCAATTATATTTCAATGATGACAGGGAAAGAAACGACAGACCCTGACTATACTCTTTATAATGGACACCAAGACGCTTCTCCTTTATTTGAAGATGTTTATATCTCTGATATGAAGTCTTGTCGCGTAAACCTATTTGGTGACTTTCTATCGGCACAATCAAATGACTACTTCGAAGTTATGATGATGATGTATGCAATGGACTATACAACAGGTGGAAAGGATGAAGGTGACTTCTTTCACATCAAGTCGCAATATAATACATATAAAGCGGCAAGTGGTTCTTATACTGGGACAGATAATCAACCTTATAATTGGAACGTCCAAACAAACTCAATGCGTGGCTTTAACTTCTCTCGCTTCGATCCTTCTATTGTTGGCCGTGGAAGACCGCTATGGGATGAATTTGATTACTCTGTAGGTGAGGAAGCACTAAAAGAAATTACTAATTATATAGAAGACCTTCCAAGAAACGAAAAGAAGATCTTTCTACACCTTTTCTACAACGGAAAGCTTACTCCTAAGGATCGCAATAATATCGTAAATTACTATATGAAAGACGATGACAAATTCCTTGAGGGATTTGATGGACACGATCCTAAGTCAGGTGCTGGACGCTACAATATTCGTGACGTTGTCCGCTTTGAGGCCATCAAGTATAAACACTCACAATTTAAACTCTATTCAGTTCTAAAGAAGAGATCTCTTGAGATGATGTGTCGTTGTGTTGATACTGTGGGGCCAATGAGTCCTGAAGATTGGCTACAACCAGACGTCGAGGCAAATTATATCGCAAATTGTAATGGCCTTGGTAAGTATGACACTTATGTTCTTAATAATGAAAAAGAAGTCTGTGATGAAACTGGTGGTAATTGTAAAAAAGTTTCTGATAAAGACTATATGAAGACCATTACAGATAAAGAAAAGCAAGGTGTTGAGGCCCTTGGTGGCGATTCTGCAATTGAGGAAAATTCTCTAGGAAATGCAGTTGTTAAAAATGATGGTTATTCATTAAAAGATCGTGAACAAGACTACTTTGTTCAAACTCTCGATCAAGTTACTGCCTGTATCGGAAGCGGAGAGTGTACAAAATCATCTCGTTACGGCGAGTTTGTTCAAGATGGAAAAGTTAAATTTACTGATGCAAGAAAAGAGACGGCAAAGGGCCATGGTATGGACTTTACGCTCTTTCTACGTGATATGGCACTTATGAAGATTAAGGCCATTGAAGATGCTACTCTACAAAATATCAGCGCTGGTACGGCCCTTTTTGAATATACTGTCCAGTGGCTTAAGGAATATAATTGGAATTATATTAAATACAATGGAAAGAGATACACTCTTGGTAAGAAGTGTCTGTATCCAGTTTGTTGGATTATGAAGTTAATGAAATTCTTTGGACTTCATAAGAATAGCCTTATTGGAAATCTCGTCAATATTACAACTGGAGGAATTCTCTTTGGTAGTGACTACGACGTCGACCTGGACCCTGAAAGAGGGCCAGAAAATATTTGTGGGCCAAGGACAAGCTCGACTTGGAAGATTGCTCGTGTACCTGTTGGGCGAAAATACAAAATTAAATGTATGAGCTTCCACTCCCAGAATAATGACGTCTGTAATAAGGAATTGGCGGCCGGTGTTTGTACGCGAAATACATATGCTAAGAAAGAGGGAAGTGTTGCTCTAAAGCTTCTTGATCCTTTCCTACCAGATATGTCGAGTCTATATTCAACGAATTACTCTTCTCGTACGAAGATTCCATTTAATGCTGGAAAACACGATATTCATAATTACTATGTATTCAATGATCGAATCACAAATTTTTACCGTGACCATGCTAGAGGATACTTCTTATCGACTCTTGTTTCAGAAGATAATGGTGACGAGAAGGAAACTGAAGATAGAAAAAGAATGGCCGACGAGTTTGCCCAATATGCTTATCGTTACCACTTCTATGCGCCAAAAGTGAGTCGCTTAGACTACTATATTACACCAGGGCTTATCCCTTATTTTGAAATGCTAATTGCTAAGCTTAATAATTTCATGGGGCAAACTCTAGCAAACTTATCTGGAACGGCAGCCTATGCGCTAAAAATGCATAATTTCTACCACACTGTAAATGATGGGATTAATGCTTCCACAAATGTCGAGCGTAAGCAGACTCACCGTGGGATACCAGATGTTCAACTAAGTAATGGCTTTGGTCAGTTTACAAATTGGTTAAGTGGTTTCAGTACTGCTGGGGCCAATTTCCAAGATGCCTTAAATGGGAAGAAGACCCTTAATTCAACAGTGAGTGGTAAGTTAAAAACAGGGGGAAGTTCAACGAACTCTGCTATTTCACGTCTAAGTAAAGGAATTAGAAAGCAACTAGACCGTAATGCGAAAAGACGCACGGACACACAGCTTATGAAAGATACTCTTGCAAAACGTGGAAAGAGTGGCGAATTTGCTTCCCTTCAACGTATTGCCGATGACAGAAGCGCTGAGCATAGTGCAAACCTTTCATCACTTACGGATTCTTTCCTAAACTCAACTCTTGGAAGCTCGGCCGCTTCTCGTATTAGAAATCGTATGGCCAATGGTGGGCAAAATGGGGACGGAAGTCTTTCAGGTGAAGGCTACTCACAAGGTGAGATTAACCCTGATGCTCTTTCTGCAAGCTCTAAAAGAGGACGCGGTGGAAATGGTATTGGTGATGGAGTTGGCGGTGATGGACTTAATGGTGGTGCCGGTGGCGATGGCCTAGGTGCTGATGGTGCAATCCCAGCGATATCTTTTGATAACCTAGAAGATACTGATGGACTATTTGATATGGATGATGGAGCCATGGTTATGCTTGGAGATCAGAAGATGACTGCAGGTCAGCTTAAGAATTATATTTCAAATATTAAAGATAAGCGTGCAAGACAAAATCTCTTCCAGAAACAAGATAAGGAATGGGAACGTGATGGAGTGACTTTATTTGAGCTCATCTCTCAGCGCTATCAGCAAACAGCTTTTCCTAAAATGCTTAAGTAGGGTGCCATGCACTTTTGGTTTCGCACTTGCTAAATAATGTGGAAGCTTCGACATTATCACGCATTTAATAAATGGAATAAGAGTAAAAAAAAGAGGTGCAGCACTTTTGATTTAGCAGTTGCGAAACCAAAAGTGCATGGCACCTTATGAACCAGCAATCATTAGGTCTTTAAAGAGAATCTTTGGTGTAAAGAGTGAGTGATCACTTGAAGATTCAATTTTATCTCCAATTAACTCAATTTCACTTAGCATTTTAAAGAAGTTTCCACTTACTGTTACATCTTTAAAATAACCTTCAATTTCACCATTATTCCAAACACGTCCACTAACACCTAGTGAGAATTCACCACTAATTGGCCTAATCCCACTATGAAGTCCTTGAGCTGTTAGAATTTCCACATAACGACGAGAATTGAATTCGTCTTGCGTATTTGTACCGGCCTCAATAATGAAATTTGAAGTCGTTGCACCTAGTGCAGATTTTGCTCCACGAGTTGCGCAGAAATTATTTTCAAGCCCTAGCTCTTTTGCCGTGGCGCTGTTGTGTAGAAATTGTGCAAGCTTACCATTTTCTAAAAGAGTGTTAACCTGCTTTTTCTTACCTTCGCCGTCAAATGGACAAACACTATAGCCGCCAGCAAAGAAAGGATCATCCTTAAATGTTAGGCGAGAGTCTGCAACCATTTCTCCTAATTTATCACGCCACGGATTTGACTTATCAATGGCCGCACGTGCACTAAAGAGAAGCATAAAGCTTGATAGGATATTATCAAATAAATCGATTTCAAAATTTACATCGTAGTCACCAGTTTTAATCTGGGAAGCATCGATGAAATTATTGGCAACTTCTAATGAAGTATTAATAACCTTATCGTAATCAAGCTCTCTAAAATCTCTTTTAGTATCAGCGAAGTAGTGCATAGCATTTTTATCGCCTTTTTTAACAAGAGCAGATGTGTATGCAGTATATGCCTTTGACTGGTGCGTACAAAGAACGCCTCTTGAGTTACCAATGGCAAAATTTGAAACACCTTCAGCAATTCCATTATAAGGAGCACTTTGGCAGTTTTCGTCACGACGTCTAACTTCAGATTCAAGATAAAGTGATTTTTCAATCATTTCATTTGCATCTGGAGCATGTTCGATATTTGCCGCAGGGTTAGCATCATCAAGAGTGATACCTTCTTGAATCGTTTGGTACTCATCAACCTTAGAAAATTTTGAGTTTTGAGAAGCATTGTAAAGTGTCGTTCGAATCGCTTCATCACTTAAGTCTTCTGTGAAACTTAGGCCGACTCTCTGATCCTTAATGACACGTACACCTAGTGCACCAGTATTAGACTTCTTGTATTCACTTAATTCACCTTGTTCGGCCTTAAGTGAAAATGATTCAGAACCAGAAATGATAACATCAACATTATCAATTCCCATGTCCTTGGCCATATCAAGGGTACGGTTAATATAATCTTTTTGTAATTGTGTTTTTGTCTTACTCATTACTTACCTCCACCCACAAGAATTTCATCTACTTTTAGGGCAGGTTGTCCTACAGTTGTGTTAACGCCACCTGATACTGAACCACAGACACCGGCCGCAAAATCAAGATTATCTGAAACCATTGAAATTTGCTTAAGTGTTTCTGGGCCTGTTCCAATTAGAGTTGCACCTTTTACTGCATCACCAATCTTTCCATCTTTAATTTCATAGCCTTCGATAACTGAAAAGTTAAATTCACCAGTTCCTGGACTTACTGAACCACCACCCATTTGCGCACAGTAAATACCGTGGTCAATTGAAGCGATCATCTCTTCAAATTTATCTTTTCCGGCCTCAATATATGTATTTCTCATACGAGATGTCGGGGCGTACTTGTAAGATTCACGACGGGCAGAACCTGTTCTTTCATAACCAGTTTTCATTGAACCTAGTTTATCAACCATAAAGCTCGTAAGCTTTCCGTCTTTAATAAGTTGAGTTTTTTGTGACTTCATCCCTTCATCATCGATATTGATTGAACCCCAGTAGTTTTGGTTTGTTCCATCATCAACGGCACTAACAGCGCTTGAAGCAATCATTTGATCCATCTTGTCCCAGAAAACTGAAGCTTTCTTAGCAACAGAAGTTGTCTCAAGAAGGTGACCACAAGCTTCGTGGAAGATAACTCCACCAAAACCATTATCAATAACAACAGGCATTTTACCGGCCGGACAAGGCTTGGCCTTAAGCTTTGTTAAAACTTCTTTTGCAAGCTTTTCAGAGATATACTTAGGGTCTTGGCCTTGAATAAATTCCCAACCAAGCATCGCTCCTGGAGAATATCCTGCACTATCTTGAATCGTACCATCACTCGCAATACAGCTTGCTCTTAGACGAACATAATTTCTTTCATCAGTTACGTGTAGGCCCTCAGAGTTGAAAATCTCAATCTCTTGAAAACGTTGACTTGTGCCAATTGGAACTTGTGTGATCTTATCTGTTGTCCCACGAGTTAGGCGATCAATTTCTAGAAGTAGAGGGATTTTCTGATCGAGAGAGATATTATTCTTTAGCCCTGTTTGCACAAAGTGATTTTGTAGCGGCTTTTCATAATTAAAATTCGTTGCAGTTACAATCGGATCTCTTAGGTCTTTTGCACTCAAAGAAGAAACAATGTCGAGTAATTCTTCTTTCTTTGTTGAGTTTGTATAACCATAGAGAACTTTTGTTCCATAAAAAAGACGGATACCAATTCCGAAGTTAATTCCGTTTTCAATATTTTCAACATTAGAACTTTTAATGCTGATTGATTCAAACGTTTGGCGATCGACAAAAATTTCTGCAAAGTCAGCGCCGCGAAGAAGTGCGTAGTCGATAACTTCCTTTGCAATTGTACTATCTAACATCATTGTGTTTCCTCCAAAATATTAGGATATGTTAACAAAGAATGAGGGTGATTAAAAGGCAACAAGCGTTCTAGGGCCGAGTTTATGCCGCTTCTGGCTCGTTTTTTTCCTGTTCCTTAAGCTTTTGCTGAACTCGTTTCACGCTTGGGCTGTGACGCTCTGAGCGATCTGTGGAGCGACGAGTTGTAAGACTTGTGATACTTACTAGAAGGTCATTATGTCGCGATGAGATCTCATCGAATTGCTCTTTATCAAGCTTATAAAGTTCACAATAACCAAGGGCGCGGACATTTGCGTTTCGCTTAGTATCGTGTAGAAGGGCATTTTCACCGAAGAATTGTCCTTCATGAAGGGTTGCGACAACATTTCCATCACTGAGGATAACTTCAACACTACCGTGACCAATAAGATACATTTCGTGACCTGTTTCACCAATATTAATAATGGTTTGTCCTGGCCCGTAATATTTTTGTTCAAGGGCACCAGCTACTTCTTTTAAGCAACTTGATGTAAGCGTCTTAAAGATTGGAAGGTTTCTGATGAGCTTAATATTCATATAAACTGTCAGCTCTCCCTGCAGGGCCTGAGGCAGTTCATTAATGATCTTATTATCATTTTCTGTAAGTCTCTTTGTCACGAGGTGATTATAGTAACTATAAACATTTTGCTGCAGACGCTCTGGAACATTATAGTGCTTCATAAAGCTTACGAGATCATGCATCTTCTCTCTATTTTGCTGCTTGTAGCGCTCGCCATCTTGTACCATCTTGTTAACTGTACCAATAACGAAACCGTAAACACCAACCCCTAAGATCATGATGACCATCGTAAAGAGGCGGCCTTCATTTGTTGTCGGGGTAATATCACCATAACCAATTGTCGTAAGTGTTGTTACCGTCCAGTACATGGCCGTAATATAGTGAGTGGCACGATCTTGAATCAGTGATTGATCAATAGGTGTGATCATAATCCAGCAAAGACTAATCCAGTGTACGGCAACCATAAAGAGGGTTAGAACAGCTGTGAATTTAATCATCTTAGGCACAAAGGCAAGATTTGAAACCATTTCAAAGAGACGAGCAATTCTTACAAGACGAAATAATCTAAAGTATGTGAAGGCATGGAATCCTAGCGCATAACTTAGAATGTCGTACGGTACAGATGCAATGAGGTCGATACCAATTAAGGCATACCACTTATTCTTATGGGCCTTTGAAGTAAAGCTCATATTTTGTGCTCTCTTTTTTCGGATTCTTAGAAAGAGGTCACTAAGAAAGAGTGAAGAGACAATAAAGTCGCAAATTAGTTGCCATCCTTGAATCTTCGTTTGAAAAATAAAAGAGAAAGGGGCCTCAATGGCCGTAAAGATAACTGCTGCAAAAATGATCGCATTCCATAAAATCTCTTTCTTTGTAATGTGCTTATTGTTGATCATTTTGCTCTTTTTAAATGAAAATCGTTAACAGTTTCTTATTAAATACTCGGTTATTTATTAAAATTCTTTAAACTTTCTTAAATCCTGAGAAGAATTGTTAATTTTTTGTAAACAATAATTCATCTTATTGACCAAATTTAGAATTAATCTCTATCATATTGGGAATATTATTTTTTAGGAGTTAATCTAAAATGCTAAGAATTGGTTTATTTTTACTTACAAATATCTTGGTTGTTGCAACGATCGGTATTGTGCTTAATCTACTTGGAATCCGTGGCTATATGACGGAAGCGGGAATGAATTATAATTCCCTTATCATCATCTGTGCTGTTTGGGGACTTGGTGGATCATTTATTTCTTTGGCCCTATCTAAATTTATGGCGAAAATGGCCTATCGTATGACAGAGATTTCTCCAAACGATCCAAATTATGGATGGGTTGCTCAATCGGTTCATCAATATGCTCGTGCTAGTGGAATCAAAAACCCTGATGTTTATATTTACAACTCAAATGAAGTCAATGCCTTTGCTACAGGTCCTAGTCGAAATAATTCAATGGTTGCCGTTTCAGCGGGACTTCTTCATACGATGAGTCGTGATGAAGCCGAGGGTGTAATCGGTCACGAAGTCGCTCACATTGCTAATGGTGATATGGTAACGATGGCACTCGTTCAAGGTGTCGTTAACGCTTTTGTTATGATCCTATCTCGTATTGGAGCGATGGTTATTTCAAATGCACTACGTTCAGATGATGAGGAAGGACCAGGGCTTGGACCTTTTGCTCATATGGCACTTGTGTTTGTCTTAGATATTATTTTTGGCCTACTTGCTATGCCTATTACAATGTGGTTTTCACGCTTTCGTGAATATCGAGCAGACGCTGGAAGTGCGAAACTTGCAGGGCGTGACAAGATGATTGCGGCCCTTCAAAAATTACAACAAAGTACAAAAATGGTTGATAACTCAGATCCTAATCTCACAGCATTTAAGATCTCTAGTGGGCCATCTTTTGCTGAACTTTTTAGTTCTCACCCAAGCCTTGATAAGCGTATTCGTGCGCTTCAGTCAGGCCTATAAGATTACTTTGACGTAAATTGCGTAAAAGCTTCTAATACATTCATGCCCCTTTTCACATTTGAACTTGGGGCATGATTAATCACAATTCCATCACAAGGTGCTATGATGGGTGAGATCACTTCCTCTAGGCTTTCAAGTTTATCGAAATGATAAACACTCATGATCTTTTCACCTTTTTTAAATTTCTCTCCAGGGGCCTTGTGGTACTCAATAAAGCCTGCACTTGGAGAAAAGAATCCCTTATAGTTTTTCAATTCACAAAAATACTGTGTGTTCTTCTTTGTGTTGATCTCGTCTGCATCGATGACACCTCTTTTAACAAGGTAATTAAAGATATTGATGGCATCTATTTGGCCGGCCTTTGAGTCGATGACTTCTTCACTTCCTAATTCAAGAGTGTAGGCCTCAAAAGAATTCTCACTCTTATGAACTTCATGAAACTTTACCCACGGATAGAAACTTGCTTCATCCATTGCACCACCAAACTCTGGTGGAATGACTAAGTGGAATGGAAAGTTTAGCTCTGCCATTTTCTCTTCTAAGAAATCTGGGCCATAGATGTAGCGACAGCCAACACCAGCAGTATGAAGGTCTAAGACAATATCGGCATCACTTGCTAGCTCTTGCAGGGTTATAAAGAGATTCTTATTTTCATCAATACCATAGGCCTTGTGAAAGTTTCTATATTCAGTAATCTTTGCTTTTAATAGTTCTTTGTAAGCTTTTTTATCTTCACACGCCTTAATTTCTTCTTCACTAATTAGGCCTTGTCCTTCTTTTTGATCAAAGAAGTTTAGGTACATGCGATTCCAATTGTCTCCGGTAATAGGGTTAAAGCGCCCGTAAGTATAGGTTCCCATTTTGACAGAGGTTGCATATGGGTTTGCATTTGGAATCATTCTAATTCTTGCGTTTATATGTTCATCTTCTAATAAATTTAGAAGTTTAAAAATGGCCATATTTCCTTGCAGTTCAGCGCCGTGAACATTTGCTTGGATATAGATTGTCGGAGCATTCTCATCAATTTTATCAGGAACTAAGTCATAGATATTAAGCTGGTACTTGCCGTGATTTGTTTCATCGATATTGATAATTTTCTTTTCTAGGTTCCAATTAGACATGATCAACTCCACAGTGCCTCTTTTATAAGTCACTAAATATTCGAATTTTGACAGATAACCTCCTAATTATACATTAAAACCTGTAAGTTGTTTGAATTAATCAAAATTTAAATAATAATTAAGTAATTCTAGGTGGCCAGACGATAAGGTAGCGATGGTAAAAATAAGTCGACTTTTATATTCAGCTTTTCTTGTTCTAGCAGTAGTTCTATCGACAACTGTGAATGCGAAATCGAGTCAAAGAGTTTATACTCTTGATTTAGCTAAACCTGAGTATAAGAATCTTCTTACTCTACAGTACTATCATAATTCAATTGTCGACTTTCACGAAAATATTGAAAATGCTCGTAAGTATAAGAACCGCTATACTTTTCAATTCTTAATTGAAGAAGCCTATGCGGCCTCAAGTGACTGCTTTCTTGCTGGACATAAGTCAACTTTAGTTAGTGGAAAGTGTCAGATCCCAAGAAAGATCTCATGTGAAAAAAGTTTCTTTGGTAATCGAATCCTTAAAGTGAGATGTAATCCTTTACTATTTGGCCCTGGTCAAGATGGACGAGGTGCATGTGTGAATGCACGCCAAAAGGGAAGTAATAGCTCTAATTTTGGAACGAGTGCATGTAAGAACTCAGCAAGTGAATACACGACACCGCAAATTGTTAAGGATCTCTTATCAGATGATAAGAAGATGCAGGCCTTTGATAAATTAGCTTCTGAAGTAGAAGAGTTTTGTCGTCATAATGTTGCCGATGCAGCATGTATCGCACAAAAAGAAAGAATTGCTAAGATTAAGGATTCAGTAGCTAAGGCAAAGGAAAATCAAGAAGGTGTTGAAAAAGGTGTAAGTCTAGGGCTTTCAAAGGGTGTCGGAATTCTTTCACGTTGTGAAAAAGACTACCGTGCAGAAGCTGAAGATAATATGCTTGGAACATTCTTTATGAGTTCACGTAATATTGGTGACACTCTTGTTCAAGTAGCTTGTAGTAATGACCAAGTTGTTCAAAGTGTAAGTAGTTCTGAACTTGACACTCTTTCAAAGGATTTTGATCGTATTAAGAGACATTCATCAATTAAGTCTCTTTTAGATGATGGGCTAAAAATCGGTAGCGAGCTTTCAATGAAGAATTATATTCTTCATAAGCTAAAGTCTAACGGTGTGAGTGAGGCCAATCTTGATCGTGCAATCGATGACATTCTTAAAGAGACTCAAGACTTTGGTCAAGAACCATTCTTAGGTATTCTTAATAATGCAAAGGAAGAATTTAAGAAGGCAATTGCTGAAGGTAAAATTAAAAAGACAAATAAAGGAGAGTTAAGAACTAAGGTTAACGACCTCCTTGATGGCATTAATAATCAATGTGATAAAATTAGAAAAAAGTTTCCATGTGTGACATCTTCACAAGTTGGTAACTACTATATGGGTGAGATTCCATATTGTACGGTTGTAAGACGCTCTAAGGATTATAAAGATTTTATTGCAAGTGAACAGAATAGCTATATTTCTAATATGATGAATTTTTCGAATGAGAATCCTGATTTTAGAAAGTATTACGCAACAAATGAATTTCGTTCAAAATTTCATGCACCATCAAATGACTTTGCAAAAGACTGTGCGGAGAAAACTCCTTTATTTGGGACAAGTAAGCCAGCAAGTGCAATTTCGACAAGTGATTTTGAAGATCTTGAAAAGACAGTAAGTGAGAATATGCTTGAGGATTTAGAAGATCTAGAAGACAAGATTCCTTCTTCTTCAAAAGATATTGACGATATGGATGATGACCTAAAAGATCTTCTTAAATATAGGCCATATCTTATTGCACAAGCTTTTAAAAATAATCGAGTTATTCCTGGGCTTCAAGATATGCAGGCATCATTCTTATGTAGCCAAATGCGCGATATTTATTCAAACGATGAAACATGGAAGCTTGCAAATGTTACGATGGCCGGAGCAGGTATGGCCTTATCTGGTGCTCTTGTTATGACAGGAATCGGAAGCCCGGTGGGAATTGCACTTGCTTCAGCAAGTTCAGCACTAATTGTTGGTGAGGCCGCTGTAGGTGTAAGAGAAATTAATGATGCTAATAAGCAGCTTGATACAACTGATTCGAAGCACTCACTTGGCCTTTCCTCAACTGAAGAAAATATTGAGGCCATTGCAGCTGCTGAGTCTCAAAAACTTAGTGGTCAGATTGCCGTTGGTTTATCACTTGTTAGTGTTGCAACCGATAGTGTAGCTGTTGCAAGATATGGTGCTGAGGCCCTGAGCGCAACAAGAGCTGGCCGAAGTGCAGGTTCGACGACTGGTGCAGCTGTCGCTAAAACAGCTAAAGGTACACAGGTCGCGACAACAACGACAAATGTATCTCCTTCACCAATTGGAATCTTAAATACTAGAACATCGCTGAACGCACCAAAGCCTCAATCAGTTATAGCGCTACCACCACCTAAGGTTCTTGGACTTCCGGCACCAACGACGACGAGTAAGGCCGTTGCTATTGTTGATGATCAGTCACAAGTTCCAGCGATGCTAAGAAGACTGGAAAACCAATCTGGTGGTAAATTAACTAATGCAAGATTCTTATCTGATAAGGTTATTCCAGAGGTGAGAAGCTATATTAATGGATTTGATGAAGCCGCTAACCCAAATGTTGTTTTCTATACGCGTTTAGGAAAGCGTATGGAAACATTAAAAGAAGGAAAACTACTTGAGGATGGAAGTGGCCTAATTATCAATAAAGGTTCTGATAATTATCAGGCCATCATTGATTCAGGACTAGGAACAGTAACTGATAAAGGTGTTGTCCTTAAGTTTGGTATTGATATTGATAATATTAAAATTCTTTCTGATGCTAAGACTGCTCAAGGCCAGGCCATGAGAGCAGAGAGACACTTTGTTTTTAAAGAAACTCAGCTTCCGCAAATGAATGGAGCTGTACGTAGTCTTGATGATGTTAAGGATAGAATCTATGATTTTTCTGGTTTAAGTGACCTTCAAAAGGCAACGACTTACCAAAATATTGAAAGTAAGATTACTCGCGGTGAGCGCCTAAGTGATATGGACTTACTTGCTTTGGCCTATCGTAAGGATGTTGCTAAAGGCGGTGAGCAAAGAGCTCAGGGGATTCTTGATCTTGTTACCTCAAGAGATCCTTCTTTCGTTGATAAATTAATTAGTGGCTCAAGTGCTGCCTCAACTGCACGTCGTGAAGTCCTAAGACAGGCCGTAAGTTCAGGTAAGCCTACGACGCCGCAAATTGCATCAACGACAACTTCAAATGCTCTAATTACGAGACCAGCTCGTGCACCGCATGGGACTCCGCAAGGAGCAATTGCTGGTGAGAAAACCGTTGGACTACCTGCTCCGACTCAAGCAAATCTTCCTGCTCCAACAAATGCGGCAAGCCTTATTAAGGCAACTGGACAACGTATTGTTGATAAGGCCAGACAGCTTGCTCATACTGTTGCTAGAACAGATGATAAGGTCGAACTCATTAAGGCCGCTAATAAGAAAGCAAGTGATGCAAAGACAGCTAGTGATACTAAGACAGCTGTTAATGATGGAATTACAATTGAAGGTGAGTATACAGATATTACGAATCAGGTAAATGCTCCAAAGTTAAGTGGAGCTCGCCTTACTTCGAATGAGACTGGATCGACAACACCTGCCATCTTAAGAAATCCTGGTGCTACACAAGCTGTGGTTCACACATCAAATGCCTCAGCGGCCATAACTGAAGTGGTTAATACTGTTGTGGATGAAATTAGAACTGAAGAGGTTGTCGTCCATGATCCTAATGTTACTGAGCCTACACCGCCAGGAAACCCTGAGCCTGGGAATACGCAAGAGCCGGGTGATGAAACAGAAGCTGATCTGGCCATTGATTTCAATGGTTCAAAACCGGCCATTACTGTCACTTTCGTAAAAGAAAAGGTAAAGGCCTGTAAGATTAAAAAGACATACTTTGAAGAAGATGAAGATGGAAACCGTAAAGAAAAGGTAAGCACTCTTAACTCATCACTTGAAAGTGCAAAAGAGTATGAGCTATCTTCATATGATTATGATTACATTGTCTCAGTTGAGTGTAAGGTTGCTGATGGTGAATTTAAATTAGTTGAGACTGGTAGCTTTTCAGACTCTGGAATTAGTATTTCTGGATTAAGTGACGGTAAGGCCGAGTACGTTGTAGGTAAGTGTGATGGTGATAATTGTGCTTCAGAAGACTCAACAGGTCCTGGCCGTGGAGTTCCAAGACTTACTCCTGCGCAACTAAGACAAATGGCACCGCCAAATATTCAGCTAGAGAATATACCAATTCTAAACACGCTCTAAGAGTCTAAGAGTGGAATTACTCCACCCAATCAGCACTTGTTTTAATCGTTCGAGGAATCATAACGTCTCCTTTGTATGAGACGACTTCAGCTGGCAGGTTATGACATAAGAAAAATGGCATACTTTCTGTAAAGCCATAAGCGCCACATTGAGTGAAGACTAACCAGTCTCCATAATCACAATCTTTAGGAAGTTCAAAAACGCCTAGCTTATCTAGCGATGTGCATAAAGGCCCATGAACATGAAATTCTCTTGTCTGTGTTGATTTCTTTTCTTGGTTTAAAACACGACAAGGAAAGGCCTGATCAGTAAGTGCCGGACGAGCAATATGATTGATACCACCGTCAAGAACAAGGATTTCTTGGCCTCGCACATTCTTGCGATCAATAACTTGGCTTAAATAGAGCCCGCATTCTCCAACTGCAAAACGTCCTAGCTCCATCCAAATCTTTTTTAAACCATGCTTGGCCTTTAAGCGCATAAGGGCCGCATTGATGTCTTTAAAGTCGATTCTTTCATCTTGATTTTGGTAGGGAATACCAAGGCCTCCGCCAAGGTCAATGACTTCTGGTGTGATACTCATCGTCTCTGCTAGCGTATTAATGCGCTCACAGGTCTTATCCCAGACTTCTTCAAGTCTTTTAGGATCAAGAATATTTCCCCACTGAAAAACATGAAAGCCGATGGCCTCAATATTTTCATACTCTGAAAGATTAATCGTCGACCATGTGGCCTCATCTAGGCCAAAGGCCGTAACTTCATCGCCACCAAGAACTGACTTTTCTTGTGAATCCCACTCTAGTTGTACCCTTAAAAGTGCACGTGCCTTAATCCCAAGCTCTTTGGCCTGTTCGTTTAACCACTTTAGTTGATAGATACTTTCCACAACCACACAATTAATTTCATGCTCTAGTAACGTACGAATATAGCCACGTGACTTACTTGGGCCAGTTGAAATGATGTCACATGACTTCACACCACTGGCCACAACTTGGGTAAGTTCTCCCTTGGAAGCAACGTCGACGCCGATTCCAAGGTTTCTAATAAGTTTTAAAATCGAAGACAAAGGGTTTGCCTTACAAGCATAGTAAAGCTTAATGCTTTCATCCTTATTATTTGTGATATAGCGAAGATGCTCTTCTAGGGCATCTAGATCATAAAAGTAAAATGATGAATCCAATCTCTTTGTTAACTTCGTTAAAACTTTTTCCATTAAAATTTTGCCTTATCTTAAAAATGCTTCTAGCTCAAGTGAGGCATCTGATTTTTCATCACGGTACTTTACAATCATGGCACAATTCATTGATAGTCCCATATCCCTTGCCCATGAAAGCTTCTCATTAACAGGACGAGTTCCTGGAACAACGATAGCACCTTCTGGAATAGGCTCACCCGGTTCTAATCTTCTTTCATTAACACAGTCATATACTGGAACGCCTTTAGAAAGAATCACTCCTGGAGCAATAACAGCGCGTTTAAGAACTTGGATTCCTTCAACGATAACGGCACCAGCACCAATAAAAGCGTCATCTTCAATGATTACTGGAGCAAGTCCAATAGGCTCTAAAACACCACCAATTTGTACACCGGCACTTAGGTGAACATTCTTACCAATTTGTGCACATGAGCCTACAAGTGCGTGAGAGTCGACCATAGTCCCTTCATCAACGTATGCACCAATATTGATATAGGCAGGAGGCATAATAATCACACCACTTGAAACATAGGCACCACGACGAACACTTGATCCACCTGGAACCATGCGAACACCGCGATCTTCGCTAAACTTTTGAGCAGGGATATTGTGTTTGTCGACAAATCCTGGCCAACCAAATTCTGATTGCTCAACATTTTTTCCGGCCTTAAAAACCTCAAGGATCATTTGTTTTACTTCAGTGTTAGCAACCCATTTGCCATCAACTTTAGATGCTGATCTTAAAGTTCCACTTTCAAGTCCTGCTAAAATTTCGTCTACAGTCATTATTACTTTCTCCAACTTTGAATATTTTTATTTGCGTTTAAAACATTAGTTTCTAATTTCATGTCTTTGATTGAAAGTGGTGGGCGAAGACTTGCGTCTTTGATTTGTCCATTTTCTTTCATTAACCATTTAGCAGGTACTGGATTTGAAGCAACAAACATAGCGTTGCTTGATTCGACCCACATTTTAGTTTCTTCTTCACTTAATTCGCCGCCTAAGCAAGCAACCGTATATGCATGTGTTTGGGCAGGCCATGGATTTGAAGCGACAGAAACTAGTCCTTTGGCCCCTAGAGGTGCAAATTCAGGTAACATTCCATCATCACCACTATAAACTCGCCCTAGCTCACCAGCTGCTTCAACATACTTTGCAAATTTCTCTGGGCTTCCACTCGCTTCTTTAATGGCCCAGAATTGCTTGTGTTTATTTAGGCGTTTGACGGCCTCAAATGATAATTCAATCCCTGCGCGAGAAGGAACATTATAAAGCATTACTGGTTTATTTGAGACGTCCATGAGGGTTTTAAACCACTCATACTGGCCTTCTGCTCCAGGCTTAGCATAAAGAGGAGTCACCATAAGATAGGCGTCAATATTAAGTCCATCTAAGTATGAAACCCACTCACATGTTTCAGTAAGATTGATACCACCAACACCGCACATTAATGGAACCTTAAGATCAAGATCGATAACGAAGTTTAAGATATTCTTTCTTTCTTCAAGATTGAGGTTTAAGGCCTCTCCTGTTGATCCAAGAATTAGGATCCCATTTCTTGCAGCTTCTTGTTCCCTTAAAATCGACTCTAAAGAGTCTAGATCAATTGTAAGATCTGAGTTTAGGGGAGTGATGACCGCTGTCCACAGAGGTGTTGAATTAATATAGTCATGATTTGCCATTAAAATAGCTCCTTAATTTCGTTTTCTTTTTAACTTTTTCTATTAACTCTTTCTAATTACTTGTAGTGCAATGTCACTAAAGTCGTGTAGTCCTGGACTAAGATTTTTTACGCGCTCACAGGCCCAAAGAGCTCCTGCTGCAAAAATTTTACGATCCTTAGCTTCGTGTTTAATTGTAATATATTCATTTGGAGTATCAATCTTTAATTCGTGAATTCCAATAATATCTCCAGTTCTTTCACTGGTAATAGTTGAGTCTTTTTCTAACCATTCTTGCCATGAAAGGGCAGTGCCACTAGGAGCATCTAATTTCTTAGTATGATGAACTTCATGGATTTCATATTTGAGATCACTAGCAGGAAAGAGAGCTTGTGCCTTGGCCGCAATACGAATCATCTCTTTTGCTAAATTCATGCCTAGGCTAAAGTTTGTCGCCTTAATCCAAGGAGCTTTTATCTTGCTAACTAACTCAGGAGTCCATGCAAAACCAGTAGAACCAGTTACTACGCAGATTCCTGACTCGCTTAATAATTTGAAATAGTGCTCTAAAAATACATCACCATTCAAAAAAGAGAGAACCATATCAAATCTATTAAGATCTTCATTCCTTAAGGGATTTTTTGAGTCAAAAACTTCTAATTCAATATGCGAATATTCTGGTGATTTACATAGTTCAATAACTTTTGAGCCAGTTTTTCCTTTTCCTAAAAGTGCAATTTTCATTAAATGAATTCCTTGTGTAATCTTTGAATTGTTTCGTCAGCATCATTCTTACCTACTAAGAAACAAAAATTATGCTTACTGGCACCTAAGCAAATCATACGAACATTAATTCCATCAATTGCGTTAAAAATTCGTGCTGCAATATTTGGTGTGTGATTGATTTCATTTCCAATAAGACTTACTAATGTTAAGTCCTTTTCTACTTTTACGCTACAAAGCTGGGATAAACGATCAATAATCTTCTTATTTAATAAAGCACTATCATCTAAAGTAAGTGCAACTGAAATTTCTGAAGTTGTGATTGAATCAATACTGACTTTAAACTCGTTAAAGATCTTAAAAATTTCAAATAAGAAGCCATGTGCTTGAAGCATTTTTGGCGTTGATAATGTGACCAGGCTTTGCTCACGCCTTAAGGCCATGGCACGAATTAACGGCGCAGACTGAGTCTGAGCTTTAATCCATGTACCTGGTTCATTAGGTTCATAGCTCGATCCAACAAAGACCTTAATCCCAGCACGTAAGGCCGGAGTTAAGGTCGTTGGATGAAGTATTTTTGCACCAAAAGTTGCCAGCTCGGCCGCTTCAGAAAATGTTATTTCGTTTAAAAGTTTTGCTTCTTTAACAATTCGGGGATCTGTTGTTGCAATACCTGCAACATCTGTCCAAATTTGAAGAGTGTCAGCACTCATGGCCTCTGCAACGAGGGCCGCTGAATAATCGGAACCACCACGTCCTAATGTTGTTGTTAGACCTTCACTAGTTGCGCCAATGAACCCCTGTGAAACATAGACAATATCGCCATATTTTGCGTTTACCAATAACTGGTCTGCACGGGCCCTTGTCGCCTCAATATCAGGAGAGGCCTTTGTAAAGCTATCATCCGTTACAAGGACTTGGCGAATATCAAATAATTCAACTTTCTTATTTGAAGCTGACTGTTCATTTATACGAGCGAGAACTTCGCTGAAGACAAGGGAAGAAAGTCGCTCACCAAGACTAACAAGTGAGTCATAAGCGCGATCTGAGCATTCTCTTAGAAGAAGCATTCCCTTGGCGATCATATTCACTTCTGAAAGAAGTTGGGTAACGTCATCTCTTAGGCCCTCTGAAGCTTGCATTTCTTGGAGGATATCACGATGCTTATTTTCAATTTCGTGAGT
>NZ_JBEBMT010000003.1:319700-387671 GCF_043196705.1 Halobacteriovorax sp. HFRX-2_2
ATCAACTCATTAACTCGGGCCTCATCACCAGCAGGTGCTTTCTTTGAGATCTCCACAAGCAGGTTCGTAACACCGTAGACGGCCGAAACGACGACCATATTGGCGCCCTTATTGACACTAATCTGTGCACTACGAGTCATGGCCTCTAGATTTGCCATGGATGATCCACCAAATTTCGCAACAATAACTTCATTTGTTTGAGTTGACATAAGTCTCCAAAGTAAAAACGTTTAAAGTTTTAAAATTAAGATAATTGTATGTAGGAGAATAAAGAAATGCAAAAAACATCTAGCTAAAAGAAATAAGCTAACATTTGCATTTGAAGCTCTCCACATAACTAAATCCTAATTTCGTTAATTAAAATTTACTATATGACAGTCCTAAGGCTTCTCCCTTAGTGACCAATAAGACGAGCTGCACACTCAGGCCTTATTTCGGCAATATCCCCATTGTGTTGACTGATAACGGACTAAAATAGTTGTGCACCCTTATCAACACGCTCTGAACACTGCGCCTCTTCAATTGAAATTAATTGTAGTGGATAGACACATTGATGTCTATACATTTATAATTTTGGCCATAATTAAATAAAAAAGGCCGTAGCCTGTGGAGATACATATGAAAAAAGTAGGAATTATTGGTTGGCGTGGAATGGTAGGTTCAGTTCTTTTAGAACGAATGGAGAGCGAGGGAGACTTTGCCAAGATTGATCCTTATTTCTTTTCAACTTCTCAAGCAGGACAAGCTGGGCCACTTCTTTACAATGCGACCCACACTCTTAAGGATGCAAATAATATCTCTGAGCTTGCAGATATGGATATTATCATCTCTTGCCAAGGTGGTGATTATACAAAGCAAGTACGCCCAGAGCTAGAAAAGGTAAATTGGCCAGGCTTTTGGATTGATGCCGCTTCGGCAAAGAGAATGGATGATGACTCTCTAATCATTCTTGATCCAGTAAACCGCGATATAATTGATAAGGCCCTTAACGATGGAATTAAAAACTTCGTAGGCGGAAACTGTACCGTTAGTTTAATGCTTATGGGAATTGGAAGTCTCTTCCAGGAAGGCCTTGTTGAATGGATGAGTACAATGTCTTATCAAGCAGCTTCAGGTGGTGGCGCTCGCCATATGAAAGAGCTTCTAACTCAAATGGAAGTCATTGGAAATATGGCCAAGCCTCTAATGGATGGGCCAATTCTACAACTCGATCAAAATATCTCAAATCTCTTAAAAAGCAATGAACTTGATAGTGATTGCTTTGGTGTGCCTCTAGCACTTAACTTAATCCCTTGGATTGATAGTGCTGTCGAAGATGGCCAGACACGCGAAGAATGGAAAGCATTTAGCGAAACAAATAAAATTCTTGGACGATCAGAGAACCCAATTCCTATTGATGGAACATGTGTAAGAGTTGGTGCATTGAGGTCACATTCTCAAGCTCTAACAGTTAAGCTTAATAAGTCTGTTGATCTAAAAACAATTGAGGATATGATAAAGAACTTCTCAGAGTATACTGAGTTTGTTGAAAACACACCTGAGGCCACTCGTGAAAAGCTTAATCCACGCTATGTTTCAGGAACGCTTAAAACGACGGTTGGCCGAGTTCGTAAGATGCACATGGGGGATGAGTACCTAAATATCTTTACAAGTGGTGACCAACTTCTTTGGGGAGCAGCAGAGCCATTAAGAAGAATGCTTAATATCGTGCTATAATAGATTTATGGAATTAGATTATAATAAATTAGTTAAAGATTTTTATGAAAATGGCTTTTGCATTGTCGAAGGCCTTTTTGATTACTCTGAGATAAAACGCATCAAGCGCTCTTTTGATAACCTATACGAGGCATCTCAAACGATTGATGAAACGCAGATGCTAAAGCTAGCACAATTCGTTTTTGATAAGAGTGCTCTAAACCGTATCGTTTGGTGTGGTGGTTATGATGAACATCTTCTTGATATTGGTGCTGACAAGAAAATCTTAAGTGTTGTGAGTAAGATTTTAGAATCAAACGAAATGGTTCAACTTATTAATCAGGCACACTTTAAGTTACCGGGACAAATTGTCGAATTCAAGTGGCATCAAGATAGTGAACATCGTCGTTATGGTACGGAGATGTGGGAAGATGTCGATGGGCGTGGAAGCTACGTTCAAACTGTTATGGCCATTGATGATATGAATTCTCTTAATGGGCCTCTTAAGTTCATCCCAAAATCACATCTTCAAGGTCATCTTAATTATAAAGAAGACCCAAGTATTATTGATGAACTTCTTGAAAAACTTCCAGCTATTGATCTTAAACTCAAGGCCGGAGATGTTGCCTTCTTTGGGCCATATACATTTCACTCATCATCACTTAATAAAACAGATTCACCTCGAAGAGTTTTAATTAATGGTTATGCACAGCCAGGTGCCAATAAGAGAGAGTATCCTGGAGCTGGTTATGGAAGGCGTCTTACACTTTAAGTTTTTAACTTTAATTCACGATTATTAAGTTCATCGCTATCTTCCTTGCGCTATATTGTGACTAAGCACACAATAAAACGAGGAAATAGCGATGAGCAAATCAAGTTATCAAAAGTATCTTTTTCCTGCCTTAGGGGTAGTCCTTGCTATCTCTTGGATATCGACTGTTACTTATCTTGTACAAACAAATACTCCTGAAAGTTATCGAACGCACCTTTCTCAAGCGGCCATTGATAAAATCTACTATGGAAAGGAACGTGGTGGTGGCGAGAGATCAATTGCTTCTGTTCCGGTTAAAGATGACCCACTTTTAAAAGAGGCCTATTCACTTGGTTTAAATGCTTATCTTTGGGGTTCAACACTTGTGCGAATGGAAAATATCGCACGCACTTATACAGACGTTACTCAGAAGCAGCCAGAGACAAGTTACCGTGCTCCATTAAACGAATTCGGCCACTCGAGACGCTTGCCTGGGCCAACTGATACAGATATGCCAACGGCCAATCAAGACACGCTTTATTCAAGTGCTGTCCTAGACTTAAATCAATCGCCAATGGTTCTCTCTGTTCCAGCAATCAAGGACCGCTACTATGTGATTGATGTCTTCGATATGTGGCATAACTTAATAAAGTATGTAGGGACGAGAGCAACGGGTACGAATGCACAGAAGTACTTAATTGTGGCGCCAAATACCAGTGAGATGTACAAGAACAACAAAGGCCTTTCTGGGCTCACAATCATTGAGTCACCAACATCTAAAGTTTGGCTTTGGGGACGCACACAGATTCTGAAGTCAGATGATATGGATAAGGAACTTGCAGAGGTTCATAAGATTCAGGATAATTATAAGCTTACTGAACTAGATGAATACTTGGGAAATAAAAAGCGAGTGCGTATTTATCCGCTGGAAAAGCGCATTGGAAGTGATAGTGATCCGCTAAGATTCTTTCAAGAGCTTGGAGAGTATATAAAGGTAAATCCTGTTACTGATAAAGAGAAGGCCCTATTTGGACAATTTAAAAAGATTGGCCTTACTAAGGACGGCTTTAAGAAAGAGATGCTGTCACAGGCCGTTCAAGATGTCCTAGTGCAAGTGTTAAATGATGGCCCTCAAGTCGCGGCCGCACAAATCAGAAACCCTGCTAATACGAAATTTGCCAATGGTTGGAGCTATGTCTTTGGTCTCGATAATTTTGGGGATGATTATGCGCTTCGCTCGATGGTTTCCCATCCATACCTAGGTGGGCAAGGCGAGAAAGAGGCCTTATATCCGCTGGCAGAGGTCGATATAAAGGGTAATAAGCTTACGGGTTCTAAAATGTATCGAATTCGCTTTAAGAGTGAGCCTAAGGTTGGAGCATTCTGGTCTGTCACAGTATATGATAGCGTTAGCAAAATGCTCATTAAGAATGATCTCGAACGTTACTCATTAAATAATAGCAGTAATCTAACTAAGAAGTCTGATGGGTCGTTTGACTTATATCTTTCAAATCGTATGCCTATGGATGAAAAGCAGAAGGCCAATTGGCTGGCAACTCCAAAAGGGAATTTCTATGTCATTATGAGATTATATATTCCATCAAAAGAGATTCTCGATTCAAAATGGAAGGTTCCAGGAATAGAGCCTGTTGAGCCAAAAGTGATCTCGATGAAATAGGTGGTGTTATGGTTTATAAGAATTTTTTTAAGATCAGAAATACTATCCTATCAGTCGTGGCCATCATCTTATGGGTGGCCATGATTACTTATATGATTGTAGAACGCGATAAGCTCGATCGCGAACCTGCGTCGGCTTCAGAAAAACAACAAGAGAAGCGAAAGCCCAAGCCTCATAGCCTCTATCGTAACTAATGACTCATTTTTTTACACCTATGTAGAAATGTTAGAATCTTCAAGAAGAACGCTAGGTTTTGTTATATTTGGCCTATGCGTTTCTTATTACTACTTATTCTATTCTCAATATTCAGTGTGAATTATTCCTATGCTCAGGATTATGGCCTGCTTGATTTTGATAATGGAGTGTTGTCAAAGAGAAACGTTGATAATTACCTAAGGCCATTTCAAACAGATGGTTGCTCATCAATTTCACCTCAGGGAACATTTAATGCTCCTAAACTGTGGCAACACTGCTGTGTCGAGCATGATGTTAGTTACTGGATGGGTGGAACTCTAATGGAAAAAATAAAAGCAGACGAAGAGCTCAAGCAATGTGTTTCAGATGTATTCTCGAGTATTTTTGGTAAGGCCATGCAGGTTGCAGTCTATATTGGTGGTAATCCATCATTTCACACAGGCTATGCTTGGGGCTATGGCTGGAACCATATTAGAGGCTATCACGATCTTTCAACACAGGATAAGTATGAGATCTCTAAAAAGATGCCTGAGGACCCACAAGGGCAAGAGATCGTTGAACTAGGTTTTGATAAAGAAAGAATTCCACTTAAGAATGATAATCTTTGCTTAGAAGAGGTGAATGATTTTCTTGAAAAGCGTATCAAGAAAAAAGTTAATATCAATGTCATTGAAGAAATCGATACATTCTTTTCCACTGGCTTCTTTATCGAAGCGGATAATTGCAAGGGAACAATCAGGGCCATTATGCGAAGAACTGTTAGTCATAATGACTGCCGTGATATTCCATTTGAAAACAAGTGGAGTCGAACAATTCGAAGTATTGAGGCCACTGGAGAGTGTGCTGAGGTTTACGGCGAACAACACACTCTTAGAAGGTAATTAAGCTTTCTTTCCAATATACTTGGCAAAATAATCATCCATCTTATGCTTAACCTTTGGTGCCAACCAAATTGTGGCAATCATATTTGGAATGGCCATTAGGGCAAAGCCAATATCCATCGCATTGACCATATCATCTGGAGCAGAGATTGCTCCTAGAAGTACTGTTGAAGCATAAAAGATTGCGAAGGTTAATCTTGCACCTAAGAGAGGAACTCCACCAAAGAGGAAATCCCAACACTTCTCACAATAATTTGAGCATCCGATAATTGTCGAAAGGGCAAAGAGGATAATTGATAAACCTAGTAAGTGAGATCCCATCACACCAAAATTCTTCACAAAGGCCATTTGAGTGATAAGAACGCCATTTGATTCTTGCAATTCTTGTGGAGTAAGTGAGCTTAAGATTACGATTGAAGTCATCGTACAAACGATAATGGTATCAATAAATGGGCCAATCATTGCCACGAGTCCTTCGGCCACTGGCTCGCTTGTTTTAGCATTTCCGTGGGCCAAAGGTGCTGAACCTACACCGGCCTCATTTGAGTAAGTTGCTCTTTTAATACCTGTCTTAAAGATGTGTACAACGGCCAGTCCTGAAACTCCTCCTGCGGCAGCTCGTCCATTGATGGCCTCATTAAATATGAGATAGAATACATCCATAACACTTGAAAGATTCATGAAAATGATGGCAACTGCACAACCAACATAGAGCAAGCACATCGCGGGAACAATTTTAGAAGTCGCCCCTCCAATTCTTCGAACACCACCCATAAGGATGTAGATGATCAAGAGTGCTGCTGCAATCCCTGTTATATAAGTTGGGATACTGTAATTGCTTTCAATGAAGGTTGCCATTTGATTGGTGTTAAAAATACCAAGGGTACCAATTAGGCCTGCCAGGGCAAAGAAGTAGGCCAAAAAGTGCATATACTTTGGAAGGGCCTCAATAATCGTATACATCGGTCCACCTTGGATTTCACCGTGGTGGTCATTTTTTCGATACATAACTGATAGAGTACACTCAAAGAATTTCGTATTCATCCCAATAAGTGCACCAACCCACATCCAAAAGATCGCTCCAGGTCCACCTTGAGAAATGGCCACAGCAACACCTGCAACATTTCCCATACCTACCGTAGAGGCCAGGGCATTTGTCAGGGCCTTAAAGTGTGAAATCTGTCCTTTACTCTCATCATCGTGAGCGTGGTGATACTTTCCTGCAATAAGCTTTAGCGCATGCATGAAGCCGGCAAGCATTTTAAAGCGAGAGATGGCCACAAGATATAAACCACCACCAACAAGCAACATAACTAATGGTAGGCCCCAGAGGATATCTACAGTTTGCGCAAGAAATACAGAAATATCCATATAATTCCCTATGATAATTGAGTAATAAAACTTATTTAAAATTTTTCCACAAAATGACATAAATGGCCAATTACTTTACGGCCCATTACGAGTTTACAAAATTAACTATAATTAAGGCAAAGGAATCTATATTGAGCGATATGAGATTAATCCTAAGCTTATGCTTTTTAACCATATTCTTATCTTGTCATAATCAAGATCGCGATCTTGTTACCATAACGTCAAATAAGATGATTTACGGTGAAGATAATCGCCGTGAAGTTAGTAAGAGTATAGTCTCAGATGCCACAGCGGCCATAATTCATAAAGATAACTTGGGACGCTTTGAGAGCATTCAAGAGCGCTCAAACTTATGTGCCTATGAAAGATTTGCCAAACAAAACTCAATTGGAGAATGTAGCTCCTTTCTAATTTCTAAAGATAAGATGATGACCGCTGGCCACTGTGTTTTTCTAAACGAAGGTGATCAGTATAGTTTTTGCGAAAACTTTGTTTTCGTTTTTGACTACACAAATGGAAACTCGAATTACAAGAAGGTTTATGAGTGTGAAAAGGTAACTCATATTCTCTTTGATGTGGAAGAAGAAGCGGATGTCGCTATTATTAAATTAAAAGAGGCCGTAGAGGATGTAAATCCCTTAAAGCTTTCAAATCATTTCCAAGAAGGGGAAAAGCTCTTAACTGCTGGCAGTCCTCTTGGTGCGCCTTTAAAATTAGTCGATCAAGGGCAAGTTGAATACGATAACGGCCAAAGCTTAGAGTATAATCTCGATGTCTTTGGTGGAAACTCTGGCTCTGCCATTTATAGTGTTGAGCAAAATGCTGTTATTGGAGTTCACACATTCGGTTCAGGCTGGTCTCTTGCAAGAGATAATGAAAATAATTGTATGCGCTATAATCGCTGCACACAAGACTCACAGGACCCTCAATGCATGAGTAAGGGCGGCTTTGCTGGTGGTATGCCAATACGTGAAGTTCCAGCTTATTTTCTCAATGACCTAAATTAATAAAGTTGGCACTCTAGTTGCATCATATACCCCTAAGAAATCATTGAGAGAGGTATAAGGTGTTCAAATCTAAATTTCTACTAGCAATTCTTTTGACAGTGACTATTTTTTCGACACAAGTGCTGGCCAGGCCAATGCACAGTGGACCGATCAATTCCCGCGGCGATGAAGAATGGGGAAATGAAGAAGCGCTGGTTTCACTTAAGTGGCCTCTTAAGTTTCTGCGCTATGATTTACAAGACCTTCTCGTTGGTGATGGAAAAGGAAGCTTTAAAGAAATTACGAAGATCGATCTCGATCCAATTAACCGCACATTTCACCTTGATGCCACTGTGATTATTCCAGACTCAATGCTCTTATCAATGGAAGACAAGGCCGGTGATAAGCTCTTAAATGAACATTCAATCTCACTCGTTCTAGGATTTCCTCCATATGTACGTGGCCAATATGTTGAGCTCAGTATTGAAAAATTTGTCTTAGATGACGTTGATTATACAAATGGTATGCATATTGTAACAAATGTAACGGCGGCGCTTTTAAGAAACCGAAGCCTGCTTAATTACTTTATGGCCGACGATAAGGCCCCAACAGATTATTCTGATGAAGATCTTTCAAAAGTCATTAAAGATTTATTTGATAATGAAGAAATCGTTTTAAAAGATAACCGAGTACGTCTGCGTTTTAACTTTATGAAACTCTCCGGCCTGACTCGTTACCGCGACCTTGAGAATCTTCAGGTTTGGTATATTGGGCCAAAGAAATTAAAAGGAACAAAGCAAGGGGCATCTTTCTTAATTGAAGGTGGAATTGGTAACCCTTCGCTAAGTTATATTAAAGGCGTTAAGGCAGAAGGAAAAGTTGCTGCTGATGAGCTTAAAAAACTCCGTGAACAAGAATATAAGACATATGGTTTTAATGCAGAGACAGAGCTTAGACTCTCCAAAATGCATTCAAGATTTTTAGAGGCAACAGGAATCTATAATTGGAATGATCGCGAAAGAATGATCATTAATGAGATACTAAAAACATCTATTGCAAAGGCGAGAAAAGCATTAAGCCTTAAGGATCTCTATTTTATTGATGAGCCACAGCTTGCTAATATTAAATTCTTTGAGCAAGCTGATGAGTTTCTAAGGGTTTCTATTGCGGATCTAAAGCTTAGACACGTTGTGGATATGGAAACTCGAAATGGAGGACGCAAAGGCCCAGAGATGCCATTTGTGAACTCTCGTATCTCACAAAATGCTGTCTCACAATTTACTAATTTCTTCCGCGACTTCAAACTGATTGATAAGGAGCCTCTATTTAAAGAATTAGATGTCGTTCTTGCTCCTCATTTACCTGGAGTAATCTTAAGAGGACGTGTCAATCTTGAACTTAATTCATTATTTGAAATGGGACTTGAAGGTGAAGGAATTGACTTTAATAATCCAGATATTCGCCTAGATAGCAAAACTTATGGAGACTCTGTTCCATTTGAGATTTCTCTTTATACGTATATGAGAGATAAAGGTGTTCTAGAGCTTGATATTAAGGATGCAACTCTTGGTAGCGGCCAAGGGCGTATCCATCTAACGCCTAAGACAGACAAGGGATACTTTCTTGAAGAGTTTACGAAGCTTGCCACAGCAAATATCCTAAAGACTTACCTGATTAGTGATCCACTTGCGACGAAAGAAGACGAAGTTGTTGTTGATGAAGCCGAAGTAAAAAGAAAGCTTATTGAAAAGTTAGAAAGCTTCAAAGAAAACTTTCAGCGTACTCAGACAGTAAAGACTGAAGAACAAATCATTGCTGTTAAAAAGCTTGATCTTCAAAGTCCATTTAATTCGATTCCTGAAGAGATGACTGAAGAGAATCTTGTGGAGTTCTTTAATAATATTTTAGGAATCGATCGTCGCACAGGAAGACTTCAGATTAACTTAGACCCAACAATTCTAAGTGAAAAGATTCTCTATGCTCAAAATAATGTTCAAGTTTGGAATATTGAGCCGATCTTCGATAAATTAATGGATAAGACCTATATTGATCTGGCCATTGGACACGGAGTAAGAACAAAGGATTTCTTATCTCATATCTATAGTCGTCCAGAAAAGAAAGATAGCTTAAACTTTGTGGGAACGACAGGTGACCTAAATAACGAAGGCCCTACTGATTATTCATTTAAGATCAATCTTAGAGAATTTGAATCAATGGTTAACTCAATTCTTACGGCCTCTATTGCGCCACAAGTGAAGGATGCAAAGGCACAACTTTCTGCCCTTGAAGAAGGAAGCGTAAATATCCTTGAAGATCTAACGGTAAGATCACAGGGTGATAATCAGCTATACTTATCAATCGCCCTTAATCAAGTTGAAAAGAAGAAGCGCTGGTTTGGTGCAAGAGTCTTTAATAATATCTTTGGCAACGAAGACAAGAATTTTGTTATTGAAAATAACCGCTCATCAATTAGTGCCAGAATCAAGCTTCATGCTGTGGACTTAAAGGATTATAAGAAGGATCTTCTTGAAAAGAATGAAGATGAGATCTTTTTAGGAAATACACTCCTTAAGATTGAGCTTGAATCAATTGGTCGCACGGCCAAGAATGCTGAACTATTTGGATCAATTTTAAATGCCATGATAGGGGATGTGAATTTAAAGAATGGTATCGTAGGCTCAAACCTTAAAAAGCTTGTTCTAAAGATTGCAGGCCCAATGCTAAACCCTACAGATGAAAGAAATGGAAATGCAACTCTTGCAGGTTTCGCTCTTAATAATTATCTAAAAGTCTTTACGACGAAAAAAGATATCTTACTACAACTAAACCCACGCCTTGCAGGCCCTGTATGGGATCTTCTTCTTGTGCAAGATCAAGACTTCAAAGGACGCAAGATTGGTATTGGGATCGATTACCCAAGTGAGACAATAAACTTTGACTTTAAGATGGTCTTTAATCCATCAACAGTTGATAAGCATGAGCTTTACCTGATCATGAAAGAGGCAAATGAGATCTCTCAATCTGTGAAAGATGGAAAGCTTAAGACGCCAGCTCATTTCTTAATGGCATATGATCGTCTCTTTTATAATAGTGACATCACAAAGCTTTCACTAAAGCATCGTCTTATGAAGGTTATTAATAGCTACAATGCACTTTCAGTCTTAAATGACGAGGACACTCATGCAGATAATTACTCAACAACAGGTGCCGAGCTTATGCAAATTGCAACTGCTGCAAAGGTCTTAAGAGACGCCTTAACGAGAATAAGTGATCTTAAGCATCCTAGTAGCGTTAGCTCTTATGCAGATAATGCACACAGAGTTTTAGCTGAACTTGATGAGCGTTTTATTGGGCCATATTACCGCTTATATAATAATCGTTATAAGAAGAATAACCTTAAGATTATTAACGGTGATATCACAGACTGGACGCTTTATATCCTACCTGATGCACTCTTTGCACAGAAGGCCTTTGAGTTTCTTGACTAGATTTAAGTATCTAGCGAGTAGACTCTCCAAGAATATAATTTAGACCTAGAAAAATACTTTCACGATAGCCTCTTTTCGTTAAGGGGCTATCTTCTACCGCAGAAGAATACTTCGTGTACGAATAGAAGCTATTAAGCACGTATTTCTTGCCAATAGGGTAATTTAGGATAAGCCTAGCACTTAGCTGATGAGAGGCCCCTGGAGTATATTCAGGGCGATCTGCGCGTGCTTCAGCACTCGAGACACCAAAATAGTAACGGCTCCAATTGTCACTGTACTGAGAGTATGTGATACCTGGAATAAGGACAATCTTTTCACCTTTCCAAGGCTCAATTGGAAATGCCTTAGAGACTGATACGTAGTACTTGCTGGCCTCTGAGCGCCCACTGATATCGTGAGTATAGCTAAATCTTGTCATAAACCACTTAGATGGCAGAATGAATGTTAGACCTAGATCAAGAGAACGATCACGCTCTTTTAGCCCATCGTTATATGTTCCGGCCTCGGCCTCGACTTTGTTGAAGTCTGGAGTTAGGGTTAGGCTTGTCAGGGGAAATAAACGAAAGCTTGCCGCGATTCCGCGAAATGAAAATCTCTTATAATTGTAATTAATTGAAGGAACGACAGGAATGTCGAATTTATCTCCAACTTTATAGAGTGAAGAAGAGAAACTTGTTCCAAGACCTACTTGATTGGTAGGTGCTGGCCTCTTACTTCTTTGCCTTTCTAATTCGTTGATCCTTTCGGTTCTCCCATTAGAAAAAGCAGGGGCCGCAATAACGGCCCCTAGTATGATTATTTTGAAAAATAATTTTTTACAACTTGGCAAACGTACTCGCATTCTTCTTCCGTGATATAGGCGAAACATGGCAGGTTTAAAACTGCTTTACTAATATAATCGGCATTACCGTGATCAATTGATCCAACACTGTGTGCAGGAGCACCTTCTTGCTTGCTCATGGCACCTGGATAAATTGTCCCAAATCCTACATTTGCTTCCTTAAGAGCAGCTGTAAGTCCATCTCTAAGCTCTGGCTCAATAAGAGCAACACTACAGTAACCGTTTTCACCTACGTGAGAAGGAACTGATTGCATCTTAAGAGGCAGGCCCTGAAGATTTTCTTGGTAGTACTTAACTGCCTTACGACGAGAGTCAAGTCTAGCATCGATATGCTCAAGCGATAGGTTTAGAAATAATGCTTCATAAGCACCAATTCTTGAGTTCCAACCAATTAGGCCGTGGCTATAGTGACTTGTACGCCCATGATTAATTAGCGTGCGACAAGTATTGATAAGAGTTTCATCGTTTGAAAAGATTGCTCCAGCATCTCCAGAGGCCCCAAGAACCTTTGCAGGGTAGAAGCTTGTCGTTGAGATCTTAGCAGTTCCTAGAATCGACTCTCCATTGATTGTCGTCCCATAGCACTGAGCACCGTCTTCAATTAACATAACGCCATTTTCTTCAGCAATTTGTCTGATTTCCATCGTATCTGGACATGCCCAACCGTATAGGTGAACAAGAATAGCGGCCTTTGGCTTAAATTTCTCAACTGCTTCCTTGAAAGTTTCCTTATCCCAGTGAAGAGTTTCGCGACTAACGTCTACTGTTGCAGGGTTTGCACCTACGTTTACAACGGCCTCAAAAGTCGCCCAAAACGTCATATCAGGAACAAGAACAACATCGTTCTTTTCAACGCCACTTGCTCTTAGAGCAATTTGGATCGCATCTGTTCCATTGGCACAACCAACTGAATACTTAGCTCCAGTCTTAGCTGCTAGCTTCTCTTCAAGCTTATTAACTTGAGGTCCACCGATAAATTGTGTGTTATCAAATAAAGTTTCAACGCCTGAAAGGAATTCTTCACGAAACCCGTCTTCAAAGCGATTTAAAGTAATAAATGGTACGCCGTTTACTGACATATTTCCTCGCATTTTTAAGTAATTAGACACATTATAGGGGAAAGAATATGACTTAGGAATAGCGAATATTGTTAAATTTGAGTCAATATAAGGGGCAAAATAGGGGATTTTAGGCACTATTTAAGATCAACAAAATCTGTACACCACTATATATAGATTTCAACATTACTCATTGCGTTCAGATTATCTGCTATATAAATAAAATGAAAACAATCCTACTTGTACTTACTTCACTAATGTCAACTAATTTACTTGCCTCTGGTGTGATCACTTCAGAGGGAGAGTTTCGTGAGGTCATCGAGAGTGTCCTAAGTATCTACGACCAGCAATTACCACAGGGAAAGAATCGCCAAGTCGATATTAATTGGGAATCCAAAACCCTAAATGCATCAGTTGGTTATAAGAGACACTCAGAGTCTGTACGCTTTAGTTTTCACGGGGAGTTTGTTCGCAAAAACAAGCTTACAAAAGATGCTTTTGCCCTTATTGCATGTCATGAGGTTGGCCATATTATCGGTGGTCATCCGAAAGTGATGCCAACTCAAAAATACTCAAGTGAGGCCCAATCGGATTACTTTGCGACTAATGAATGCTTAAAGAAATACTTTGCCTCAAATAGCTCTGATAACTTTGAGATGGCCGGTATTAGCGCTGAGAACCTTTCTGAGTGTAAACAAGATAAATCATGCCTAAGAGGCCTAAGTGCCATCAGAGATGCTTCTGTCATTTATCCCGGAAGCAATATCAATTCTAAGTCAGATCATGTTTCAAAAGTGACAATCTTTAATGATTACCCACAAAGTCAGTGCCGTGTGGACACACTAAAAGCAGGACTTCTAAATCAACCAAGACCGAATTGTTGGTTTAAGTCATATCAGTCCGAGCGCTACGAGTATCAGTATGACTATGAATATGAAGAGGCCCAGGGAGTCGCTGAGATTACCGAAGTAACAGCAACAGATTTCGGCTGTCATATTCGCACGAAATACCCCGATGTATGGATGGGAAGCTACTTAAACCCGCTATCTGAGAGTGAGCTTATGCTTAGAGGTGTACGCTACGTAGGGACTAATTGCAAGTATCAGGTAGGGGATACGCTTAGTGGTGCCATGACCCTATTTCGTGGGAATCTATACCTAAATTTAAACCCAACAGATAAGTAAATCTTAAGTTTTCTTAACTATAAAGTTCGCCTCCAATTGCATAATAATTGTTAAATATTATTTACAGTTGGGGGACAAATGAAGATTTTAACAAAAATCTCTATTGCATTAACGCTTATTTCAGCAGTTTCAACAATCGCAGCAACCGTAGACTTTGGAACGACAAATCACATTGCATTTCGTTGCCAAGTAGACATCTTTGAAAAGAAGGTCAATCCAGTCTCATATCGTGCTTATGCTGGACGTCTAATTAACTCAGTATTTCACGAGCAATATAATAATATCATGGGTCCAGACCTTAAAATGCTAATGGATTATGGCAATGGCCGCGCACTTTTTTCTAACGTTATTATTGGTGGAAATGGCTATTTGAAATGGTCTGTTGTTGAAACCGATGATCATGCAATGGATATATTAGATGCTAGATGGCCTATTTCGGCCCGTGTTCTATATAGTCAAAGACATTATGACCGCGCTAAAAATCGCAAATCGCTAGGAGAGTCAAACGACCACCTGTACCGCGTCGAATGTTTTGAAATCAAACAAGCACCAGGTGACGATGATATCGTAATTGGTGTCTAAAATAGTGATTGAAAAATCCCCTTCTTTTATGAAATAATTTTTGCTTACTTATTGTTTTATAAAAGAAGGATTTTTCATGAAACTTTCCCTAATCATTTTGTCAGCTATTTTTAGCTGTTACTCATACGCGCTAAATTTTGAAAATACGGTGCAAAATACCTATGAAGCTGCGACATTAATTGGTGGTGTTGGCATCAAATGCGACAACGGCTCAAATCAGGCCGTAAAGGCCTTCGGATGTAAAACACGACATCTATATCCCGTAAGATTTGAAGACTTCATTGTGGGGCAAAATTTAGAGGCCGATAAAATCGTCGTGTCATACACGGACGAAAAAGGCAGAAAAAAATCAAAAACTCTCCGTTACGATATGACTAGTCAGCGTACCAAAAAATCACTGAATCTTTGGCAGAAAAACTTGCGAAAAAAACCTGTGCTACACACGGGCAAAAATATCATAAAAATGAGCGCATATTTCAAAGGCCGTTTAGTTGAAGAAAAAACACACGAAATCTTCGTTGAAGACCTAGGCCAAGTTTCATGTGGATCACAGATGTTTATCTCACGTGATATGTCAGATTGTTTCTCAGCGGCCAGAGCATGTGAGAAGTTATATCAACTGACAAATTTCTGTCGCTAGAAATAATACGAAAAAAGTGACGTTCTAAAATGGATTCTAAGAGCTTCAAATAAATTACGCGACCAAGTTGTCGCGTTTTTTGTGCTAAAAATTGCCTAGGTGAACATAGCAAAAATTGGGGTTATAATCATTATCATAAGTTATAATATGGCTTTACCCCATATAACTGATATTATATGATATAAAATATTTTCCCCTTTTGTCACTATACCCATCTAATAAGATCTAAAATTACGCCTTAATTTAGGCATAAAAAAATACAACAACCCTTACCACAGAATCTCTATAACTGAACTCTTTGGCCTTGCCTATGTTGTTTGCTTGACTTCTTATTTTGCATAATTGTTATAACTATAAATGTTAGCCCAACCAAAATGCTAAATATCATTTCAATGTACTCACCAGTTTTTGGATTAGATGGCCTTATTAGATAAATACCTGAGACCGTATTGTTTATTCCGTGTAAAACAGCACAAACCCAAATTGAATTAGACTTTATTTTAAACCACCCCAGGGCAAAGCTCATAAAAATAATAATTAAAGGGAAAGTAATAAAAGTAGTCAGAAAAACGTTCTCTGCACCATTTACACCTCCTAGGTTTGCAGGAATATGCCAATATGCCCAAATCAATCCAACGAGAAGCGTTCCCTTTAAAAAGCCGTACTTATTAGTTAAAGTATCTTGTAAATACCCTCTCCATCCAATCTCTTCTCCAAGAGTGGCCATAATTGTTGTTGGAATAGTTCCAATTAGAATTGTTATAAATAGATTCAAAGCAAGGAATGAATATGACTGCTCACCTGTCCCTAGCATTAAACCAATCTTTTTAACTTCAGCTATTCTGGAAAAATCGGGACTCAAAACAAAGCTTTCGCTATTCCATGACCCTAAATCAAGCATATAAAAACTTAGCTGTGACAGGATGTATGGCGTCAGTGCAACGATAGGCGTGAGTGCCATATATTTAAAAGAAAAAACTCTTAGATTTTTAATAACGTCTTTAGCTTCTTCACCAACTCCCAGTAGGCCAATCGCAGGAGTCCACATCGCTATAATTAGGAATAAACTATTCTTATAATAAAGAAATAATCCCTGACAAAGAAAACCACTAATAAAAGTAATTAACAAAAATTTAAAAAGCTTCTTATCTTTAATCATAGAACCTGAGTAACCATATTGCATCGAACAAACCCTTTCTTCAGATTTTCTTTCAATTTTTTTGTACTAACTAAATCTGTTACTGAAGAATTATCTTCAGCATATTTAACTGCACAGCGGGTAACTTTCTCTCCTTGTGACTTACAAAGAGCTGCAGTATCAAAAAATTGAGTAATAAGTTTTCCAAATGATGATTCGTTAGAGATATTTCCGACACACTTCACTGTTTCATAATCATACTCATGGCATAACATTAGATTGTAATTAAAACCGTAAGTCGAAAGAAGTGAGCTCGTCGTAACTGCACATTCAATAGTTTCACCTGAATACTTCTTACAAGTTGCTAAATTATCCTTAAATGAATTAGGTATCCACACTGAGTTATTATCAGATAAATCTAATGAGCAGTTTATATCTTCTTGGCGCTCGTTTACGCAGTAGCTTACAGCTTCTTTGATATTTAAACTTGAAACTTTTTTATTCAGGTCTTTTCCGCACTCTAGTTGATCACGTGTGTAATTTAAGCATAATTCAATACCCGCTTTAATATCTCGTGGTGATAGATCTACCCCACACTTTATATTTTCAATATCTAGTGAATATTCTCGGCAGAGATTAAGCGCCTTTACTTGGGAAAGTTTCGTGTTACTTGCTGTGTTTTTAAGGATTTCAATTGAGCAATCAAATTGTTCCTGTGTTACCTCGTTTACACTTGAACAACTGTCTTGTGCTACGATACGCATCGAAAATAGTAATAAAATTGTAACTATAGAAAATTGCATAATTTTCATGAAACACTCTCCTAATGATAAACATTTAGAGAGTGATACTATTTTTATTGAAGTAGATAAATACGACCTATAATAATTACTTTCCTTTGATAGTGAATTTCATCCATTTTTTATCAGGAACTCCACCATTTATGATTGTTTGAAAGTCTTCGAGTCTAGAGTTTGTGATCTTTGCACCAAGATTAATCGAAGGCAACTCTGAGCTAACGATACCAAATACTTCATAATCATGAGAATTTTGGTTGTATCTAAGAAGTGGCCCTCCAGATTGACCTAAATAAGTATCACACTCAAACTTAATACTACTTCTATTAAAGAAACGATTATTAACCTTACAATCTTTTTGAAAGTACTGAGTTCCTATTATTAGATCACCAGGATAACCAATTGTCAGAATTTCATCAGTCTTTTTTGTGGGTCCATCAGCTGTCATCTGAAATTCACCAAGTAGCCTACCAGCAGATTCACCCCGAGAATTCTTTTTGATTTTTAAGATCGCAATATCAGTATTAGGATCTACTGTTTCTAAATCTTCTTCGAAATATTCCTTTAGAATATAGGCTTGAGTAACAATGAAGCCACCTTCGGGCGTACTTTCACTCGTTAGCTGCCCAGGATAAAAAATAGTATCAGTCTTAATGTATATTTTCAGACTCATAATACAATGAGCGGCCGTAATAACATAATCATCTGCAATGAGAGAACCTGTACATGTAGAAGTACTAACAGAATTCCTCAAGGGAATTGTTGAAACTAACTGGCCAACTCTATTGCTTAAACTGCGGGGGAGATTATTTGCACTTTCTCTTCTATCATCCTTACCTATAACACTATTACCTGCAATAATTTGATTTAAATTAGTATTGACGCTCTCTTTTCCACAGCCAGTACTTAAAATAGCAAGCGTAAGTAATGGTAGAATTTTTAACAACTTAGACATATAACTTCCTCAATTTTGTTAAATAATAGCGTATTACATGATTACAATGATATCTATTGAAGCTTTTACTGGTGCTGTTTAATTAATATACGACCACTCTCCTTACCAAGAGCGCTTTATTAGCGATAAAAAAAGCAGAGAAAAATCTCTGCCTTAAATATATCGTTTAGAATTTTATTTCTTTCTATTTACACACATCAATCGAACGATATTTCTCGTAGTCTGAATAAGCATCACCATAACTCGAGTAGCATTTTGCGTTTAGTGCATTCTTCTTGATTGAACCATCGCCGGCTAATGTAAAAGCAATAATTCGGTACTCATCACAAGTGTATCTACCTTCTACGGCATTCATAGCATTACCTTCAAAAATTCCACAATTTAATGGAAATTGGTTAAGCGCCTGACTTGCAACAACGTTAAGTGCACAAAATGTCGAAATTAAGACTAATAATTTTTTCAAGTGGGACTCCTATTAACTAAAATTACAATATTTTATTTACTATGCCAGAATTCCTCATCCCAAAGACCATATTTGTAATATATTTAACTATGTCCATAAAGTTAACGGCCTGTCTCCCCTACAAATTCTTAAGCTCAATGCCAGTATATCCATTGAAATCTATATTCATTACGTATTGGTTTCGTGTGACATATTCGCGGTAATCATCACAGTCATCATAAATTTCAATTTCTACTTCATTGAATTGTGCAATCAACTCCAGTGATTCATCTAATTTGTTAGTGATGAAATCATAAGCTTTTTGCGCTAGCGAAGGCTCCATAAATTTCGACTGAAAGAAGACCTTTTCATCATTAACTTGTGCCCAAAATACGATATTTGAAACATTAGTGTAGACGCTCTTGATCTGCAAGCTTTCACGATAAACTTTGGCCGTTGTGAGATACCCTGGTCTAATTGAAACTATATACTCATTATAACCAAAACAGCCTGATGCATATGCATTTGTAAAAGTTATTAAATTTACAATAAATAAAGCGGCCAAAACCTTCATAAACTCTCCTATTAGTTACAAGTTGAAGTATTTATAGTTGAAACCACTCAATAGATATAATATATAATAAACATAATTATCATTCTTAATATGAATAATAGGAAGTCTTATGGAATTAGGTCATTTGAAACATTTCTACTATGTCGCTAAGTATGGAGGCTTCACAAAGGCGTCTAAGAAGCTCTACGTCCAGCAACCATCGATTAGTAAAACAGTGGCCCTATTAGAAGATCAGCTTGGTGTGAAACTCTTAAACCGTGAAAAGAGAAAGACGACCCTCACTGATATTGGCCAAGAGATCTATGCCAAATGTGACCTTATTTTTAAAACCGTTGAGGATATCGAAAATATAGCTAACGACGGAAAATTTGAATGCTCAGGTCCTTTAAAATTTTGTGCCAGTGAGCCGATCTCAGCACATTTTGTCCCAGGAATCTTAAAAGAATTCCTTAGTGAATATCCGCAGGTACAACCAGCGTGTTTTACAAGTTTCTCATCTGACTTATTTAATAAAATTGAAGACGGAGAGTTTGAATTTGGACTCTTTTTTCATACGCCAGAGATGGCCAAATACGCCCACAAACTTGAATTGGAGGAAGTTGCATCAATCCCCTTTGATTTAGTTATTAAGGCCTCTGAGCATAAGAATTTGGACGTTATACGATCATTCATTGGCTCACGTGAAGTGGATGATGTGACAACGAAGAAATACCCGACAATTTCAAAGATGAATAAGGACTATAAGAACGTTAAGATTACAATCTCATCAAACAGCTTAACGTCACACAAGGAAATGGTCTTACAAGGCCTTGGGGTTTCAATCCTTCCGTCAATTATGGTTGAAAAAGAAATCAAAGCAAAAGAGCTTAAAAGATTATATCCAAAGGGGACATTTCACTTCCCTCTTAAGCTTGTCACAAAGAAGAATCACTTTCTTTCACGAAATGCACAGGCGTGGATTAAGTGCTTAAAAGAACAATTATCAATCATTTAAACAGCTTGAAATAACTTGGTAGCCAGCAAGAATGATATCAAGTCTCCAGGCCGATGTTCTGACAATCTTTATAACCTGCTTCTTATCTTCTTTGCTAAGCTCACAGTAGCCTGCACTCAGATAACAAGGAACGTGGTGAGAGATGGCCGTTTTCTTAAACTCTATACAACTAGACTCAGAAGAAATGTCATTCATGCCCGAGATTAGGCAGGCCTTAACATCCTGAATCCATTTCTTACCATCTTCAGAAAACTTCTCAACTCTAGAATCGAATTTATTGCAATATTTTTGCCCAAAGGCCAAGGGATAACCACGCTTTCCACATACTCGCTCCTTTTCTATACAGCTGTAATATGCACAGTCGTCGCTTAGATCAGCACAATCATTTGCAGCAAACGAATGCGTGGCCAAAAGAATGGAGAAAAAGGTGAAAATGATAGATTTCATAAGCAATAAGTAGCAAACTTCTCGTTGCTTAGTAAACTTAATGAAAAGTTTATAAAGGTAATCCTAATCAAGTGCCTTCCTTTATTGCTAGGCAGACAGGAATATAATTCCGTAGCATTTATAATTATCTAACAATACTTGTCTATGGGATATTAAGAGATTCATTAACTTTGGCCCATAACTAATCGTAATTTCACCTATCGCTTAAAACCCAATACTTCTAATGCATTTATTGTGAGTTATCTTCTTAAACCACCTCTTAAAAAATACATTATTTGAGATAAAATATAAGAAATTTTATTGTTTTCAATGGAGATTATAATGAGCGAATCGCTTACAATTTCACTTTATTTAACTGCTACTGTTACAGCTTTTTTGCTCCTATTCATGTGTGTTTCTGTCTACAACAACCTAATTGAAGTTTCTAAAGAGGTTAAGAAGTCCTGGGCAAATATTGATGTCATTTTAAAGCAGCGTTACGACGAGATCCCTAAGCTTATCGAAATTTGTAATCAGTATATAGAGCATGAAGTTGCGATGATAGATAGGATTATGGAATCTCGAGAGAAGTTGGTGGGAGCAGAAAATAGTCGCAAAGAAAAGATGAAGGCATCTGAAGAGATTTCAAATTCATTAAAAGGCCTTCTGGCCTTGAGTGAGGGCTATCCTGAAATTAAAGCAAATAATAATTTCATACAAATTCAAAACAAAATCTCAAAACTTGAAGATACACTTGCAGACAGACGTGAATACTACAATAGTTCTGTAACTATATATAATACACGAATTGAGCAAATCCCTTATGTATTCTTCACGCCAATACTAGGCTATAAAGAAGAGGTTCTTTTTAAAGTCAGTGAAGAAGAAAAGGCTTATCCAGAACTAAAGATTGATACACTTAAAAGGAATGCTTAATGTCTAAACCAGATAAGTATTCGACCTCTCTCATGGCATTTATTCTGGGAGGAAAACTTATATATGATTCATTAAAAAGCTTTAATGAATATTTAAAAATTAAAAGTATCCCTACCTCAAAAATTCGATCAGCAGCGATCGGTGAAAACGTTGAAATCCAAGGTAAAGTATATGGAGAAAATTCATTAATTTCACCCATAAATGGCATCGAGTGCGTAGCATATTACATAATAGTTGAAGAATATATTTCATATGGAAGATACGGACATTGGAAAGAAAGAGCACACATAAGCTCTAGCGCATTTTTACAGATAAAGAATGAGGGGGAAGAAGATCTCGCCCTAATTGATCTATACAGAAGTAATGGGCTTAAACATATCAATACCGATCATGTTTTTGTTAAAAGCGGAAATCTAGAATTATGTGAGAGGCAAAGGATTGTAGACCATCTTGATAATTTGAATCTTATTAATACAAAAAATCTCTACTTCAAAGAAGTTGTCTTTCTAAGTGGACAAAAGGTTTATGCGATTGGTTCATGTCAACCTCCCACTAGTTACAATTTACCATATGCTGAGCATTCTCTACTTTGTACAAAAGTTTGGCCATCATCTGACAACCCAAAGCTTTTTGAGTATCGAAATCTAATTAATGACATATCGGAAGAATACCTACAGGAACAATTAAACGAGAGCACCATATTACTAACTAAGGCAAAAGGCGGTAAACAAGTATTTGATCTAAGTTATGTAATTGTAGCAAAGGACCAAGAAGAGAATTTCGCAAAAAGGGTCAACCGTAGTTTTTACCTGAAAAATATTGGCGCTATTGCTTGTATTGTCGTTGGTATTTATATCCTCTTCTCATAAGAACAACTGTTTCACACAAAAAAGATAGCTAAAGCAAAGATTGCTAGCAAACTAATGACGATTGCTTCAAAGAAGTAGTTCTTCTTTGTCTCCGGTGCTTTAAACTCACCTGTTAAACGAAAGTGTGAATCGTTGATATTGTTTATCACGTATTGAATTTCCCCTAGGGGTGTAAGTCCTGTGAAGTCATAAAGAACCTCTCGGTTTTCACAAATGGCCGTGTATGGAACTCCACGAACACCAAAGTTATCCGCAATCTCAGGACTCTCCATGGTATTTACTTCATAAACATTCACTTCTGGGTTATTTTCATTTAGGGCCTCAAAGACAGGTGCCATTGATTTACATGGGCCACAGGTATCAGAATAAAACTTAATAACAAAAACGCCTCTTTCACTAGATACGACAGATTCAAAGTTTTCATTATTTATTCTTTTTATATTCATAAAAGCACCACCCTGATAAATTCAATCTTACTATAACCATTCACAACGAAATTTACAACAAACTTAGTTGGATATAACAACTTGAATCCAGGTGGCGTCCTCCTCCTATTTGAAGTAGAATAGTATTTTTAACCTAAATAAAGAAAAGGCATATATTATGAGAGGGACTTTCTTCTTAAAACCATTAGAGTTGAATTTAGAGCTTGCTGGCGAGAGCTGGCCCCAGGGCGACCAGATTAATGGAGAGCTTACGATTAAGGCCCATGGTGAAGCCGATCTATCAAAAATAGGCATCCACCTGTGTGAAGTGAATATAAAGAAGTTTAAGGCCAAGGACGAAGCGGCATTTAAAGTTATTGAAACAGTTGAAGCAAGCGGTGAGCAGACAAGTTTTAGCTTCAAGCTAGCTGAAAACTGCCTTATTACTGAGAAGGCCACTTCCCTTTATGTTATCTGTGGAGATATTGAAACACCATATGAGTGTGGCCATCTTCAGCTTGATATCCTTGCAAATAAGAATATTTTGAGCTTCATTGAGATCTTTGAAAATTTTCTTAAATTCAAATTTAAGCCTCTTAAAAATAAGGCCGGAATGATTCAAGCAAAAATCACTCCACCTGACATCAAAGACTGGACAAGTATTCAGGCCATGAATCTTGGAATGTCTTGTGTTGATAATAAGCTTTCACTCGACTTTGCTTTTAAAGTGAAGAAGATGTCATACGAAGGCGGCGCTGTGGAGACCAAAGAAGTTAAGATTAACAATAAAGTTGAGTTTAAGCCTAAGGATTATATCCTTTTTGAAAGTACGCTAAATCAAGACTTCATAACTGGAGAGTTAAACAAGGTACTCGACGAAGTTAGGTTTAAGCCGGTTATTTAATTTCTTTTGTGACTTTAACCCTTGTCCAATCTTTGCATTGAACGAAGCTCGATTTTGAAATCAAACCACTTCTTGAATCAATAGTGATGGCCTTTCCATCGCCAATATATTCATTCTTGGTTTTACTCTCAATTAGAACAAAAGACTTATCACCATATTCGGCCTTAATCGAATTATAGTAGCTCGTCTTATAGCTATTTATGACGATTTCAGCGCGGCTTTTCTCACAAATAAGGCCATAGGTTTCATGAGGTTTTAAAAGCTCCCACTTGGTTTGAAGATAAGAGATTCTATATTTGTAATTATGCTCAATACAAGAATAAAGATCCCTTGCTTTCCAACAATCATTACGTCCTTTGACCCAGCCCCTTTGCATGGCCTTAAGTCTCCTTAGTTCGGACTTAGAGTCAACATCTAGACCTTTCACGACTCGGAGTGAATCTTTGTAGACGATGGCCATATGACGATCAAGATTAGCAAGTTCGCTCTTTTCACAAATTAGAGTTTCGGCCTTATACGTCGCTTTTTGACAGTCAAATGTAGGGGCCATTGGCCCTGTGGCCTCTCGTGTCTTTGATATGGGAAAAGTGTACTCTTTATCTTTATATAAAACCTTACAGATCTTTTTATAGCACCCAAGATTCTTCACGACCTGTTTCTTGCCTTTGATTTCAACCTCAAGGAAGTCTGGCCCAGATGCTGTGGCAAAAGCGTTGTCATTGAAAAAGAGAACTAAACAAACAAATAATACTTTTTTCATTCCTATATTTTAACATAACTACTCGTACAGCTAGATGCTTTTTCATTTACATTTTCGATCTAACTATAGAGAATTAGAACAACACAATTACACAAGATTTATGAGACAATTACTATTACCTATTTTTATATCCCTTCTTACTCAGCAAGCTCTTTACGCATGTGAAATAAGTGTAGAAAACTTTAGCTTCGATTATGTCGAAGATATTTCACTTACTAGTGATGAATGTCGTCTTATTAATAATAGAGTCATTCAGCTAAAACAGGAGTTTCAACTGACAAATAAAACTCAAAAACAGAATCAAGAAAAGTATATCAGCAACTCCGAAACCCTGAGCCTTCAAGTACAACAACTTAGAACTAATAACCAGATCTTCGGACAGGTCTTAATCGGTAAGTTTTTACTTTAGGGGCGCCCCCTTTAACTAAATAAGCTTCTTATCATACGCAACCTGTAGACTGCGCTCTACTAGATTGTTCACAACCTCACCAGACGGGTTGATTTGAAACGGCATAGCGAAAGCGAAGATCAGCTGAAAGTAAGTTTCGAGACCGTCGGCAACACTAAAGCGATCAATTTCATTTCCTTTAGCATCTTCAACGATTGTAGTGGCCCTAAGCCATGTGGTTTCCTTGGCCGGAATAACTGTTAAAGTCAAAGCAGATAGGAATGAAGCAGGGCCGCTCTCTTGATAGACCTCTATTGTGATCTTAAGTCTGCGACTTTCCTTTCTATTCTTACAATTTTTTAAGCTACAGATTTCAAAGTCCTTAAGCTCGACCGGATTAAGTCCCAGCGAAACACCAAGAGGCTTCGTACTACGTTTCCCAACAGCGTAGCCATTATAATAGCGTGGGATGACCAAAACCTTTGCATAGCGACTCTTATCGCGTTTATAGCGGGCCTCATTTTCAGCACTCAGTTTCTTTGTTGCACAAGATAGTGATGAGAATAATATGATAAAAAGTAGCAGCTTAGACTTCATTTTTTTGTCCCTTTTTCTTATATTCTTCCAGGTCAGTTATAATCGTATCAATTAAGACCTTCTTATAGAGTTTAAACTCTGGACCTTCATAGATTTTGATAATTTTCTCTATGTCTTCATCTTTAATATTTTTGATGACAAGAAAGTAATATGGTAACGATATTTCTTTCGAAACCTTCATCATGCTAGAGAAGTTAATCTTTAGAAATGTTTTTGTTTCGTATTCAGGAATCTTATCAGTCATTCTTTTTAAAACTTCATCGGCAACACTAAAAGAAAGCTCTAGATCTAGGATTTTTTTGGCATATGCAATTTTCTTCTTGTTTGCTTTTTGGTCAACTTTCTTGAAGCTGTTTGCAATCTCATTCGTATTCACGTTATTATAGAAGTTTCGTTTATGATCATAATTCTTCCAAGCAGGGTAATCACTTAGCTTATAAGCGAAACTATAAGTCTCATCCCTTTTCGTTTTTGACTTGAGGTTTTGTTTATACTTTGCATATAATTTATCGGCATCCAAAGTACTATAATATAAATAGGTCGGGTTATTCTTAAGCTCAGGGTATTTTGATACAGGGATTTGCGAATACTGATATTTCACATTGGCCAACATTCTAAAATAATCAATAGAAAAAGATCGATAAGCAGTTACATTAATAAGTCTTTCGTGATCTAAAACTTCAAGTGGCCTACGAGACGGATTTGAGCATGAGCTAAGTCCTAAGATAATAATCGCAACAAATACAAATAATCTTGTATATTTCAAGAACTCCCCCTTAAGAAAACAATAACTTAATCTTAACCTCGTTTAGAGCTCTAGAGTATCAATTCATAATGATAATAAGACTGCTTTAGCTTCTTTTAAAGTTACCAAGCTAAGTAACTGGAATATTTTGTTGGCCTTAAATCTTGTATTACAGGAGAGTTATTTTTGATTGCTACTAAAGCGGAAAAAGCTGCCAATTTTCTAAGTTTCTCTCATGGGATAAGCCCAATCTTTCGTTCTAAACTTCTGTCATGTTGGAAAAACTTTACTTGGCTACGATAGAAGTCCACCACAGTTTTCTCCATTTCTGGATACACACTCTCCGCTAAGAAGTTTTCTAACTCTTGGGACTTGATCTGCATATCAGGCTTATCCTGCACATACTTAAAGTAAATTGTCTCCTGTACTTTCTTATAGCTGAAGTCGAATTTAATATTCTCTGCTGGCTGTAGGCTTTTATTACCATCCATGTGAAGCCTAAGTAAGATTGAAAAAATCCAATAACCATTTTCAGCAAGCTTTACTGCCCCGTGAGGCGTATAGGAGACGTCCTCATCAATAGGTGAAAAATATTCTCCTTCATCTTCTTCACTAAACTGAATCGTTGGGACAAGCTTGATTAAGTCATATTCATTCTCAGCAATTCCTAAATGATTTTTAAAACCTTTAAATAGGATTGTTGCAAAATGAGAGGCATCATCGTGAGTTTTGAAGAACAGCTCACGTGACTTCTTGTATTCACTACATAGATCTAGGTATGACATGAAGGATTTATCGGGATCTTATAAACATCTAAGTACTTAAAAATTCTTAAAAAATTGTAAAGCTTACACACTTTTTGAAAACGTCACCTCATGTAAATGAGTAAAATCCAACTATCGATTACTTTGTCCTCACACAAAAACAAACAAAACAAAACATGATTATAAAAACGAGGAGAAAAACATGAGAAAATTATTATTAGCACTTGCACTAGTATCAACACTATCAGCATCTGTTTCAGCTAATTGTGTAGGAATTTATGAAAACATCACAATTCAACACAATGAGAAAGCTTCTAAAAACGTCTTAGCTGTTATGGGGAGTGAATATAAAGATATGTTTGAATTTCTATGGGCAAGTGGAGATGCGTACTCAATTATTGTATCGCCACTTGCTGCAGTATTGGTATCACCAATTGTTCTTTATAAGTCGATTCATTACAAAGGGACGTATAAATTCTATAAGAGATTTGTGTCAACAATGAACGAAAATAGTGAAGACCATAAGAAAGATTTTAAAAAATTTAAACGCTCGGTTGCAAAACGTTTTAAAATTTCGAATGAAGAATTCCTTGATGTATTAAAGGACCTAAATGACAGCAGATCACTTTGTGAAGGGTATAAGAGAAATACAGTTTTAACTGAAGAAGGTATCGCTTACTTAGAGTCAAGAGGATATAAGACATTTCTTCAAGCAGCTCTAAACGGGAAAAGAGATCCTGAAACATTTAGAGAGTTACAATCAAATCCAAGATACTTCACAGTTGTTTACGGCGGAGTAATTGATGCATATGATTTTAAAAAGATCGTAAGAGCAGAAATTGAAGCTCGTGGTTACGAAAAATAATTAATAAATTAGAAGGCCTCGACTTTAGTTCGAGGCTTCTTCGTCTTCTTGTTTATCATCGAGATAATTCACAATATTTGCAATTTCATTAATCTTTTCTTTTCGACGTTTATTATACAAAAAAGTCATACGCGGGTCAGAGTGCCTTGCATACGTTGCCTGATCCTCAAGGCTTGCTCCATTCTCGTAGAGATTACCAATGCCTGTCGCACGTGATGAGTGGGGTGAGATCTTATGCTTGATTCCTGCAAGCTTGGCATATTTTTGAAAGATTTGATCAATGGTATTTCGATTAAGAGCTTTAAGTTCCTGAGACTTACGGCCAGAGGTAAACAAAGGCTCATTTTCATGGAAATCACGGCGAGCACTAAAAACTTCCATATAGTGCTTGATATCACCGAAGGTTTCATCTGAGATATAAACCTTCTGCTTCTTGCCACCCTTACTTCGTACATGAAGATAATTGCCAATATTATCACTAGCAAAGTCCCCTACTTTAAGTGCAATTAATTCCGACTTCCTAAGTAAGGTATAGAACATCACTCTTAAAATCGTATAGTGAAGAACACCACTTAGATTATAGCTACCATCGCGGTTGTTTTGATTCACACTTTCAAAGAGGTCCATAACTTCAGATGCACTAAGATCATTGGTTTTAACTTCCATGACGACCTTTGGGCGAAAGACTCCAGTTGCAGGGTTTTTGTAACAAAGCTCTTTTTCAACTAAGAAGTCAAAGAAGCGCTTTATAGACGACAGATGTCTTGCCACGGTGGCATCTTTTAACTCTTCGTTTTTTAGAAGATGGTCTCGGTAGGCCGAGATATGCCTCTGGGAAACATCAGATAGGCTTGAGAAGCTCTCAAATCCTTTTAGAAACGTTAGAAACTTCTTAAGATCACGTCTGTAGGCATCTCTAGTGTGGGCCGAATTAGACTTGGTTAGAAAGTCTTCAAAGATATCATTAATTTTTGCATTAGACCTAGCTGGCCTTATGGCCCTTGATCTTGAATAGCTTACCCCAACCATTACTGAAATGATCCTTTATCCACAGTATGCTTATAGCTCTTAGACCATGACTCGAGTGCTTCAAGAAGATTTTCCTTAGGCGAGATAACCCAAGTGTTAATTTGGGCCAATTCTTTCTTTGTAAAGGCCTCTAAAAGATCATCCTCATCAAACATAAATTCAAAGTGAAGTCTCTTAAAGATATGGCGCCCTTTAAGCACACGATCTTGGTAGTACTGGGCCTGTGAGATACGGCCATGTTTCTTATTAGAGATCAAGAGCTCTGTATCATCAATAATAAGATCAAAGAGGTTTCTAAGTTTTGTCAGTAGCCTCTTCTTACGAGATAGCTCCTTATCATATTGCTCAACTAATGCTTTTAAGATTGTTCCAAGCCCAGGCTTTTTTCTCGTAACTTTTGAGGCCACAAGATCATAGGCCCAAGTAATATACTTGGACTTAATCATCAGTGTCTTGTGAATAACGTCGTCATTTGTATGCTTGTGCGCGTACTCACTTTGATTGGCCCCACTTGAGAGAACAATCATATCGTATTCATCGTATGTCGGTTTTGTATTATCGATTAAAGGTGTCGATGCTTGAGATATCCTTCCTGACAGGGATCTAAGCTGTTTCATAAGCGCTCCTTGCTTATTTTAATTTTATCATTCACATGGGTCATATTTCAATTTTTCCCCACGTTGAATTTTATTTTTTTATATCTAAGCATAACTCCAATTATGCCCATATATAAAACATGTTACTTTAAATATAAAAACATGTCATGTTTTCGAGATCAAAATTTGTCACGGTAAATATTTTTAAGCGACATTAAATTTATCATCTGAACTTTTCTGGTGCTGATTCATGCGCTCATCAACATCTAATAACCACATAAGCCTGATTCCTGAGATGATTAAAACGACTCGCACAAAGCTGTGTAGATAAATTAACGGTGCGAATGCTTGATAACGGAGCTCATTGAGACTTGTCAGGTTTAACGCCATAAAAACCAATGCTGCTAATATTGTCATGGCGGTTGTTATGCGTGGCCTTCTAAACTTAACAAGACATACACATAAACTCATATAAACTGCTATCATGACGACAGAGACAAAGAACTCAAAATTAGGCTTCATCCCTTGAAAGAATAAAATGATAAATGCGATGGCCGCCCAAAGTGAATGGCCAGTTAACATTGAAGCACATACTAAGCGCCACTTTGTGATTTGATTTTTATCAGATCTTTCGGCTTCATTTGGCTCAAGCCTATTATGTATGAAGACAATCAAGACAAATGAAAGAATCATTAGCAAGAACGGGATCATTGGTGTGAGGCCAAGATACTTTGCACAGACAAAACCAAATACTCCACCAATACCCGACATAAGAACATTGGTCGGTCTTTGTGCTTTATTCATAAACTCTCCCTACATAAACAATTATTAAATGAGAAAGACTTTATTCAAAATTGTGTTTTGTTTAATTTTGCTAAGTAGCTACTTCATTCTAAAATTAGGATAGTTAGATGAGATGGCCAAAGCTTCTCTTAATTCTAGAAACTCGTTATCTAAAAAAAATCTGCCAATATTTAGCGACACTCATCGTAAACAAGATACTTACTAAAGGCCGCATACTTTTCGCCTACAGCAAGACATTGATCACTTACAACAGGACACGACATCGGAATTTGATCCATGGCCTTCTTGATATTCTTGCGCATAAATTTTGAAGTATAAGTATTGCAATTTACTCCTTCATCCATACCATCATCAACAAAGTCGGCCATATCAATTTCACGAGTTGCCTCAAATTTTCCATCGATACACTTAATAACGGACGTACCTTCTAGATTCTCTTGAGTCAAAGGATCGACTCCCTTGCCAAAGAGAACTTGATAAAAGCGCATACCTTGGAAATTTGCGACTAGATCACCATTAGAAATAATTCCATTAAAGAAGCCGCCCCACATGATATTTTCTGCATTCTTTCCATAGTGAATAATCTCTTTAATAGATAGGCCGTGCTCGAGTTTTCGAAAGTAGAGATAACCAACATTAAACAGATGACTAAATTTATCACTTCCAATAAGAGCATCATTGACCTTAAGTAACGGAGAGTAAGGCGTTAGGTTTAAAATTGGCTTATAGATAAGAGGAATATAGCGAAAGATCGATTCACTTTTTTTGGTTTTTACCAAGTACTCTTTTCCAATTCTTCCCTTGTCGATATAGCGTTGAATGGGAGCACTAACAAAGAATCCCTTAAAGCTTGCCACTAGTTTTTTCTTAACCTTTCGTCGCATGGTATAGGAGCTACATGTTTGATTAAAAATCCTATCTGCATGATTGGCCTCGGCCACAGCGTCCCTGATTCTATCATTAACATAGGCGTTAACTTTGTCTAAGGCATCGGCCTTCTCGTAGGCCTGCTGGCGATGAGTGAAGCTATCGACTTCCAGAGCAAAGGTACTAAAACTAACAAGAAATATTAAAAGTTGAGCTTTCATTCAAAAAGCCTAGCCCATTGAGGACATTGTCAGTATTTAAGAATTCTTAATTTATAACTGCGTATATTATTAAAAGCCTGGGGAAACACTATATATCCTTACCTTCTTTTTTAACCGAAAGAACACCAGACTCAAAAGGATCATTTATATTGATAAAGTAATAACATTTCGAATTATCAATCATAAAGCCATTGGGAGTTTTAGAAGACATTTGCATTCTCCAACCACGGGCCAAGATGGGCACATCGACTTTTATTAAAGCACCCTTGGTATCGTAGTAGAAATTTACCATCGTCATCTTTAGAAATGTTGGATCATCGCGAAGCTCGCTTCCATGTAAAATATTGAAGGTATAGACCATTCCTGTGGCCTGCTTTGCTTTTAACACATAAGCATGCTCTGGAATTGCAAAGTAGTAAAATGCCCTTTCAAAGTCCTTGATACACATATCCTGTTGCCCAAAGCGATTCTCAATCATCCCAAGATTATCGCGGGCCTCAATTCCCCTATCACGCCAGTTTTGATCAAGTCTTTCATAATCAGAGAGCTCTTCGGAGCTGGGGTTTCTTTTTATTTCATTGGCCGTTTCCTTCGCCTTTTCTTTCTCATTACTCGAGCATGAGAAGGCCGAAACCAAGATAAAAGAAATCATAAATATAAGGAGAGTGAGATACTTAATCATAAGAAACTCATCGGGCACGAAAGAATTTAGACAACGATTAAAGAACTCTTTTAAGAATATTTAACCCATTAAATAGGCCTTTAAAATTCTTAGACTCTGGTTCAGCTCTGAGCTTAGAAGCAAATCCATGATTAAAGCAGAATTGATTATTAATTTTTGCCTTAACGCCGATCCTTCCAATCTTCTTTTGAAGAAATGTCTTTGACGCTCCATTTGGGTATTGAATCTCATCCCATTGCTTCTTTAAGGGCATAAGTGAGTACATATCTAATTGATATTCTTTTTGCATATACATAAGCTCACGGTAAAAGCATCGCAAGGCCTTAACAGAGTCAGTATTTGTTTGCTCATTATCAATTGTGTATAAGTCCTCAATTGAAGCGATTACTTTTTTAAGTGAAGACTTTAAAAGTAATTTAGATTCTGCACTGATATCCATAGTAGAAGCTTCCTTTAATAGCTCTTCCAATGGCCTTTGTGCATAATCTGCAATTTGATTTTCATCAGAATCTTTAAAAATATTGAGATCAAGTAGCTGAGTGTCTACGTATTCTTTATATTTACCGAAGCCAATGGCCACAGCAATGATAATAATGAAAACAGCTGACAACGAGATTAGTATTTTATTTTGTGACATTAGTAATAATCTTCTTCATTTTTTAGAGAGTCACGAATTTTTTGGAGCTCAAGAGTATGCTTAGTCCCAAGTCCTAGGTGATCATTTAAGTATAGATCATCGATAATGATACTTAAAGAATCTTTTACATTAGATGCATAATAATCATTGTACAAATCAGTGTCATTCATTCTTTTACTTAGATTTTTTTTGATCGAATCAATATTATCTTTTAAGAGATTAAGCGTTTGTTGAGGATCTTGTTTGATATACGCTTCATGAAAAATCGATGCAACAACACGGCCAGAAGGGTAGGCCACGTAATCAGCAGAGCTATCCGCTTCAATTTTATCAATGAGATCATTTGCCATTTCATTGCCATACATTTTCTTATCCCAATCAGAAATAATGAGAGTCGATAAGTGTAGACCTATAGGATTAAAGTACTCACCTTGCGAACTTGCTAATAGGACCTGGGCCTCTAAGCTTCCTGGATTTTCTTTAATATAATTGATTGTTGCTCTTATTCCATTTCTTGTTAAATAGGCCTGTTTTGAATAATCCAAAAAGTCTCTTACATAGCGAATATCGTTTTCATTAACATAATCACCCTGACAAACACGACAAGCGGCATCCACTCGTGCATTCTCCTCGTCTCCCTTATAAGACAAGCAACAGTCTTCACAAGCATACGAAAACTCGAATCCTTCTCCATGAGAGTAACCTAGGTTATGGAGCTGTTCATGAAAGAGTGTTTTTCTAAGCTCCTTTCTTTCTGCGTCTCCTTCTGGAGTGAATTCTAAAGAAGATGGCTGACTTGGGTTAATGGCCATATAAGGATGCTTTACTTTGCCACCGAAGGTCGCTTGCGTTTCTTCTGAAACTGAAGCATAGGCAAGGGTGCCTTCCCAGTAAGCAGGATCATCTGACTTGTCGGTGCACATAATCGTGACTTCATTATTCTTTAGTAGCTCTTCAAGTTCATAAGCAATACGAGTTGAACCGACAGGCTTCTTTAGGTTCTTGCCTAATTTCTTTAAACAAGCAATGCCGTCATCAATTGAGCTCTTTAAAAAATTTGGAAAATCCTGGCCCCATTTTGAAAGACAAGCATTTTCAATTCGATACCCAAAATCTGTAGGGAGGAAACCATCATCAAAGCTTGCGCTCACTTTATTAACAAGAGAAGATAGTTCGCCTATAACAGACTTTGCTTGAGGTAAGTGACATTCTTGTTTTTGAATAAAGCTTTGTGTGTCTTTATATTTGATTTCAAAGACTCCATCGAAGTCCTTATCAACTTCGATTGTTGCCTGAAATTGTGAATCATTTAACTTTCGATAACTAACCTTTCGATCGATTTTTCCATCACCATTGATATCTTGAAGAGTTTGCTTGTAGATACCTTTTAGTTTGAACTTAGTGATAAATTCAAATTTACCGTCACCATTTCGGTCTTCTTGGATTTCAATAAGTTCTTTTCCACGACGAGTTTCAATACGATCGACTTTGCCATCTTTATTGATATCAATTTTTTTTCGACTCAGATTCTGGGCCGCAAATGAATTGAGAAATAGTAAGGTAATTAGGAAGTATTTCACTCCTTAATCTTAACATAAAATAAATTTATCGACGGATAAATTCTAAAGAAATTTCGCGGTCACTACTAAATACAAATTTCTGCTTAGGCTTCACTTTGCTTAGATCACAGGCCGCTTTTATACGATAACTTCTTAAAATATGAGCAAGAATGAGCTTTACTTCAATACTGGCCATCTCGCGTCCAAGACAAGTACGTGTTCCAGTCGAATACGGTATATAGGCCTTTCTTTGTTCACTAGATAAATTATTAAATCGGTGTGGGTTAAATTGATTATGATCCTCTCCCCAAATCTCTTGATTATTAAGGATTTTACCTAGTAGAGAAAAGACAATTGTTCCTTTTTTTACCTTAAAGCTTATATCTCCATCGATTAACTCTTCATCTTCTGCGGCCTCTCTAAATAAGATAGGGAAGGCCGGCCTTAAACGCAATGTCTCTGCCACATAGTTTTCTAGTAGCTGATTTTTAATGATAGAGTCTGAATTGCTCAGATCTAACGTACTCAATTCTTTATATAATTCATTTTGAAGTTCTTCGTTTTGTGCAAGAAAGTAAAGGGCCCACGTAAGAGAAACTGCTGTTGACTCAAATGATGCTCCAACCAGTCCATAAATTTGTCCAATAATTGCTTCTGTATCAAGGCCTTGATTCTTTAAGTGAGTAATTAGGGTATAGCTAGATGTCCCTTTTTCAACTTTTTGACGAACAAATTGTTTACCTTCTTTGATAAATTTAGAAAAACGAAGATTACTCAATGTTGGTAGGTACTTCCACATTGGCCCATAATTCATACGTTTTGTTAGTTCGGCAATCAGAAATTTTTGAAAGTAATAAAAGCTATCACAGTCAGCTTTAGAATTAGTGACTTCTTCTTTTTGAATTTTAAAATCGTGTTCGATAAAGAATTCACTTGTGATAGCCAGTGCGATCTTTCCCATTAAGACTTCAACATCATCAACAAGAGAGTTTTCTCCAAATAGAGGAAGATCTTTTTCAAGCCTACGATTTGTAATTGAATAGAGGTTCTCAAGTACTTTGGGAGTAAAAAAGTGGACTAACTCCCCTCTTAAGTCTTGCCATTGTTTACCATCAGCATCAAGTATTGAGGCCCTGCCTTTATTAATATGTTTAATCTCGTTAAGGGTGCTTCCTTTTAAGAATGTATTTCTCTTCTTAACAATAACATCTTTATAGAGATCATAATTTCCAATAACCACAATATCTTTGTTAAAAATTTTAAAACGATATGAATCACCAAGTTCATTACTTTTTTCATTAAGTTGTTTAAAAAGACAATCTTTGAAGTTTAACTCTCCAATACTGCCGATAATTGGTAATGTTTTTAAGCTTGGTATCGTGCTCATATAACCTTCTTCTAAAGACCTAGAATATCGCCAAGACGATCTAAAATTCCACGTGCCGAATCGCTAACAGGTTTTTTAAGTCCATATTCAACTGTGCGTGGAGAGATAACGAAGCCGAATACTTCATATTCTCTAGCATCTAATTCAATAGGCTCGTCCTGAATACATGCTTTTTCAAGTTCATCTAATTTAATTGTTCCAGTTTTTAAATAATTCTCAACACAATTTTTCTCTTCTTTAGTGTTAATTGCGGCCGTTAAGAGAACCATTGAAAGATTAGGTGCAGGATACTTCATATCAAGCTCACCTTTTCCAACATAATTTCTTAAAACAGATAATCCAATCTGAGACTCTTCTTCAGAATTAGATGTATAGGCGGAGCAAGCAGCGATGCTTGCAACTTTAAAAGAAGAATAGCTCGTAGCATAAGTCACACAAGAAAATTGAGTTTCAGTTGTAATCTTATTACAGTATTCGACGACTTTATCATCGATATTATAATCTTCCTTAAGATAATCAACACATGCCGGAGATGGATCAATTAGACCGGCCTTAACTTTTTGAATGATGAGTTCCTTCTTATTCACTCCAATACATTCTACATCTGCATCCACTGAACAATAGGCCATGTCACCTGCGATATAACAATCAGTATTGCTGAAATCGATTCTCTCATTATTGTCACAAATTCTCTTAATACTATAAGTCGCGTTGGCCTTGGCCTTCTTTGTTGCTGAAAATTTCGCCTTTGTCTCAGCAAAGAGTTTTCCTTCAACTTTAGACTCTCCCTGCGCACGTAGGCTTAAGTCTGCGCGATCACCATATTCATGTAAACGAATCTCCTGGTACTCAACACTATCCATGGCCTGGTCTGCGATAGAGATCGCTGCCATACTTGTCCAATGGAGCATAAGAAGTGCGATAATAGATATAGTCTTTTTCATAGTATTACCCTTTCAGAATCGTATACTTAAAGGCCAGCTGTTCAAAAAATGAACGCTCTATTGCCTATAAAGTGCTAAATTCTTTAACAAATTACTTATTCAGGGTAATAAATTGCAAGGTATGGGCCAAGTTAGAAATTTGTTTCGTAGCCACTTTCTTTGAATTCAAGTTCACGCCAAACACTATCCCAATCCCCTTTCAGTAGAGTCGTAGGTGTTAGCCTTGATTCGTTTGGTGAAGAATCACTAAGTTCGTATTTTTCAATACCAGAAATAAGAGTAAGCTTATCTTTATCAAATTCGATATAGAAGTCTGATTTAAATGAGTGACCTTTTTTGGTCTTACCTTTTATAAGAACAAGAAGGTAATCACTAGTCTTACACTCCTTCCCAAGTCTAAGCAAGAGTTCACTCTTTGCGTCGTTATAGGTCTTTCTAAGGTCACCAAGACTGATTCGCTTCTTACCAATTATTGGAAAGACAATATTTTCTTTTAAAAGGTAGGAAACTGTTGTCGGTTTGTCTGGGTAGTTAGAGTAATATTCTTTAAAGCACTTCTTATTGAAGAAACTTCCTCTCGTGGTTGCTGCGAGTTGCCCTCTCACTTCAGATATATGATCAATAATATGGTCATTTGAGTAAGTTGAATATTCGAAGAAATCAACAACAACCTCACCTGCAAATATAGAGGAGCTGTATATTAAAATGAATATTAACTTTGCATAATTTCTCACAATACTCTTTATTTACCATAAAAATCTCTTGTTTCAATGAAGCACTAAGATTTTTGTAAAATATCTAAGACCATGGCCTTAATGATTCGCATTTGCTGGCCATCCTTAAGGTGATAATTAGCGCCTGAGTGTCCCCACCAGTCCCAGCACCCATGTGGATTACGGCCAGGAATCACAGACTTCTTCGCTTGTGGAAATAGAACAACAATATCAAGCTTATCTGCGGCCTCTTTAATGCCAGTATCATCCATATAGCTCGTACCAATATGATCTACTGTTTGCTTACATCCATGAAAAGCTACATGAAGGTCACACTTTCTATTGCCCTTACAACGTGAAGGTATATATAAGTAGGCCTTGTCTTGTAGCAGTGGCGTAAATGCTCCTACATCAAATGCTGAATAATAATTTGTTTGATCGACTTCTTCAGTTTTTCCCTTGAAAGTAAATCGTCTTTGCTTCTTATCTGGGTAGAGTGATGTTAACGACTTAAGCGCACCATTATAATTGCAATTTCCAATATAAGGTACTTTCGATACCTCACACTCTACACCCTTGTTTTCAGTAGGATATGTATGTCCAGCAGCTAATGTTCCTTCATACTCGAGTTTCTTAACACCAAAGAAGGCGTACAGGTCTCTAAGCTCTTCACTCACATTTGAAACAACTGTTTCATCGTTTTGCCCTGAAAAAATAAAAACTCTATCGTCTTTGAGATTTGCAGTCGGATCGATAAGTCCCATCATTGCTAGGCCACTAGCGAATACATAAGACTGATAACCGCTTCCCCAGATTCCATTTCCTTTCATACAGGTATTAGTTGCCAAGGCCACTGAGCCCTTTGCACAATAATAAGGACCTGCTGCAAAAATCGCCGCTCCTTCCACAAGACTACTATTTGCGATGTGGAATTGATGTGCAAAGAATCCCCCTGAGGAGATACCTGAGACCGTTACCTTATCACTTAAGTTAAGTGCAAAAGTATTTGAAATTAGGACAAGAAAGATGATCGTTAGTTTTTTCATTTTTGCTTTATAGAACAAAATCTATCGAATTTAAATGATTGTGAAATAATTAAAGGGGGCCTCCTCACAAAGCCCCCAATATATGCTGGAACAATCAGCAAACCCCTAAGATTTCTTGATTATTCGACAACAATAAAGTTGAATTCACAAACGTATTTTCCACCGCCGAACATACCTTTCTTGTAGAAATCCACATCACCAAATACATAACCAATAGTTGTGTTGATGATTCTGTTTCTCATTTTCATACACTCTGTGTACGACTTGTCGTAGTTATTCGTGATTTTTTGCTTAATTTGCTTCTTAGAAAGAACTTGCTCGTAGCTATCAAGAGTTGTTCTGATTTCGCATAAGTAGCTGCTTCCTTTCTTTCTTGTTACGAATTCAAAGTCAATTCCCTCAACTTTGATATCCTTGATTTCATCATATTCAACTTCTGCATCAAGACATGCTTTCTTTGCTTGTTCCTCTGTGTCATAACGATCGATTTCGATACTAGCAGATTGAAGCTTTGCAAAAGATGATAGTGAAAATACTGCACATAAAATAAGAACTAAATGTTTCATAGGTTTCCCCTCTGTTTTTCAATTGTTAAAAAATAATGTTTTTTTCTTGATGAAACTTATAGCTAATGCGCCCAACCTGGTCAGTTTAAGAAAGGTAAAGTTAAACGTTAAATTATAAAAAAAGTCTTAACTTTACATTATCTGGAGAATTTTGTTGGAGATTTCGGTAATTTAGCGAAATTTGCGAGAAAGAATACTAAGACCAATAAGAATAAGAGAAAAACAAAAAATAGCAAATCCGATAACCTTCACGATACGCAAAGGGTCGTAATAAAGACTTAAATTGAGAGAGTTTTGGTTACTTGGACCTGAAACAGAATCGAAATGAATCAACCATGACTCACGATAAAGCTTATCATTTAACTTTACTCTTTCTTTGTGCCCATTAATAAGAATAGTCGCTACACTTTTATCTTCAATACCTTTTAGACGAATATCAAATGGAAGTTTAAAGGGCTTTTTTTGAAACTTTAGATCATAGAAGCGGCCATCATAATCAATAATCTCTCTCTTTTCTCCAAGCCTCATTTGATAAATTTTCTGCGTATTTCCCTTCTCATAATATTTTAAAATATCTGAATTATTATTTTGATAATTACTACTATAGCGATACTCTAGCTTAAGCGCAGTGTCTTTTCTAAAGTCTAATAAGCGATACTTAAAAGAATCTCCTACTAGCTCTAATTTCACCCGGTCTAATCGACAGCCATTGCCAAGAGAGTAGAAACCATCTTCCTTAACTAAGTATTTGTTACTCACACAAAATTCCGCCTTAAGTTCAGCAACTGATTTTCGTCGAAGAAAAACAGAACAATCAGGATTAACAGTCGATAAATTATTAAGACACTTCAACATTAATTGATTAAAGAGCAAAATCTCTAAATTACCATCGACTATCCTACTTTTATAATCTTCCTGATTTGTTGAAAGGTAGAGTGTTTGTGCTTTCGTGTTAGAAAGATAACGAGATTGTCTCAAAATCTTAACACTATTTTCACCACGACTATCATAATTAGCATGATACTTTCGGCTAAACGGCAAGTATGAAATGAGGTAGACTGGGCCAAAGTCCAAATTTAATCCCTGAGGTCTAATTGAAAAATTTAAATCAACATAGAAGGTCTCTCCAGTTTGTCGATTTCTAATTTGGGCCTGGTTCTTATTCAGTTCCATAGTATTTGTCTCTAATCCACTTGTTAAATTAATATGGCCACTCTTAGAGACAAAAGAAGAGAAAATTGTAGCGACTAGTAAAATAATTAAACCCACATGAAAGAGATAGACCCCCAAGAGCTTCTTACGAAAAGGCCGCCTTTTTAATAGACCTAGAATCAATGAGAGAGTAATTACCGAAAGAAGAAAAGCAAAGAAAGGTCCATTAAAAACAAGAGTGTCCGCAATCTTTGGGCCATAGAAGTAATCAATAGTTGAGCCTATGACTAAATATATGACAAAAACAACAAGCAGTATGACTGTTCCATATACACTACTAAGAGAATGATCGATCTTTGATAATACTTTTCTCATGCAAATAGCATAACTCTGGTCAAAATCTCTGTCTACGGATGAAAAAGCAGCTAAAATAAGTAAAGCACTAAATTAACCAACCGATAATATATAGTATGAGAAGAGCGATTTTACTGACAATGTTTTTACTTTTTGGCCATCTTGCTTACGCCAGTAATAATCAGAATTTAAAGTGGGTTCACGATTTTAGTTTTGATAATATTCAGGTATGGAAAAACTCACACAAGAGACTTAGCGTCGAAGATAAAAAAGCAAATAATAAAATTGAAAAATACACTAAAGAAAAAATAAGAAAATACTTAGACCAACGAAATAAAGTACTCAAGTATAGTGACTTCTCGAATTTTCAAACAGACTCTTTAGAGTTCACAAAAAAGAAGGATTATATTCAGCTCTACAAGCTTGGAAGCTATCAAAATTCAAGAGCTAAAAAAATCTATCTTGCAGAAATTCATCGTCTTTACAAAGACCGCACTGTCATCACAATGTTAAGTTCAGAAAAGAAACTCACTAAAACAGACATAAAAGATTTAAATTCTAAATTTCAATTTGTTACGGAGCAAAGATAATGAGAAGACTATGCACAGTCCTTGTCGTTATATTAAGCATGTCAGTCCATGCATTTGTTCCAATAAGTAATTATGAACTGGACCTAAGTGTTGCTCATACGCAGTGTCTTGAAATTGGAAATCTTGATATTCTAGATGATTCAAACTCTCAAAAGCTTTGTGAGATTGTTGTTAACTCACCTGCCTGTGATGATGTTGAAGCAATTGATAAAAGAAGATGTGACCCTAAGCTGATTGTTGAAAGTAATATTGCCGTTGACTTTATTTCATGCCTAAAAGGTCTTTGGGGTTCAGCTGTTGAATTCATGAAATTCATAGGCTCTGTCATCGATTATATTATTGATGATGAGTACCGCGGAGAAAAGAACGAAGAACTTCTAAATACACTCCAAAGTACAAAGCATATGCTTGCAATGGAATGGTCTCGTTCACTCAGTGAAACTGATGGCCTAGGTCCTATGCACTATATTAATGCCGCAAAACACTTTTCAAAAACAATGGGGACAATCATATTTAATATGCTTCAAGATGCTTATTATTCGTCCCAAGCAAACTATGCATGCCTTTCTCCTGCAGCGAGGACCAAGGCGATCTGTCAATTCGCAGGCTCTTATGTGATTCCACCTACAGTTGTGATTGCAAAGGTTGCAAAGTTTCTTCTAAAGACAGGAAAAGGTGTTAAGCACTATACCCGTGAAGACTTTGCAAAAAATGAGCTAGAAGCGGATATACATGAGAAAAGAGATATTGATGAAGATGTTGTTGACACGAAGGGGCCTTATTCAGAAGAATCAAGCTTCTTGGCCAGACTGGACCTCTCTTTAGCAAGAAGAGCATTTGAAAAGCCTGAGCAAATTACAGATATTGCAAATGCACAAGTGGATGCGCTATTACAAGTCGTCAAGAAAGTCGATCTTCCACATAGTGTCCATATGATTGAGATTGATGGAAAGAAGTCAAAGCGAATACTTCTAACTGAAAGTGATTTAGCATCTTCAAACTCTCAAGCGGCCAAAGAGCTACTTGCCTATATGAAACAAAGTGGAAGAAACCAAATCGTTATCTCTCCACAAGAAATGTATCAAAGAAATACAACCCTAATCGCAACAGATAATGCTACATTTGTCTCGAGTACAGGTTTTGCAAACTTACTACGTTTGAATGAAAAAAATAATCTTTCACAAAATAAAGCATCCGCAGCGATTGAAGCAACAATGATTGATTCTTCCGATGATAATGTCATTCGACTTGCAAAGGAATTGAACGATCAAGGGTTCTCAGTTCGTGTTATCGAGAGACAGGCCGTTAAAAAAGGTACTGACGAAGTTATAAAGAAAAAGGCCCTACAATTTAATCGCTTTGCAGCTGATCAAAATAACCCAGCAGTCCTTAGACTAAATCGTTTTAGAAATGACGACTTTAGACAGAAGATTATTTTCTACCCTGATGATCTAAAGCCAGCACAAGGGTCTTCAAATCGTGCAACAAGGGCCGTTTCATTCAACTTCTCCAACTTAAGAGAACTTGTGGACGGAGGATATGCTAATACTGTTCCACACGAGTTCAGACATGCTAAATTCGAGTATAATCGCTCAATTGGGAAAGAATCTGCTTATGATCTACGTGTCCAACACTTAAGACCAGATGGAAAACTTCATGATGGGAAAACTTATACAAACTACTTTTCAATGGAAGAAGTTTATAATCATGCACAAGATATTCACAGTGTTACACGCAAAATAAAAAAGGATCCTCAAATTGGTCTTACCCTAGCGAAGGTTTCAGCAAAGGCCGACACGATCATTAATATTTCAAGAGGATTTAAAGTCCAAAATGATTCTCTAAATTTAAACTTGATGTCGAGAATTCTTCCCTCTCAATTGAGTAAACCAATTCTAGAACAGGGTTCTTATCGAATTAATGTTGGAAGCGATAGTTTTGTGAGGATTGTCAGAGATAATAACAACTATTTCTCAATCTCTCTTAGAGATGGTGATATCGAGCACTCAGTACCAATGGCCTCAGAACGATCAAAAGACGTGCTAAGAAATTTCATCAGAAATGCAGATCAAGCAGCACAAACTAATGACATGAATGCCATCGCAAGTGAGTTAAAGACTGTCTTAAGAGAAGTTGTTGCAAAGAATAATGAGAGAAGAAGCTTAATTAAATCAATCGAACCAAAGGCCAAGGCCTTGAAAGAGGCCATTAAGAATACTGATTATTCAAATCAAAGCTTAGAAGAAATTAGAGAGCTGTCACGCCAGCTCTCACAAGCTTCAAAAGGTCGTGCTAATTAGAATTAGTTTTAAGTACGGCCTTATAAAAGGCTTCAGGATTAACTATTCCACCACTTTCACAAGGAAGCCTACCACTCTTTGGGATATAGGCCGTTGCAAGAAGAAGCTCCTTTAGCTTTAAAGGTGCTAATTCAGGATTAAGTTTATGACCTTTAAGTAATACGTTTGTTACAAAAGGGGCCGCCATCGATGTTCCATTTAGAGGAATCGTTCCACCACCAGACTGTGCAGAGACTACACCTTGTCCAGGGGCAAAGATTTGAACTTTCTTATTTCCAAATTTTGAAAAGCTAGCTGGCCTATAAGTATCCATCTTATCTTTTTCAAGAGTTGCTGTATTTAAGGCCCCGACCTTGATCATATTGGCGTAATCATAACTTGCCGGATAATTATCATTGCCCTTTAAGTCGAGATCAAGATTTCCACGAGCGTTTCCTGCAGCAACGACAAAGACCGTTTCAGGATTCTCAACAAAGGTATTTTCTAGATAATAAAAGGATTCACGAGGTGCCGACATTGGGGCCCCTGGAAAACCAATTGCGAAACTCATATTTACAAATTTAACTTGCTTCTCTTTGATATACTCGGCGGCCTTTTCAAGGTGATCTGAAATCGCGACGTCTCCTGCAAAGCCAACTAGTCCATACTTATCCAAATCCTTAAGTGCCAAGGCCGCAACGTGAGTTCCGTGAGAAACAGGATAAGGTGTATGAATAAGAGAGTGAGTTTCACGAATATTATTATCGTCTCTTAAAAGGCTTAGGCCAGCATCGTCTTGTCTTTGCCATCCCCAAGAATCATCAACTCTCCCATTGCCATCATTATCAATACCATCACCTGCGATATCAAATGGTGAATTATATAATTTATGTGTTAATGAAGGGTGCATAATATCAAAGCCTGTATCAATGATAACCACTGGCTCACGAGCCTTATCCTCAAAGACACTCAGTCTTCGTTGATATTCTTTATCTGTAAGATTGAATTTTTTAAGCTGCTCACTAACACTAAATGGAGCTTCTTCATTATACTGGCCAATTAACTTTCCATCAGGAGTGAAGGCCTTAAATTCGGTCACAAGATTGGCCAGAGGCGCTTTCATATTATAAACGACCTCATAATATTTTGAGACCTTACCGTTAGGAGTAAGAACGTCGATTCGATATGGTTTTGGCGCAGAGAAATCAAAGTCGTCATCATTTGCGTCGTCATAACGATAGTGTTTAATACCAATCTGCTTGTATGAGCTTTGCGAGATGACCCATTGTTTTAAAATCGTTGGATCATCAAGGTCACCTTCAACAAGGGCCTTCTCCTTTATTTTATCTGTAATAACACCGTTAACATCAATGACAAAAACGCTTTTTAAACGCTGTCCATTTTCTAAATAGCTATACTCGGCATGGTATGTGTAAATACCGTCTGTGCTCCAAGAGTCATTTGTTAGAATTCTGCCTTGTTGGTCATAAGTGCTGGCACCTGTTTTTGCTCCTGTTTTCAAATAGGTTTCAAATGAAGCAGAAAGTTTATTGTCTTTACACTGATAAGTGGTTTGCCAATTCCCATCTGTTACAACTTTATTTGTGGGGCATGGAGCGGCCATTGTTGCCATAAAAGTGAGTTGAGATAAAATAAGAGTTCTTGCTGTTGTGTTATATTTCATGCCACGGTTTTTACCACACATAGACACACCGCGGTTAAAACTTGAATAGATTACATGAAAAGCTCTTAAAACTATATAATTTCAATGAGTTAAATGTCTTAAGAATACCCCATCCCCTATATTTCTGATCACTTTATATGGACGAATTATGGCCCCTTCGCTAGTATGGCGCCATGAATGAAATCGATCTAGAGAAATTTATCAATACTCCAGGAGCAGATCATCGCTCACACTTAAACCGTCTAAAGAGAATTCAAGGTCAGCTTGAATCCCTAATTAACTTAGTTGAAGATGGTAAGTATTGTATCAATATCGTTCACCGCTCAAAAACAATTCGCGGCGCCCTTCGTGGGTTTGAAAGCTCTGTCATGGAGAATCACTTAAGGGGTTGTGTGGCAAAAGCAATTCAATCACAAGACACAAAACTCATTGATGAAAAAATTGATCAGCTTTGTACAATTATCAGAAAGGACTAACCAATCTGAAACTCTGTAAAATTTGAGACTGGTAGCTCTTCAATAATTGTCACATTCGTGACCTTGGCCGTCTCTGGGCCGACCTTTAAAAATTCTTCTAGATTAGTAATATCATCGAGTTCACCGCTGGCCAATACTTCGACACTGCCATCCCTAAGATTTTTCACGTAACCAGTAATTGTCGGTGTGTGTTTGAGAACATACTCATAAGTACTTCGACGAAACCAAACACCTTGAACAACGCCCTCGACGCGGTATCTTCTATTAATCATAAAATCATCCTAGCATGCTCTTAGTAAGTGAAGATGCAATTTTTGTTAAATTATATGTTAAGATATTAGCATGTGTTTTTCGATACAAGCGCAAACAAATTTAAAAGAGCTTTCACAAAAGCTTAATACTCCTTTAAACACGAAGGCTTACGAATCCTTTCGCATGTTACAAGAATTCGAAGCCTCAATAGACCCGCAACAGCTGAAGAAAATTCTTGGCCTAAAGAGAAAGCCTAGTAGCGATGTCTTTAAAACTGCAGATAAAGAAGGACGTATTTTTCCAAATTACTTCACTAATGTCATTACCCAAGAGGGCAAAGAAAGGACGATCTCGCCAATGCGCTATAGAGTGCGCCCAAGAGGCTCTCAAGAAGAGATTCCGACGAAGTTTAATGTTTTCAATGCTAGGCTTGATTCACTTGAAAAGCGACAAACATGGTCCCCTTTATTTATGAGAAATCACGCGGTAGTGGCATTCGATGCTTTCTATGAATGGGTTGAAAGAGATGGAAAAAAAACACTTATTAAATTTCATCCAGAAGATGGCAAGCTGATTCTTGCCCCCTGCCTATGGGATGAATGGACCTCAAATGACAAGCAAGTAAGTTTTAAATCATTCGCTATTATAACGACTGATCCACCTAAAGAAATAGAAGTCATGGGCCATGATCGTTGCCCAATTTTTTTAAAAGAAGAATATTTAGATGATTGGCTTAATCCAAAAAAACTCAAGACACAAGATGCGTACGAGATTCTCACCCATCCGTATCAAGAACATTATGATTACGAATGGGCCTAATTTTTTAAGTCATTAAGAAATTGAGACGACTTCAAACTCACGAGTAATATCACCTGTTTCCACATCAAAGATATCACCAACTTCCATACCGAGTGCCTCATTTCCAATTGGCGAAAAGACAGAGATTACAAGAAGTGGATTCCCATCAAGATTTAACATCGTTCCACCAGCAGTAGGTGTAATGAAGTAGTGTCTAGTTTGCTCATTGAATTTCAGCTCAACAAGTGAACCAAGGGCTATTTTATCACCATTTGGAAGGTCTTCAGAGAGTTCTTTAATCATATTGATATCGATCTCTAATTCATCGACACGTTTTTTTTGAGCACCAGCAAGATAGCCGGCCTCAATGGCACGAGTATCATACTTTCCTTCCTGGGCCATATCTGGCTCTTGGGACATTGTTCGAGTTGTCTCAAACGCGGCCTTGGCCTTAGTTAACTCTGTTTCTAAATTTTCGATTAATGTACTGATTATAGTTTCTTTATTCATATTAAATAATTTCGGTAAATTACCTTTAAGAAATGGTTGTATTATTTTCAACAATATACCTCAAAATCCCCTTTTGTACTATAAATTGGCCATATGAAAATCTTGCTCACCTTGCTATTAACACTTACAACAACATTTGCTAATGAGCGAAATCCTCATGAGTACCAGATTTTGGCCCATGAAGAGCTAGGCTCAGAAGTGAAAGAGCAAGACTTCTACTTTGTCGTCGTGGAAGCGCTAAGACTATATCAAGACGAAGCAATTAAGCAGAAGCGTGGAATTTCAGTTAAGACATTGGATTGGCAAACACCATATTTTAGTGCCTGGGCCTTGTATGATGAAGACGCTGATCACTACAATATCAACTTCTGGGGTGGTTTTGCACGTATGCCAAATATGACTAAAAGGGCCTATGCCTTTACGGCCTGTCATGAAATTGGCCACGTGCTCGGTAAGGCACCTCGTATGGAAAATAAGCACTTTTCTCAAATGAGCACAGAAGGTCAATCAGACTTCTTTGCGGCGGCCAGTTGCTATAAGAAATTTGTTATTAACAACCCTAATTATTTTGACTCGCCAATTGAGTTAGATCCATTTGTGGCCTCACTATGTCGAGAAAAATTTGCGGCCGACAGCTTCAACCAAGAGCTTTGTTTCGAGACGATGCAAGTTGCTCAAGACTTTCCAAAGGCCATTGCACACATGAGCTCTGCCCCAAGTAAGCAGACAAGAATCTCAGATTCTGACCCTACAGTTGTAGAAAAAACCCTTGATAGCTACCCAACTCTCCAATGTCGAATGGATATCATCAAAAATGGGGCACTTCTAGAGTATAGCGGTGACGACATCTCAATAAAAAACCTCGATAAGCGCTTACCATGCTGGTTTGCAAAATCAGCAACTTCACATGTGCATTGACATTTAGGGCCTAAAACCAGTTAAGAGAAACTTTGCCGTATCTATATAAATTCTTAACTTCTGATATAATTTCAGTATGCACGAACGTAATGGCGAACTCTATTCCAAATTCGAAGAAATCATCAACTCAACGACTCACAGTCTCGGAATTATTCTAGGAGTTGTTGGAACAATAATGATGATTTTGAAGGCCAAAACAGGACTGCATACATTCGCCTACACCGTATTTGGACTATCCATTACATTTCTCTACACAATGTCCACTCTCTATCACGGGACGGCCCACAAAAAACTTAAGAATATCTTTCGTAAGATGGATCATATAGGAATTTACCTTTTAATCGCTGGCTCATATACACCATTTCTCATGCTGGCCATTAAGGGTGAAACTGGCATGTGGATGATGATCAATATTTGGGCCTTGGCCTTTATTGGAATTCTGATCAAAGTCTTTGCCTTTAATCGCTCAGAAGTCCTTACTGTTGTCCTATGTCTCATCATGGGTTGGATGGTTATTGCCATCAGAACAGAAATGATTGCAAGTCTTAGCTTTGACTGTCTTAAGTGGATTGTCATCGGAGGGGCATGCTATATGAGCGGAGTGCTATTTTACTTACGTGAAAGTCTCTACTTAGGGCATGCTATCTGGCATGTTTGCGTTCTTCTAGGAACGACATCTCACTTTTATGCAGTGTATGCATATGTCTAATTTGTCTTAATCTTCAATAGATTTTTACTATGAGCTGACATACATTCTTTATTGGATTCGTATAATTATTATTGTTATACTTTAGAAAATAAAGGAGACCGTATGAACACAATTAATCAACTAAAACTAATTCAAGCTGATGCCCAAGTATACTTCATGAAGCTACACAATATTCACTGGAATGTTACAGGGATGATGTTTCAACCGATTCACGCTCTAACTGAAACTTTATATAATGAGTTTGCGATCGTTTTTGATGATCTTGCAGAAAGACAATTACAACTTCATCAAAAGCCAGTTCTAACGATGGCAAGTGCACTTGAAATTAGTCGCATTAAAGAGACAAACGAGTCATCTTTTACAAGCACTCAGGCATTAGAACTTATCTTAAAAGATAACCAATATTTCTTAGAAGCCTTCAAAGAGTTATCAGCTACAGCTGGAGATGAGAACGATGCAACAACAGTTGCTTATGCAGACGAAAAAGTTGCTTGGTTAGAAAAAGAAAATTGGCAATTAAGAGCAATGCTAGAATAAGAATATATTAAAGCCGAAAGTCTCCCTTTCGGCTTTTCTTTATACGCTCAACAATGACCTTGAAGATATCAATCATATGATGCTTCACAGGTTCTCCATCAAGTACTGCCAATGCGTGAGCAATGGCCTCATAAGTACAAAGAAAATTTTCTCCAGGTGACTTTCTTAGCTCGTAAATACTATGGCCAACATCGATTAAGTGATACTTTGGCATTTTCGCCAAGACCTCTTCACGCTTATGGAATTTCTTTGCCTTCGACCAAGAACCATCCGGCACAACTAAGCAAGGCGTTTTATCAGACGAGCGATACTCATTTAAAGGCAATGAGTCTTCAGTTGGGAAAAGATAGATATAATCAAATGTTTCAAAGTCAAAAGAATCAACATCAAAAGGCGCTTCAAAGTTACCACGTTCCATAATTTCACAACTCTTAAGTACTTTTGTTGCGAAATAGGCCGTATTACTCGTTAGCCAACGCTCGGTGAAGTGCATCGGTATAATCACTTTAGTTTGGTTAGCGAACGGTTTTAAAACGTCGCAAAAGCACCAATGAGTATTGATGCGACAATTTGGACAACGGGAATCTCTTGTATCTCGACGTGACTTTGACATAGGTTTGATTTATCATAATTAGTGCATTTATTCGATTTTAAAATAAAGGAAAGGTAAAAAATGAATTATTTTAGTGATGAAAGTGAATGGAAGTGGATGCTTAGAAACGCGATTGATTGGAAAACGATCATTCCAATGTACTATCCAAACTTCCCTACTGAAGATGGCTTTAATAATGAAGAAGAAATCCTAGGCTTTATGGAAGAGCTTCTAACTCAAACAGGGAGTTGGGCGGCCGATGCAGTTTACGGGAGAGCAGAAGCTATTGATCAAAATGGCGCTGGTGAAGTAAAGGACGGACGAACGATTCCAGGACCTGAGCTTAGTGCTTTTTACAAAGAAGCAACAGAACTAGGTGCATTTGGTGTAAGTCTTCCTACTGACTTTGGTGGAATGGGACTACCTGCGGTGGCACTTATGGTTTTACTAGAGCAACTATCTCGTGCCTGTAACTCACAATGTACACAACTGGCCTTCTTTAGTTCGATTGCAGATATGGTTCATCGTTTTTGTGATCATGAAACAGCACAAAGAATTGTTCCAAAGATTATCTCAGGGGAACTTTCAGGTTCAATGAATTTAACAGAGCCAGGTTGTGGTTCTGATCTTGGAATGATTAAAACTTCAGCAACGCCTGTTGGAGATGGAACATACAAACTTAATGGATCAAAAATCTTCATCACAAATGGTGGTGGCGGAATTGGATTTGTTCTAGCACGTATAAAAGGGGCCCCTGAAGGTCTTCCTGGACTTTCACTTTTCCTTTGTGAACAAGATGAAGAAGGTATTGAAGGGCCAAACTTTATCGTTGCAAAGAACGAACATAAAATGGGAATGCACGGCTCTTTTACTTGTGAAGTTGTTTATGAAAACTCAATTGCCCGCCTAATTGGCGAAGAAGGCCAAGGATTCAAGTACATGCTTCACCTAATGAATGAGGCACGTATTGCTGTAGGAATGCAGGCCCTAGGTGGAATCGAAGGCTGTATTGGTTATGCAAGAAAGTATGCCGATGAACGTATGCAATTTGATAAGCCAATTTCAGAGCTTCCACTGATGAAGAGAAATCTTGAAGACTTTGAAACAGAAAGAGATGCCCTAAGAGCACTTCTTGTTGATACAATTTCTTCATATGATATTTTTCAGAAATTAGACCTTAAAAAGAAAATGACTGGTGAACTTTCTAGTGAAGAAGAAGCACAATTTAAGAACGCTTCTATCTGGACAAGAAAGCGTACACCACTTGTAAAATACTATTCTTGTGAAGCTTATACATACCTATCAACTAAGGCCATTCAAGTTCTTGGTGGATACGGATTTATGGAAGAGTATCCAATGAGCCGCTACCACCGCGATTCATTTGGGCCATTACTATACGAAGGAACAAGTCAGATCCAGGCCCTTATGGCATTAAAGGATATGATTAAGTATATCGCTAAAAATCCTGACAAGTACTTTAAAAACCTCTTTATTAAGCACCCTGCATTCAGTTGGGTAAGTGCAGAGAGTAAAGAACAAAAAGAGCTAACTTCAACTCAGTACACATTTAAGAAAAGTCTAGTGAAGTTAATTATTAAATGCCTTAAGCCTGACAGTCTTTCTGACCTTGCTAATCCAAAGGCATGGATGAATGAAGAAAATGTTGATAAGCTTATGATTCATGCAGAAACAATCTGCCAAGGATTATCATATCTTGAAACCTTACGCGTTCTTGCAAATCATGCATCAATCGATAAGGAACGTTATGATTTATTCTCACGCTACCTAAGGCTTGTCATGCCAAGACTTACTGCAATTTATAATGACTGGGATATAAGATAATTTAAAGGGCCTCTAAGAAGGCCCTTTTTTATTTTAAAGAATATTCTTCAATATTTTGATAATCGTATTTCACATTGCCATTAGAGCATTGTGTTTCGTATTCAATCTTTTCAATCATCGCGTTTCTAGTCGCAGATGAGTTTGCTTCGACTGTATAGATTTTCTTTTGTGACAAAATCGTTTCGTTAGTAGTATTTTTAGTAACGACGCTTCTAACAATTGTATTTGAATTTGGGAATGCATAGACAACTCCGAGGCCAAGAAAATTTGAGTAAACTTGGTTAGGGTCACCATTATTAAAGAATGCCTGACAAAATTGTTGCATGATACCGTTTTCATCTGTGTTCACAGACTCCTCAAGCAGTTTTCCAGGAATATCATATTGAGATAATGTCGTAACCGATAAGGTAATTTGATTATTAAATACAGAATCAACAGTTGCTCTGGCCGACATCACATCGGGATTTCCATTACAAGAACCGAAACGAACGTCAAACTTAATCGAGCTTATATCATCAGTACTTGCTAAATTCATTCTCATGGCCCTTAAACGAGAACAGGCCGAACGAGCATTAGAGAGAGAAAGTTCATCAAGAGATGGCTGAACTTCAATAATACTTCCAACACGAGCACTTGAAATAGGTGCAGGACCACCACCGTATTCACCACATGAAGACATCACAAGTGAACCGGTGATGGCCATAAAAATATGAAAGAATTTTGATTTTAAAACCGTATTCATCAATATTCTTCTCGGATACACTTAAGTAAACTTAAATTTCCATGGCCGTGAAATAGCTCAAATGTTAAATTTTACCTATGAAATTCAAAACAAAATTAGGCGAATACCAAGCTGTAGAAACCGCAGATGGCCATCTTACACTACACAGTGGCCTCTACGATGAGAATTGTCATTCAACGGCCGGAGCTTACAAGGAAACTCTCCATAACTACGTATACGGCTGTGAAACAATAGACCGAGCAAACAACTCACCTATAGTTATCCTAGAAATTGGACTTGGGGTAGGCCTAGGAATTCTAGCAACATTCAATGAGACAAAAAACTGTCAACATAAAATCAAATTCATCTCAACAGAGATCGACCCAGAATTAGTTCAATGGGTTTGTAAGCAAAATAAATTCTCTAATAATCAAGTCGACAACGATAGAATTTCATTCGATTTAAGTGATAAATTTGAAGTTGAAATACTCATTGGTGATGCCAGAGAAACTATAAAGAAACTTATCCTAGAAGATATTAAGGTCGACTGTATTTATCACGACGCTTTTTCGCCTACTAAAAATCCCTCTTTATGGACGAAAGAATGGTTCAGGAATCTGCGTAGTATATGTGATAATAATTCAGTAATGACAACATATAGTGCTTCAGTCAAAATTAGAAAGGCCATGTTAGAAGCAGGCTTTCACGTAACCAATATGAAAGGTTTTGCCAATAAGAGAACAGCCACTCGTGCTTACACTAACGGCCAGTACAAAGATGAGAAATTAGAGGTCGAACTTTCGCGCTCTAAGACTCCCCCTTTTTCAGATAAGGATTTAAATGAACTTTAATACTTTTAACACACAAGAAAATATAATTTGTAAGCTCTTTAATATTAAGTACCCTATCATTCAAGGTGGGATGGTTTGGGTTTCTGGTTCAAAACTAGCAGCTGCAGTAAGCAATGCTGGAGGCCTAGGCCTTATAGGGGCCGGTTCAATGAAGCCGGATCTTTTAAGGGAGCATTTAAGAAAAGCTAAATCACTTTTAGATGAAGGTAAGCATATAGGAGTTAACGTTCCTCTTCTGTATCGTCTTGCTGAAGAACAAATCCAAACTTGCCTTGATGAAGGAATAAAAATCTTTTTTACTTCAGCAGGCTCACCTAAGAAATATACAAAGTTTTTAAAAGACCAAGGATGCACAGTTGTCCATGTTACCTCAAGTCCTGCCCTTGCCAAGAAATGTGAAGACGCAGGTGTTGATGCCATAGTCGCAGAAGGTTTTGAAGCCGGTGGCCATAATGGTCGAGATGAAATCACAACAATGTGCCTTATCCCACAAGTTTGCGATACAGTTAAGATCCCTGTCATTGCAGCAGGTGGAATCTTTGATGAGCGTACAATTGCCGCAGGCCTATGCCTTGGAGCAAGCGGTGTCCAACTTGGAACACGCTTTCTTATGACCAAAGAAAGTAGCGCCCACCAAAATTATAAAGAAATGATCTTAAAAGCTGGGCCAGGAGATACTCGCCTTCAGATGAAGCCCTATGTTCCAGTGAGACTTTTAAAAAATAAATTTGCCATGGAATCACTTAAACTCGAACTCGAATGTGCACCAGTTGAAAAGCTAGTAGAACATTTAGGAAAAGGACGCGCCAAGCTTGGTATGCTTGATGGTGATATAGACGAAGGCGAATTAGAAGTAGGCCAGGCCTCAGGTGCCATTCATGATCTGCCAAGTGTTAGTGAAGTGATGAAGAGTCTTACAGCTATTTTTAGATAGTTTTGTGGCGCCGCTCTGATCCCGAGCAATTTAGACAGTTACTTTGTGTCACCTGTTCATTCTTTTTTTTAGATAATAACCATCTAATATTGTTATGTTTTTTGGCACGCCCCTTGCTTTTATATAGCTAAGGAGGTGAAGAAGTCCTTAAATAAGGCACACACAACACACGCACATTACACAGACATTTTGACGGAGGAAAACGCAATGAATGCAATCGCGATGAATGGATTATCGTTTGGTTTCTATCGTGAATTGGCCATGACACTAGTATGGTATATTGGCTCACTCTCGTTGATGTTATCGCTATTTGTTTTTGTTATCAGACCAAAATTTGGTCTAGCGCAAGCCGAGCAAGCAGAGTTTAGAACGCAAATGGAGATTGCCAAATTTATTCACACAAGAAAATCCCAAGTGGCATTTGGGAATGAGAAAAACTGGAAGTACTTACGTAAACAAGTCTTTCGTATCCAAGGCACGAAGTGTCTTAAGTGTGGAATCGAACACGACAATATGCATATTGATCATATTAAACCTAAATCGATTCACCCACACTTAGAGTTTATGATCGACAACCTTCAGGTTCTTTGTCCAACTTGCAACAGAGAAAAGTCGAATAAAGAAGAAGCCGACTATCGCAAGGGACATCATTTAATGGCATTAGTAAATACCATTAAAGAGAATAAGTTATTAAGAGAAAGGTATACTTATGACTTTGATAAACTAACGAACCTTACAAAAGAAAAAATGCAATTTGAATTAGCAGCATAATCAAATGAAAGAAGGGAGCATAGGCTCCCTTCTCAATTATAGGTACTCGATCTTCGTTACAGAAAATAAAAGAACATCACTATCTGTTTCAACAATTGTTTCATTCGATTCAACAGCTGGTTTTGATGATCCGTAAACAACCTCAAGAACTCCTGCATTCTCAATGTTATAATCAAGACTAAGATTCGAAAATAATTGTCCAACAATTCCTTTTGAATGATCCAAGAAGTAATGAGTGAATGCACTCGATTTAGTGTAGTCATAGCCAAGGCCATTTGTAACATTCTTCATTAAGAATTTCTTATCATTAGCGACACAGTTAAAGACATTAATTGCATTTCGCCACTCTAACACTTGCGTTACTTCACATTCAGCAGCAATAACTTGCTCATTAGTCATGATATTTGTCATTTCAAAGTTAAGTTGAAATCTCGCAGTTGAATTTGCATAAGAACAAAGACTGATTGTTATAAATGCAAGTACTATTAATAAGTTTTTCATATAAATCTCCCTAATTATTCTTTAGGGATACGGTATAAAGATTGGAATGATAAGAATATATTCAAAGCAGCAATTTTTTAAGAAACTCTCCCCGAATTTGTAACAAGATTCACAAAATTAGACACAAGCAAGAATTCTTACTCATTAATATCATCACTACCAGGATTAAAGAGGTTAAAATTTAGCACAAGCGTAACAACATCGTTATCTTTGTCCTTATCTTCAGTAACGATCTTTTTAAAATCCTCAAAGAATCTTAAGTAAAGAGCTATGATCTCCTGCCTAGCATTTTGACTCGTATTAAAAACCATTGATCCATAGGCATCAAGGCCAGATTTGTGCTCAAGGTTTGCAATTGCTTTATTTAACCAAAATCGACGCACATCAGTCATCTGTTCTGTGCTTCCTCGATCACTTAGCTTAATTTTTCCGGCCTGATAAATCCCGTTAACTTTTTCAATAAGATTATTCTTCTCACAAATTTCAATGATCTCATTTACTTCTTTTATACTAAGGCCAGTGGCCTTTGCGACAAAGGAGTCTTGATGAAAGCTTAGCTTTTTATAGCCTGGTAGATCCAAACAAACTAGTACATGGCCAATATTTGGATTCTCAAAATAGTGCTTAGTGATCTCAAGGCGCATTTGATTATACTGATCCAATATTTCAATAGAGCGATTTGATGAAAGCTCAAAAACAAGGGCCATGGACTCCATCTCATCAAGGCCAAAAATAATTTGTAAAAAGTCATTTAAACACAGCGCCGTTTCACCACTTTTTAAACGCCTTAATTTAGATGCTGAGATTTGACACGAATTAGAAATATCACTTAGGGACTTATGACTAAAGATATGTTCTAGGAGCTTATCTGTCTTTGTCACATCATCATTAAAGCGTAAATAAGACATAAGAATCGCTTCGACATCGATATTGAAAATCGAGCAAAACTTTAAAAAGTCTTCCCATGATGCCTTAGAATGCCCCTTCTCCCAACGATGAATGATATTAGAGCTCGCCCCTAATTTCTGATTCACCCATTCTTGGCTTTTCTCACCTCGAATGGAGCGAATTAATTGTTGTGAAAGATCATCGTAATTTATCTTTTGTGCTAAACTCATCTTCTAATACCCCAAACTATCCCGCTTTATATGATGGATAAATATCCTCATACGAGTGAACACCGTGATTACTATCGCGCTTAAAAATATCTTTGCGCTTTAGATCTTTTATATTTTCATAGCCTGCTGCTGCAACAATCTCACGCACGGCCTCAACTGTAGCGTGATGAAAATTTGCCACACGCTTTCCTTTTTGATCAACATTAAGCCCTTTAACAAGGTCTGGATTTTGTGTCGTAATACCAACAGGGCATTTATTTGAATTACAAGTTAACGCCTGAATACAGCCTATGGCAAGCATCATGGAACGTGCCCCATAACAAGCATCAGCTCCTAATGCCACGGCCTTAACGATATCAAATGCAGTAAAGAGTTTTCCTGCAGCGATAACCTTAATTTCATCTTTTAGGCCATACTCCTCTAAAATATTAACAACAGTCGTAAGTCCTTCAATTAAAGGTGTTCCAATTGAGTCTGAAAATTCTAAAGGAGCGGCACCAGTACCACCCTCGGCACCATCAACTGCAATATAGTCAGGATAGTTATCAAGGTCTTTAAAAGTCTCAACCATTTCAATAAATTCATCTTTTCGGCCAAAGCATAATTTGATGCCCACGGGCTTGCCTCCACTTAACTCTCTTAGGCGCTGAATAAAGGCAACCATCTCTGTCGTGTCTCGAAATTCTTTATGAGATGGTGGAGAATCAACTTCTGTTCCTTGCTTTACACCACGAATACGTGCAATTTCAGCGGTATTCTTTCTGGCCGGAAGTATTCCACCGTGTCCTGGCTTTGCGCCTTGTGAAAGTTTAAGCTCAATCATCTTCACTTGATCATGGCCGGCCTTCACTTTAAACGTTTTGTCGCAAAAGCGTCCTTCTGGTGTTCGCGCCCCAAAGTAGCCTGTCCCAATTTGCCAAATGAGATCACCACCACCTTTCATATGATAATCACTAATTCCACCTTCACCTGTGTTGTGAGCGAAGTTATTTAACTTTGCACCTAAATTCAGGGCCTCAACGGCGCGGGAACTTAGAGCACCAAAGCTCATGGCCGAGATATTAAAAATTGAAAGATTATACTTATGGTCACAATGCTTACTTCCCACAAGAACTCTTAAGTCTTTTTGGACCTCGTGAAATTCCTTCGGGTACATTGAGTGATTAATCCACTCATAACCTGTTTCATAAACATCTTTTTGAGTACCAAAGGGCTTTGTACTAAGAGCAAGCTTCGCTCTTTGATAGATAACATTTCTCGTTGTTCGAGGAATAGGTGTTCCATCTTCATCTGATTCGATAAAATATTGATAGATCTTAGGACGCAGATCTTCCATCACATAACGAAAGCGCCCAACCACAGGGTAATTACTTTTTAACGTATGCTCACTCTGCATAAGATCATAAAAACCTAGTAAATAGATTGGCCCAAGCACCAAGTATTGATAGTAGAAGAATTCATTAAAGAAAACTCCAGCAAATATTGTGGCAGCATTAGAAATAAAGAAAAACCACCAAAATAACTTACGTGGGCTAACCCCGCGACCAAGATAGGCCATACTCACCTCATTCGTAATAAACAAATTAAATTACAATTTGTCAGTTTTATACCTTTTATGACTTACTTATCGTCAAGATTTACATTTGTTTTACAATGAAATTGCTCGTGAATTGTTAAGATTAGTTAAACACAAACACGAGAGACACCTATGTGCACTAAGACTTATTCATTAAAAAACTTAAATAAAACAAACACACTCTTTCTTCTAATCACACCACTAATTGCCATCGCAGGAACAATTGCATGGCTAAAAGTAGATGGTTTTGATTGGAGAATCCTGGCCTTGTCCCTAATCTTCTATATTGCGACAGGCCTTGGGATAACGGCCGGCTACCATCGCCTATTTGCCCACAGATCATATCAAGCAAGTTGGCCAGTAAGACTTCTTCTGCTTATTTTTGGGGCCGCAGCTGTTCAAAACTCAGCATTAAAATGGTGTAACGACCACAGAGTTCACCATGGAAAGGTTGATACTGAACTAGATCCATACAATATTAATGAGGGCTTCTTCTATGCTCACATGGGATGGATCCTTCTTCTTGAAGATCAAAATGAGTACAAATACTCTAAAGACCTCTTAAAAGACCCAATGGTTATGTTCCAGCATAAGTTCTATCTTGGCTTTGTTGCGCTTTTTAGCTTTGCACTGCCTGCCCTTATTGGATACCTTTGGGCCGGATCATGGCTAGGTGGTTTATTTGTTGCTGGTGTTGCAAGAATTGTATTCGTCCACCACTGTACATTCTTTATCAATTCACTTTGCCATGTTGTTGGAACACGTCCTTATGACAAAGGACAAACAGCACGTGATAGCTGGGTGATGGCCTTATTCACATACGGAGAGGGTTATCATAATTTTCACCATACATTTCAAACAGACTACCGAAATGGAATCAAGTGGTACCACTTTGATCCAACAAAATGGTTAATTCGTTCTTTAAACTTCGTTGGCCTAACGTGGAATCTTAAGAGGACACGTCCTGAGTTAATTCAAGCAAGAATTCAGGCATAAACGAAGCTTATATACCTGTTAAAGGCACATTCACTTGTGCCTTTTTTTCCCCTAACTTACCCCAGATAAAAACCTTGCTAAAATTGATCTATGTTCGATTTAAAGCAAGAAGATATTGGCCACGACTTTATTCTCGATGAAGAGTTTTTTGAAAACTTCACTTCATCTCATACAAGAAAATCTTATCTAAATGATATTAACCAATTTCTGTGCTGGATTAGTGACTATTATAAACTCACATCATTTGACTCTATCGAGCGCATTCATGTCATCAAATATAGAAATTATCTTTCAGAGTTTGGTGGCCACAATCAAAATCCTTCGACGCCAAAAACTATTAATCGCAAGCTTGCAAGCTTAAGTGCATTCTTCAAATACCTTGTTGAAAAGAACCTTCTAAAGGCCAACCCTGTTGCCAGTGTTAGAAGGCCACGAAGCGAAGTAAAGTCCCCTACAAATGCCTTAAATAAGCAACAAGTACTAGAGTTGCTTTACCACATGGGACAGAATGAAAAGAGTAAATACCTACACCTGGCCCTCTTTACGACGTTTTTTACGACAGGTCTTAGAAAGAGCGAAATCTTAAATCTAAGATTTAAAGACTATCAGGAGCAAGGTAATAATAAGATTCTTCAATATCGTGCCAAGGGTGGCAAGCTTGGAAAGAAGGTCTTAAACCCTATCGCAATCAAGGCACTCGACGAATATATTCAATGGATGAATGAGAGCGAAAGAGAGACAGGAGAAAATGATTGGCTCTTTCAGCCAACAAGAAACCCAAGTGATCCAACAAATTTAAATAAACCAATAAACCCTCGAACAATTAACGAATTACTAGACAAGTATGCCCAGAAAGCGGGTATTGGTTTTAAGGTTACTCCTCACTCAGCAAGGGCCACATTTATTGGTGAGTTACTCGAAATCGGTGTTGATATTTACACCATAGCCATTGAAGTGGGACACGCTTCAGTAAAGACGACAGGCGAATACGATAAGAGAAGAAATAAAATTAAAGAGTCACCTACCTTAAAATTAAACTGGGAATAGGTCTAAATCTCGCCAACGCAGCTCATCGTTCGTATATTTTATCAAGATATAGTAGTGTCAAAAAAATTACGGCCACAACATATGGTATAAGCACGTCGCATCAAACTCTCCTGTTAGCACTAAAAATTAGATGACAGAATTTTTAAGACAGCATTTTTTTTCTAAAAATAAAACTTGAAAAAGTGCCCAAACCCCTTGTCTAATGGGTCTACAAAGACACACTAACCTAATCAAGTATAAAAATTAGCGGCCCTCCAAAAAAAAGAAAAATCTATGGAGTCTTGTGTATTGAAATAAAAAGTTACGGGTCATACACTGAATAAGAACAACACAACACAATCTTATTAAAAAACATTTAAGAGATTTAATATTTTTTTAACTAAATTAAGTTGCATGTATTTAGCACACACACGCTATTGCAAAAGTTAAGGAGGAACTTGTGACTTCACCAATTCTAGCACAAAATGACGATAGATTCGTCCTTTTCCCAATCGAATACAATTCAATTTGGGAAATGTACAAAAGACACATGGCAGTTTTCTGGACTGCTGAAGAAATCGACTTGGCCCAAGATATTACTGACTGGGAAAAGTTAAATGACAATGAGAGACACTTCATTACTCACGTTCTTGCATTCTTTGCAGCAAGTGATGGGATTGTTAATGAAAACCTAGCAGTACGTTTCTACAATGACGTACAAAACCCAGAAGCTAGATGTTTCTACGGATTCCAAATTGCAATGGAAAATATCCACTCAGAAACTTACTCTCTACTAATTGATACATATGTAAAAGACGCTAAAGAAAAAGATCGTCTTTTCCACGCAGTAGATCACTTTGAGCCAGTTAAGAAAAAAGCTGACTGGGCAATGAAGTGGCTTTACTCGAAAAATACATTCGCTGAAAGACTTGTTGCATTTGCTGCCATCGAAGGAATCTTCTTCTCTGGTTCATTCTGTGCAATCTTCTGGCTAAAGAAAAGAGGCCTAATGCCAGGTCTATGTACTTCTAACGAATTCATTTCTCGTGACGAAGGTCTACACTGTGAATTTGCGGTTCTTCTTCACTCACTTCTTGATAAAGAAGAGCAATGTAGCAAAGAAAAGATCAAAGAGATCCTTACTGAAGCAGTTGAAATTGAAAAAGAATTCATCACTGACGCAATTCCAGTTTCTTTAATTGGTATGAATGCTGATCTTATGAAGCAATATATTGAATTTGTTGCTGACTTCTGGATGCAACAATTTGGTCTTGAAGCACACTACGGTTCAGTAAATCCATTTGATTGGATGGAGCTTATTTCTCTAGAAGGTAAAACAAACTTCTTCGAGAAAAGAGTTTCTGAATACCAAAGACCAGGAATCCTTTCTGAGAAATCAGAAAATACGTTCACACTAGACGCGGAGTTTTAAGAAATGTACGTACAGACAAGAAGCGGCGAGAGAGAGCCAATTAAATTCGATAAAATTACAGATAGAATCAACACACTTGCTTTCGGACTAGAAGGTAATGTTGATCCAACACTTATTACTCAAAAAGTAATTGAAGGTATCTACGACGGTATCACAACAACTGAACTAGATGGCCTTGCAGCTGAGACAGCAGCATACCTTGCGACAAAGCACCCAGACTATAATGTTCTAGCGGGACGTATTGCAGTTTCTAACCTTCACAAAGAAACAAGAGGTTGTTTCTCTGAAAACGTTAAGGAAATGTACCACTACGTAAACGCTGCAACTGGTGAGCACGCGCCACTTGTTTCAAAAGAATTATATGAAACAGTAATGGCAAATGCTGAGCTACTAGATAAGACAATCGTTGATAAGCGTGACTTCAACTACGACTACTTTGGATTTAAAACTCTAGAGAAGTCTTACCTTCTGAGAATGGATGGTAAAATTGTTGAAAGACCAGGACAAATGCTTCTTAGAGTTTCAGTTGGTATCCATATGAATGACATGGAAGCAGCGGTAGAAACATATAACCTAATGAGCCAGAAGTTCTTTACACACGCAACTCCGACTCTATTTAATTCGGGAACAACTAAGCCACAGCTTTCTTCTTGTTTCCTACTAACAATGAAAGATGATTCAATTGATGGAATCTACGATACTCTTAAGCAAACTGCTCTTATTTCTCAGTCTGCTGGTGGGATCGGTCTATCAATCCACAATATCCGCGCAAAAGGTTCATTCATTAAGGGAACAAATGGTACGTCGAACGGAATCGTTCCAATGCTAAAAGTTTTCAATGATACTGCTCGCTACGTTGATCAAGGTGGTGGAAAGCGTAAAGGTTCATTTGCAATCTATCTTGAGCCATGGCACGCAGATATCTTCGAATTCCTAGAAATGAAGAAGAATACTGGTAAAGATGAGCAAAGAGCGCGTGACCTTTTCTACGCACTTTGGACACCAGACTTATTCATGAAGCGTGTCGAAGAAGATGGACAGTGGTCACTATTTTGTCCACACGAGTGTCCAGGCCTAGCTGAATGCTATGGTGCTGAATTCGAAGCTCTTTACACTCGCTACGAAGCAGAAGGTAAAGCAAAGAAAACAATTCGTGCCCAAGACCTTTGGTTTGCAGTACTTGAATCACAAACTGAAACTGGTTCTCCGTACATGCTTTACAAAGATGCAGCTAACGAAAAATCAAACCAAAAGAACCTAGGTACAATCAAGTCTTCAAACCTTTGTACTGAAATTCTTGAATATACTGCACCTGATGAAGTTGCAGTTTGTAACCTTGCTTCTGTTGCTCTTAACAAATTCGTTAAGACTGACAAGGAAGGAAATGTAGCATACGACCACAAGCACCTTTACGAAGTTGTTTACCGTATGACGAAGAACCTAAACAGAATCATCGACATCAACTACTACCCTGTTGTTGAAGCGAAGAATTCTAATATGAGACACCGTCCAATTGGTCTTGGTGTACAAGGTCTTCAGGATACTTTCTTCATGATGAGAATGCCATTTGAGTCTGAACAAGCGCTTCAGCTAAACAATGACATCTTTGAAACAATCTACTTTGCAGCAGTTACTGCTTCAAAAGATGATGCAATCATCGATGGGCCATACTCAACTTATGAAGGTTCACCAATGTCACAAGGACAATTCCAATTTGACATGTGGGGACACTCAGCTCACTCAGGACGTTGGGACTGGGATGCACTAAAAGCAGAAGTAGCTAAGCATGGTGTAAGAAACTCACTACTAGTTGCTCCAATGCCAACGGCATCAACTTCTCAAATCCTAGGTAATAACGAGTGTTTTGAGCCAATCACTTCAAATATCTATGTAAGACGAGTTCTTTCTGGTGAATTTGCAGTTGTTAATAAATTCTTAGTACGTGACCTAATTGATCGCGGACTTTGGGATGATACTTTAAGAAATGAAATCATTGCTAATAATGGTTCAATTCAAACAATTGAAAGAATCCCTGAGGATTTAAAAGCTCTATACAAAACAGTATGGGAAGTTAAGCAAAAAGCAGTTATTGATATGTCTGCTGGACGTGGGCCTTATATTGACCAAGGTCAGTCACTTAATATCCACCTAGAAAACCCTAACTTCGGGAAACTTTCTTCAATGCACTTCTATGCTTGGAAGAAAGGGCTTAAGACAGGAATGTACTACCTACGTTCACGTGCTGCAGTTAACGCTGTTCAGTTCACAGTAAAGAACGAAGGAAAGAAAACTCCTGAGCAGCTTGAGCAAGAAGCGGCAGCAATGGTTTGTTCAATCGACAATCCAGAAGATTGCCAAATGTGTGGAAGCTAGAAGTTACATAAAAATTAAATTTGATCCAACTCCGGTTGAATCGAAGTGCTAGAAAGAGGGGCCAAGGGATTTGGCCCCTCACTACATTTAGAGTATCACTATGAAAATTGAAACAAATCAAAAACAAGATAACGCCAAGTTTTGGCAAGAAGGTTGGGATAAAGGATTCACTGGATTTCATCAAAGTGAATACAACCAGGCCATGATTGATTACTTCAAAGATATCGATCTAAAAGACAAAACAGTTCTAATTCCTCTATGTGGTAAGTCCCTTGACATGATCTATCTTGCAGGCCAGGGCGCAAAAGTTATTGGCGTTGAAGTCGTTAAAGATCCAGTGGAGCAGTTCTTTCAAGAGAATAAAGTTGATTTTGACTTAGATGATAATGTCTATACATCAAAAGATGGCAAGATCGAAATCCATAACAAAGACTTTTTTAAGATCGAAGACTTAGGAAGAATTGACTATCTTTACGACCGTGCTTCAAACGTCGCCCTTCCAATGTGCATGAGAGAAGAGAAGTACTACCCTACAATTAAGAGATTAATCCAAGAAGAAACAAAGACTCTACTGATTACAATGGATCATGATGGTTCACGTGACTTTGGCCCTCCTTATGCCATTAATAAGGAAGAAACAAAAGAGCACTACCCATCACTTAAGTTGATTAGTGAAGTAAGTTCTAAAGCAATGGAGAGATTCCAAGAAGAAGGGATTAAGAAAGTTAGACGCTATATTTGGGCCAACTAAGAAGCTGGCCCAAAGTATAAATCGAATTAGTAATCGTAGCTAGCAAGAAGCTTTAGGCAATCAGTCTCTGGAGATTCAAATTCAGCTCCATCTGACTCAATACATTCCTCTAGTCTTCCTTTAAGTTCAATCGACATTTCTTGACGCTCTTCTTCAGTCACAACACCGTCGGCAATGATCTGACCAGCTTCTTCAAACTCATCTGTTGTAAAAGCATCAGTGATGGCCTCAGTAGTCGTCACAAATGGTGAGATTGTTAGAATCGTTGATAACTCTCTTTCAGACATTCCTTCAGAATGTGCATTAAGACTAAGAATTGTTAAAACAATAAGTGCAATATTTTTCATAAACTCTCCTTTTCCAAACGATTTCGTTTATTGATTTCTTTGATTAAGTCTTTTGTTGATTTGATATTCATAGCAATTGAGTTAATACGCTCAATTTCTAAAGAAAAATTTTGGCGATAAAAACTATCAATACGATTTAAAATACGGCTCTTAATAGGAGCTTTTCCCTCCCTAATAAGAGAATTATTCGTCCTGTACCAACCTTTGTACTCAGTTGCTAGGTTGCTAAATTCTTTTGCAATTGATGCATCCTTATTCTTAGCAGCAATATTTAAGAGGTTCATATTCTCTTTTGAAAAGGCCATAGACTCTAAGAAAACAAATGCATGCAACACAGCTGTATCTTCACGATTTTTTCGTGATGCCCTATGGTGATACATATTGGCCATCGCTGATCTCTTGTCAGGATCTATCTGAAGGTAATCTTCAAAGCTTTCGATTGAAAGCTTTCTTAGATTTTCATGCACTTTATTTGACTTCTCTTTCAAGACTCGATTTTCTTTTTCACTGATAAGCCCAGCATCAAGAAGTTCTTTTAGGAGTCCCTTAGGTGTTGAGATCTTGTCACGTAAATCCTTATGGCCAAGAGCTGCCCTTAGAATTTTATAAGACTCAGTTGCACAATTTGCTGAAAAGAATTTATAGCGTCCCATATCTTTTGTTTCATATAAAGAGAGGGCGTGAGAAATAAACTTCCTTCTTTCTACCCCATCAATCTTTAAGTCATACTGATAAAGGTCTCTAAATTCTTCATAATTATATTTTTGTTTCACTTGTGACAAAGACATGAAATCAATCTTTGCAGCGTATCCGCCAAAGATCCCCTTAAAGAAACCAGGTGATAAATCATCGACATCTGCGGCCACACCTAGAACAAACTCAACTTGTTGTCTTAGCGGACAATTCTCTTTATCAACCTTACAAGCAGCGACATAGAACATGCTGTGACCAAAACGGCTCATGGCACTACTTCCATTAGAGGCCATTAAATACGAAAGCTTCGTAATACGATTCGTATAAAAACTTATTTCCACAAGGCCTGTTTGATTAAAAATAAATGTCGAGAAATGATTGTCACATTTACTTGACGCAGGCCTCATACCTGTAGCGTCTGCCATAAATTCATAAATAGCAAAACGCTCACACTTAAAGTTTCCATCAAGATAGAAACTTTTTAAAACGGAAGTAAATTCCTTAGCAGGTGATTTAAAGTCTGATTTAAGATTAAGAGACTTATAGATGACTTGCCTCTTTCTGACATCGCCGTAGCGAATCGTTCGAATACTTCTCTTCCAATTAGTCAGAGAAAGAAATTGATCCCTATGGGCCTTACTTAATTGACGAAACTCAAGAGTACCTGCTTCATTACTAGCAAGAGCAGAACTTATAAATAAGCTCACCAAGAGAGTTGCGAATAGTTTGGCACATAAACGTAATTTCATATTTTATAAAATTACGCTAAATTAAGACAGTAGAGTTAAGAAATGAAAGAATGTTATGGCCGACTATTAAGTAGACGGCCATAAAGTATTGAATTAATTAGCGTTGGCACTGGCCTGAACAAAGCTATAGTAGAATACAGCGTTAGGATCATTAGAAACCTTTCTAAGTTCAACCCTCATCTCATCAACAGTTTCCTGCTCCACTCGTCCTTCTTTTACAAGCTGAGGAGCCGCAGACAGAAGAAGCTCGCACCAATAATCGATAAATTCTTTTCTCTTATCAGGCCTGCGATTATCAAGGTGCCATGTTTTAGACTCCACCTTTATATTTCTAAAGCCTTGTTGCATGAGTAGGTTTCCAAGCTTTGCACCAATAAAAGGATCTCCGCCCATATCATATTGGTAGTCGTTAAAGGCCTGCCAATACTTCCAAGTATTAGGTGAGTATGGATCAAGTAGGAAGCTTGAGTTCATAACCTCTGTGATATAAATACGCCCACCAGGTCTTAGAACTCTTCTTGCTTCAGAAAGAACTTTGGCCGGCTCTGGCACGTGCTCAAGAATCCAGCAAAGAAATGCTCCATCAAATTTTCGTGAATCAAAAGTAAGATTTGTCGCATCCATTTGATGAAGTTCAAATCGATCTTTAAATGCACCATTAAGAGTGTTTCCAAGAAACTCTTTGGCCGAGGCAAGCTGATGTTCACTTCGATCAACACAAGTGATGTGCATATCTGGAAATCTTCTTAAAAGAATTTCTGTTTGTGCACCAACGCCACTACCAATTTCAATTAATTCTTTTACTCTTGAAAGATTCACATCTTTGTAAACAGTTTGTTCTGCAAAGCGGGCCTGAGCTCGCAGTCGATCTTGTTCGGCCTTATCAAAGCCATGCAGATATGGAAATTCACTTGGTTTAATTTTATTTGTTTCATTATTATCAGACATATTTACCTCAATAAAGTTTGAGTAATTATAACATGAATGGCCCAAGCGTGATAGATTTGCTAAGTTAGAATAAATCGTTAACGGAGTAAAATATGCAATTAATCTTAGGAAGTTCATCACAATTTCGCCAGGCACAACTAAAGCAGCTGGGCCTAGAATTTACATGTATCTCCCCTAATATTGATGAAGAGTCTATCAAAACTCAAGGTCTTACTCCTCTTGAAGTCTCTCGTGAGCTTTCCCTACAAAAAGCACAAGAAGTACTTAAAACGAATCAAGATGCAATTATTATTGGTGGAGATCAAGTCCTAAACTTTAAGGGCGAAATCTTTAATAAACCAGAAACACCAGAAAATGCATTTAATCACCTTAAACGCCTGCAAGGCCAAACTCACGAGCTAATCACAAGTATTGCAGTTATCTCAAAAGATAAGCAAGTTATCGAAACTGTTGTTTCAAAAATGACAATGAAGCAACTTAGTGATGAGCAAATCAAGCGCTATATTGAAAT
>NZ_JBEBMT010000003.1:387766-450009 GCF_043196705.1 Halobacteriovorax sp. HFRX-2_2
ATAAGCCTCTATGGAGCTGTGGTGCTTACAAGTTAGAGACACTAGGAATCGCTCTTTTTGATACTGTCGAGTGTCCTGATCATTCATCGATTATTGGCCTGCCACTGATCTCACTTTCAAAAATCTTAGAAGAATTTGGGATAAGAGTATTATAAGTTATTGAAAAAGCTCAGAATTACAATATCAGACTAAACAACTCCTCTAAAGGTGCCGATAAATAATCGATATCTATTAATGTGAGGGAGTTATCATGATGAGAAAAAGCGCCATAGTTGTCGTTATGGCAACCAGCTTAATTGTTTCAAGCTGTACCAAAGACTATGCGAATATCAATAGTAGGAAGATCTCCTCTGTGAGCCTCTACGGCCCAGAAGTTGAAACCTATTATGATCATGAAGAATTAGAAAACTACCAAAATAGAATTGAAGAGATTCTTGTCTGGCGACATAAGGCCATTGACTTTATTATAGATATCCAAGAACAGAAAGTATTAAGAAGTGATCAAATCACTACGATGCATGAAGAAGGAACCGAAACATATAAAAGCTTCAGAGACGCAGTCTGGCCTAAAGTAGAAGAAACAATGTGGGTTGTTGATAAGTACAATGAAATCACTATCACTTCAAACAAAGCTTCTCAAGTTTTAGAAAAGAAGAAAAAAGTAAAAAGGCCAGGGGCCCCTCATAAGAATGAATCGAATAATTACCGATGGGTAAAGTACAAAGAAATAACAATCAACCCTAATGATGAATTAGGAAAGACTCTTATCTATGACATGAAAATGGCCATCGCCACTTCCCTTGTTATGTATGACAATTACATGATCGTTCTTTCACAGATCCAAGAAATGAAAAAGATCCGCCACCTTATCAATTACGACAACGCCGAACTTAAAAATCAGCTAGCTAAGATTACCTATAGCTATAATAAATATGATAACTATAATCGTATTGAAAGAGGGCTAGGCCTATATCACGATCTATTAAAATTCAATCATGACAATAAAGTCGTAGTTGACCGTGCAAATTACTATCTTGATTCACTCATCCAATCATCACAAAGTTTTGAGAAGCTAAATAAAGAATTTAAGAGAGGAATTTTTGGTCGCAAGCTATCAATGATCTGGCGCTATATTGGTGACTACTTCAAAGAAAGTAAGAATAACGTTACTCACGTTGTTTCTAAAGGTTTTGGAAATACAGCAGGGCTTGTTCAAACAAGACGTGGAAAACTTTATGATCCAACACCTGAAAGAATTCAGGAGCTTGAATCACAACTTGAGCCTCTTGATGTTTTACTAGAAAAGACTCCATTTAGACTTACGGATAAATTTATTCCAGGACACTGGGGACACGTTGCTATTTGGACGGGAAATAAGGCCCAGCTACAAGAGCTAGGAATCTGGGATCACCCAGAAGTTGAGCCATTCCACGATGAGATTGAAAATAAAGGAAAGAGAATTATTGAAGCGCTTAGACCTGGCGTTCAATACAACACCCTTCACCACTTTATGGATATTGATGACCTTGCAGCAGTTCGCTACCAAAGAGAACTTACTCGCGAGCAAAAACAAGATTACTTAATCAATGCTTTTAAACAAGTTGGAAAGGTATATGACTTTAACTTTGATGTTGAGACAGATGAGAGAATCGTTTGCTCGGAACTTGCCTACGTAACATTTGATGATATGGAGTGGCCAGTGGCCAAGGCCGCTGGACGTTATACCATTTCACCAGACAACGTTGGAGAGAAAGTCGGCGACGACTTAGACTTTAAAACAGTTGTTCTTATACACGATGGAAAAGAAGTCATTGGCGACTTAAATGCAGGCTTTAGAAAACTTATGAAAGACAGTAGTCTATAATCGATTTAAGACAGAGAATTTCCAAGCTGGGGAATTCTCTGTTTCTTCAAAGAATGCCTCATCACTTACTCGAAATTCACTTCGGTCAAATTTAGGAAAGAAAACATCGGCCTCTCCTTCATATTCGACTTCTGATAAATAAATACGATCAACCTTTGGAAGATAGTATTCATAGATAAACGATCCACCAATAACCACGGCCTCTTCAACGCCTGATTCTTTGAGATCTTTTAAAACAACTTCGGGATCCGTGAAAACATCACAACCTTCAATTTTAAGTGAAGGGTCGCGAGAGATAACAATATTGCGTCTCTTAGGCAGAGGTCTGCCGATTGAATCATAAGTCTTTCGTCCCATGATAATCGGCTTACCACTTGTTATTTTTTTGAAATTTTTAAGGTCTTCGCTAATATGCCAAAGCAAATCATTGCCCTTACCTATTTCGCGATTCTTTCCTATTCCAACAATTAAAGAGAGAATCAAACTGATACCTCACCTTTAATATGTGGATGGGCCTCATAATTTTCTAAAGTGAAGTCTTCATATTTAAAATCAAATATCGACTTAACTTCAGGATTGATCTTCATTGTCGGTAGCGCATGTGGCTCGCGAGTCAGTTGAAGCTCAGCTTGTTCGATATGGTTTAAATAAAGGTGAGCATCCCCCATTGTGTGAACGAAATCACCAAGCTTTAAGTCACAAACTTGAGCAAGCATCATTGTCATTAGTGCATATGAAGCAATATTAAATGGAACACCTAAGAAGATATCGGCAGATCTTTGATAGAGCTGACAAGATAATTTCATATCAGGTGATACATAGAATTGAATAAATGAGTGACATGGAGGAAGGGCCATATTATCAACATCGGCCGGATTCCATGCTGTTAGGATGTGACGACGAGAAAATGGGTTTTCACGTAGACCTTTAACAAGATTCGCAACTTGATCAACCTCTTCTCCACTTGGAGTTTTCCAGTGACGCCACTGATAACCATAAACTGGCCCTAGGTCACCATTTTCATCTGCCCATTCATCCCAGATACGAACTTTATTTTCTTTAAGGTAAGCAATATTTGTATCACCTTTTAAGAACCAAAGAAGTTCATGAATAATTGAACGAAGGTGACACTTCTTAGTTGTCACTAAAGGAAACCCTTCTTCTAAATTATAACGAGCTTGATATCCAAAAACTGAAATTGTCCCCGTACCTGTACGGTCTTCTTTCTTCTGACCATTTTCAAGCACGTGTTTCATTAGATCTAAGTATTGTCTCATCCGTGTGTCTCCCTAGCTATGTGTGTAATTTGGTGTGTTTTGTCTAAAGTTTATTATACAGAATCAAGCACAGTTTTAATAGCTTGCAACTCGTCAAAAAGGCCCATAAAATATTACAAATAAGGGAATATATTATGATAAAAATTGGACTAGAGCGTCTAAGAGATGACGCAACTTTACAAAATAAAATAACAGGTAATATCGCACTACTGTGTCACAGCGCAAGTGTTGATTCAAAATTCAAAGTCGCCCCAATTATTTTCAAGGAAATTTTTGGAGATCGATTCAAGAAACTCTTTGGGCCACAGCATGGCTTTGTTAGTGACGTTCAAGACAATATGGTTGAGACAGATCACTACACTCACCCATTCTTCGGTGTCCCTGTTTACTCACTTTATAGTGAAACAAGAAAGCCGACTCCTGAGATGCTTGAAGGAATAGATACTTTTGTTGTTGATCTTCAAGATGTGGGAACACGAGTTTATACTTACATCACAACAGTGACTTATCTTTTAGAAGAATGTGCCAAGAATGGTATCAAGGTAGTTATTCTCGATCGCCCAAATCCAGTAGGATTAGAAAAGATCGAGGGAAATATTCTAGAGACAGAATTTAAATCTTTTGTTGGTGCACTTGAAATCCCACAGCGCCACGGCCTTTCAATGGGAGAATACGCCCTTCTTGCTAAGAAGAAACTAAGTATTGATGTCGAACTTGAGATTATCGAAGTCGAAGGACTTACGCGATCAATGTTTTGGAAAGACACTGGACTTGCTTGGGTTAACCCATCACCAAATCTTCCGACACCAGAAAGCTCGCTTACTTTTTGCGGAACTGTTCTTTACGAAGGAACAAATTTAAGTGAAGGACGTGGGACGACACGTTCCCTTGAAGTTGTGGGCCACCCTGCAATTGAGGCCTACTCGTTTGTCGACTCACTAAAAGAAAGCCTAAAAGAAATCGATAATGGAAGTTTCATTTTACGTCCAGTTAACTTCATGCCGACATTTAATAAGCATGCTGGTAGTGCTTGCGGAGGTGTTCATATTCACGTCACAAATAAAAAAGAGTTTAACTCTTGGCAAGTCTCTCAATATCTTTGCCGTGAATTTAAACGCGCCTTAGGAGACAAGTTTGAATGGGATGCCAAGGATTATGAGTACGCCTTTGGCAAGCTTGCCATTGATCTTATTAATGGATGTGAGTTTGTAAAAGACTGGGCCAATCGACTTGGCAGCATGAGTGAGCTACGTGAATTTGAAACGAGGGGCCATGCTGAATACTTAAAAGAAATCGAATCAATTAAAATTTATAAATAAAACAAAGGCCCGACTTTTAATTTTATGTCGGGCCTTTTTATTTTTAGTTATAAGTTTTCATTTGTCCTGAATTAAAGCGTGCTAGATAGTCATTTACTTTTGCTTTAAGTAGATTAGAAAAACAAATCATCCCAATAATATTAGGGAAAGCAATTGAAAGCAGCATTAAGTCAGCGAAGTCTAGGACGTGACCAATCTTAAGAACAGGCCCTAGGATAATGATGAAGACATAACAAAGACGGTACATCTTTACACTTTTAAAACCAATCCATTTTTCAAAGAGAAATAAAGTTGCTCTTTCACCATAATAAGACCATGAGATAACTGTTGAGTAGGCAAAGACACAAATTGCCATAAGAAGACAATACGGGGCCCAGTCACCAAGTGTTGAAAAGGCATAGGCCGTCATTTCCACACCCTTACCCGCAACAGCTGGGTTTTCATATGCTCCAGTTACAAGAAGAGTAAGTGCCGTAATCGTACAAACAATATGAGTGTCAATAACTGGCCCAACCATAGCAACGACACCCTCTCTTACAGGCTCACTTGTTTTGGCCGCAGAGTGAGCAATAGCAGCAGAACCAAGTCCGGCCTCATTTGAAAATGACGCTCTTTGAATCCCAACTAGCATAACTGCAAAGGCACCACCAAAGGCCGCATCAGGAGTCATGGCCTCTCTAAAGATCATAGAAAACATATGTGGAATATTTTGATAATTAGAAAGAATAATTGCTAGACATGTAAAAACATAGAAAGCACACATAATCGGTACAAGTTTTGAAGTTACATTACCAATTTTCTTAATACCACCAACTAGAACAACACCGGCCAGGAATGCAAGAACAATCCCAACAACCCATGGGGATGCGTCAGGGTGCTGATCAGCAATGATTTTAAAAGTTTGATTTGCTTGGAAAAGGTTCCCACCACCAAATGAAGCACCAATAGTCATAATTGCATAGAAGATACCAAGAAACTTTCCAATCCAAGCAACTTTCGTCAGCTTAAACATTTGAGTAAGGTAAACCATTGGCCCACCTAGCATGTCACCACTTGAAGTCTTGTGCTTAAACATTTGGCCAAATGTTGATGAAGCAAATTTCATCGACATTCCAAAGAAGGCAATGATCCATAGCCAAAGAACAACCCCTGGGCCACCCTTACCAATAGCTAAGGCCACACCTGCAATATTTCCTAGACCAACTGTTGCAGACAGTGCAGAAGTTAGGGCCTGAAAGTGAGTGATATCACCCTCATCCTCAGGGTTATCATACTTACCGCGGATAACATCAATAGCGTGCTTAAATAGGCGTACATTGATAAAACCCATGCGAATCGTGAAGAAGAGTCCACCAAAAACCATAACAAATAAAATAAGTGGCATTTCGATGAAAGGGATTTCCCAGAATAAGAACGGATAATACTTTCCGTTAATTATGCCAAAGAATTCGTTAATTCGCTCTTGAAGGTCAACTTCCGTTTTACCATAATCCTGAGCATACGTACTTAGGCCGATGATAGAGAAAATGAGTCCCATCATCGCTCGTGACATTGCGATTTTAATCATTAAACAATCCTTTGTTTTAGTTCTACTCTCTCAAAATATGTATGTGTTTTTTATTGTCTTACAGTAAATTTTATAGAAACTTTATTGATCTTGTCACCTTTTTTATTTTCTGGCCTATCAAAATCGTGTATTCTTATCTCTATTAAAGATTTAAAAGGAGTAAAAAGTGAGTAAGTTACCAACGCTTGATGAAGCGATTGAAATTGTAAAACCACTTGTGAAGTATTCAACAATTGATAATCAAAAACATATCGACCTTTCTGTTGCAACAGCAGATAAGAGATTTCTTAGCCAACAGGCCCTAATGGTCATCAAAAGCTCAATTGAAGCTGGCCAAGCAGATGAAAAAGAAGTGAACGCTCGTCTAGGGCTATAAGCTTAAATCAGTGCAGATTTCCTGTTAAGTGATGAAAAACACTTGCAGGAATCTGCGAAACTGAAACCTTGTCTACCACCAATACACCCTTGTAAGCCTTACACCATTTAAAGAATGTCATTTTAGAAAGTGCTAAAATGAAAATATGAAAGCACTACTACTTGCACTATTCATTTCAACTCAGGCACTTGCAGCTATCCCACTTAGTGGCGATGATGAAAGATCAATTAACAATATCTCTCAAATGCTAAAGCAGGACCAAAAGCTTAAAGAGATGACTAAGAGGCTTAACCTTGCCATTTTAGAATATGCAAATATTAAAGATCTTGCGGATCAAGACTACGGGCCAGAACTTAATGATATGGCCAATGAGCTGACACATTTAAATGATTACGCGAACGAGATTTCGCCAGAATACTTAAAAGCATTAGAAGAAGATATTGAATATATCCATCAAGATTTAATCGAGATGAGATAACCCCTCCCCCCAATGAATATGAAATAAAAAGACCGAGGTAACTCGGTCTTTTTATTTAATCTGCTCTAAGAAATTTTTGATAGATTAATTTATAATCCTTACCTGAGTGGTCACTAATAAAGATCTCACTCTGTTCTATGGCCATACCATAGTAGCGAGAGGCCTTATTGATATCAAAGCGGTATTGATATGATCGATATAAGTAATATTTTGAATCATTATGCTTAGTATAGATCCCGACATCAAAACGATCGTCAGAGACAACATTATAAACATAGTAGCGAGAGCCAACTAACTCTTGAACCTTTGGAGCTGGGCCAACATTATTTAATGTATAGTCACATAGAGAGGCCATATAGAGATTATTTTCAGTCGGAATTTGTGTGATAAAATTCTTAACGACTCCCCTCGTTCCTTTAAAGACCGGAGTTGATTGATAATCATTAGGAACTTCAATATAGACACCAATATTTGAAATATCTCTTACTGTAGGATCACCATAAATTTTTTGACGACGAGAGAAGATAAAATCTTCCGAAAAACGACTTCTTAAAATATTATCGTGATACTCTTCAAGAGCGTCACACATTTTAGTTAGACGAGTTAAGCTTACACCAGTTAATAATGTATTTTTAATTTCTAAGGCCTGACCAGCGCGAATGACACCGCGATCACTATCTCCCCCTTCTCCGTAATCATCGCAAGAAGAGAAAGTAAGGGCGATTGCAATTGGCCACAGTAAACCTGAACCGATTTTTTTAAGCATTAGAAACTCCAATTAAAATATAAATTCATCTCTTATTCTAACGAATAAAAAGAAGTTGAGTTCTGATAATTTCTTACAATTATTTAATCAATAACACGATAATCGGCTTCGATCACATCTTTATCATGAGATGAGCTTGGCCCTTGTTGAGACTTATGTGCAGAACGGTAAGCGGAATGCTCGTACTGCTGGTGTTTTTGTGCTGAAGGCTTAGAATCTGAAAGCACACCAGAGTTTCGAAGAAACTTTCTTATCTGGATAAAGATAAAATAGAAAATGGCGGCCTTAATTAATGCTGCAAACATGCTTAAAATCTAGCATAAAAGTGGCCAAAATATCATTAAAAATCTTAACTACGTGAAATTATTTTGTTATAGTGTGAGCAATTTCGATTTATATAGTTTAAGCAGTAGGTATCATATGACACAAAAATTAAATCTTGTTCACTGGGCCGATATGACGGCAGACCGCATCATCCGTCAACACGGCGATAAAGACGACTATGTTGTTGCCAGTGGGATCACACCTTCAGGTGTTGTTCACTTTGGAAACTTTAGAGAAGTAATCACAACTGACCTTGTAGCACGTGGACTACGCGCTCGCGGTAAGAATGTTCGCTTCATCTTTTCTTGGGATGATTACGATACATTTAGAAAGATTCCAGCAAACCTTCCTAAACAAGACGAGTTAGCTCAGTACCTATTTCAACCAATCGTTGATACTCCAGACCCATTTGGAGAACATGATAGCTACGCTGCTCACCACGAGCACAACTTTGAAGAGCAACTCAAAAAAGTTGGCGTCGACGTAGAGCCAATCTATCAAGCAAAAAAATATCGTGCTGGAGATTACAAAGACCAGATTAAACTTGCTCTTAATAAGAGACTAGAAATTCGCGATATTCTAAACCAATACAGAAAAGAGCCATATGGTGATGACTACTATCCGGTATCTGTTTACTGCGAAAAGTATAAGACTGATAAGACGACAATTCTTTCATGGGATGGAGAGAGCAAGTTACGCTACAAGCATAACGAGCATGACTATGAAGGTGAAATCGATATTAATACAACAAGTCTTGTGAAACTTCCTTGGCGAGTTGACTGGCCAATGCGTTGGGCATTTGAAAAAGTTGACTTTGAACCAGGTGGAAAGGATCACTCTTCTCAAGGTGGATCTTTCACAACAGCAAAAGACATTGTAAAAATCTTTGACTGGGAAGCGCCAATTTACCTTCAGTACGATTTCGTATCGATTAAAGGTCTTGGTGGGAAGATGAGTTCTTCAAAAGGTAACCTTGTTACTGTAAATGATATCCTAAAAGTATATGAGCCAGAAATGGTTCGTTGGATTTTTGCTTCTTATAAGACAAATGTCGACTTTGCGATCTCATTTGATCTTGATGTTCTTAAGACTTACGAAGATTATGATCGTCAAGAGCGTCTAGCTTATGGGCTTGAGCAAGGTAACGAAAAGAAAGTTGCCATGGCAAAGAGAGTTCTGGAATTATCACAAATTGGAGAGCATCCAGCGCAGTGTCCATTCCAACCATCTTTTAGACACCTTTGTAACGTTCTTCAAATTAATGATGGTGACATTGAGGCCGCTCGTGCTTTCTATGCTGACCAAATTAAAAATGACAGAGACGAAAGACGCTTTAGAGAAAGAAGTGCTTGTGCTCTTCACTGGCTACAAGAAAACGCTCCAGAAGAATTTAAATTTGCTATCAATAAAGAAGCTGTTGATATGCCTCTTGAGCAAAATGTTCGCACATACCTTGATAAGTTAGTTGCTCTTTGTGAGTCTGAGTGGGACTCAATTGCAGATGATAAAGAGTTCAATGATAAGATGTATGAAATTATGCACGAGCTAGAACTTAAGCCTGCAGATATTTTTGCACCAATTTATCAAAAACTAATTTCACGTGAAAAAGGACCAAAGCTTGCAGGATTTATCCGTACAATTGGTAAAGAGCGTGTGATTAAGCTTCTAAAGTAATCAAAGCTTACTTAAAGAGTTATTTAAAAACTTTTTTAAATACTAGGCCATCCTTTGCGATGGCCTTTATTTCAATTGGATAATCCCTAAATTGTTTTAAGCGTCGCGCGACTTCAAGATCGCTCTTTGATAATAAACAAAGTTTAAATTTATTCTTATCGATATAACATGAGCTTAAATGTGTATGGCCAATCTCGGCCTTAATTATCTCTAGGCCACACTTACGAGCTTCGCTTTCAAGCTCCAGCATTGCATTCATAATCGTCTTATAATCAGAAACACTCTGGGCAGTCCCTTTAAAAATTTTTGATTCTAAAATAACGTCGCCGGCCAAGTGAAATCGTATTTGCATCACTTCCCTTTTGATGACCCCATAAAGAGCATAGGAGTGGCGCAAAAGCTTACGGTCCCACATTGTTGGACTACAAATCAGCTGATCATTGCAGTATACCTGCTGCCCAACAGTCTTCAGGTTTACGTACTCATTGCTTAAGGCGTGAATTTTAACTCGATCAAAGAAGCTCATTTCCATATTAAAATGATCGGCGTTGCCAAAAGTAAGTGTGAATAAATTTTAAATATTGATCATAATCGGCAAAATAGTGACATTAGGGGCCCAAAAACAGGGCATTTTTGTAAAATGTACAACTCGAAAATGTCATTTTTTGTGAAAATTCTTAGAATTTCTTACATTCGGCCTATTTTCTGGCCCGCTAAATTATTGAAATTGTCACTTTTGTTCTTTGTTCATAAAACTAACTTAACAAAATAAAAGAAACGAGAGGGGTTTTATTTATGAAAAAATTTTTAGTTGCTGCTGCTTTATTAGTTACATCTGCAATGGCCATGGCCGAGACTTGTCATGTTGATATGGTTGCCAGAAATGGACGCTCAATTGATAAATTCTCATCGTATGATTACAACTTTGAAGCTGCTTGTCGCCAGGCCCTAAGGCAATGTACACGCGAACAAGACAGAAGGTCATATGATCGCGTTGTTGCTCGTGCTACATGTACAGTTACATCAAGAAGGCCAGTTCCACCACCACACCAAAGAAAAGAAGTTTGTTCATTTAACTTAGTAAACACACAAAACGGAAGAGTTGTTAATACATTTACAGCTCAAGCAAATAACGAGCACCAAGCTTGTCGTAAAGCAGATGATAAGTGTTTTGATGCAAGATACACAAAACAAAACCCATGGAAATTCTCTTGTGAAAAGGTTCGTGGAGGTTCTAGGCCACCAAGACCAAACCCAACTGTGACAAGATTTTGTACTGTTGATAGAATTGCAAATGGAACAATCTCAGGTCGTGTTGTTCAAACATACACTTCAAGTGCAACAGCGAGAACAGCTTATGAAGCAGAAAGTCGTGCATGTCAAAAAGCAACAAGTGACTGTGCAATGGATGCAAGATATAGCCACCGTCGTGACACTTGTATGAGAAGATACTAATCTAAAATTTTTCAATAAATCTAATACTCCATTAGATTTTGGTTGTAAGAAGGGGGCGCCTTTTCCAGGGCGCCCTCTTTGCGTTTTGGGCATATTTTGATAGGATAACTCCATAAAAAGTGAGGTATTCAATGACAAATAATGTCTATATAAACCGCCGTAAAAAGCTACTAGAAATGATGGATGATGGAATTGCAATTATTGCTTCCGCTACATATGCTCATAAGAGTAATGACACAGAATTCCCATTTCGCCAAAACTCAAACTTTCGTTATTTAACAGGCCTAAATGAAGCCGATAGTGCTCTTATCCTTTCAAAGAAAGGTGGGGTTGAAAAACAGATTATCTTTGTTCGTCCAAAAGATGAAATTGCAGAGATGTGGGCCGGAAAAAGACTTGGCCCAGTAAAGGCAAGTGAGCTTCTTGGAACAGATGAAGGTTACTCAATTGAGGAACTTGATAAGAAACTAGAAGAACTTCTACCAGGACACAAAAGTCTTTACGTTCACCTAAGTGAGCGCACTGATATTGCAGATAAGGCCAGAAAAATTGCAGCTTCACTATTTCACAAGAAAAGAGCGCAACAAGAGCTGCCACCAGATACATTTAAAAATGTAGGCCACTTAATTGAAAAGATGCGTTTTATTAAAGATGAAACAGAAATCGCCACAATGAGAGAAGCAATGATCGTTACAGATCGTGCTCACCGTGCGGCCATGGCACTTGCTCGCCCAGGGGCAACAGAGCAAGAAGTAAATGCACTTATGACTTACCTTTTCATGAAGGGGCCATCTCAAGGAAGTGCATACGATAATATTATTGCAGGTGGAAATAACGCAAACTGCTTACACTATATCAAAAATGATGAAGTTCTAAATGAAGGTGACCTTCTTCTTATCGATGCAGGAAGTGAGCTAAATGGTTACGCAACAGATATCACAAGAACATTCCCAGTTAGTGGAAAGTACACAGGGATTCAAAAAGAAGTTTATAATATCGTTCTTGAATCACAGCTTGCGGCCATTGAATTATCAAAACCGGGTAATAACGCAACAATCCTTCATAATAAAGTTAGTGAAATCCTAACTCAAGGTCTAATTGATCTTAAGGTTCTTGAAGGAAGTGTTAGTTCAAATATTGAACAAGCAAATCACAGAAAGTACTTCCCTCACGGAACAGGTCACTGGCTAGGTCTTGATGTTCACGATCAAAACCCATACTTAATTGAAGGGACAAAAGATCCAATGACTTTCACAAAAGGTTGTATCTTTACAATTGAGCCAGGACTTTACTTCAATAATGAATTCTCAAATATTCCAGAAGAGTTAAAAGGAATTGGAATTCGTATCGAAGATAATATTCTTATCACTGATGATGGATACGAGAATCTATCTCACATGATTCCAAAGACAGTTGAAGAAGTTGAAGAAGCTTGTGCAAAAGACGTAAAGGAATTCCTACTGTAATGAAAACGACAAATCTTCTTTTAATAACTCTTTTTATTTTAATAGGTGCTTCTTGTGCCTCCAATGATAGACGAGATGATGAAATTCATCTCGTTCATTGGAATATTAAGGAACTTGATACTGCGAAACTAAGTAAGAAGAATGACCAACTTACAAGTGTTAAAAATATTCTAGAAAAACTTGATTTCGACGCTATTAGCGTAAATGAGATTCAATACGACCTTCCTAATGGAAAGAATCTAGAAAAGCTCTTGGGTCAATTAAAAGAAGATACAAGTGAATTTGCCTTTAGCTTCACTCAGGCAAACACTGGAAACAAAGCAAAGAAAGTAAATGGAAAGTACTCTAAGGATCGCAAGAATGCCGACCAAGTAAATTACGGACTTTTCCCAGGTCAGTACTCAACAGGTTTCGCTTCAAAGCATCCAATCAAGGAAGAGATCATCGTAAAGGATCTTCAGTGGAAGGAGTTTAATCCCGCCGCAGACTTTTCAAAATTTCGCGATGGTGGCGGAAAGAAACTTCCAAAAGAGATGCAACTTTTTGATAAGAGCTTCACTCACCTCGTCATTGAGGTCGCAGATAAAGAAGTGCATATTATTCTTCTTCACACAGTTCCAAGTTATCACTTTGGAAATCGCCAGACGCCAAACTATGAAAGAAACCGTGACCAACTTCGTTTTCTTGAGTGGTATGTAACTGGTGCAACAAATTTCAATGTGAAACTTCCAAAGAAGTATGCTCACTTAAAACCAATTCATAAAGAAGATCGAGTGATCATCATGGGTGATTTCAACACTTCAATTTATATGAATAATCCTGGCTCTGTTGTCCTTAGAAGATTATTTAATCACCTAAGTCCTTGGCTCAAAAATCCAGGGCCAACAAATGAGCGCCAAACTTTTGCCGGCAATCGTAATCCACTAACACTAGATTATATTGCTTACAGGGGCCTAAAGCTTATGGATTCTGGAATCTATAATCCAGAGACTCTTGTTAATAAAGGCAATGTCTTTTGTACGCCACCAAGTGAGCTACCAAAGTATATGGTTAAAGGATTAGATAAGCGTGTGACTTGTATTGATGACGATGCCATTGAGCTAAAGAAGGCAAGTGATCACTTCCCTATTTGGGCAACGTTTCGATTATAATTTAAAAATAAAGTAATTAAACATTACGATTGAGGATAAAGCCACCGATTAATTCAAGTGGTTTTATCGTCTCTTGTAGTCGCTCTTCATTGAATCCACGTGCAATTAATTCAGTGCGGATTTCGTGAAGGATATCACGGGCCTCATCAATTAGTGCCGTTGCCTCATTTTTGATATTGTATACACTGCCAGCGATCTCATCGAGATTTACAATATTCTTTAGCTCACCACCTTTTTGGTAGGCTTCCATCTTAAGAGGATTGGCCGCAAGATAGTCATAGACAACTGAGTTAACTAAGTTTTGCTCAAGGTCGAGGTGAGCATCTTTTAAGCTCTCTCCGTCACTGAAATCAAGTGTGTCATCGACCATTTGGAATGCAATACCAATGAGATGTCCAAAGCGTGCGGCCTTAGCTGCCAACTCTTCATCTTCAACACCAAGGTAGGCCCCAGACCAACAACACCACCCCATAACAGAAGCTGTTTTATGGAAGGCGATATTTTCAATAACTTCTTTTGAGTATTTACGAGACTCAAGAGCATCAGACTGAACCCATTCACCAATGGCAAGGTCTTGAATAACTTGAGACATGCTTTGTAGAACTTTAATTGAACCAATTTTTGAGAGACTTAAGATAACATCTGCCAGTAGGTAGTCTCCAGCAAGTACGGCCTTCTTATTTGATGCTTCAACATTAATTGAAGGATTTCCACGCCTTTGCGTTGCGCCATCGATAACATCATCGTGAGCAAGTGAAGCAGCGTGAACCATTTCAATCGCACGAGCACAAATCGTCACATCCTCTTTCTCATGCGCATTAAAAAAATCTGCCATTAAAAATGTCAGCATTGGGCGCAGGCGTTTTCCACCAGATAAAACAGTTTTAGCGAGAACTTCCTTAATGGATTTAAGGCAGTTTTCAGACTTAATATCAAGGTCAATATTGACCGCTTTCTCTAAAATTTGTGGAGGGATGCTTTCAAAAAATTCGTTCATAGTTTTTTCCGTTTTAATAGTAATACCACTTGTCGAAAGGGGCCGTAAATGATTAATATAACGCAAATACTATTGATAAACACTGCACTGCAGAAGGACTGATTAAATATGAGCAATAAAGAACTTGCTACAAGAAAAACGAAGTCATTTGAGATCTTTGATAAGATCGCTGGTACATACGATTTACTAAATCACATCCTTTCATTTGGTATTGATATTTACTGGCGTAAGGTGGTTATTGCCAACCTTCCAAAGAGAGAAAAACTACAATGCCTAGACCTTGCTTGTGGAACTGGGGATCTTACAATTGCCCTTGCCCGCGCAAAAAACGTCGAGAGCGTTACAGGAATTGATCTATCGAAAGGTATGATTGAAATCGGTAAGAAGAAAATCGTAGCAAAGAAATTAGATCATAAAGCCAAGATGCATATTGGTGATGGCGTTGAAATTCCAGCGGCCGATGAAACATTTGATGTCACAAGTGTAAGCTTTGGTATAAGAAACTTCCCTGATTTCAAAAAATCTTTACAGAATATGTACAGAGTTATTCGTCCAGGTGGAAGAAGCTTTGTCCTTGAGTTTTCAATTCCAAAGAATTTTATCTTTCGTGGAATTTACTTCTTCTACTTCAGATACTTACTACCATTTGTTGGAAATTTAATTTCAAAGCATAAGGATGCCTACACTTACCTAAATCAAACTGTAGAAGACTTTCCATATGGACAGGAATTTGCGGACGAAATGACTAAGGCAGGATTTAAGAATGTCAGATTTATTACTCTAACATTTGGAATTGCCACTCTTTACATTGGAGAGAAGTAATTGCGTTTATCTGCTAATAACCTTCAAATTGATATTATCAATGCCTTGATTAAGCTTGATTGCTCAAGTGAAGATTTAATCAAAGGCAGTGAATATAGCCTCTATAAGTTTGAAGCTGGCTTTAATAATATTTCATCTATTATTGATCACTTTCAAACTTTTAAGAAGTTTTACTTTTTAAACAAAGACAAGGACACAGAAATCTTGGCCCTTGGTTCATGGCGTGACTTCAACTCTCTTTATCACTATGAAGACATTGAACGCCTTATTGAGTCACATGACTTCTTAAAAATCTGTGGAGCACAGCGCTTTAAAGCTGAAGCAGACTCTCTCGAATGGCACGGCCTTGAAGACTGCTCGTACTTTGTTCCCAAGGTTTTAATTGAATCAACTCCTCAAGGAGTCGATATCAATGTGATTCTACCAAACTCTTTCTTTGCGGATGAGCAAAATAAGAAACAAGCTCTCCATGAGTTAGCGATCACTTTAGATCCGAATCCTAAGCATACCCTTAGTGATTATAATCACATTACAAAGAATGTGTCTGAAACGAGCAAGAGTCAGTGGAATAAAATTGTAAAGGCCGCTGTTTCAAAAATAAATCGTTCACAGATATCAAAGATTGTTCTCTCAAGAAAACTTAAGGTTTCTTTTAAGAATCCAATTTCTTCTTATGGACAATTTAAAACATTAAAAGAAAACAATAGTCACAATAGCTACAATATCTTATTTCAATTTTCTCCTCACCAGTGTTTCTATAGTGTAACTCCAGAGACTCTATTTAAACTTGATGGTAGAAAAATCTTTATTGATAGTCTTGCGGGGACGACAAAAAGAGGTGTAAATAAACAAGAGGACGATGCTCTTGAGCAAACACTTCTAACAAATACAAAAGAGCTAGAAGAACACAGACATGTCTCTAGCTATATTGAAGACACACTTGCGAGTCTTGCAAGTGATATTGAAATCACAAAGAAAGAGCAAATCTTAAAGCTTAAGTATATTCAGCATATTCATACTAAGTATGAGGCCATCTTAAATGAAAATGCAAAACGTAGTGATTTAATCACACACCTGCATCCAACTCCAGCTGTAGCGGGACTTCCAAAGCCACTAGCGATGGATCTCATTAGTGAACTTGAGACAAATTCAAGGGGGCTCTATGCTGCACCAATTGGTTATTTTTCAAAAGATAGAACTGAATTTGCTGTAGGACTAAGATGTGCCCTTGTGGATAAAACAGACCTTCATATCTATGCGGGTTGTGGAATCGTCAAAGATTCTTCAGCAGAAAAAGAATGGAATGAAACCACAAATAAAATGAAAAACTTCACTGAAGTTATCAAGGCCAAATCATGGACAAATTTCCAATAACAGAAAATCTTTCAAGACTTTGGGCATCCATTATTGTTGATGAGTTAGCAAAGAACTCAATCACACAATTTTATACAGCTCCTGGTATGCGAAATGCACCAGTTCTTGCAGCTGCCCACTACCATGAGTTAGTCGATACCTATTCTTACTTTGATGAAAGAGCACTAAGCTATAGGGCCCTAGGGCGCTCAAAAGTTTCGGATTCAATTCCCCTTCTGACTTGTACTTCAGGAACGGCCATGGCCAATTTCGCGCCGGCCATTATTGAAGCAAATAAATCGGGGCTTCCACTAATTATACTTACGGCAGATAGGCCAAGTGAGTTAGTAAAAACGGACTCGAACCAGACCATTGACCAACTTAGTGTCATCGCTGATCACACTTGCTATAACTTAAGCCTTGAAGCACCAAATGAAGCATTAAGTGCCACAAGACTTAGAACTCTAATTTCAACGGCCATAGGTCGAGCAAAGATCAACAAGAGACCAGTGCATATCAACCTACCTCTTAGAGAGCCTCTTGACTCAACAGCAATGCCTATTTCCAAAGAATACCTAGAAAAGGCACGAGAAAGTTTTAATGCAAATGGAGCAAAGGTTATCTCAAGCGCCTATCAAACATATCAAATGGAGTTTGAATTAGGTCAAAAGCTAGTTGAAGCAAAGAATATTCTACTTGTTATTGGTAAGCTTGATGGAAAGAAAGATCTTGAACACTATCAAGACGCTCTGATGAAAATCAAAGTCCCAAAGTATCTTGATCTAACAAGTGGATTAAAGTATCAGTTTTGCTTAGAAGACTACCTAACACCTAATTTTGATCATCCAGAAGTCTTAGATGTCTATGAGCAGAACCCGCCAGATATCATCATTCATATTGGTGGACGCTTAGTTTCTAAGCACTACTATAATTACTTAGAAAGAAATAATTGTGAGCTTATCCATGTAACAAATGTGGACTTTGATCACGACCCTGGTTTTTCTAATACACACAAAATCATCTGTGACCCACTCTCATTTCTAAATGGGCTTGTTAAGCTAGAATTAAACCAAGCACCACCTGTGATGTGGCATGACTTTGTCGAGAAGAAAAGGGCCATCATTGAAGAGCAAGAGCTAACACAGCCATTTATTTCTAAGAATATCATTGAAAATATCGACGACAATTATGACTTACTTGTAGGTAACTCAACTATTGTACGAAGCTTTGATAACTTTGTATCTAGCAACTACAGATCAAATGTTAACGTTTTTAGTAATCGCGGTGTAAGTGGAATCGAAGGCTTTGTTGCAACTCTTGTTGGACTAAGTGATGAGAACGATAAACCAAAACTTCTCGTTCTAGGTGATATCTCGTTTAAGCATGACCTAAATTCACTTTATATGCTTGAAGAAGCGGCCAGTGCCGGAAAGAATCTAACAGTTATTATAATTAATAATTTCCAAGGTGATATTTTTAATCTTCTTCCAATTGCAAAAGAAAAAGAATTTCTTCCTCTTCTGACAACACCACACAAAGACCGCTTTGATCGCCTTATCAAGGCATTTGATGGACTCACTTATCAGTGTTGTGAAACCAAGAGAGACTTTAATAAGCTAGTGGCAGATGCCCTAAGTACTAAAGGTGTCAATATTATCGAGGCCATCACTAATAACGAGTCAAATTTGGCACTCTTTAAAAAATTAAAAACAGTAAAAAGGTAAAATAATGAGTCAACTTGTAAAAGGATTTATAACTGCAGCAAGGCCCAAGACATTACCGGCCGGGGCCTCTCCGGTTATCATGGCCACGGCAGCGGCCTATTTTGATCAAGGTGATATTAGTTGGATAATATTTGCGATCACTCTTGTCTGCACTCTCCTCTTACAAATCTCTTCTAATCTAATTAATGATTACTACGACACCCAAACAGGTGTTGATACACAAGAGCGTTTAGGCCCAGAGCGTGTCACAAGCACAGGCCTTGTAACTCCACAGACAGTAAAGAAGTTTTTCATTGCTACATTGGCCATGGCCTTCTTACTTGGAATCTTTCTCATGAATGTTGGAGGACTGCCAATTATCATTGTTGGCCTTGCCTCAATTCTTGGAGCTTACGCCTACACAGGTGGCCCTTTCCCACTATCTCACTACGGCCTTGGAGAGCTTCTAGCTCTTGTCTTTTTTGGCAATATTGCAGTTTGTGGAGCTTACTATCTTCAGGTGGGCACAATTAATGATTCAATTATCCTTCTTAGTCTCTATCCGGGCCTACTAAGTGCGGCCATTATGGCCATTAATAATGCTCGTGATATCGAAAGTGATAAGGCCGCAGGTAAGCTAACACTTGGAATTTTACTTAATAGAATGATGAAGAATGCCTCAAGCTGGCTGCCTTTAATCTTTGTTATTATTGCCTTTGCCGTCTTATGCGGACATTCTCTTCTCATTTTAAGAAGTGGTCAGGCCATGGCCCTCGATCTTATTCTTTTCATTTTAACTTTGGTATTTTTAAAAACATGGACGTATCCTATTAAGAATGGGCCATCGCCGGCCTATAATGAAAGTCTTGCCCGTACAGGTAAGTATCTTTTCATTTCAACTCTTATTTATAGTGGGGTCATGTGGCTAAGCTAGTTCTTAGACCTATATACAAAGAAGTTCATAATATGCGCCTACCTCTTAAGGCGCGTGCAAAAGAATATAAGAAGATTGATTACTTTGAAGTAGAAGTCTACATTGAAGAAGAAGTCTTCACTTCCTATATCACCCAATTTGCCTTCTTCTATGAGAATCAAGAACTCGAACACGAGTATGAGATCGACTATCCCCTTGATGAATTTATTAAGGGCGATTTATTTGAAGCTCCTATAATTAATGAGAAGGAGATTCCAAATAATGTTATCTTGGCCTTTGAGTATGCACTTATTAAGTACTACCGAAAAGTAAATGGTAACAATGATTACTTTAATCAGGCCAATAGCGTGAGGATCAATTTACTTTATCAAAAAGGCCTAGACTTAAAATTCCATTCACATGATATTTTAAAATATAAAATTTCCACAAGCTCCAACACTCATGATGTGATCTCAGACCTTAACTCATTGGCAGCTAAGGGTGTAAGACTGCGCTTAGATGGAAACCGTAGTCTTGATAGTTCTGTTTTAGAAAGCATCCTTTATAATCTTGAACCTAAGACAATTGAAGCAATTGAGTATATTGAAGAGCCATTTAGTGATCTCGGACTATGGGCCCAAAGCCTGTGGAGTGATCGCATTGCCCTGGCCCTTGATGAGAGCTTTGAGTTTCAATTTAGAAAGAATATTCCAGAAGAAGTTAATCATATAATTCTTAAATTTGGTGTCAATATCAACGTTTTTGAATTCTTCCAGTTAAGGCGCGACAAGAGAAATTGGCAGATTATTGTCACAAGTGGACTTGAGTGCCCTCAATTATTTAACTTTGTTATTCATTTAGCAGCTTTAGAAAATAATTCCGCAGGCCTTTCAACCTTCAATTTCTACCAAAATGGGTTAAAATTATTTAAAGAATTTCAACCTGAAAAGAGTTTGCTAATAGCAAGGCCTCTTTAATCTTTGTGTTGAAGAGTTTTAACAAATTTTAAGGAGAAGTTATGTTTAAAGTACTTGGTTTAACAGCACTACTAGTTATGGGATCTTGCTCATCATTTCATTCAGATAAGTCTGGAAAGTCATGTGATCGCTCACAAAAGAGCTGTTGTGCAAAAAAGAAGAAGGATTGCAAGGACTCTAAGAAATGCGAAGGTAAGACATGTGATCGCAAGAGCAAAAAAGCTAAAAAGAAATCTTAATAATCGATTCTATCGATCATGTAATAGAGGGCCTGCACATTTTGCAGGCCTTTTTTTTATCCCTATTCGAGTTATAATATTGGCAGGAAAAGGAGTTTTTCATGAAAAAAATTATCTCTCTACTTACCCTGTCTACACTAGTTTTATTTAGCGCCTCGTGCTCTTCAAGCACAACTCGTGATGTCGCTTCTGAGCGAAAAGATTGTAAGGAAACATCTGTTCCTGACCACGAACAATATTACGAGAATTACGAAGACTGTAATCAGCTTTAAAAGACTGCAAAGACAAATTTATATTGTAAGTAATTCATACTTAACACAATTCTGTTTTTACACATTGTCACTTAATTGATACATCTCTCTTATTAAATCGCCAATTTATAAGCCAATTTGAGAAGAGAGAGTAGACAATGTTTAAAAAATCCCTACTAGTTTCACTTTTACTACTTAGTAGTATTACTGCCCAGGCATACGACTTCAATGTTCGTGCCTTCATGGTTTTAGACCTAATGACACTTGAGAAGATCGGTGGTAACAGCACTCGTGCTGAAATGGGTTACGGAACAGCAGATATTAAAGTTTATTTCAACCACGAGCAGTGGAGCGCCAAATTCAAACTTGATATCGATGCAACAGAAGAAGCTGGGACAACAGTTGACCTGATGGAAGAGGCCCTACTTACTTACCGTTTCAATAATAATTGGAAGCTAACAGGTGGTAAGGGTAAAGTTCCTTTCTACACAATGCACTTTGGTATCACTGAGAGAAACCTAATGGACGGTGGATACCTAACACAAACATACTCAGGAATGAGAGCTGGATACTTCAAAAGAAAGTATCTTCTAACTCTTCGTTATGGTGGTTGGAGACAAGGTCAAACTCACGATGTGACTTTCTTTGGTTCAAATCAACAAGCAAGACGTGACAGAGATAATCAGTCGATCCCATACCTTGGTGGAGATCCAACATCTGAGCTTTCTTACGATACAGAAAGAACATTTAACACAAACTTCCAAAGAGGTTTTGCTTATAAGGGACGTTTTAACCCATCTCAAAATCATGAAATCATCTTTGGTGCTTTCACTTACTGGCGTGATATTGATCCTGAAGCCGATCACGGATACTCTGTTGCTTACCAATTTGAAAATAATAGCTGGGCATTTTGGACAGAAGCTCTTTACGGATACTTCTCAAAGCACCCTAATGATCGCTATGCAACTCTTAAGCAAGAGACTTATAACGCTCAAGCAGGTTTCCTATATAAGATCGATGACAAGTGGGCCGCAGGGATCAACGCTGAGTACTCATTTGTTTACGACCTAGCTCACGATGCAACAGACTATCCTACAGGTAGTGATGGATTCGGACAGTCGAGATACAATGACGGAAATATCAGTAGAACAACGATCTACAAGCTGGATATCGGTGCACAATATAAGCTATCAAGAAAGGTACAACTTAATGGTGGATTCCTTGTTGAGCGCCAATACAGAGAAGAAACAAATACATCAACAGATGGTAATGCGGACGAAACGAACGGATACGCAATTAACTTCTCACTAAGTACTTGGCTTTAGGCCCAGTACTTAGAGCTTAAAAGTTTTACTTATTTAAGTTATCTTAACTAACAATCAATACGATACATCTCCTAAAATGAATTAATTTAGGAGGTGTTTCGTGGCCATCGAACAATTTATCATAATTTTATTTATTGGTGCCATCTCTGGCTGGCTAGCAGGAAGTCTCTACCGTGGAGAAACCTTTGGCCTTGTGGGTAATATCATTGTGGGTATTATGGGCTCCTTCGTAGGAAGCTTCACATTCCACCTGGTAGGCTTTGCAAGTTACGGGCTTATAGGAAGTATTGTTATCTCCACCATCGGCGCTATCGTCTTCTTAGCGACTCTCCAGCTGTTGCAGAAGTTGTGATGATATCTTTTAATTATCTGGTAGACTATTCGCAGACCTGTGACTAAAATACGCCACATGGGCCTAATGTTTATATTTCCAGTATCAAAAGAAGAAAAAGATCGTATCACAATCAACGAAGAGGGTTTAACTCTTAAGACCTATGGACTACCGATGGTTTTTTGGGGCTACCTTCTAGCAGCTGCAACAGTCGTTATTGCCATGTTTATTGGTGTTAAAGGACCGATGATTAAGCTATATAACACAGGTGATAGCATCAACCAGGCACTGGTTATTGCGGTTGCGGCCACACTATTTCTTATCCCTTTCATCACACTTTCTTTCTATATGTATGAGAAATTTATTATCAAGCAAGATGATAAGCTTGTTCTAAAGCATAGACTTTTCTTTATCCCAATCTATAAGAAAACTTATAAGCTTGCGGCAAAGGATGCTTTTTCAATTGACCACTTCATGGACTCTCCAAATGTGGCAAAGATGAAGCAAGATCCAACAATGCGTGGCTTTGAAAATAAGGGCTACTTTCAACTTTTTGCAAAGCTTGAAAATGGAAATTATATTTTTGTGGATCGTTCAAATAGAAAAGCAGACCTGAAAAAGATTCAGGCCCTGCTATCAGAATTTTAATTGGATTTTACTCGCTATCGTCTTCTTTGTAGTTTTGACGAATTGTTTTAGGGCGGCGACCACCACCAAGGCGTTTTTCTTTTGAGCTGTCGCGTCCATCACGCTCCCAGTGGTTCTTCCATTCCTCTTTCTTAGAGTTCTTTTCTTCCCACTTTGCTTGGCGCTCAGTCATAACCTTTTCAACTTCATCTTTCTTTCTTACTTTGAAGTTTCCAGATTGCTTAAGCTTTGAAAGTTTCTCATTAACAACTTTCTTATTCTTAGCTTCACGCTTGGCCTCAACACCTGCTTTCGTGTGCCCTGACATATCCACAGTAACTTCACCGTTAACGAGTGTCTGACAAGACATACGCTCTTTAGTGATGTGGAATACATTCCCTAAAAGTTTTTGCTCAACTTCCGTCGGCTCATTTAGGTTATCTGCTCCAGCAGTGATTCTCACAATACAGTCAGTACATGTACCGTGTCCTCCACAACTAGAGTTAACATAAACTCCATTCTTTTTCAGATGCTCTAATAGAGACATCTCATCATCAACGTAAATTGTCTCATTTGATGGAGTAAGATTAACTTTGAACATTTTAAGCCTTTATTAAATTTATTGAGAACGAATAACTCGATTAAACGGTCTTCTTGATCTTATTCTCAATGGTTTCTAAAATTTTTCCTTTAAGAGGCTTTAGCATAAAAGATAGGTCAAGATCAACTAGACAGTAAGAATCTTCAAACTTTAGCTTCAATTCAAAGCCTTTTCCTTTAGCTTGCATGGAAAAATTACCATCATCTGTTGTGACATCAGCCTTTACATTGAATTTTGCCACGTACTCAGGCGTTACGGCCTGCTTTCCTAGATTATAAGCTTCCTCTTGATTTGAGGCCTGACTATAGTTTACCTTTAAACTCATTGAAATAATCCTTATTGTATAGGTTTGTTACTTAGTTCCTGTTGAACCGAAGCCTCCGGCCCCTCTTTCAGTATCAGTCAACTCATCCACGGCCGAGATTCTGGCCTGCCAAACAGGGGCCATAACCATTTGAGCAATACGCTCGCCATGCTTAATGATAAAATCTTCTTTGCCGAAATTCCCAAGAATGATCTTAACTTCCCCGCGGTAATCACAATCGATTGTCCCAGGTGAGTTAACAACAAGTAGGTCTGTCTTAAATGAAAGTCCTGAACGAGGTCTGATTTGAACTTCATATCCATGAGGGATCTCAAAGCTTAAACCTGTAGGAACAAGAACACGAGCACCTGGAGCGATAACAAGGTCATCTTTGTTCTCAAGGTGAGCACGAAGATCTGCTCCTGCAGCTCCAGTTGTTTCATATTGTGGAAGATCGAAGCTAGAGTCGTAATGCTCTAGCTTCTTAACTTTTAAATCAACTACTCTATCGATCATAAGTCTCAATCTGCCTATTAGTCTTTTTTGTCACCACGTGGCTTTCTGTCACCGCGAGGTTTTCTGTCACCTCTTGGGCGACGATCACCTCTGTCACCGTCTCTTGACTCACGTGGCTCGCGCTTAGGAGCATCTTTTTGTGCTTCAGCTTCAGTTTTTCCATCTTTTCTCTTAAGAGCTTCAACAGCTTTGATAGAAAGCTTAGCGCGTCCCATTTTATCGATTTCAAGAACCTTGATCTTAACTTCCTGACCTTCATCTAGGTAGTCAGCAGCATCAGTGATTCTCTCTTCAGCGATTTCAGAGATGTGAACAAGTCCACCAACACCAGCAGCGATATCAACGAATGCACCGTAATCTTTTAAAGATGCAACTTTCGCTTCGTATACTTTTCCAACTTCTGGTCCATTCATTTGTAGAGCAACTAGTGCCATACACTCATCGATTGCTTCTTGGTTAGTTGAGATGAACTTAGTTGTTCCATCTTCATCAATCTCGATAGTAAGATCGAAATCTTCTTGAAGCTTCTTGATATTCTTCCCACCAGGACCAATAAGGCCACCGATTTGATCTTGCTTAATTTGCATAGACTTCATAACAGGAACACCTTCTTTAAGTGTCTTTCTTTCTACGCTAATCGTTTTTGCCATTTCACTTAGGATGTGTAGACGACCTTCACGAGCTTGTGCCATTGAAGTCTCAACGATTTCTTTTGTAAGACCAGTGATCTTAATATCCATTTGAATTGCAGTAATACCTTCTGTTGTACCTGCAACTTTAAAGTCCATATCACCTAGGTGATCTTCGTCACCAAGGATATCTGTTAGGATTTTGAATCTCTCACCATCAGTTACTAGACCCATTGCGATCCCTGCAACTGGAGCAGCTAGAGGAACACCAGCGTCCATAAGTGCCATTGAACCAGAACAAACAGAACCCATTGAAGAAGAACCATTTGACTCTAGAACCTCACAAACAAGACGAGTTGTATATGGGAAGTCTGTAGGAATTACTGCTTTAAGAGCACGTTCAGCAAGGTTACCGTGACCTTGTTCACGACGTCCAACACCACGTACACCACGTGCCTCACCTACTGAGTATGGAGGGAAGTTATAGTGTAGGTAGAATTGATCTTCACTTGTTCCGATAATACGATCACTCATTTGAGCACCTTTGCTACCACCAAGTGTAACAGCGGCCATTACCTGAGTTTCACCACGTGTGAATAGAGAAGATCCGTGTGGAACTTTAAGAACATCAATTTCTGTTTCGATTTCACGTACTTCAGCAAGACCACGTCCAGCAATACGCTTATCTTCGTCTAGGATATCTCCACGAAGCATTTCATACATTAGCTCATCAACACCTTTGTATGCTTCTTTTCCAAAAGCTTCGTCTTCAGCAAGACCAAATGCTGCAGGATCCGCCGCCATTGCGTCTTTAACTTGAGCTTCAATCGCTTTAACAGCTTTTTGTCTTTCAAGTTTATCTGTAATTTTTAGGGCCTCACGCGCAGTTGCCGTGTAGTCTGTTCTAATTTTTTCTAGCATTGTTTCGTTAGCAGCAGCAGAAATGAATTCACGCTTTTCTTTACCAACTTCTTTTTGAATATCTTTAAGGAATGAAACGAAACCTTCGATTTCTTTTTGTCCAAAGAAGATTGCATCAAGAACATCTTGCTCAGGAGCAACTTTCGCTTCCCCTTCAACCATAAGGATTGCATTGTCACTTGCTGCAACAACGATTTCCATATCAGACTCTTCCCACTTATCGTGGTCAGGGTTGATTACGAATTCACCGTCAATACGCCCAACCTTACAAGTACCAATTGGACCAGCAAATGGGATATCAGAAATAGTTAGAGCTGCAGAAGCACCAAGTGCTGCTAGAACCTCAGGGTCACCTTCTGGTGAGTAAGAGATAACTGTACAAGAAATAACAGTATCAAACATATATCCATTAGGGAAAAGAGGTCTAAGTGGTCTATCAATTAGACGAGCATTTAGAGTCTCACCTACTGAAGGGCGACCTTCTCTTTTTAGGAATCCACCAAGGAATTTCCCTGCTGAGTAAAATTTTTCTGTGTATTCAACTAGAAGTGGAAAAAAGTCTTGTCCGTCTTTCACTTGAGTTGCAGATGTAGCAGTAACTAGAACTTGTGTACCACCACTAGATACGATAACTGATGCGTCAGCTTGCTTGGCCATACGTCCAGTTTCAATTGTAACTTCCTTACCACCAAAGTTGTAAGTAAACTCTCGTTTGTTGTTTAACATAAATAACTCCATTTATATTTTTGAATGTCTATATTAAGAAATGTGTTAGTTGGAATGTATGTGAGAAGAAATCCAAAGAATATGAAAATCTAAAACCACCGAAATCAGCATGTTTTTAAATTTTAATATCCCTTAAATCTCAAACTCTCCTCTTAACCATTTCCGTACTAAAATTTTAACTTTTTAAATAAAAAAAAGGAAGCATAAAGCTTCCTTTCTTTTTATTTGGTTTACTTTCTAAGACCAAGTTTCTTAATAAGTGCTTTGTAGCTTTCTTCGCTGTTAGTAGCTACATACTTAAGAAGACGACGACGACGTCCAATCATCTTAAGAAGACCACGGTTAGATGAGTAATCGTGGATGTGTGAACCAAAGTGAGCTTTTAGGTTGTTGATTCTTGTTGTAAGAATAGCAACTTGAACCGCTGCACTTCCGCTGTCTTTTTCACCTGCACCAAATTCAGCTACGATGCTTGCAGTTTCTGCTTTTGTAATCATAATTTTCTCCGTACTTACCCAAAACCGAGCAAGGAAGTTATTTTCCAGGCCAAGTGAGGGGCGCTATAATTTTGAGCATATTATCTTATAATTTCGCTCATGTAAACCTTTAAATTCTCGAGCAAACGGGCCTCAATTTGGCGAATTCGCTCTCTAGACACCCCGTAATCGTCAGCAATGGACTGGAGTGAGCGCGGAGCATCATTTAAGAGTCTCTCACGAAAGATTTCTCGGTCCCTAGGCTTTAGGCCTTGAATGAATTGGTCCAGATTATCTTGTAATAATTTCAAGGATTGCTGAAATTCAATATCCTCAGCAAAGTCACCAGAATCAGGTAGCAGATCACCCATTGTTGATGATGACTCTCCCACAGGAGTATCGATGCTGACTTCTGAGCCACCTTCACCAAGGCGCATATCCATCAGGGCCACGGCCTTCTCGCTTACATCAAGGTTTTGAGCAATGGTCTTGTGGTCGGGTTTAATCCCCTGGGCCTCGAGGCGTTCTTTTTCACGCATGAGGTTATAAAAAAGCTTCTTCTGTTCATTAGTTGAACCGAGCTTAACTAACTTAAAATTATCGAGAATGAACTTCAAGATATAAGACTTAATCCACCAAGAAGCGTAATAAGAGAGCTTGGCACCCTTATCTGGCTCAAAGAGTGAGACGGCCTTCATTAAGCCGATATTTCCCTCTTGGATAAGGTCCATCACATTGGCATGAGCACTGCGATATTCCATGGCAATCTTAACCACAAGGCGTAGATTTGAGACAACAAGCTTCTTTGCCAGATCAATATCCCCTGATTCACGAAATTGCTTAACGAGTAGCTTTTCTTGTTCAGGTGAAAGGAGTTCGTAGCGAGAGATCTCTTTTAGGTATTGATTAAGTTTATTATCTAGCTTGGAAGGAACCGGCAGGTTCGAAGCAATGGCCGGTAGTGTCTCTTGAATCAGCTGGACTTCTTCATCAATTGTCAGCTTCTTTGGGCCGATATCAACGTAGTCGCCTTCCTCATCAGATATTGAATGAGGAGTTACGATAAGATCGGAATCTTCGACAGATGGAAGAACCTCGACATCGAACTTTGGTTTATTATTGTTTTTAACTTTTGCCATTAAGGCTATTTATCATTTTTTGGCTTCGACGGCCATAGAATCGATATTATTTAGGGTTTCTAAGGACTTAATTTCATTTAAGTCCCTTGTTGATAAATCAGTGACAATCCTTTTATTTCGTATTGCAACAAGAGCAAATGGAGCAATGCGGATGTTAACTCCAATCTTTAGTTGCTTTGCTTCATCACCTTTTGGCAGCTCGATATAGTCAATAATATCGAATTGTCTAATAAGTTCATCGGTCATCACTTGAGTGAGATCTGCATTTACAGAGAACTGCATTAGGGTATTTTTAATATCCTTATAGTCATTTTCAATATAGAGACTTAGACGTTTTTTTAGCTGTTCAACTTTCTTGTCGTCATTTCCAACATGAGCGATTTTGTACTGCTCATAAATCCACTTAATATCAGTACGTGGAATATTGATATCGAAGTGGAGATTAATCATATTAGTTACATCACTGGCCTTATCAAATTCACCATGAAGAACATTGAAATTTATTTCAGGAAAGCTTTTGCGATAAACAAAGTAGTTATTTACTTCTTTATCAACTTGCATAACGAGAGCTTCCTCGTAAGAAAGTTTTTTAGAATTTGATTTTAAATAATCAAGGGCCCAAAAATCCCATAGGCCATCATTTGATAAAGAGATATAATCTTTGATCGTTTTTGAATCATGTGTCCAAACGTTAAAATCAGGCACTCGTGTGACGAGGGCCAAGAATTGACCAATAAGGCGAGGCTTTTCATCCTTAAATTCATCAAGCGCTTTAACAAATTCGCTATCAACCTCAGTGGAGTACTTTGGTGATGAGAAACGAAATTTTTCACAATAGGCCAGTTTATAATCAAAATTAAGATTAGCTGAACCAACTGGACGAATAATATCTTGTTGAATTTTGGAGATGTTTTTTGGGCGACAGATTTGATTTCGGCAAAGGGCCCCTTTTTTGTCTGAGAGCTTATCTTTAAATGCATATGTATCAAGACCGCTAAGTTCGCGAATGATATAGCTCATGACAGCAGATGAAGATAAGAAATTTGCAAGCTTTCTTGGGTAATTAACTTGCCCCCCCCATGAGCATGCGTATGAGAAAATACCAGTGGTGTAGTATAACTCATTAACTAGAATTTCATTTTCACTTTGTAGTTTATTTAACTTATCTGTATAGAGCTTCTTTCTTTGATCAATTGGTAAAAAGATTTGGCCTTCGTCTTTAAAGTAGTTTTGGAAAAGATATTTAATTAGGCGGTGGCCCATCAATGTAATATTTTGAGAACATTTTGAAACGAGAGAGTTAACAAGATTGTCATATTGCTCACTATCAAATTGAAGCTTCTTGGCATAAGTTGCAATGGCCTGCATCGAATAATTCATCATCTTATACTGAAGTGTGGCCATTATTGTTCGGTAGAACTCGTCTCTTTCTAGGCCATTATTGAAGTAAAGTTTTGCACTATTTTCACGACAAAAATAATCAAGCTTTTCATCTTCGAGATAGAATTTTCGGTAATTATTTAGAAGGTCGAAATTTTCTTTTGAATTTTTAACACGAGATTGCTCAATAGACTTACCAAGATTATCAAATATCTTATCTCCTTGTTTGTTAAGAACAAGAGAATCAGCTGATAGTGCTTGTAGCGATATCATTGCCAACAATGAGCAGGCCAACAAACGCATATACTTTAAGAATTTTGCAAAAACATCCATGTAAAATCCATTTAAACTTTCGCTTAAGTTATCGGAATTATTCCCGAAAGGTTTAATGGGAAATTTAAAAGAATTAAAATATGAAAATAATTTCACTTAAGGCCATTCTCTTACTCATAAGCTTATCGTTATTAAGTGAAGTCATTCGTGCGCAATCTAATGCAAATATTATTTCAAGGCAGGCCAAGCGTGAGCTAGATCCACCTTATAATATCTATCACGAAATTGAGGCCGCTTACTTCAATGAAGGGCTACAACTAGATGATCGCAAGGATTTTCTTGATCAATTGAGGGTTGCTAAATCCCTTTTAATTGATGGCCATTCCAATGATGCCATCCTTGTTCTAGAAAAACTTTCGGCCAAAACAAATAGTTATAAGAAACAACTTCTCATTAACCGCTTCCTTGTACTTGCATACTTCTCCGATGCACGGGCCAAGGAGACACGCGAGACACTGGCCTCCTTACAAGATAACGCCTCTTGGTTTTATCAAAATTGTACAATGAGAATGGTGAGTGCCCTTTCAATGCCAAAAGAAATGAATGAGAAAATTGAAGAAATCTTCAATAATTGCATTGTCAGAATCCACAACAAGAATCCATATCAGGACAATACTTGGCTTAACCTTGTCTTAGAAAAGCGTCTTAAAGGTTATGTTAGATCAACACGAATCAGAGACCTAATGGCCAGCAACAATATCGATATCATAAAAACAGTTCTTCGTTATGGTATCTTTTTTAAAGAGCACGAAAGAGTTTTAAAACACTATGGAACAATACCAGTTGAATTCTATGCTGACCCAATGCTTAGAACACTAGTTTCAGTTAATCTTTATAACGCTGGAAAATATGATCAAGCATTAAAACTTGCTCAATCAATTGATAATACAAATACAAATAAAATTAAAGGCCACATGGAGATTCATAAAGATGATATCAAGACGGCCTATTCTCACTATATATCAAACTTAATTCAAAAGCCTGAATCAATCGTAAATAATAAGCTCATACTTACCACAGCATGGCTTAGTGGGAATTTTAAGAATGCTCGAATCGCACTTTCAAAAATTCCATTATCAGACTCACTTTCTCGTGAAAAAGAACTTTTAAGAATCAATATTCTTATCAAAGAAGGAAAGTTTAAAGAGGCCGTTTACCTAATGAATAATCTGGATATTCGTTATAACAAGCGTCTACCTTATGAGGCAGCGATTCTTAGTACATATTTAAAATTATTAAATAATGATCAAAACTGGATTCAGCTAAGTGATAAGTCATGCCTTAACAAGAATATCATCAGTTGCTGGCTGCATATGCAATCGAAACTATGGGATAATTTTACAACTGAAGTGATTCGAAAGGATCAAAAGATGGAATCAAAAACGATACAGGATCGACTTGAGTCCATGATTACAGCACCAGCACAAAAGAAATTTAATGAGCCAGTGCTTATTTATCAAAAAGATATTTACGAACTAGACTTAGCACAGTACCCAGACCTTGGGCACTGATCTCGTTAGAACGAATAGCGATAACCAAAGTTAATCATCGCGCCACTCATATCAACATCGCTGTCATTACCGCCACCAGAAATAGAGAAAGAGTGTGTTAAATACTCTAGCTCAGCGAAGACGAAACTATAACGATTAAGCCAATAATCAAGCTTACCTCCGAAATAAAGGCCCATACCACTTTCAATATCAAAGCCATCATCAGCATTGGCCAAGCTATACTTAGCACCAGCTTTAGCAAAGAGGTCTAGCTTTTTCAAATTAAGAACCTTAACGCCAAACTCTCCGATAAAATTGGTAAGAGTTGCACTGACAATACTAGAAGTAGCATTTAAAACAATAGGCTCTTCATCAATTGAAAGCTGTCCACTAACGTAGAAGATCGAACCAAATTGATAATCGACACCAAGATTCATTTGATAGAATCGTTCAATATTATTCGAAAGACTTGAGCTCGCAAAGTTTTCATTCAATAGTCTAAACTTGGCAAATGGACGAAAGCTTCCATTACCCATAAGGGCCAAGCTAAGCTCAATCCCCCTCTTGCCTAATTCATAATCGCCACTATCATAGCCGAATGTATGGCCCTGATTCACAAGAGAGAGCCCTATAATATTTGAAGAAAACCTTTCGGCCGTCGTCATTTTCTTTCCACTAACATTCTTATAGCTTGCAAGAAGTAAGTTTGATTTTAAGAGGTCATTTAATTCACTTTGTTTTTGAATTGACTCATGAGTGTTATTAACAACAAGAAATCCGCGGTTTGGATCAAGTGTAAGATTCTTTGGGGAAATAAAATTCCCATTGGAGCTGTTGATACGTCCAATTTCTCGTGCTTCATAGACACGATAATTCTCATTGAAGGTCGCATTCTTTTCAGGTGGAATATAAATACCAGAAACCAGATCAACTAATCCACCGGCCTTTGGCGCATACCTTTTTTGTGAGCTTGAATACTGGCCACGATATGAGCTTCTCTGCTCAGCAGGTTTGAAGAGATTATCTGTAAGTGGATAAGGAGATAAGTTAATTTCCTCACTATCAGTATCTTCTGAATAGACTGTCATATCTAAACGATTATTAGGATAAAGTTTTGATAGCTGTAGCGGGTTTAACTTAACAGGCATGGAAACAGGCCTTGACTCGTGAAATGTAGCACTATATTGGCCACGTGCAACTGTTGCCACGTCCTTTAATTTTTCACCAAAGAGAACATCATTAATCTCTTTGCTAAAATTTCTGATTTCATTATTTGTACGAAATTTAAATTTAATTTTTTGTTCATTAAGACTTCTTCTAAAAACAAGTCTTTCACCCGCACTGAATTTATGAGAGCGATTGATTCGCTTCATATTTGCTTTACCAGTAAAAGTCAGCGTTCCAGTTACGTTATTATAGATATTGTAGAGAACAAGAGAGTCAGTGTCTTCAAGGCCAACAAGAGCGCTATTAGTTCTTACAAAAATACGATCAAAGCGAGTGTCCCTAACCTTTCTTTGTTTCTTAACTTTAAGTCTTATGATCCCAGCGTGAAGTGAGACAAAGTCACCTTCAGGTGCATTGATAAGCTCAATTGTAACCTTTGAATTAGGCCCAATGATAAATAAATCACCACGTTCATTTGAAAGTCGAGCATATGAATTATCTTCAGTAATAATAAGAGTGTCTTGAGAAAGATTTATATCACTAGAGATTTTAGTTGCATCTATTTGGCGTGATTGATTCTTACTTATCAATGAAATATCACCACGTCCTGAATTGAGCTTTATTGCAGCTAATGTTTGGATTGAAACACAAAGTGATAAAACAAAGAAAGTACTTTTTAAAAGCATGTATATTCCTAAATTGACTTAAATTCTAAAATTTCTAATATTGAAAGTTACTTCAATTTTACTTGAAACTATTTTTAGGTCAACAAGCAATATAGACAACTCATTAATAAAGCGACTACTTATCTTCTTTAAACTCAACACCATCAAATTGATAAACAATAGACTTATCTTCCACAACAGTTGTGATTGAAACAGGTCTCTTCCAAATCTTATAGATATTTGCCATCGTATCTTGGGCCTGAGTTAAGTCTAGATCGACACCCTGGTGAACATGGCGAAGAAGTAACTCTCCACGGTTCTTATGATTAGCAGACTCGACCTCTATTATTGGAGAACCAAAATTCGTTAGTTGATTTAGAAGCTTTGCCTTAATTTCTTTGAAGTCACGTGTTTCGATCTCATTTCGGCCAGTGCGTGAGTTATACTTATAAGTGAAAAGCTGCATACGGTTGCAAAATTCTTCAGTGAAGAACTCATCGATAAAAGTAATATCGTTATGAGTACGTCTTACTTCAAAAATCTTTTCGCGTCCTTTATTCGTTTCGATATGCCAATTCTCTTTCTTGTGTAGATCTGTACACTCTTGGTATTCTTTACCAAATTTTCCAGTATCCCAACGGTACTCAATATCGCGCATCAGCTCAATACCGATTTTATATGGATTAATATTTTGCTTACTCATGGCCATAACACCAGAGTGAATATCTGCAAAATCAATAATCTCAGAACTATTCAATGCCTTCTTCGTTAGGATCTTAGAGTGCCAATAAGAGGCCCATCCCTCATTCATAATTTTTGTCATTCTTTGAGGTAGAAAGTAATACGCTTCCTCTCTAAGAATACCTATGATATCCGCTTGCCAATCTTCAATTGGAGCATGATCAATAAGAAATTTCATGATATCACGTGTGCCGCGAATTTCTTCATCTAACAGCTCTAGAGGCGTCTTTTTAACTTCGTCCTTACCTTCTTCAAGTCCAACTCGTCCCATTTTAGAATTCATGAAAGAGCGCAGAACTTGCGAGCGATCATCTTTGAATTCAAAATCCTCGTCGGCCGATGTTTTTTGTTTTTCTTCGCTTTGGAAAAGAACATTAACATCCAGTAAGTTTTCAAAAGAAAGAACTGTATCAATGAATTCTTCCACACGATCTTGGCCATACTTATCCATGTAGCGACGCACTTTTGTCCCATGATTGGCCATAACATCCATCATGCGACGATCTGTTCCTCTAAACCAAGCGTTATTTTTAAAGAAGTCAGCATGGCCATAAACGTGGGCCATAACTAGCTTTTGATCAACATAACGATTAGAGCTAAGAAGATAGGCATAACAAGGGTCTGTGTTAATCACAAGTTCGTATATTTTTTGAAAACCGTATTTATTACCTTTAGCAAGGCGGTCGTACTCTAGACCGAATCTCCAATGAGGATAGCGTGAAGGAAATCCTCCATTTGCGGCAAGAATACAAACGGTATCATAGTCACAAACTTCGAATACAACAGGATAGAAATCAAGTCCGTACTCGACTGCATAGCCGTGTACTTCATCTCTTAATCTTGCAAGTTCACCACTTAGTGGTTTTGTTCTTTCCATACTACTTATTACTGGAGTCACGCCTTACTTACCTTTTCCTAGAAAATCTTTTATTGAATCTAAGATTGCTTCTTTATTTTTAATTTTACTTAAAATGACATCCTCATGTTTTTCACCGAACTCTTTGGAAAGGTCTTTATAAAATTGACCTGAACCATAACGAGACTCAACTTGTCCGTAGAAGAATGCATTTGAATTTGGAATGATTGAATTCTTTAAAATATCAAGACAAACCTTTGTGTCTTCGGCCGACCAGTTATCACCATCAGAAAAATGGAAAGGATAAATATTCCATTCATCCGAATTATAATCACTAGCGATCATATCCTTACAAAGCTTAAGTGCCGATGAAATCAGAGTTCCACCACTTTCACGCGTTCTAAAGAATGTCTCTTCATCAACTTCTTTTGCCGTTGCATCGTGGATGATATAGCGAATTTCAATGTCTTTATACTGAGACTTAAGCCATAGGTTAATCCAAAAAGATTCTGTGCGAACAATTTCTTTTTGCTCATCACCCATTGAACCTGAGACGTCCATCATATAAATAACAACCGCAGAGTTTTCAAATTCAATCTTTGAATCACTTGAGCGGTAGCGCATATCACTTTTAATTGGAACAACCACAGGATTCTTTGGATCATAAGTCCCCATTGCGATTTGACGCTTTAGTGCCTCTTTAAAAGATCTCTTATAATGCTTTAGGGAATCTGGCCCAACTGTACCGATACTAGTGTAGCGATCCACAGTTGACTGCATATTCTTCTTCCCCTTAGGTTCAATCTTAGGTAGCGCGAGCTCATTGCCAAGAATTGAAGCAAGCTCATCGAGACTCATTTCAACATCAAGGGCCTTCTCACCTTCCCCTTCACCAGCTTCTCCTGGCTCTCCTTGACCTTCTTGTGGTTCACCTTGTCCATCGACTGGATCCCCAGGTTGGCCATCACCTTGTCCTGTTCCACCTTGACTTTTGTCGCCAAAACGAAATTGTGGAGTGTTGATAGAAGGCATTGGAACTTTAAATTGGCCATTACCTTTTGGAATAGGCATCTCACCGCCGGCAATATACTTTCTTAGATTATCACGCACCTTTCCTTTAATAATTTTACGAAAACGTGCGTGGTCTCTTTTAATCGGGTGATCCATTAACTCTCCAATTGTGGAGGTGCTAAGTCCTAAGACTTAGCACTGTCTCCTTTTGCAAAAATACTAGCGACATAATTAAGAGCATCAGTTGCTGAGATTTCACAGTAACCGTAATTCTTAATTAGACGAGACTTGATAACATCAATCTTCTCTTGTGTTTCTTTATCAACAACATTTGAGATGATTGTTGTAAGCTTAATCGCATCTTTTTGATCTTCAAAAAGCTTAAGTTCAAGTGCACGGTGTAGTCTTTCATTCATCTTGTAATCAAATTGCTTACCTTCGATTGCAAGAGCACCGATGTAGTTCATGATCTCACGTCTAAAGTCATCCTTGCGTGATTCAGCAATGTCGATTTTCTCTTCGATGCTTCTCATGAAACGCTCATCAGCTTCTTCAAGCTTACCAGTGTACTTGTTGCGAACCTTCTCTTTTTGAGTGTAGGCCTTAACGTTATCAATATAATTTGCACATAGAGTTTCAATTGCAGTTTCATCAAGAGAGATCGCTTTTTGAACATCATTTTTAACGATGTCAGTATACTCTTGGCGAACAATTGCTAGCATCTCACGATACTTATCTACTGCTTCTGGATTATTTGCCATTGAATGCTTAAGCCCAGACTCTAGTTCGTTGAAAACCATGAATGGATTTAGAGAACCAGTGTGTCCATACTTAACAAGTGCATTTGAAATTTTATCTTGAATATAACGAGGAGAGATCCCTTCAAGACCTTCTCTAACAGCTTCTTTACGAAGTTCTTTTACGTTATCTTCATTATAACCAGTTAGCGTCTTACCGTTATAAAGCTTAAGCTTTTGAACAAGAGTTAGATCGGCCTTCTTTGGCTCTTCCATTCTCGTTAAAACGGCCCACATAGCTGCCATATCTAAAGTGTGTGGGGCGATGTGAACATGAGGAATCTTTTCAGCGTTAAAGTCACGCTGATAAATTCTCACTTCATTATCAAGACGAGTGATATATGGAATATCAATTTTTACGGTACGGTCGCGAAGTGCTTCCATAAATTCGTTATTTTGTAGCTTTCTAAATTCAGGCTCATTTGTGTGACCAAGAATAACAAGGTCAATATCAGTTTGAGCGAATTTCTTAGGCTTAATCGATTGCTCTTGAGAAGCGCCTAGTAGGTCATATAAGAAAGCAACATCAAGTTTTAACATTTCGATAAATTCGATAATACCACGGTTCGCGATATTGAATTCACCATCAAAGTTAAAGGCACGTGGGTCAGAGTCTGATCCATATTGTGCGATCTTTCTGTAGTTGATATCCCCTGTTAACTCAGTAGAGTCTTGGTTCTTTTCATCTTTAGGTTGGAAAGTACCAATACCTAGACGATCTTTTTCTGAAAGAATTAGTCTTTTAACACGGATATGGTTTTCCATAACCTTCATGAAGTCACCATCATACTTAATCATGTATTCATTCAGGATATAACGGTCAGCAGGACAAACTTCACCACGGATTTTAATCTTGTGGTCCTTATTGCCCTTATTCATATTTTCTAAGAACTCTTTTCTTACTTCGTGTGGAATTAGCTTTAATGGATCTTCATGCATTGGAGATGGAAAAACTTTTTGTCCACCAAGAATGTCAGATTCTTCTTCGTCATACCATTCAAAAGTATAAAGAGCACCTTCATCTGTGCGTGAATAGTGTTCTAAACCTTTTTTAAGATTTCTTGCAATTGATGACTTAGCAGAACCAACAGGCCCATGAAGTAGTAGAACCCTTTTTTCAGTTCCGTAACCAAGAGCTGCGGCCTTAAAAAAGTTAACTAATTTCATTAGGTGTACATCAATTCCAAAAACGGCATCTTTACCATTTCCAATTGGGTCATCAAAAAAGTGATAGCGAGTGATTTCTTTTTTATATTCTAGATAAGTACTCGTTCCAAAAGTCATAATCATATCGAAAATTCTTTGGAATGAATTGCGTCCGATTCTTGGGTCTTCAGCTACAAGATCTACGTAATCCTGAAAACTCCCCGTCCAGTGTAAGTGAGCAAAGTCTTCAACTTTGTAGTTCTCACTCATAAAGTCTTTCATATTCATTTTAGTCATATCTTCTCCATCCATGAGTTGCATTCGATGCAAGCTAAATTCCTAAATATATTATAACGTGAAAAACTAAGTAGAAGCAAAGGTAACTATAAAAAAAATATGTAGTGACTTTTTGACACCGTAAAATAATCAGGTACTCACTAAAATTACTAGGCAAATATTTGGCAAAATGAATGCCCAACAAAAGCATTTGACTAAAATCTGTATCCAATTGAAAATATAGGAATTACAGATTTAGCATTGTTGAGGGATTACAAGGGTGAATATGGATATTATTTGTGCCGGCGTATCAGATATTGGACGCAAGAGAGAGACCAACCAGGATTCAATTTACGTTGGGAATTCAAGTAAACTCTATGTCGTGGCAGATGGCATGGGTGGACACTCTGGCGGTGAACTGGCCTCAACAATGGCCATCAAATATGTTGCAGAGAAAGTGAAAGAGCTCAAAGCATCAAACACTGATACTTCTTCTGTCCTCAAAGACTCTGTTCACTTTGCTAACGAAAAAATTAAAAATTACGCTGATGAAGAACCATCTTTAAAAGGAATGGGAACAACTGTTGTTGGAATTCTCTTTGGCGAAGATAAAGCAAGTATTGCAAATGTTGGTGATTCACGTGCCTATGTCATCACTCAAGGACAGATCTTTCAATTAACAAAAGACCACTCTGTCATCCAAGAAAAAATCAATTTTGGAATCTATACTCGTGAACAAGCTGCTAATGATCCAAATAAGAATTACCTGTCTCGAACGGTCGGGTTTGAATCAGGAATTGAAGTCGATCTTTATGATTACAAACCGAATAAGGGAGATATTTTTCTTCTTTGTTCAGACGGGCTTCATGGAAAACTAAGTGACGAAGATATCCTCTTTATCATTAGCGATATGATAAAAAAGAACGACGAACTAAGTCATCAGCTCATTCATGACTGCGCACAAACACTTGTGAGGCAGGCCAATGAACACGGTGGACAGGACAATATATCTGTAATCTTAGCTGTAGTTAATTAATCTTAACCAGCTTAATCAGGACGATTATTTCGTCTCGATGTGTCATGGATTAATGTCTTGCAAACTGTTATCAAGAAACCTACAATAAACATCAGAAATTATTGAAAATTCAAGGAAGTAATTTTGAGTCGTTTTTACACAATTATGGTAATTCCTGAAAAGGAGAAGGGAGTTAAGTCATTTCGCATTCCACGAGTGATCTTTAACTCAGTTCTATTTTTCATCGTTATCATTGTAGCAGTTATTGGTATTCTTACTTTTGACTATATTAAAATTCTTAAACAAGTTTACGAAAACCGTCACCTAAGCATTGAGAACCGTCAGCTTAAAGAGCAAATCCAACTCTTTAATATGAAACTCAATACCTTAACTGATGATATTGAACGTATTCAAAAAATTGAAAGTAAATTAAGAGTGATCTCTGGTTTTAAGGACTTTGATCTAACAAAGCCAGTAATGCAAAACTCTGATGAGCACGAGGCACAAGAAGGCGATCATGGCCATAATCACACGGCCCCTTCAAATCCTTCGCGCAACCCGCAATCTGTTCTCATCCCCCAACGAGACCAGGAGTTAATGAATAAAGTTAAGTCGGAGCTAATTGACCTTAAGAATGTTGAGGAGTTTAGCGACATTAATGATCTTTACGAAAGAAAGATCGCAACAAACTTTGGGTTAACTTCTGGTTATAGCTTCACAAAAGAATGGAGTAGCTTAATTAAACAAAGTTTTAAGTTAGCTGAAAACTTTGCGTTTTTTGATTATCGATATTCAATCCTACGCAAGATTTCAGGTGATTTAGAGATTCGTGTAAATGAGCTCGATCAATTCTTACTCGATCGCGAGTCTTTCTTAAGATCAACACCGACACTTCTTCCGGCCCGTGGCTGGATTACTTCGTACTATGGGCCTCGTATGAGTCACTACTCAAAACGAGTAAAAATGCACGAAGGCCTCGATGTTGGTGCACCAATTGGAACAATCATCCTAGCTCCAGCAGATGGGATCGTTAAAGTATCAAAGAAAAATTACGGTTTTGGAAACCACGTTGAAATAGATCATGGATACGGTATAACTACAGTTTACGGACATAATTCAGAAAACATCGTTGTAAAAGGCCAAAGTGTCAAACGGGGGCAACCAATTGCAAAAGTTGGTAACTCCGGTTTATCCACAGGCCCCCATTTGCACTACGAAATTCGCATTAATGGAACACCGGTGGACCCACTTTATTATGTACTGGATTAATTAGGAGAAATTTAAATGTTTAATCCGCTTAAGTCTTTTTTTGGCACGAAACACGATCGCGATATCAAGAAGCTCATGCCAATCGTTAATGAAATTAATTCTCTTGAAGCACAAATGGAAAAACTTAGTGATGACGAGCTTAAGGCACAGACGACTAAGTTTAAGCAACGCCTAAGTGAAGGAGCGACTCTAGACCAAATTCTTCCTGAAGCATTTGCAACAGTAAGAGAAGCTGCTAAGCGTGTCCTTGGTATGCGTCCGTATGATGTACAGATCATCGGTGGTCTTGTTCTTTACAAAGGAATTATTGCGGAGATGAAGACAGGGGAAGGTAAGACTCTTACTGCAACTCTGCCTCTTTACCTAAAAGCTCTTGAAGGAAAAGGTGCCCACCTTGTAACAGTTAACGACTACCTAGCAAGTCGTGATGCTCAGGAGATGGGTGTTCTTTATAATTGGTTAGGTCTAACGACTGGTTGTATTATTGCAGATATGGAAGATGAAGATCGCCAGACGGCATATGCTTCAGATATCACATACGGTACAAATAACGAATTTGCTTTCGACTACCTAAGAGATAATATGAAATTCTCTTTAGAAGAATATGTTCAAAGAGATTTTCACTATTGTATCGTGGATGAGGTTGACTCGATTCTAATTGATGAGGCCAGAACTCCCCTACTAATTTCAGGTCCAAGTGAAGGTGACTCAACTCTTTACGGAGTTGCAAATAAAGTTATCCCACAACTTACTGTTGAAAAGCATTTCACAATTGATGAAAAATCAATGTCAGCTGTTTTTACGGAAGAAGGGATTTTAAAAGTTCAAGAGCTGATGAAAGTTGATAATCTTTATGATATCGAAAACTCTGCTCTACTTCACCACTTAAACCAAGCACTTCGTGCTCATCACCTATTTAAAAGAGACGCTAACTACATCATTAAAGATGGTGAAGTTATCATCGTTGATGAGTTTACAGGACGTCTAAAAACGGGTTCTCGTTGGTCAGACGGTCTTCACCAAGCTATCGAAGCAAAAGAAGGTGTTGAGATTAAGCAAGAAAACCAAACTCTTGCCTCGATTACATTCCAGAACTACTTTAAAATGTACTCAAACCTAGCAGGTATGACAGGTACAGCAGATACAGAAGCGGAAGAATTTAAGAAGATCTATGATCTTGACGTAATTGTTATTCCTACAAATCTTCCAATTGCTCGTGTTGATGAAGCGGACGTTATCTATAAGAACAAGCAAGCAAAATATAGAGCAATTATTAAGCTTCTAAGAGAACTAAACGAAAAAGGCCAACCGGTTCTAGTTGGGACAATTACAGTTGACTCTTCTAACCTACTTTCGCAAGAGCTAGAAAAGGCAGGAATTGAACACAATGTTCTAAATGCCAAGCAACACGGTAAGGAAGCCGGTATCATTGAAAATGCTGGCCGAAAGGGATCTGTCACAATTGCAACAAATATGGCCGGTCGTGGTACCGACATTAAAATCAATGATGAAGTAAAGGCCCTAGGTGGTTTATATATCCTTTGTACTGAAAGACACGAGTCTCGTCGTATTGACAACCAGCTTCGTGGTCGTTCAGGACGTCAAGGAGACCCTGGTCGCTCAAAATTCTTCCTTTCTCTAGAAGATGATTTAATGAGAATTTTCGGAAGTGATCGTATCGCGAAAGTGATGAACACTCTTGGCATGGAAGAAGATGAGCCGATTGAGCACAAGATGATTACTAATGCCATCGCTAAAGCTCAAAAGAAAGTTGAAACGCACAACTTTGAAATCAGAAAGCACCTTCTTGACTTTGATAATGTTATGAATGAACAACGTCGAGTTATCTACCGTATCCGTCGTGATATTCTTTCAGATGAAGACAACCTTGGATTCGTTAAAGAGATGACAGAAGATGTTGCTGACAACCTTCATGAAACATATCGTCCACAAAAGAAAGTTCCTCTTGAGGACCTTCCTTGGGAAGAGATGAAATCAGGATTCTGTGCCACTTTTAATACAGAATACGAAGTTAGTGCGGTTGAATGTTCTGACAAGTTCGAAGGTAATGTAAGCAAGTACTTTGAAGAAAGAGCAAAAGAAATTCTTGAAACAAAGCTTGCTGGTTATGACGAAAGACAAGTGACTCTTGCTCTAAGAGAAATTCTACTTTCAACTTTTGACCAACACTGGAAAGATCACTTAAGAAATATGGATCACCTAAAAGAAGGGATCAATCTTAAGGCCTACGCACAAAAAGATCCTCTTACTGAATATAAGAGAGAAGCTTTCAACCTATTCGAACAAATGCGTGTTGATGTAAAAGCAAGTGTTGTTCGCAATATGTTTACTGTACGTCTATATACTCAAGAAGAGATTGAAGAGCTAAGACGTCAACAGGAAGAAGAACTACAAAAGCAACTAGAAATTCTAAAAGCAAAAAGAATTGCTGAAGAAGAAGGACGTGATGAACCAGCACAAGCGCAGGCTCCTCGTTCACGCGGACAAGTTAAGGTAGGACGCAACGACGCCTGCCCATGTGGTTCTGGAAAGAAATTTAAACACTGTCACGGATCATAATTAATATGTCAGATGGCGATAACAAAAACGATTTAACACGTATTGAGGACTTGTCTGAGTTTCTTCATCAAGGTGATGATGAGCTCGACAAGCTTCTTTCTGATCTTGATGAGTCCAGTGAGGACTCTAATGAAGAAGACGAAGCTGAAATCGAGTTAGCGCCATTTGAATATTCAAATAATTCAGATGAAAATTCGGATGACGACACTTATGAGTCAGAAGAAGAATTTTACAATGACAATAATGAGGACGACTCATATGACGAGGCCGAATACGCCTTTGATGAGTCAGGCTTCGACGACGATGTCGATCATGAAGACGATCAGGAAGTTGGACAAGAAGACGACCAAACAGACTTCAACGAAGACTTTGAAAGCAACTTCGAAAATAACTTTGAAGACGACTTCCAAAATGACGACTTCGACAACAATCAAGACGAAAATGTCGAATATGCAGAAGATGACCAAATAGAGGACCAAGAAAGCGAAGGAGCTGAAGAAGCTGAAATCGAACTATCTCCTTTCGAAGAAGAAACTGAAACTGAATCTGAAACTGAAGAAGACAATAACATCCTTGAAGAAGAACTTCCTCAGCAAGAAGAGCTCTCTACACCAGAAGCACAAGCCTATGAGCAAGTAGAAACTCCCCTTACGGCCACACCTGAAACCGTAACACCTGAAGTTAAAATGGCCCAAGACTTTGCTGAAGTAAGAGACTTTGCGGCCAACTCAACATACGGTAAGGTTGCAATTGGTGGAAATCCACCTTTTTCCATCCTTATGCAAGGAATTATTCCTGGTGAATATGATGAGAGTATTCTTGCCATTTTAAATGAACATGGACTCTTAGGTGATAACGAAGATCTTTATCGCACAGGCCTAGAAAGTGGACAGCTTCTGATTGCACAAATTGGCGAGTTCAGTGCCATTTACTTAGCAGGAAAATTACGTCGCTATTGCCGTGTGATCAAGCTTGGACTGGCCCATGAAATCCATGCTAGCCCTAATTATGACCACAATGATCAGAGAGGGCTAACAGGGCCTCGCTCAGTCAACCAAAATAAAACAAAGCGTTTTGTCAGAAATGATGAAGACTTTAACCAAGAAGATGTTCTTCTTAGCTCTTCTCACTTCGTCCCAGGATACCTTATCACACATAGCTTAGGGCCAATGCAGATAAATGAAGTCATTGATGGTAACGAGTTTAATGATATTAAATCAATTAACCTCATCGAATACTTCAGTGACCAATTCAAAGAAAGCGCCTTTAAAAAGGGTGCCAATGCAATTATTTCGATCCATTTTACAGTAAATCATCACAATAAAGACTCAGCGTCTAATGATATTATTATCATGGCCCACGGGGACTATGTCGTTTTAGAAGAAAACAAGGCATAGAAAATAGACAATTATGATTAGCAATTTAAGCGATACAAAAGATTTTTACAGCACCATCATTATTGGAGGCGGCATTGTAGGGGCCGGAGTTTTCCGAGACCTAAGCCTACATGATGTCGATACTCTTCTTGTCGACAAGAAGGACTTTGCCTCTCAAACGAGTTCTAAGAGCTCTAAAATGCTTCACGGTGGAATCCGCTATCTTGAAAATTTTGACTTTCCCCTAGTATGGGAGGCCTTACATGAGAAGAACCTGTGGCTAAAACTTGCTCCTCACCTTTGCTTTGAAGAAAAGTTCTATCTACCGATCTATTCTGATTCAATTCGTCCAAAGTGGATGATTAGAATTGGCCTTTTCTTATATGATCTTCTTTCAAGTTTTCAAAACTCTCCGTATGAGATGAAGAGTAAAATTGAAACTCTTGAAACAAATGCGGATTTAAAAGAAGACGATTTAAAAGGAAGCGGCGTTTATCATGATGCTGTTGTACACGATGGGCGATTAACGATTGAAGTCCTAAGAGATGGGGCCTTCAATCCTAAGTGTCATGCTCTAAATCATGTGGCCTTAGTTGATTATGAATTTCTAGCAGATGGAACAATCAGAGTTGTTCTAAATGATGAAATTGAAGGGACAACAAAGGAAGTCTACTGCAATGACATGATCTTTGCGACAGGACCTTTTACAGACAAAATCCTCGCAAAATCGAAGCAAATCCACTGGCATCCACAACTACTACCATCACGTGGTAGTCATATTTGGATCTCAAAAGAGCGCTTAAAAATAAAGAGTGCAATTCTTTTAACACCAAATGATGGCCGAGTTATTTTTGTCATTCCACAGGCCGATAAAATTCTAGTTGGTACAACAGAAGCAAAAGTAGAAGAAGATTATTTTGATCTAAAACCAACTCAAGAAGAGATCACTTACTTACTCGCCAACTTAAATCAATATTTCCCAAAGGCCAAGATTGAAGAAAGTGATATACTCTCAAGCTTTGCAGGAATTCGTCCACTGGTAAAAGATGATTCCACGGCCGCTCTAGGAAAGACTGCGCGAGTCCACAAATACTTTCAACCATTGAAAAACTGTCACGTTCTCATTGGTGGAAAATATACGACATTTAGAACAATGGCCCAAGATGTAGCAAGAGCAATCGTTCACAAACATAAGAAACCATATATTCAAGATAAGACCCTTGCAGAGTTTCGCTTTAAGATGCGCTACAATCCTTTTAAGCAAAAAGGCTTCACACCTGAGCAGGAAGTTGAAGTTAGAAAATACGAATTTGTTCGTTGTGAAGAAGATTTTAACAGACGCCACTAGAGTATTAAGTCGCGTCTGTTAAGAGAAACTAGAAGCGTAAGTAGGCTCCAGCAATTGCTCTAAAACCACTTAGAGAGATCGTGTTCTCAACTGTCGATCCACCAGTTTCTATACTGAAAGTTGATGAGCTGCTAAAGTAGTCACCTTTTGCATAGAAACCAAATCCTGAATCAAGTGTGTACTTGATCCCACCACCAAAATTCATATATGTCCCTGAACCAGAAAGGCTTTCAGTTGTTGAAGAACCAGCACTCTGTGGGATTTCATTAAGTGAAGTCATCGATAGACCAAAACCAACTTCAACGTAAGGAATAAAGCGGTTTGTTGCAAGAGGATTGAAAATATGGAAATTGACGGCCCCACCTAAATCAATTGAAGATGAAGTTGAGTCAGAGATGCCATTACTTCCAGAATAGTAACCAACACTTGCTTTAAGTGAAAATTTTTGTAGAAAACTTTGAGACTTCGGAAAGAATAACTCAAACTCTCCAGCAAAACCAAGTGAGCTAAGTTCAGCATCAGTGCTTACACCAACATTTTCATATGTTCCGCTAAGCATATTAAAGCCTGCTGAAACATTAAAGGCCATATTCTTATCCAGAATCTTACTTGGCGTCGGTTTAGACATTGTTTGATTACTTGAAAATGATGTCGTTTTAATGGCCTCAAGCTCACTCTGTTCCTCATAGCTATTTGAAGCAGTAGATTGAGTATATGAACTTCTTTGTTGTGGGGCAGAACGGTTAACATCAACAGGCTCCCCCATCTGCTTTCCACCTGGATACGTTGCCTGTAGAGACTTCGATCGATCATCTGTCAGTTTCACAGGAGAAGAAATCTTTAAGTTTGCAACCTTATCACGTTGGATTTCATTAGGTTTTACAATTCGATAAATACTCCATACAGAACGTGAAGGAGTGGCCTTAATACAGACAGCTCTAGCAAAAACACCTGTCGTAATAAAGAACTTTGCATGATCCCCGATAACGAGGCCATCTTCAAGGCCTCGATTCATAAGAATCGTTTTCTTCGATGTTGAAGTCTGAAGAATTCTGAAAGTTAACTTCTCATCAATATCCAGAGCCAGTGTACTAGAGCTCAATAGTGTAATTAGTGAGAAGGTTAGAATTTTTAGTAAACGTCCTGTCATATCATATCCTTAAAAAAATATACTTAAACTAGCGATAAATTTTAAATTATTAACTGTTTGGTTAAGTGCAAAATTATTAGCGTCCGTTGCATTAACTTCGCTTATAGGAGACAAACTTAGTAGTTCATAGTTTAACTTGGCCCCTATACCATAGCCAAACATATTTCCTTTTTCATAATCTCTAAATGTAGAAATTCTTGTTTTAATTCCAAGAGTAATTGAAGGAAGAGCGACTGATTCATAGTCATAGCTGTAATTAGCAAAAGAGGCAGAGGTCGTCTCACCTGTTCCACGCTTCATTCCAAGGCCTACAAAAGCAAGAAGTTTATTTCGCACGTAAGGAGCATTGTAGAAGTAGTAATTAACATGTGCGCCAAAATTCATATAAGTCATACGGCCATTGATACCACCAAGATCAACATTTAGGTTTGAAACGTCGAGACCAAAGTCAACACTCCACTTCTTGAGAGAATCATGTGCTCTAATAAGATGAAATTCATAAGAAGCGGCAAGGCCATAACCAAGGTTTTGGTGGTTACTGTCACTATCCGTATAATTTGGCATAAGGTTTGAAATAAAGCTTAACTGAACTTCATTACCACTTTCGATTGAAAGAACATTTTCTCTTCTAAATTTTTCACGAGCAATACCAGATGACTTTAAGTAGCGACTAAGTTGCTCACTATCCATATCAGCAGACCATAGTGGCCCTTCTTTATCGAGAACTGCCTTTGCCGATTTTGTCACACGATTCTTGGCCCTTTCTCTTGCAAGGCTTTCTTCCATCGCATTTGGAATTGAGAGATTTGAATTAGCACCAGTTAAGTCAGGTCGCCCACTATAGAGCATTTCTTTGTAGCCATCTTGGGCCGCAGAGATCTTACTTAATTGATCTTGATTTTGGCGCGCCATTTGAGCATCAAATTCTTCGGCCGTAAGTTTTGCTGTATCAACAGGCTCTAGCTGAGAATCGACATACTTATAACGAAGTCTACCATCTCTAACGATAATCTCGTCACCATCTCTTAACTGAGTTTTCTTTGTGACCTTATAAATTGTCGACTCATCAATTCTTGAGTCATAATTCTTATCACTTGGAGTCTCTTTATCTTGCACAAGATCTGTCGGAACTTCACCATCGATGGCGTGTTGATTATTAAATTTTGTTTTCTTTGACTCATAGGCCTTAATTTCGTAGACAGGTTTTTTCTTATAACGGCCACTTGCGGTTTGAGATCGAATTTGTAGCGCAATAGTTGCATCCGGAGCGAAATTAGCACGGTTTAGCTTATCTCCAGAAATATCCTTGAAATACCAATAAGATTCTCGATCTGAAACCTTTAGAAGCTCAATACTTCCAAGGTAGAGGTATTTTGGTTTTTGATAGTCGCCAATACGTATTGATACGTCTGCCACATCACCAGTTTTTAGTCCTGTAAGCTTTCCGACAGACAGCTTAATTGTGCGTCCAGACTGGGAAAGGGCCACAACTTTTGCTTGCATCATTGCATAAGTATTTGCCATCAATAAATTTAGCAAAAGTATCATTACGAATTGTTTATATTTATCCATATATTTAATTATAACGAATGGAAGTATTTGAAACAATATGGTAAGGTATGTATATTTTTACAAAATTATGCCACGGTGCACCACGAGTGAACGGAGGAAAATATGGCCAAAAGAAAGAAGAATATTCAGATTTTTCGATACGAATGCCAAATGACTGGCGAAGTTTACAAAACAACTAAGAAAGCAGCTAATCCTGATGATCTAGTAAGCGTCAACGCATACTACGACATGAACCCTGAGGAAGATGATCGTCCTGAGGAAATTAAGAAAGAATTAGGAATTGAATAAAATTTAGAAAAAAACGGAGTTTTTGAATGGCACACCACAAAGTCATTATTATTGGATCAGGTCCTGCTGGTTATACAGCGGCCCTATATGCATCACGTGCAAACCTTGAGCCTCTTGTTATTGAAGGGCATGAGCCAGGTGGGCAATTAACGACGACGACTGATGTTGATAACTTTCCAGGATTCCCAGAAGGAATCATGGGGCCAGAGCTTATGGCCAATATGAAAAAACAAACTCAGAGATTTGGTACACAATACCTGAGTGGTTTTGTCACTGGGCTTGATACGTCAAAGAGACCTTTTACTCTTACAGTAGATGAAGATAAAACTTACACTGCAGATGCTGTTATTCTTGCAACTGGTGCATCGGCCAAGTATCTTGGCCTTCCAAATGAAAAAGAATTAATTGGTAAAGGTGTTAGTGCTTGTGCAACTTGTGATGGATTCTTCTACCGCGACCGTGTTGTTCACGTTGTTGGTGGTGGGGATACTGCAATGGAAGAAGCAACTTTCCTTACAAAATTTGCTTCTAAAGTATATGTTGTCCATAGAAGAGATGAGCTTCGTGCATCTAAGCCAATGCAAGAGCGTGCTTTTAATAACGAAAAGATTGAATTCGTATGGGATAGCGCTGTTACAGAAATCATCGCAGATGCAACAGGTGTAACTTCAATTAAGGTTGAAAACTTAAAAACTGGTGAAGTTACTGAGAGAAAAACTGATGGCCTATTTATGGGTATCGGACATAAGCCAAATACAGACTTCTTAAAAGGTAAAGTTGATCTAGATGATCACGGTTTTATCATCACTGAAGGAAGACACCCTGATACAAGTGTTGCTGGTATTTTTGCTTGTGGTGATGTTCAAGACTCTTACTACCGTCAGGCAATTTCTGCGGCAGGTTCTGGATGTCAGGCAGCAATCAGAGCAGAAAGATTCTTAGAAGAAAACGAATAATTTAAATTCATATCGTGGCCTAGAGAAAATCTAGGCCACATTATCTGAAATATACAACTCAACTCTTTCAACAGTTTCATTAAATAAGCGCTTTACAACCTTACTACCATTTTTAAGGCGGCCAACCATATCTTCGTAGTCGATTAAGGAGCCTTTTGCCACAGACTTAAGCCCTACGGCACCTTCTTTTAATTGCTTGGCCACGAAGAAATAAAGATAGAGGTCTGCACACTCCTGTTCATTTAGGTCATGTTCATCAAAGGCATTAATTTTTAAATCATTGGCCTCAATTGATATTTGTGGCTGTATGTCCTTTTCAAATAAAGGAGTGATCTCACTCGTTCTAATCGTCAAATTTCCACTGCCTTTATTAAAGATCATGAGTCTTGCAATACAGGCCTTGAGTTCAGAAATATTTCCAGGCCAGTCATAATCGAGAAGCATTTTTTGAACACGATGAGAAAGACGTTTTTTGGTGGTATGATTTTTAAGGCTATATTGTGAGATAAAGTAATTTGCAAAGAAGAGAATATCTTCCTTTCTCTCAACAAGTGAGATGGTTTTAAAGCTTGGAATCATTAACTCATTCAAATAAACAGTACCAGTAAATAGAATTCTAAACGATTCTCTCTGATCAACAGTCTCGATAATATAGTTGGCCACCGTAGGTGAAAGTTTATCAAGGCCCTTAAAGATTACATGGCCATTAATAACACGATCTCTAATCTTATCAACAACCTCATCAATATCCTTCTTTGTCATCTTGGCATAGCAATTAACAACTTCGATATGAGTATTGGCAGTATTAGACTGGCGAGCAATTTTTTCACAAAGATAGAACTTACCACTTCCCTCGCCGCCGTAAATATAGACAGGGCCCTTTTCATTAGGTGCGCTATATTGATCTAAGAACGATTGGGCACCTTTGGCAAAAACACTTATTCCCATTGAAGTATTTAAAGCAACTTCATTTTCGTAATCGTCCCCATAATCACCACTATTATATTCTTCATACTCTTCAATCTCATCACTCTTGTAAAAGTAGAGAAGGCCAATAACTCGAGCTAGGAACATTGCCTGTTTTAAATCGTTATCAGTAAAGAGTTCGTTCTTTTCTTTATTTGAAAAATTTAAAATCCCAAAGATATTTTCATTATGATCGAAAATCGGACACATCATATATGTTGAGATCGTTGTATTATTAACAACCTCGTACATATTAAAGAATTCATCACTTGATAGAGATTGAGAGAATTTTGATTTAATACCACGAGGATTGTTATACAACTCCTCAAGTATTCCAACGATAGGATACTCAATTTCTTTTAGCTGATTCGTGTGAAAATCAAACTCACTGAAAGTGTGTTCATCATGTCCTACAATAAAAGCCCTAGCATCTCGTGCCTTAACAATTCTTTGGACTTCAATAATGAATAATTTTATCAATTCAACTTTATTACGATAGTTCTTAAAAATGTGAAATAAATCAAGAATCATTGAAACAGAAACATTATCATCGATATCTTTATCGAATGTATTATCAGAATCATAATTTCCGGCAACTGCTTCATTTAAAACCATATCATACATAAGGTTTCGAAGACGTCTCTTGCCCATTGAAGAAACAAGTTCTGTCATAAGGTTCATAATGCTTTCAACCTCGTAGTCAATAAACTCAAGGCCTAGGTAGTTATCACCAACATTATTAAAATTTGGACGATATCGTCTTAGCTTAACGGTTTGGAATAATCGTATTTTTTTAAACTTAATTTCAATCTTAAAAATTTGACTATCAACATACTCTCCGATGAGAACACCAATACCTGTTGTTGATATATTGTCGACGGCCACATTGAATGAATTTGAAGTTGAGTCTCCAATCATTTCATAGAGAATACACTCTATATTATCCGACTCTTTTAGTTTAATACGATAATTTCTAAGTTTCTTCATATGAATATTTATCGTCTAGTAAAATTACTAACTTTAACTCTCAGAGATATAAAAATTCTAAAGAAATCGACGATAAGAAGATATCTGAAATCGGACCCATCATTGAGGAATAATTGAAGTTTAATATTCAAAATTACAAATTTTTCAAATCATATCGCTTCCCAATTCACGAGGAAGATAAAGTTAGTGCTGAAGTGATCACAATAGATCGCGAAAATATCAAACATAATAATGTTCGCATTGACTCAATAAACCTCTCAGGCCTAAATTTCATTTGCTCGCAAAAATATTCAATTGGCGAGAAAGTTAAAATCAAAATCGCAACTAAAAGACTTTTTAATAACTGGGACTTTGAGCTAACTGGAATAATCATCCGCTCATTCATCTATTGTGAGGATGTGACAAAGACGATATACGGAATTTCAATTGAACCAAATTCACAAACAACAGTTTTAAAATACTTTTTAAAAGACTTCTTATCACACTATCGAACGGCGAAGCTCAAAGACAAGCTCTTTCAAATCTGCCAAAATAAAATAAAGATCAATCGTGATGATGGGGTTGAGTTATTTTCACTCTTTCAAAGCTTAATTCAAAAAACCTATAGTGGTAAGATTATCGATATCTTAAATGAGCTTCCTAGCATTTTCCGTTGTGAAAACTATCATATCTTTCTCTTTGATGCCAAAACAGGTGAATTCGAAATTGAAAGAACCAATAGTGACGTTACACCGAGGGATCATAGCTTTAACAGCATTCTAAAAGAAGCCTACTTTAATAAAGTAATCATTAACAAAAGTTTTCATGAGAAAAAAGCAACCGGTGTCGATCTCGACATTAAAAATATCCTAATGTCCCCTATTGTTAATCACAATGGAGAAAGCATTGGCATTATTTGTATGTCTAATAGTGTATCCGGTGGTAAGTTTAATTTTACGATGATTGAAAATATAAAGATTATCGCTAGCCTTATCTCTTATTTTTATGCAGGTAAAAAGCATACTATTAGTAGTGAAAAGGTAGAAAACAAACTTCCAGATCACTTCATTTTCAGTGATAAATCACAAACCGGACAATCGATCATTAACACTCTAAATACAATTAAGAATACTAGAGAAAATCTCTATATCCACGGAGAAGTAGGCCTTGGAAAGAGAGCCTACGCACGTTATATTTGTGGCGATAATGAAGAGAATGTCATTGACTTTAATGACGATGAAATTGCTAATCATAAAAAACTTGAACAAATAAGTGAGCTGACAAATAAGGGAATAAAAGATTTAATCGTAAAAAACCTTGAGATGCTAAGCTACGATGAACAAGCAACCTTCTACAATATTATTAGGTCGCTTAAAATTAGAATCGTGACAATTGCAACCAATGATCTGAAGGCACTTGAAAAGAACGACATTATTTTAACAGACCTCTACAATCTCATCACAACAGTAAAACTCAATATTCCACCACTTCGACTACGTCGAGCAGAGATTGTTGAAATCGCTAAGCACTATATTAAATATGAATGCACTAAACGCGGCATGAGTGTGAGAAAACTTTCACAAGAATCAATAAATGATCTAGAGGCCGCAAACTGGGACTTCAACAATAGCACCCTTCACGCAATAATAGTTAAGGCCTTATTAAAATCTGAGCCAAACGAACAGGTAATTCAACTAAGGCTTAGAACAAGGGATTCCAGAAGAATAGTAAGTAGCGACCAAAATACTCAACTACAAGAATACATCCTTAACACCTTAAATTCATGTGATAAGTCTATTTCTTATAAGAATACTGAAAGTATTTTTGTGGAAAATTTAATGAGAAAAAAAGCTTCTTAGATTTGACAGACCCAAAGCAAAATTGAAATAATTTTATTAACAGATCACGGATCGATCTGAGAGTTTACATTTAGTAACTAGAAACTGCATCGGATAGCAGTTTTAAAAAGACCAGGGAAGGTATCAATGAGTAATTTCTTTAAGTACAATACACTCAATATTTCACTATCTAGACAAACTCGTACATGCAACGTTGTTATCGCCAACGATGAACAGTTTTTCAATACTTCGACGTACTTAAATGAACTTGAACACTTCTTTGACTGGTTAACTAATAAAATTGAAATTCATTCAGTAGTTTTTAAATTTGCTAGTGATGATATTGAATTATTCAAAAAAGAAGAACTTAGGTTTTTCGATGAAGTAAACCTTGGTAATACTCTACAACAACTAGCAAGACTTAGCTGGGGACAATTGCTATTACCACAGACGATCCTTTGGTCATTTCAAAAATCTGCTTGCCCATTTAGTCTAGAATTAGCAATGGGTGGAGATATCCGCTACTGCGCTCCTTCTTTTAGTGTGACTTTTAATCAACTCGATAAGGGAATCACACCAATGGCAGGTATGAATACTCTTACTAACGAAAAAGCAAATAGTGCAAAGCTTATGCAATACCTACTATCTTCTCAAAGCGTAGGTGCCGATGCCCTTATAAACGCAGGCCTTGTCGGAAAAATTCTTTACAGCGAAAATGAACTTGAAGATATTGTAACTCGTATCTCTAAGCAGTCACCTACTGCAAGAATTCAAACAAAGAGATCATTTAACAACGCTCTTATTAAGGCAATGGAAGATGACCTTTTAGAGGAAATCACTTTTGCTAACTCTACATTGGCCACTGGTGACTTTAAAAACTATGCAAATGGAAAGGATTTCATTAATCCACGCGACTTTGCCCGTGTTTTAAAACAAGCTCCTACTGTTGCAGAGGCCATCTAGCCTAAGAATGGCCCATCTCGTCTCCAAGAGAGTGGGCCAAATCACTGATTTCACATAAATTTCTCTCGAAAACATAGCTCACCATAAAATATTTACACAAAACAGTGCAATACACTTTTTTCGTGTTATAACCTCCTCGAACAAGAAAACAAAAAGATTGAATGAGGAGAGAATATGAAAAAGTTAATTTTTGCACTATCACTACTTACAGTAACAAGCTCTTTTGCTAACTGTAAGCAAATCTCTAGGCACGTTAAAATTTATGAATGTAGAGATCTAATTGCACAACACGTACTTAAAAAAGGAAGATGTTGGTACAACGATAATATGTATATCGAATCTTATAATGCATTTGCAGGGGTAGCATTTGTTGAAGAAGTTTACCTAAAAGATGCCAATCACAATCTTCTTACTGAAAGAAGAACTGTTCTTAGTACAACGAGTGGAACAGGTACAGGTGTACAAGCAATGGATTCTTATTGGGACTGTCGCAAGGCCATGGGAGAGCTTGAAACATACAGCTTAGAAGAAGTTAAAGATCTTTACGGAATTCAACAGTAAGAACTCAAACAGAAAAAATGGAGAAGAACATGAAAAATATTATTTTACTACTATCGATTTTAGCGACAACAAATATCCTTGCAAGCACATGGTGTGAAAAAGGTAAGCATGACGAAAATTACAAATGCCGAGTGAGTGTGAATGAGTATGCACTATCTGTCGGACAATGTAGTGCCTTTCCATGGCCAAATGGAGATGTTGAATATAGTGCCAAGGCAATGGCGGTTGAAGTTTTTCAAGAATTTGAAGTAAACGATAATAACGAAGTTGTCTCAGATATAAGATATAACTACATAACAAAACAATCAGTATTTTCTGGTGTCTATGCCATGAAAACAATGAAGATATGTAAAGATAAAAGAAAAGTAACACCAACACACAAGCTTGCTGATATTAGAAAAATGTACGGTATCAGATAAGAAACTTAAAGGCCCACTTGTGAATGTGGGCCTTATTTATACTGGTCTAATTTCAAAATTAGCTAATTGTGAAGGTAGCTTAGAAATATCACGGGCCAGACCTAGAAGAAAACCTCCCCCACCGGCACCACAAAGCTTCAAATAGAAATCATTCGATTCAAGACCTTCTGTCCATAGATCTCGATAAAGAGCAGGAATCATCGGGTTGAAATGTTCAAATTGAAACGAAGATAACTCTTTAAACTTCTTCCAGAGCTTTTCACGATCGTCATTAATATAATACTTTATACACTCATCAGAAATTGGCGTTAAGACGCGATCGCAAAGATAAGCAAAGTCCTTAGAAGAACACTTTTCCATGAATAAGTTTACAAGTGGCTCTGTTCTTCTGGCACGGCCTGTATTTAAAAGAAATAGCCCTGGGCCTTTGGATTCATTTTTTAAAACAACTTCAGTCAGCTGTTTCTTACTATCAATTAGAAGCGGAACATTTAAGTAACTTATCAGTGGATCAACTCCAGATGAAGATCCGTGAAAGTGTGATTCCATTTCTTTAAAACAATCCTTTAAGAAGGCAATATCGTTTTTTTGTTCATCACTAATACGAGCATAACGATCAAAGACGGCCGCACATAATGCCCCCGAACTTCCAACACCATAACCCTGAGGAATAGTTGATTTAAATCTAATGCCACTAGAGATATCAAAAGAAAAAGATTGGTGATCAAAATTAAAGCTTAGATTTCCCTTCTCATTTTGCTTCTTTAAATATTGAGAAAATGCAGATAACTCAGAATCAACACCTGTGTTTTGCTTTTCAGGAAAGTTTAGCTTTCCGTCAAAAAGTGAGTAAGGCATCGCTAATGCTTTTGACGAGCGAATGATTGAGTACTCACCAAAAAGAAGAATTTTTGCGCTAAAACTTCCGACACTTTCCATTATGAATCTCGATTTAAAAATTCCACTTCGACACCATTACCCATGTGATCATGGATAACAACGTTATTATGACAAAGGCCAGAAACTTCATCTTCAATAAATTGACGAACTTTAGCTTCATCTTCTTGTAGATAAAGAATATGTACATTTGGCCCAGCATCAAGAGTAAAACAGATCTTTGCGCCTGTTTGTGCTCTAAAGTTTCTGATCTTAGCGATGATTGCTAATGTATTTGGTTCCATCAGAATAAATGATGGTTTTGAATTCATCATTAGGCCGTGAAGTTCTAATGCCTCGGCCTCAACAATCTCTGCAAAGGCATCAAAGTCACCACTACTTAGAGCAAAGCAAAGTGAGTTAAAATTGTTGCAAGCATTTAAGAAACGAGTTTTTGCAAATGGATGCGTATTCATAAGAGCATGGCCAGCTGTAGAGCTTACGGCCTTCTCACTTGCACTTACAATTGCAATAGAATCACAAATTCCTTCAAATGACTTATCATAGCTATCAAGCCCAACAGCATACTCTTGAGAGCTTCCTTGAACCGACTTACCCCAAATCGACATTTTTGGGAAAAGTGATCGTGAAGCACTTCCAGAGCCTAAGCGGGCCATAAAAGAAGCTTTCTTTAGGTAATATTCTTCGTCGTGGTCTTCTTGCGTCACTATTTTTTCAATCTCACAAAGTGCACTGGCAAAATTTGACATTGATGCTGCTGAAGAAGCAATTCCAGACGAATGAGGAAATGAATTCATTGAATCCATTTCAATTCGACACTCATTGATAAATGGAAAGAACTCAACTGCTCGATTAAAAAACTTTTCAACACGGGCCTGGAACTTCTCATTACTCTTTGACTCAAATTTAAAATCTAATTCAAATTTATCAGATTTTGAAACTTTATAAGTTGTCAAAGTATGAGCATTATCAAGTGTGACACTTAGAGAAGGGTTTGAAGGCAGCTGCTCTCCATACTTTCCCCAGTACTTAATCAATGCAATATTAGAAGGGCTCTTTACATTGAAAGAGCGGCCTTCACTTAATTTTTCTATTTTATAATTCGTTAACTTGAAATTAGTGGACATTATTAGCTTCAACTTTTGGTTCATTATCGACAATTAAATCACGGTAAGGAATGATGACCTTTAGGCCTTTTTCCTCAAAGTAATTAGAAACGTACCTTCTATTATTCATTGTTGAAGCAAGAATGAAGTCACCACCCCATGCACCAAGAGATTTAATTTCTCCATCAAAGTCACTAAAGGCCTCTTGCTTAATAGGCTTAAGCTTAAGTTGTTTACCAATAATTTCTTCATGGGCACGGATTAAGAAGTTAAATTCCTCCTGCGTTTTTGCAGAAGCAATCTGATTTGATAATTCACTGATAGTATTGATTACTTCCGGTGAATGTGGACGCAATTGATTATAGTACTCAATAGCATCACGAGAGTTTTTCTTATGACCTAAGTAAATAAAGTATAAGTTATTTTTAAATGATGGGTTGAATTCAACCGGCGACCACTTTGGCCCATCACCACTTTTTTGATAGATAAGTGGATCATCACTTTGCGCACAAGCGATATCGTATCCAGAACCACCAAGCGTATTAAATGCTAACTCAAATGGTGAAACCATCGCCCAGTCAGCAATATTATGAATTAAAGTTGAAGATGAACCTAGGCCCCACTCAAGAGGGAATCCAAGTTGAGTCACAACATGTACATCAACTCCATCTCTTAAGAAGTGCTTATTCTGCTTTCTAGCTTGTCTAAGCATCTGCTGCAGAACCATCATCTCTTTGGTTGGATTGTCATTTAAGATATTGAAGTGCCAGAATTCAAAGATCACTTCAAACCATAGCTTTCCAGCTGGGTCATATGACTTCCAATATAGCTTTGGATCAAATGATGCTGAATATTGAACGCGAAGAGATTGTCCAACAGTCGTTGGTAGACCAAGAGCCTGAGCACCGTCTAGAACAAAATACTCTCCAGATAGAAGTAATTTCCCATGACCAAAGTAAAGTTGGCCATTCTTTGGAAGTTCAAGAAATTGTTCTCCTTCCAAATATTTTAAAATTGTGTTGCTTGTGTGTGTTGTGTTCATAATTTAGTTTCTTAAACTCTCTAGTTGTTCTCTTACTGCACTGAACGAAACAACCTTGTCCGCAAAGTATTCAGCAATTTTTTCTTTCTCTTCATTATTAGCTTCAAGTTGTCCCAAGATATTCATTAGGTGCATTTTCATATGTCCTTTTTGAATACCACTTGTCACTAAACTCTTTAAGGCCGCAAAGTTTTGAGCAAGTCCCACACTTGCTGTAATCATCATTAGCTCGTTTGCACTTGGACGCTCTAAAATATCAAGAGACATCTTCGCTAATGGATGCAGCTTTGTTAAACCACCAACAGTTCCCAGTGCTAGTGGAATCTCAATTTCAAATAAGAACTTATCACCTTCAACTTTACAATTAGTTAAAGAGCGATACTGTCCGTCTCTTGCAGCATATGTATGGCCACAGGCCTCAACTGCTCTAAAGTCATTACCTGTTGCAATAACAACACCATCAATACCATTGAAGATACCTTTATTGTGAGTTGTTGCACGATGAGGATCAATGTGAGCAATGCGAACTGCACGAGCAAATTTTTGTGCAAATGTTTTTGCATCCATTCCAAGACTCTTTTCATTCAAGTCTTCAATTGAACACTCAACCCATGCACGTGCCTTACAATTAGGCGTATAATTAGAAAGGATACACATAATCACTTGTACGTGCTCCCCTAGTTTTTCTTCTAAATATTTCCCAACAGCTTCTAAAACAGAATTAATGAAGTTGGCCCCCATCGCATCACAAGTTTCAAATGCCATCTTGATTTGGTAGTAGTTTTCTTCTTTATCAGTTAGATCAACTAACTCGATCGAACGAATCCCACCGCCTCTCTTATCCATATTGATAGTTAATGGAGTTAGAGAATTTAAAATATCAATTTTTCCATTTTCAAAGAATTCTTTAAGTTGGGCCTTGTCACCTTCATAGACAAAGTGAACTTGACCAATTTTTTCACTGCCAATGATTTCGGCCTTAAAGCCACCACGAGAGCTCCAAAACTTTGCTGCCTTTGACAGGGCCGCAACAACAGAGCTTTCTTCAATAACCATTGGAACGTTATATACTTTTTGATTTAAAACAAAATTAGGAACCACACCATAAGGTAGGAAGAAGTTTGAGATGGTATTCTCAGAGAATTCATCAAATGTATTTTGTAATTTTTGATCCTGATGCCAGAAAGAGAGGATCTGTTCTTTTGAACCGGCCTCAAGATTCTTTGAGATAAATTCTACTTTCTGTTCTTTTGTTAGTTTTGAAAAACCTTGAATCAATTTCAATTTTCACTCCTTACACTAAGGTATGAATTAGCAAATGCTAGACCTGCTTTTATTTGTGTAACCTGTCGACTAACACTTTCATAATCAACCATTGCCGTCTTTAGGAACTCGCTGGCCATACCAAAAATGGCATTTCCTTTCGAAAGCCTACACAGGTAGAAACCATCAAGATATGATTTAATACCACCTGAGATGATAAAGTTCTTACACCTTACCTGCTCTCCTAATTGATCGATAATCTGATTGCTCATATTTACCATTTCTAGGGCAGTATGGCCAACATGACACAGAGGTTCATGAATAGATAAGTCATTGGAATTTCTAATATATTCAAGTTTAGAAAAATTAGTTCCACCAAAGGCTGCAAATTCTATTGCGGCCAGATCCATCTGCATAAGAGCGGCCAAAGATTTCGGCCCCATTCCCTGTCCAACTTCCTTGACGATAATTGGAAAATCAAACTCTTCTAAACAGATTTTTATAATCTCTAGTGGAGAGCGCTTGATAATATCACCTTCAGGTTGAAACCATTCTTGCGCTGGATTGATGTGAATAATTAGGCCGTTGGCACCAAGTAGGTCAACGACTTCTTTGGCACGATCAAGCTCACCATCTTCGATGAGCTCCTCTAACTGGGCCACACCAAGATTGGCATAAAAAGGCGCATTAGCTGTATATTTTGAGATATCGAAGTCGCTGAAGTACTGACTACGACCTTCTTTGGAAAGAAGTTTACGACAAGAACCTAGTCCCATCCCAATGCCAAAATCGCCACATGCTCGTGCAAGATTTTCATTTATCTTTGCAGCGACACCGGTTCCACCTGTCATTGATGAAACCCAAATTGGTAATTCTAATTGATGTCCAGCAAAGTTAAGACTGAGATCGGGCACTTCTCTATTTCCACTAAAAAGTGGCTCATAGTAAAAGCGCTTATCAGCTAAGATTTGTGCCGTCTGTGCAGCATCCGTTAATTTGATATGCTCAAGCTTACGATCGCTCGTTGCCTGGGCCTCTAAATTGTCTCTTTTCATGTACATACCTAATGATTTAGGCAATTTAGCAGATTTTATTCGAAGCAACAACATTCCATTTATGCTTTGGAAAAATCTATCTGATTTGCTAGGCCTTTAAACAATTACTTAATAATAAGAATGAACTCTTTCTTTAATCCAGAAACTTCTTTGAGCAATTTCGATAACTTACCGTATTTAAGTTCCTCGTCCTCTCCATTAAGCTCCATGCCGACAAAAGCGAGACGATCACCAAAGACCTCCACAGACTCTTCAAGAAGTCTCGTTAGGCGATACGGGGTATCCATCAGAACCTTTGGCATATTTACCTTGGCCAAATTCTTTAAAAACTCCTTACGCTCTTCAGGCCTGCGCGGAGGAAAGCCAGCAAATGTAAAATTAGCGCAGTCGATACCAGACAGGGCAACGGCAAGAGAAATTGAATTGCTATGGGGAGTGCAAGTCACGCGAATCCCTAGCTCATGACATCTTTTTACGAGTTTTTGGCCAGGATCACAAAATGCCGGAAGCCCACCATCACTCATAAGATAAGCATTCTTACCACTTTGAATTTTTGCAATGATTTCATTTTCAATCTCAACTTGAGTGTGTTCATTAAAGAGAATAAAGTCTTCAATGATTTCGCGATCAAGTCCAAAACGTATCCAACGTCTACGACAAGGCTTCAAGTCTTCAATAAGAAAGAGACTTTGCTCTCGCTCTTCGATGGCAGACTTTAATAAATTTAAAGCTGTCGTATCGAGAGGGTTTTGCTCATCAATTGGAGTTGCAATTAAATATAGAGTTCCGTATTTACTTTGTTTGGCCATATCATTTATATATGACCAATTGGTTATAAACTCAAGATCGTGTATACAAATAATATGCAAAAAACTTCAAAAACATACGAATTATTTCTCTCTGTAACTCCTGGTCTCGAGGAGTTCGCCAAAGAAGAGCTAAAAGAGCTAATTCGTTACGAATTCTTTAATTCAATAGAGTGCAATAATGAAGCGGGACTACTTCTTAAGTCTCAAGACCTTTTCTCTCTTCTAACACTGATAAAGTATTTGAAGATCCCGACAAGGGCACTTCTAAGAGTAGAAGAATTTAAAGCAAGAGATCTTCCTAAACTTTACAAAAAGCTATCAAAGATAAATTGGAATGATTATATCCCAACGACTGACTTTGAATTTAAGGTAAGC
>NZ_JBEBMT010000003.1:450107-464341 GCF_043196705.1 Halobacteriovorax sp. HFRX-2_2
CTCATAACTCGCGCTTATTTGATGATCGAAAAATCATCAAGGCCGCAAAAGACGCCATTGCAGATTATCAAAAGGCACAACCCTTTAAGGCGAAATATAACGAGCTTACGTGGAGTCATCCACCAATTATCTTTATTCGTTTCGAGGAAGATATGTGTCAGGTTTCAATCGACTGTTCAGGAGAGAGGCTTGATAAGAGAGGACATAAGATCTTTACTGCCAAGGCCCCAATGCGAGAGTCTCTTGGAGCAGCTCTTATTCGATTCATTAATAGCAATGAAGAAAAAGGTTATACCCTACTTGATCCAATGGCCGGCTCGGGAACGATCTTAAGCGAGTATCTCTTCCAAGACCAGGTGAATTCTAAGCGTCATTATAATTTTGAGAACTTTCCTCTTTTTAGGAAACAGGCTGCGCAAAAGGTAAATATTTTAAACGATGAAATTCAGCGCAAGGCCCTGGCCAATGATATAGATCGCGATAATATTAAGGCCATCAAAGAAAACCTTGAGGGATTTGATCTTGAAGTGACTCATGGTGATTTTTTTAAAATGGAAGAGCTTTCAGAAAATAACTTAGTTATTGTCTGTAATCTTCCATACGGTAAGAGAATAAAGACGCAAAAAAATATTCATGAATTTGTAAATGACTTCTATGCAAAGGCACAAAAGCTTGGAGCAAAGAGTGCCTATGCTGTGATGCCAGAGACCTTTATTATCGACAAGAAGTTTAAGGCAATGAGATCACAGCGAATCAATAATGGTGGAATCTGGGTACAATTCGTTAAGGTCAGCTACAACTAATTCTTATAGGCCATGGTCTTAACACTAACACCACTAACATGTGGAATCAGCACTAACTCACCTGTCTTAGCAGAGTCTGCCTCCCTACCATTCGTATGTGTAATCTTATGAACTTTCGTTGTTTTAACTTTTCCGTCTGGTGTATTTAAGCGAAGTTCATCTCCTACTTTAAGAGCAAACTCCTCACCGCGCATTCCCTTAATAAGAATGGCCATATGAGACTTCTTCACAACATCAACAACTTCACCTAAGAAGCCTTCATCTTGGCGTTGGGTACGCTTATTCTTAAGCTTCTTAAATAGGACATCAGATTTATTTACGTGAAAGAATCCGCGTGTCGTTGAGTTACCAAATTGATCTTTCACTTCCTTGGCCTTCGACTTATCGAAAGAATTAATAAGTGAAACAACATCATTTAAGAGATTATTATTTTCTAGATGGCGAGCATCAACTCTAAGATCATTAACACCACAATCTTTTAATTCATCGATATACTCTAAAAGAAATTGGTCTTTTGTATTAAACATAAATGTTCCGTGTTGATTTTCAACAATCGGAAATCCTTTATGAGGAGACTCTTCACTTGAACCACTAACTTCAAGGTAGTTATCTTCTAAGCTTTCATCAGAATACAAAGGAGACACAAGGTTTCGTGGTGTATAGAAAAGTAAAATTCGTCCAAAGACGAGTAATTCTGTTTCAACGCCCCACGAGTGAATCTCTTGGCAAAATTCTTTAATCACACTACTTGAGAGTTCAATTGAAAGAACAATCTTTCTTAGACGATCACCAATAAGGTTCTTCCAAACCTTAATTGAGTTAAGATTATGGTGTCCACCAGTATCTAAAAGAAGATCGATCTTTAGATCAGGATATTCGTTTAAACAAAAATTAATAGCACCAGGATCTCTTAAGCGAATACTCTTAAAACCAAGGTCTGCATATTTTTGAAATTGTTGCTTATACATTGCAAAACGAGTTTCCGTCATAAGAATATCCCACTCTAAAGAATAGGAAATTGCTTCTGACTTCAATAACTCAATGGCCTTGGCCATCTCTTCAATAGAGAGTTTTCCAATTTGAGAAAATAAGCGAGTTGCTAAGATGACTTCACTTACTAAAGACTTATTAGCAATAATATTAGGAAGATCATTAAGGTTATTTAAGTAAGTTGTCGTCTTCATTAACTTACAACCTTTGCACGAACAAGGTTATTCACCTCAACTCCTGCAACGTAAGGAATTTTAAAAAGTGCTCCAGGACGTGTACGCTCAAAATTCTCTCCAGCAAGATTAGAGATATGATCAATCTTTACATCCACGTGAGCGTTTGAAAAAGGCATGATCTCAAGAGACTCTCCTAGTTCAAATGCACTTCTTACATCAACAACGATAAACTCATTGTCCACAACTTGCGCAACCTTTCCAATCGCACGATATGTCTTATCTTCATGCTCACGATCATTATAAATCGAAGTTTCATCGGCCTCTTCAACAAGAGATGCCTGTGTGTAAGCACGGTGAGTAACTTTTGTAAGCTCATCTTCCCACTTAAGCAGATCATCGCTTAGAAAGTTTCCATGCTCTTTATAATAGGCAAGGGCCTGTGAGTAGACCATTGAAATAGTTCCCGCATACATTGGAGACTTCATACGTCCTTCAACTTTTAAGGAGTCAATTCCTGCATCAATAAAGTCCTGAAGAAGTCTGATTCCCTCAAGGTCCTTAGAGCTCATAAAGTAGCTATTAAGCTCCTTCTTTCCATCATCAATTTTATATTCAAAACGACAGCTGTGAGCACATCCACCGCGATTTGAGTCACGCCCTTGTGTATAGTTGGAAATCACACAATTTCCAGAGTAGGCCATACACATTGAACCATGAACAAACATCTCGATCTCGACGCCGGCCTCTTCTTTGATTTTCTTAGCATCAGCAATGGCAACCTCGCGCCCAAGGACGATACGAGTAACACCTAGCTTCTTCCAAAGTTTTGCACTTTCAACATTAAGACAACTTGCCTGAGTTGAAAGGTGTATCTCTAGACTTGTATTCTCAGCTATATAATTGATCACACCAGGATCTGAAACAATAACTGCATCAATTCCCACATCATCAAGTTCTTTAATAAAGTCTAAAAGGCCATCAAAATCCTTATCGTGAAAGAATGAATTTAAGACGACATAGACAAGAGCACCTCGCTCATGAGCAAACTCAACCCCTTCACGTATTTCATCAATAGTGAAGTTATCGGCCGCTTGGCGAAGTCCATATTTTTGACCACCAAGATATACGGCATTGGCACCGTAACTAATGGCCACTTTCAATTTTTCTAGGCTACCTGCCGGAGCTAAAAGCTCAGGTACCCATCTGGTGTTTTTTGCATCTTTCATAAGGTCTTCTATGTACCAGAAATTACGTATATAATAAAGTCATAGGGAAATCTTGATTAGTTTTTATGAAAAAAATATTTAACACTATATTTTATTTGGCCTGTGCGTTCATTATCACAATTTTGGGGCTTCTAAGTTACCATTATCACAAGGCCCCTCTGCGAGAAACTCCAGCACCATATGTCATGGCACCAGAAACCTATGGGCCTGATGAAGTTGCCTCAAATGCCGACGTACTAATTGTCGGAGATGAAATGGGTGTATCAATCAGTCCATTTATCAATGACATCACAACTCAACTCTCAAAAAAGTTGGCCAGACCACTTTCTATTTACAATATTTCTTCTAAGGGCGACTCCCTTTATCGCACCATTCAAAGAGTGGCGGCGCTAAAGAAAGTTCCTAAGATTCTTATTCTTGCAACTGGCTATTCAGAGTTACAAGAAGATATTTATCCAAAGAAGAAAGAGGCCATTAAACTTAATAATCAGAATTTTAAACTCTTTAAAAATCTCTACATCCAAAGTTTGATTAAGCTTCATCCAAATCTGTCACGTTTAATTTTCTTAAATGAAGATCTTAAGCAGCTAACTTCAGAAATTGAACCACTTGAATTTGATAAATTATCTCCTGAACGCTTTAGAAGTATTTTAGAAAAAGAACTTCTTCTCTATGATATTCGTCTCGAAAAATTCTTTCGAACTCTAAAGGCCAAAGGAGTTAATATCCTTACCGTCATTCCACCAATCAATATGGAGATAAATGACCTTAGAATTTGTGAAGATACAAATGGCCTAGAATTTGAAGAGGCCCTAAAAAAACTCGATACACTTCTTTCTGAATCTAAAACGAAAGAGGCCCATGTACTTGTTCAGTCTCTTGAAAAAAATATTTTGGCCAACACGAAATTTCATCAATTAAAGCAAGAGTTTTTTGAAAAACAGGGTGAGATAACAAAGGCCTACGATCAGGCTTTACAAAAAGTGGCCTTTGCATGTGAGGTCAAGTCTTCGCACCCACTCTTTGTTAAACAGCTTGAAAAGATCTCAACTCATCAAAATGTGGATATCGTAAACTTTAACGAAGTTCTTAAGCAAAATTATACAAGAAACCCTTTATTTATTTCTAATAAAGTTCCACAATCTATCTATTACCCTAAACTTGTCAGTGAGCTAGTAATTAAGCTTAAGCAGATTACCCAACTAAAATAAGAGGCCATATGAGAATTGTTCATAACGAAAATGCTATCATCATTAAACAGGGAGATCAGTCTGATACGATCTATCTGGTTGAAGAGGGAGAACTTCTCGTCTTTGTTGTTGACGGTAATAAAGTTAGTCCTGTTGCGACAGTAGGCCCTGGAGAAATGATTGGTGAGATGGCCTTCTTCGCTGGTACTCACCGCGCGGCCTATGTTATGGCAAAAACGAAGGTCACACTAATGGAAATCGATAGTCAGACAATCAAAGAAGAGCTTCCTGACTGGCTCTTTAAGATGACAAAGAATGTAGTTGATCGTATCCACCACCTCGATAAAGTCATCGCAAAAAGTGGAATAAAAAGAAAGAAGGCCGACACTGTTAGGCCTTTAAGTATCGAAGAGCAAAGAGAGATTCTAGATCTTATAAAATAAAGCTAAGAAGGGCGAATATATGAAAAAGTATAACGGCCTATTCTATTCAAAATGTAGTGTAAATGATGTCTCAGATATACTTGAAACAAACCTTGAAAGCGGACTTACACAAGAAGAAATCACAAGTAGACAAAAACTCTATGGGCCTAATGAACTTTCGGTTAGGCCAAGCACATCTAAAATTACGATTCTTATAAGACAACTAAAGAGCATCATTGTCTTCTTGCTGCTTATTGCGGCCGCCACATCTTTTTCCATTGGCCATATTGTCGAAGGCTTCACAGTTATTGCAGTCCTCGTTGTTAACACTGCACTAGGATTTTTCACAGAACTTAAGGCCGTAAGATCCATGGAAGCACTCAAAAAAATCGGCGTCACAAAATGTGGAGTTATTCGACAAGGACAAATATTTCACCTTAACACAAAAGAGCTGGTACCTGGTGATATCGTCATCTTTGAGGCCGGAGATATTTTAGGGGCCGACCTTAGAGTTGCCCAGGCCAATAATATAAATGTTAACGAATCAATTTTGACAGGTGAATCGGCCCCGGTCGACAAAGTAAGTAAAGCCCTAGAAGAAGACACCATACTAGCTGAGCGAAGCAATATTCTTTTTAAAGGAACATCAATCACAAGAGGTTCAGGAAAAGGAATTGTCATTGCAACGGCCATGGACACAGAGGTTGGTAAAATTGCCAAAGAGGTTCAAGGTGATGCCGTTAATAAAGATGAAACCACCCCTCTTGAAAAACGACTAAATAAGCTTGGTGGCCAGATCGTCTGGTTTTCATTAGCAATTGCTACCCTTATTGCAGTCTCAGGAATAATGGCAGGAAAGGCCCCCGTACTCATGTTAGAGACGGCCATTGCACTTGCTATTGCAACCATTCCAGAAGGCCTTCCTATTGTGGCCACCCTCGCCTTGGCCAAGGGAATGTGGCGCATGGCCGACAACAATGCTCTCATCAACAAATTAGCTGCTGTTGAAACCCTTGGGGCAACTTCAATAATCTTCACCGATAAAACAGGAACTCTCACAGAAAATAAAATGAGCGTTCAGCTCTTTAAAACTATGCACACAGTTTTTCACATGAATAATGTCGAAAAAAATAAAGACGAGAAAGAACTAAGAAGACTCCTCGAAATAGGTATCCTCTGTAATAACTCAGAACTTACTCAAGAAAAGAAGAGTCATAATATTGGCGACCCAATGGAGATTGCTCTACTTAATATTGGGGAAGAGTTCGGCCTTGTTAGAGCAAAGCTTCTAGATCAGCGGCCAGAGGTAAAAGAGGTTCCCTTTGATAGCTCTAACCTAATGATGGCCACCTACCATATGCTAAAAGAAAAGGACGAAGAGGCAATACTTGTGGCCGTAAAGGGTGCACCAGAGGCGATTATAAGTAGCTCTACACTTATACGAAATCAGTCTGAAGATAAGATCTTCAATGAAGAATTAAAAAGTGAATGGATTAAAGAAAATCATACACTAGCAAGTGATGGCCTACGTATCCTCGCCTTGGCCGAGAAAAAAGTAAAAAGTACTGAAGATGGGCCCTACAACGATCTTACTTTTTTAGGACTCGTTGCCCTTCTGGATCCTCCTCGTTCAGATGTAAAAGAAGCAATTTTAAAGTCAAATGAGGCCGGCATTAAAACAATTATGGTTACAGGAGACCAAGAAGGTACGGCCTTAAAAATCGCCAAAGACATAGGCCTTATTGGGCCTGATAATAGCTATTCAATAAATGGAAAGAACTTCGGGCCACAGCAAGACTGGAGTGAAGAGTTGATTAAAAAAATCGATAAGACCCAGGTCTTTAGTCGTGTTGGCCCAATTCAAAAACTTGATTTGATTAAGTACTTTCAATCAAAGAATGCTGTCGTTGCCATGACTGGAGACGGAGTCAACGATGCTCCAGCATTGAAGAATGCAGATATTGGCGTGGCCATGGGCCTAAGAGGAACTCAAATTGCAAAAGAGGCGGCAGACATGGTGCTACAAGATGATCGCTTTAACACCATTATCTTGGCCATCAAGCAAGGACGTATCATCTATAGTAATATTCAGCGCTTTGTGGTCTATCTTCTTTCTTGTAATATTAGTGAGATTCTAATTGTATCAATCGCCTCACTGATGAATATGCCTCTGCCTCTTTTACCATTACAAATTCTATTTTTAAATCTCGTCACAGATGTATTCCCGGCCTTGGCCCTTGGGATGGGTGAAGGAGACGCTAGCTACTTAAAGTCATCTCCCCGTCCACGTAATGAACAAATAATTACAAAGAGGAAGTGGGGCCTAATTTCACTCTACGGTATCATTCTTACAAGCTGCGTACTTTCTGGCTTCCTCTACACACTTAAGACAACTGGTGATGACAAAACAGCATTGACTGTCTCTTTCTTAAGCCTGGCCTTTGGCCAAGTTTTTCATGTTTTCAATATGCGACTTGAGAATTCAAATCTATTTGTAAATGAGATCACAAAGAATATTCATGTCTGGGGAGCAGTATGCCTTTGTACAGTACTGTTACTTGCAACGATCTATATCCCTGCTCTTAGGAATATTCTCAGCTTAAAACTTATCAATCTCGAAAATTGGAAAATTGTGACCTATGCGTCTCTGTCTCCGCTTCTGATCATTCAAGTTTTATCGAAATTTAAATTGGGAATTAGAATATAAGGTGCCATGCTCCTTTGGTTTCGCATGTGCTAAATATTCTATATAAGTAGATAAGGTGAGCTCCTTTGATTTAGCATGTGCGAAACCAAAGGAGCATGGCACCTATACTAGACCTAGATCTTTAACAGTATTTCTTTCTGTGCGAAGTTCTTCAAGAGTTGTATTAAACTTCTCTTGTCCAAAAGCATTGTGCTCTTGGCCTTCAACAACTTTTAGCTCACCGTTTTCAACACGACATGGGAATGAGAAGATAAGACCTTCGTCAACTCCATACTCACCTTTTGAAGCAAGACACATAGAGAATGTCTCACCAGCTGGTGTGTCATGAGTAAGAGCGTATACACCTGCAACACATGCGTTTGCAGCTGAAGCAGCAGAAGAAGCACCACGTGCTTTAATAATTGCTGCACCTCTTTTTTGAACAGTTGAGATAAAATCACCTTGTAGGTATTCTTCATCAGAGATAACTTCTGCAGCAGACTTTCCACCAATCTTTGCATTGTAGAAATCTGGGTATTGAGTTGCTGAGTGGTTACCCCAGATTGTCATATTAGTAACTTCAGTTACATCAACTCCAGCTTTCTGAGCAAGTTGAGTCTTAGCTCTCTTCTCATCAAGAGTTGTCATTGCAAAGAAACGTGACTTATCAAGCCCTGAAGCTTCCATTGCGATATAACAATTCGTATTACATGGGTTACCAACTACGAATAATTTTGAATCTGGTGCTGAGTGTGCTGCCATTGCTTTACCAAGTGGACCAAAGATTCCACCATTAACCTTAAGAAGGTCAGCTCTTTCCATTCCATCTTTTCTTGGAACGGCACCAATTGCAAGAATCCAGTTTGCATCTTTAAATGCTACTTCCATCTTGTCTGTGCAAACAATATTTTTTAATAATGGAAAAGCACAGTCATCTAATTCCATTTTTACACCTTCAAGTGCACCAAGCGCCTGAGGTAGTTCAAGAAGTTGTAGTTCAACTTCTGTATCTGGTCCAAACATTTGACCTGAAGCAATTCTAAAAAGAATCGCGTAACCAATTTGTCCTGCTGCACCTGTAACTGCAACCTTAACTCTTTTAGTCATGTAATTTCCCCTTTTGAAAAAATTAGAGAGTTGTTCTATTGAAATTGGCCAATTTTAACATAGGTGTTAGACAAGTTGTAGCTTTACTTAGCAATATTAGGGGCTATAATTAAATTTAAACGTAATTATGAATTATCAATAAGGGATTACAAATGGAGCAAGGCAACAAGAACGCCTCTAATTCATCGACATCGTCATCTTCAGACAAACCACAAGGCCGTGGTAACAGAAGTCGCTCAAACAACCGCAGACGTCGTAAACGCCCAGCAAACGCAAGTGGTGCCCCTAAGGGACAAGGACAACAGGCCGGACAAGGTAGCAACAAACCTGGCGCTAAAGGCCCACAGTCAAATCAATCTAAACCAAATAAAAAGGCACAAGGTAAGTCTTCAAATCGCAATCGCAGACGCCGTGGACCAAATAAGAATCGCCGTCCAAACCCACAACATCTAAGTGGAGAGGACTTTATCATTGTAAAATACTTCAATTTACTTGAGCAGCATATTATGGCCAGACGCAAGTACTTTGATAACTTTGATCGTGTTGGTGAAAAGCAAAGAGAAAAGCTTGAGCGAAATTATATTGAAACACAAAAAACATTTTTAGCTTTTAAGAGTCGTTTAAAAGAAGAAGACTTAAAAGTTTTTGAAGAAAAATTTGAATCTTTAAAGATGGACTTAACTTATTCAACTAATCATGAATTACCAGTTGGAGAAGTAGATCCAGAAGTTAGTGAAGAAGAAATCGAAGATCCTCATTACCTTCAAACACAGATTGAATCAAGCTATGCAGACGACACTGAAGAGTCTGTTGGTTCTCTAGATGATTACAAGGCCTATAAAGGCGTTTAATTAAATTTATTACCATTCATCCTGAACATAAAAAAAGGGAGCTTTCGCTCCCTCTTTTTTTATCAATATTTTCTAACTAACAACCTTCGAAAAGGTAATCAGATTAGTAAACGAAGTTTGAAGTTGTAGCCGTAGCTTCTGCACCAGTTGTTGCACCAACAACACCTGATCCATCCTTTAGATAATTATCTAAAGTTTCTTCGTGATCTTTAATGATAGCGTCTTTTAATTCAGCTTCATTGATGTCTAAGATTTCACAAACTCTACGTAGCATCTTTAGTGGGATGTTACAAAGAGCACGTTCAACGTTAGAGATGAATTGACCATTCTTGTAACCAAGAAGGTGTGATAATTCTGATTGAGAGTATCCTTTTGGATGTGCTGTTCTCTTTTCTTTAATTAGCTTCGCGATGTGACTAAAACTTCTCATGTATTTCTCCTAAGTATTATATTCAAGCACTTACGATTCGTATCTTAATATATTCTAAAGCAATAAAATATTTTTGTAAACATATTAACAGATTTGTAAGAAAACTTTTTACAATATTTCCGTAATTTTATTGTCGATAGCAGATATTGTTCAATATGATCGATTTAGCTTAACTATCTACCTGAAATCACATTACCGTTATAATACGTCGCTTCAATTAAATCTGTGTATAAGGCCCTGTCTTTGTTAGGCCTCTTAATTAATTTCTTAAGTTTTTCTTCCGTCGTAAGACTTGCGCTCATCTTTTTGCTTCCAAGACTGACAAAATGAAGCTTTTTACCAAGCTCAAAATTACCACTCTCCTGCTCGAGTTTCATCGAAGTAGCACCCGCAAGTGAAGCTCGGTAAAGTCCTTGAGTATAAGAAGTATCGCGATGTCCTCTTTTATGATTCTGCATAACAAATGAATTAATTACATCGAGCATAGAAAGGAAAGGCCCACCACCAATGTCACTTGCTAGGGCCCAGTGAACTTTGAAACGATTAGCTCTCTTATAATCAAAAAGTCCCGAACCTAGTCCCAGCTCTTTAATTGGAGCATTACTTGTTGGACAGTGAGCAATCATCGTCTGTTTTTCACTTAAGAGTTTTAATTCTTTTGGTGAAAGATAAATCCCATGTCCCATAATAGTTTTTGGAGTTAAAAGCCCAACCTTGTCATAAATCTCTGTATAAGTTTTAACTTTTTCAAATCCTTTAATATCTTTATAGATACTAAGAACGAAATCGATTTCATTTTGAGTTTCACTTAAGTGGGTTTGAATGAAAGAGCGATGCTTCTTTGCAGTCTTTGCTCCAGCGGCCATTGTCACAGGATCTGTAGTAATGGCAAAGCGAGGAGTTACAGCGTACTTATCTTTATACTCTTTCGCTAATGCTTCAGTTTGTGCAATTGTTTCCTCTACGCCCATTGTAAGGTACTCAGGCGAGTTCATTGTCATTTGTACGTTACCTAGAACATAGTCACCTTTGAAATTATTAAGTGCTTCAGAAACAGAATGAGAGTGAATTGAGCCATAACAAGCTCCACCAATTGTTCCGTTATTTGCAATTTTATTTGTAAACTCTTTTGCCTTCTTACGTGCAAAAGCAAGTTTTTTGAAATTAGCTTCATATGGCCATGTATAATTTTCTAACCAATGTAGCAGATTGGCCTTTGGCATTTCACAAACGGCGTCTTGTACCCAGTGAAAGTGTGTATCATAGAGGCCAGGAATTACGTATTGGCCACTCTTATCAATAATCTCAACATTCTTCTTACGTGATAAATAAGCTGAAAGTTGTGCTTTAGGCATACGATCGATGATTTTATAATCACCTTTTGTTGTGCGCTTTGCAACAATTGCATAATCTTCTAAAAATTCACATTTTTTATCATTTATAGGATTGAAAAAATGAGCGATAATTACTTTATAAGTAATATTATTTGATGACATGAAATCTCCTTTAATAAGCAGGTCAACATATATGAAGAAGCGTATCATTACAAGTTTTGTAGCACTCTTTACCCTATTTTTAGCATCATTCAGCGCAGTTGCAGCTGATAGCTCAAAAGAAGCTAAAGAGATTAATATCAATTCTATCGTTGCAGTTAATATTGAAGAGGCCATCACACCGGCCACTTTAAATTACCTTCAAAAGGCATTTAAAAGCATTGAAGGCCAAAGTCAGAGTGCCATCTTAATTAAGATAAACACACCAGGAGGCCTGGTTAGTGTCACAAAAGAGATTATGCACTTAATTGCCAATAGTAAGAATCTGGTCATTGGTTGGATTGGACCTAGTTCTGCATCGGCCACGAGTGCCGGTGCCATCATTGCAAGTAGTATCCCTATTCTCTATATGGCCGATGGAACGCGCATCGGTGCGGCCACGCCAATATCAGGAACATCAGATATTAAAGAAGGCGATATGAAAAATAAGATTGTTAATGATCTTGTTGCCCTCGTAAAGTCTCAAGCTTCTGCGACTGGAAAGAATGAGAAGGTCTTCACAAAGATGATAACAGAGGCAAAGAGTTATACAGAGACTGAGGCCTTAAAAGAAAATGTCCATAACGGAATTGTTGATACAATTCAGGGTAAGGGCGGTCTTATTAATACAATTAATAATAAGACATACCTTTCTCATCATAAGTCTTTTAAAGTTAAGATCGCTGATAACTATGTGCTCACAACATTTGAAAAAACTCTGGGTCAGAAACTTTTAAGCTTCTTTGCGTCTCCTGATATGGCCTATATTCTTTTCCTCATAGGCGCGGCCCTAATCTATGTCGAGTTTCAAGCGCCAGGTGGATTTATCGCTGGAAGTATTGGAGCAGTGGCCATCTTAATTGCAGGGATATCTTTTAATGTACTCTCCCTTAACACAGGGGCCTTCCTGCTTATTATTGCGGCCTTTATTCTCTTTATTCTAGAAATTTATATTACAAGCTTTGGGCTTTTAACCCTTGCAGGAGTGGCCAGCTTAATTTTTGGCTCCATGTTTCTTTTTCAAACTGAGGAGTCATACCTACAAATTTCTTCAACTGTTCTCTTTTCTAGTATTGGTGCGATTCTTGCCTTTATTGGTCTGATTGCTTATGTTTTTTATAAGTCTAGAAAAAGAATTTTCTCTGAACCTGAAGATCCGTACACTGGTGTTGAGATTACAGTAACAGATATTGATGGTGATAAAGTCTTTTCTCGCTACAATGGAGAATTGTGGCAACTTACGGCCACTGGCGATATGTCAAAGCTTAAAGTTGGTGATAAGGTAGAGGTCATCAAAAAAGACAACTTAAAACTACAAGTAAAACTATAGAGGTATAAAATGAGTCAAAGAAAATCTTTTCGTCAATTAATGAGTTTAATCTTTTCGATGTGTCAAAACGATCTTCCAACAAAGAGCGATATCGACTGGGCAAGAAGAGAAATTAAAAAGTTTTTTTGGCTTTAAATAATTGAAAATAAGAAGAAAAAACTAAGGGGACGTTGAGGGACGATTGATTTTTGACAAGGAAGAGAGAGAGTTTATTAAAAATCTCCCCTTAGTTTTCTTAAATTAATATTAAACTCTCAGTTTTTTTTAGAGTCAGTTAAATGTAAAGTTTTTGTCAATTCAACGGAGGATATATGATAAATTTTGCGCCTTACTTACCATTTATAATTCTACTATTAATTTTATTGTTCAACACTGTTAAGGTTCTTAAAGAGTACGAACGTGGTGTTATCTTCTTCCTAGGACGCTTCACAGCTGTTCGCGGGCCAGGACTTATTCTACTTATTCCAGGCCTAGAAAAGATGCACAAGGTTGATCTGAGAACAGTGACAATGGATATTCCATCACAAGATATTATCTCTAAAGATAACGTAACATTAAAAGTTAATGGTGTTGTTTACTTTAGAGTAGAAGATCCTGAAAAGTCAGTTGTCGCAGTTGAAAACTATCTGCTAGCGACAGGTCAAATTGCACAAACAACTCTTCGTTCTGTAATTGGTCAATTCGAGCTTGATGAAATTCTATCAATGCGTGAACAGATTAATGCAAGACTACAAGCAATTCTTGATGAGCATACAGAGCCATGGGGAATCAAGGTTTCAACAGTAGAAGTTAAGGCCATTGACCTTCCTATTGAGATGCAAAGAGCAATGGCAAAGCAAGCGGAAGCAGAAAGAGACAAGCGTGCAAAGGTTATTTCTGCACAAGGTGAATTCGATGCGGCCCTTAAGCTTGCAGAAGCGGCAAAGGTCCTTAACGAGTCTCCTAATGCCATCACTCTTCGCTACCTTGATACAATGAAAGAGATCTCAAGTGGAGAAGGAAAGTCGACGACATTCTTCCCATTACCAGTTGATTTCTTAACAAATATCATGGGTAAGGGTAATTAAGAAGATCGATTATGATTTCAAAATACTTTAACTTAATACCATTTGCTGAAAATGATCTTGATCTAAAGGCCTCGGCCGAGATCAAGGTCATTGACGGCCATGTTAATTTTCACTTTTGTTTACAAGGGGATCTCTCTCCTATTTATATACAACGTGACAATGGCAAGATGAATCGAGTTATTGGACTTTGGACTCAGACTTGTTTTGAATTCTTTATTCTCAATAAAACCGATGGTGAGTATTTTGAATTTAACTTTGGAAGTGACTCTAGTTGGAATTGTTTCATCTTTAATTCATATCGATCAGAGTTAACTGAATACTCAGATATTAACATTGATAATATTGTCATTAATTCTGAAGATGAACTCTTCACTCTTAATTGTCGTTTTGAATTAAAGAAGCTTGGCCATAATTTTGAAGACCT
>NZ_JBEBMT010000003.1:464439-483067 GCF_043196705.1 Halobacteriovorax sp. HFRX-2_2
TTCAAATCTGCGCGTATCCCCTACCTGTGTCTTAACGGCCGAAGGTGATAAAACATACTACTACTCAAATAAGCACCCAGACAATTCTCCAAACTTTCACCACCCAGATAGTTTTGAAGATCTAATCTCTTAGTACTCGCTTAAGTCGTCTTTTTCTTCTTTTACTTCGATATTTTTTAGAATGTAATCAAGCTTGGCATCGTCGTCTTTAAAGTCAACTTCCCCAGATATTTGATAATCAGCAAGATCTCTCTCCTGCTTCTTTCTCTCTTTCTTCGTCTCTATTTCAATCTTTGCCTTAAGATCGTCTTTTAAAACTTCATCACGACTTGAAAATGTTTTACCGAATTTTCTCTTAGCAAAATCATAAAGGCTAAATAGTTGCGCTGTTTTATAATTCCCTTTTTCAAGGTAGTAAATCATTTCACGATAAAATGCTTCATTTTCAAGTTCATGAGACCAGGCACTATAGAGCAAGGCCATCCCCTTATACTCAAATCTCTTTTCGTACTTAAGCTTTCTGAACTCATTATACATAGCAAGAGAACTCTCCTCATCACGAGAAAGATTAAGTTTTAAATTCTTCACGAGCTTATCAAGAACAACATTATGATCAGGATTATTCTTATTGTAACGAATTGTTGCACGATAAATACGTCCCTTCTCATAGAAGTAATTTTTTAGAACTCCAATATTATTGGCCTCATCAAAGAACTGCATAATATGGAAAGGGCCATTTTGCACAATTCGAGTTGCATCCTTAGCAAATAGCTGCTCACGCATCTTATAGATATAAAGAAAGTAGCCTAATTTAGGTAGTGAGTAATTTGAAAGTAGATACTTAATATCTTTATAGCTATATAGATTTAATTTCTTAATCTTTATATTGAGATTTAAAACATCTAGCCAAACTTCTTGATTTGATGAGGCCTTGATAAATTGAGTCACAACAGGAAGATTGAAAATTGCGTCCATTGGTATTGCGACATTAAATTTTTCAATCTCAAAGTCATTTACACTTAGAACTCGCCTATTCTTATAATCGACAATATCAAAATAAGGTTGGGCCTGAATCTTAGAAATACTAGGCCTTGGAAAGACCTTAAAGCTTACATCATCAAATGGAATATCAAATTGAAAATTCTGAAAATGAATACTCTTCCAAAATGGTGTCACACCACGAGACTTTTCATATGGAGAAAGCCCCTTGTAAAGCGACTCATATTGTTTAGTGGCAATAAAGTAGTCCGATTGAATCCCTTCATCTTGGAAGGTATAATAAAATCGATATGGCATCGTAACAACAAGATAAGCACTTGATATTACGAGTACAAGAATGGTGGTTAGGAAGATCAACTTCTTCATTATGATATTTATCGGTTAACTGACCATTAAACTACATGAAAAAATTAATATTTTTTCAGAATTACCGATAAGTTAAGTGATAAATTCGGAGAATTAAATGAAAAGACTAATTTTTATCACAGCAATTATGGCCCTTACCTCATGTGTCGCTCCAAGAGAGACGCGCTCAATCTATGATACAAATAGCTCCGGCTCAAATTCTAATGTAGGTTCAGGCTCAGGTGGCTCAGTTATCGACATCGATGACTCAGACAGCTCATCTTCTAATGGTTCAAATGCAAATATTCCTAGTGCAATTGCACACTGTAGTTGGTCACTAGACGGCCAAACAGGTTTTGCAAATACTTCAAATTCGCACTTAGGACCAAATACTGTTTGTCAGTCTCGTACAAATGAAACACAAATTTATGTTCAAATAAAAAACCCAGATCAGAATTCTAGAATTTGTGTTATCCCTACTTCTCAGTCATCTGGAAATTCAATTTTTCTAGGCTCTGCTGAGTGTAAGTATATTGATAGTTCGGGAACGATCTCACTGTTTAACTTAACTAAGAATCGTGATTATGGACGTTATCAAGGTTTTAGGATTAATGGTGTTATGGTTATGAAGGAGAAGACTTATCAATTCCCTGCTCCTTTTAACCGTGAGCTAATCTCATACGATGCTTACTTTATGTGTTCAATCAATGTTGATCTTTACAATGACCGCACTTACTGTGATGCCTTTAAATCACTAGGTCAGTATTTCTACAAATCATTCTAAAAATAAAAAAATAATTTAATTAATGGGCAAGCTTATTTCCATCAATGAGCTTGCCTGTCTTATATGAATTAGACAAATCACCATCAATTGTTGGAAAAGAGATAATTGGAACAATTAAACTCTGCTCACCTTTTTCAATTCTAGTACAAAGAGCGATATAGAAGAAGCTAACACCACTTTTTTCAAATGCCTTGAAATAAGCAAAGGCCTCATCACCATCCTCATCCTTAAATTCATAAAGCTCATCATATGTCTCTATCGTAGGACGCAAGTAATCCATATAAAGAGAGAAATCTTCAAAAGGAATATCAAATTCCTTTCTATGAGTCATCATTTCAGCAAGAAGCTTTGATTTCTTAAGTTCAATAAGCTCAAAGTCTTCAGGGTCTAAAATAGAATTATCTTCAATTTCGCGATGGTAATCTTCAAGAGATTCAACTTCCTCACCTACTTGAAAATCTTGTACGAAGTAGTCATTTGAAGTGGCCGTAAGGGCCAAAACAAAAGAAGGAGTGTGATTAAAAACAAAGCACAAGGCCATCAGATGAATATCTTCGCCGTTATGATTGACTTTGGAAATGAAAGTAAAGATCTCTTCTTTTAAGTCATTTTCTAAACGCCAAATCTCATCAGGCTTATGGAGAACGCGGTCAACAAAAGTTGGATTTTCTAAGGCCTCTAGAGCTGGCTCATCCACAATATTAAGATCCTTTCTCTTCTTCTCAATCTTTCCTGTAAAGTAGTCAATTAGTGGAGAATAGAATTTTTCAATGCAGGCTTCGCTACAAAAGCTCAGATTAGATCCATCTTCAACAAAGAGTAAGTCTTCAATTGAAGGAACAACTTTTTTACAATTTTTACAATAATAAATATTATCTGAAATTAACAATGACGTATCCTATTTTTAAATTGATAAATTAAGGCCTGCAAATAGCGTATTCCCGTATAAAACAGGCAGGTCCCAAAGCTTTGCTGTTTCATTTAACACAGAAGAATCAGGACGAGTTACCTGAAAGCCTGCTCCCATATTTAAACGAACAGAACGTGACATACGAAGAAACATTTGTGGCATTAAGTATGAGTATTTTAAATCAGAACGCAAAGAATTAGCAGTAAAGAAATCACTAGCAGCAACCTTTACTTCACCATACGTTAGAAGAAATTGAATTTCGTGAGAAACCATAATCCCTAGATTTGCTTTGATATGAGAAATATCGCCAATGGCCATCTCTTCGTCAGTATCAAGTGTGTCAGCGAATATTCTTTCGTAATCGACACCAAGTGCCGCCGCACCAAAACGTTTCTCAGTAGTAATTCCTAAAATGCGATCATTTCTTTGAGTTGCAAATTCACTCTTTCCTTTAAATCGCATTCCAAGGTATGAGTCGATAATAAGTTTATTGTAGTCATTTCCAACTTCGAGCCAATTAAAACCAAGCTTCACTCCAGTACTGGCCTGCTCAAATTCAGCTGTTTCTAGCGATTGAGCACCACTGGCGGCAAGATCGAGGAAGATGCCATGGGCAAATCCCATCTTTAAATTGAAGTTAACAAAATTAATATTTTCGTCAGTAAAGAAAGACTTATTAGCAACGTAGCCTAAAGAGAAGTCATAATAATCAGGAAGGAATGCCCAAAGATCAGAGCTAGCGCTTGGCGCTTGCGCACGAGAGACGGCCCTTTCACTTCTAGCAGGTGCACTAGGTCTCGTCGTCACTGGATTATATGAGCTAGCACCAGATGATTTTGGGGAATAGTCCACCAAGGCAAGTGCAGAAAAATTAAATAAAATAGTCAGGGTTGCAGCTGTTAAGATATTCATCAAAAACATTCCTTGTTCATAAAAAAATTAACGCCTTCTTAGCGTCTACTTAATTGTATCTTTATATTTTCTTAATTTCAATGCGAGCATATCCTACCGAATCGCTCAACTTAGCTTACAATAACAACGACTTGCTGATACGCGTTCATAAATTAGGCCGAAAATACGTGTAGCATCAATGGAAATGTATTCCGTCTGCCAAAAGGGCCCTAAAATTTATAAAATATCTCTAGAGAATTTCAGGAGGAATGAGTTGATCGAGTTAGGATTTTTAAAACGTTATGATTCAATTAAAAGGTTAATCGATTTTGGTGCAAATGGATATTTCCCATTATTTGAAGACATTGCTATGGGAAGCAACTTTGAAGAAGTTCGCATGACAAAAGCACAACGTCTAAAGGCAAAGTCTCTACTTAAAAAAATCTCATCTCATAACAATCTTGAAAAACAGCGTGTGTTATTTTCAACTTTTGATGAAATTGACCAATATATTGTGGCACGTGCCCTAGTTGAAATGGTCGAAGGAAAGATTCTCGATGCTAATCCGCAGCTTCAGTAAGATATTCTTTTTCATTGCAACGATTGCAATCACTGCAAGCGCTAGCGCTGAGTACCGTGTCTATCAATACATGGTTTCTTCGCGCCTAAACCCAAGAGGGCCAGCAAGTGTTGTGATTACCTCGACATTAGATCCAAACTCGTATGTGAAGTATCACGGTGGTAACCGTTCAATTCGCGTCAACCTCCTTAACACTTGGATGTGTAAAGGCCATACCGGAGGAGATCCAATTTGTGATGCTCCCCTAGCAAAGCTCATGGATACAACAAACCCACAAGACGCTGAAGCTCTAGAACAAGGAGTAGATGCAGCTCTATGAGAATTGAAGATAGCAACCAATTTACGAAACAAAACTTAAAGCTTAAGAATGAGCGTGATCGCCTCATTAAAGATAAGAAACAAGAGATCGAGTCAATTCGTAAGAACTATAATCAAATGGCCAATGACCAAAGAATTATTGGTGAAGAAAAACTCGACTCAGTTCGCAATCAGAATCAAGTTGCTATTATCGAATCACTCAATCACAAAGAGGCCAGACTCAATGACATCAAAGAAAGTCTTGAGAAGACAGGCCAACAATTTGCTAAGCAAGAAAGCTATGCAAAACTTCAAGCTGATGCAAATATCGATTCCATCAGAGATAATTACCAACAGCAATTAGAGTATGTCCATCAAAGAGGCCGTGACGACCTTGAAGACACGACCAATACAGTAAATGATCTGGCCAATAAGATAAAAAATGACAATGAAGAGTTCATCATTGATGAGACGGCAAAGGCCAAAAACCTTGCTAATGAAATCTCGGTTCGAAATGATGGGTTTATTCAACGTATTAATAAGCAATTTGATCAACGTGTTCAAAAGCTCTCAAAAGAAAATTCGACAACGGTGAAAGATCTTGAAAAAGAGCAACGAAAAGAGATGTCTAAGCTTAAGAGCGATCATTATCAACAGCTGACACAAACTGGTGCTTTCCAACAAAATGAGCTCAAAACACAAAAAGCATTCCACGAGGATACAGTAAAGAGTAGAAAGGATGCTTTTGAACAAAAGTATGCGGCCCTCCAAAAAGAGCATCAAGGGCTTATGGGACGTCTTAAAACGAAGATAGATGAAGAGCTAAATACTCTAAAAAACTACTACACAAAGGCCAAGGAAACGATCCAAGAAAAAGGCCAGGACAGCTTCTATAATATTACAAAGCTAGAACCTAGTATTAAGAGTGATCAGAACTTTTATTATTTTTCAATCGAAGTGCCAAAGCATGAGCAAGAAACCATACATATCAATGCTCAAGAGCGTGGTATTACAGTTACACAGAATAGAAAATTTGATCAACGAGTTGAAGAAAATGGTAATACATTCAAGTCAAAGCGTTCAGAAAGTTTAGTTAGACAATTTGATGTACCAGATATTCTTGATGGAAAAAAGGTAAGTCGAAATTACGATATTGAAACTTCGACTCTTACCTATCGTATTGCAAAAAGATAATTTCTTATAAAATATCGCGATCTCTTTGGTGAAACTCAACCTTGTTTACACGAATAAGTGTTTTAATTTCACGCTTAATTGGTGCAACCCAACGAGGGTGAAGTTGAACATTTAGAGTTAGAAGTCTTTCATCCGAAACCGCATCAAGAACCTCTTCACTTACAATCTCAATATCCTCAACTCTAGAGTAAAGAATTTCTTTTACATGGCCACGAATACGTCCATTTGAAAGAACCTCGATATAGAAATTTTGCTTTGCCTTATCTGATTCAAGCATACGATAAACCGGGTTTATCAAACGAAGAACAGCAAAGAGAGAGATTGTAATTAAAGCAGCAATAACAGGGTAGCCAAATCCTACAGTCATCCCAATTGCGGCAACAACCCAGACTGTTGCAGCAGTCGTCATCCCAACGACATTACCACGGCCTTGAATAATGGCACCGGCACCTAAGAAACCGATCCCACTTACAATTTGCGCGGCCATCCGATTGGGGTCGGCCACCGTTCCCATATGCTCACTCATGGTTAAAACACTTAAGGAAGTATATGTTGCTGCTCCAAGACAGATCAACATATTCGTCTTTATCCCCGCAGACTTCATCTTCTGCTCACGGTCATATCCAATAAAGCCACCTAGAATAATTGAGCTAACTACTTTGATGCCCATCGAAATATAAACTGGTTGCTCTCCAATGAATTCAATATACATATAACCTCTTGTGGAATAAAATAAACTAAAGTCTATTTTAACAAGGATTTATAAGTTGAAAAGGGCCAAGGCCGTAAATTTTTTAGCTATTCAAACGAATAACTACCTTAATATCAAGGCAGACTTCACAATGAGTGAAAATTTGTATTCGAAGAATAAGGACTTTGAAAAATTTGAAGCGCGTTTTCCTATTCAAGCATATAAGTTACTTAGGGCCTATGAATTCGAAATCAAGGTTGTGGCCCTTGATCACAATAACAAAGAATTGTTCACAAAGAACTTAGAAACAGATTCATATGGTGGGCTGCTTGCCAAAATCCCTCTGCCAAAGGGTTGCAAGGATTGCTTAGCAAAGATTGAGGCCTACGAAATTTCAAAATACCCAGGGCTTGAATTACATCTTGGAACATTTATCCCATTAAAGATTACAGATAATCGCAAGATCATCATTTGTGACTTTGATAAAACATTAGTTGAAACAAAGTACTCTAAACCGAGTGAGATCTATGACTCACTGACGAGTCCTTTAAAAAACTATCCAACTCTAGAAAATTCAGTAAAGCTTTTAAAGTCATATATTGAAATGGGCTACCATCCATTTATTCTATCTGCGTCTCCGCACTTTTATGAAGATGCAATTCGCGATTGGCTTTACGCTAATGAGATTTTTACGGCCGGAATCTTTTTAAAAGACTATCGTCGTATTCTTTCGATCTTAGAAAATGATCTAACTCCAAAAGATATCAAGACTCAAGGGATCTATAAACTTGGACACCTCCTTGATATTGTTAATATGACAGATATCCCATCTTCAGTCGTTTTAATGGGTGATAATTTTGAGTCTGATCCACTAATCTACTTAACATTTTCAGAACTAATGTCTGGACGAGTGGAACCAAGACAACTTTGGAATGAGCTAAAACGCGTGGAAGACTTTAAGGTTACGGCCCGTCAAAACGGACTCTTCTTAAATAAGATTTTCCAAATCAAAGATAACGTCAAACACCACGGACTCGATAAAGAAGTAAAAATCTACATTAGAAAGAAAGGTAATGAGTCACAACTGAATATTCGTGCTCCATTTAATTCTTATCATGGAAAGATTGAGTTATATGACGGAAACCTTCTTCAGGAAGATTCTAAGAAGCAAATAGAAGCTCAGGCGCCCACAGAATAATTTGTCCAATACAAATATAGAGACCAACTTTGTGAAACCTTTGTGTGAAATCTTCACCAAAGTTTTTAGAAAATTGTTTTGAAATAGGCCAATTAGCTGGAGAAAATCGAGTTAATTCTATGGCCACTCTTAGGCCTGATAAGGCAACACATACGGCAATAAAAGTTTGATTGCTAGGATTAACAAGTGAACTTAAAATATTAGACATGAGCGCTCCATTTAAAGAAAATTCTCCGTTATACATAGAACTCTTCGACAACTTAGAAGAATCAATTTATCAATTGGCCGCATTAGATAAGGAAGACGTAAATCTTGCCTGGAGCAACTTGAAAGAAAGTTCATACTTTGGGCCAAATATCTTAAAAGGCGCAATTCATAAACTCTTTAGTCAGGTATTTGCCTACCAGAGTACGTTTTTAAAGGAAAAGGAAGATTCACAAGAATTCTACAAAAGCTCATATAATAAGCTAATTAATAGCTATGCCAAAGGTCTTGGTATAAGGGCCAAGGACGCTCTCTACCTAAGCTTCATGCATGAGTACTTAAATAATCCAAGTGCAATTTTTGAAGGAATTAAGGATCATCACCTTGAAAGTAACTCTCCAATTGAATTAATTAATACTCCAATTCAAGAGACTTTTAATGACAAGCTAAGATTTGTTCATTTCAAATCACCGGAGAATCTTGAGGCCATTGTCATTCAAAATCTCATGTCTCCATTTGCAACATATGGTGGCGTCAATGAGTCAGGCCTAAGTGTTCAGTTAGTTCAAAGAGATGCTCTAAAGATTAATTACCATGGAATGAGTGCTAGCTTTCTTGCCCTTGTTATCTTACTTGGCTTTAATGATATTGTTGAAGTAGAGAAATTTTTAAAGGGCCAACAATTAGTCTTTCATTGGGAGTTTCACGTAAAAGACTCGCTTGGTAATTATAAGATCATCGCAATCGATGGCCAAGAAGTAGATATTCGCGATGGACAATCACGAGGCACAAAAGAGGCCTTTAAGTATCATCTTGAGATTTACAAAAAGAAGCATTGGCCAACAACAGTTTCGGCCCTAACGATTGATTCAAACGATATTTTTCTTTCACTTATTGATTCAAAGAATTTTGAAATTAAGCAAATTCACTACAGTGACCTTTTTCAGTCGAAGCCTTCTGTGACAAAGAAGACACCAAGATTATCAAAGTCCATAAAAGAGATCTTTACGATAAAGAATTATCTCAATCATGCTCAGGTGGCCTTTAATAGTAATAATTCAGAAGACTGCTATCATCAAATTCAACTGGCCATTGTCTTTGCCAAAAAAATGGCGGGAAATCAGAAACCGTTGATCGCCAAGCTTGAGTTAGTATTTATGGCCTGTCAGTATATCTTTGAGTCTCATCGAGAAACTCAGCAATACATTCATCAAAACCTCATTAAACTCTATCCAGGCCTTGGCCCTTACCATAAAGATTTAGCATTAATTCTTATGCAGAGATTACAAATTCTGATGAATGAAGAAATCAATTTATTGGAAGGCCCAAAAGAGCTTAAAAGAGTGGTTTTTACAGAATCAAAGCTTGGAAAACTGGCCCATCAGGCCCTAAAGAAAACAACTTTACTAAGGCCAAATCACCTCGACTTCTGTCCAACATCAGGACTGTAGTAAGGTTTGAAAAAAATTAGAGGATATCCAACCTTCTGATGGCCTCATTCACCTTTTCTTTCTTGTCCTTAAGCTTCTTTTTCACGGAGTGCTTACGTTCGTACAGCTCTTCTAGGAAGCTTTTAATCAATGACATACGCTTGCTATCATTATTGCTCTCATCAAAATTTTTTGAGCCATCACAACCCTTGTGAAGTCTTTTGACGCGGGTCTCATCTGAGCTTAATCGATCAGTAGGACGCACAGGATTTTCGAGTTTTTTGATATTTAACGCCATGTATCCATTATAACCTTGATCAAATTAAACAAAGACTAAATATTATAAAAACTACCTTCACTAAATTACTGAAATTATTCAGTTTTTAAAGATAATTATAATTGTGATTAGGTTGACATTAAAAAACTGTCTTATTCATGCTAAAAGAGCGTAATTTCAAAATGTTAGATTTTTTTAGGTTTCTATATATATTAGGGTTCAATATACGAGGAGAACAACCAATGAAACACACAATTGTTGCGGTAATGAGCTTAGTACTAGCAATAACAACAGGAATCTCTTGTAAGAGAGATATGAAATTAGGAAGTAAAGACAATCCTGTAAAACTATACTTCACACCATCAGTTGATGCAGACACAATTGCATCGAACTCAGTTCACTTTATCAAATTCTTAGAAAAAGAGACTGGCCTATTCTTCAAAACAGGTATTCCAACAAACTACATTTCAGTAGTTGAATCATTTGGTTCAAAAAGAGCAGACATTGCAGTTATGAACTCTTTTGGTTACCTAATGGCAAACGAAAAATATGGAGCTAGTGCAAAACTTAAAGTTCTTCGTTATGGACACGATTATTACCAAGGGCAAATCATCGCTCACGTAGATAGCGGAATTAACTCAATCAAAGACCTAGAAGGTAAGAAATTCGCTTACACAGATCCTTCATCAACTTCAGGTTATATGTTTCCACTTAAGATTATGATGGAAAATGATGTTAAGCCAGGTAATACAACTTTTGCTATTAAGCACGACAACGTTGTAACAATGGTTTACCAAAGACAAGTAGATGCTGGTGCAACTTACTACTCTGCTCCATCTTCTGACGGAACAATCCGTGATGCACGTTCACGTGTAAAAACACAATTCCCAGATGTTGAAGATAAAGTAAAAATCGTTCAAATCACTGAAAAAATCCCTAATGATCCATTCGTATTCAGAAAGGACCTTCCTGCAGAAGTAACTGAGAAGTTTATTGCAGCTGTTAAGAAATATATCGCTACTCCAGAAGGTAAAGATGTATTCGAAAATATTTACAGTGTTGGTGGCCTAGTTGATACAACTGATGCAGATTACGATGGACTAAGAAACGTAATTAAAACACTAAATATCAATCTTGAAGAACAACTAAACAAGAAATAGGTTTTATTTTAAATAAAGAGAGAATGAAATGATTCTAGAAGTTAAAAATGTTAACAAAGTTTATCCTAACGGATGCCACGCTCTAAACAACGTTAGCTTTAACGTTAACAAGGGTGAGTTCCTTGTTATTATCGGTCTGTCTGGTTCAGGTAAGTCGACAATGCTTAGATGTATGAACCGCCTTCACGATGTAACAAGTGGTGAGATCGTCTTCGAAGGAAAAGATATTACGAAACTTAAGGGTGCAGCAATGAGAAATGCTCGCTCACACATCGGAATGATCTTCCAACACTTTAACTTAATCCCAAGAAGAACTGTTATGACTAACGTTCTTTCTGGAACACTTGCAAGAACAGGAGTTATCAAGTCAGTACTTGGTATCTACTCTGAAGAAGATAAGAAAAAAGCAATGGAATACATCAAGATCGTTGGTCTTGAAGGTAAAGAAAACGTACGTGCGGACAACCTTTCAGGTGGTCAGCAACAACGTGTTGCTATTGCTCGTGCTCTTATGCAAAACCCTAAGGTTCTTCTTGCTGACGAGCCAGTTGCGTCTCTTGACCCTGCAACTTCTCACTCAGTTATGCAATACCTTAAGAAAGTTAACGAAGAACTTGGTGTTACAGTTATCTGTAACCTTCACTTCTTATCACTAGTTAGAGAATATGCTTCACGCGTAGTTGCTCTTAAAGGTGGGAAGCTGATTTATGAAGGTCAACCACTTGATATTAACGAAGAATGGTTCCAGACAATCTACGGTGAAGATGCTGTAGAAGTAACGATTAACTAAGTTTTTTGGATATAGGATTAAATAATGACAACGACGACTCAAACGGCAGATACGCAAGTTAATAACTTACCAAAACCAAAAGAAGAGTACACATCATACAAAGTAAAAATGAATTTCTTTTCATTCTTAATTGATTTCCTTCTTTGGTCATACATGATTCTTGTTTCATGGAAGATCGTATGGGAGAGACTAATTCTTGGTCTACGTTACCCAGACTTTTCTTGGAACCAGCCACTAATCGCTCTTGGAGCAGGTTTTGTAGTAGCAGCAGCTCTTTACACAACTAAAATGTCTCTAGGACGTGGGCTAACAGGAATTATGAAAAGAGATGAGAATACTCTATTTATGAAAGAGCCATTCTCATTCGTACTTATTGCAACTGTAGTACTAACATTTATTGCTAGTATTTATGTTTCACAAATTTCAATTTACGAATTCCTTTCTGAATCAGGAATGACTGGTGCAAAGAGAATCTTTACAGCTCTTCTAACACCAAACTTTGCAATTTTCGAAGAAGCTCTATTTGCAGCAATTGAAACGATCTACATGGCGTTTATTGCAACAGCAGTAGCACTTCCAATTGCATTTGTTCTAGCATTCTTTGCAGCAAGAAACCTAATGAATGGATCTCGTCTAACAATGACAATTTACTCTGTCGTTAGATTCTTCCTAAACGTTTCACGTTCAATTGAGCCACTAGTATGGGCGATTATCTTCTCTGTATGGGTAGGTATTGGACCTTTCGCTGGTATGATGGCACTTTGTCTTCACTCAGTATCTTCACTTTCGAAGCTATACTCTGAGCAGATTGAAAACGTTTCAAACGGACCTATCGAAGCAATGATGGCAACTGGTGCTCACCCTATCCAAGTAATTTGGTTTGGTGTTGTTCCACAAATCGTTCTTCCATATCTATCATTCTCAATCTACCGTTGGGACATCAACGTTCGTATGGCCACAGTAATTGGTCTAGTTGGTGGTGGTGGTATTGGTACAATGCTAATGCAGTACCAAGGTCTAGCTAAGTGGAATGAAGTTGGTCTTCTAGTAATCGTAATTGCTGCGATTGTATGGATCATGGACTGGCTATCTTCTAAGATCCGTGAAGCGATCAAGTAGTAAAGTAAAACTAGTTTATATACAAAAGAAGGCCCGCATCCGCGGGCCTTTTTATTTCTCTCCCTTAAAAATATCTATTAATCAGTACACATTCCTTTTTTAGAAAATGAGTCTTGGATCTTCAGCGCATCACCTTTTGTATACCAATACTGGCTATGAGGTTTGTCATTAATCAAGATCCGATAATGATTCTTAGCTGGGTGTTTTTGTAGTGAACAAGCACCATCTACTGAGGCAATATCTCGCTGGGGGGATGACCCACAAGAAGCAAGGGTAAGCCCTAATACGGCCATGGCCATTAATTTTTTCATAATTCCTCCTACGTCCTAATCACGTAGTAAATTTATCGGTTATTCTTAAGAATAACTTTAGTATCTTGATCAACTATTATTGTATTTGAAAAAAGTCACCTTTCATGTATGCTTTATGAAAGGAGAAAAAATGAAGGGAAATCAAGAAGTTATCAATATTTTTAATGAATTATTAACACAAGAGCTATCGGCCATCGATCTCTATTTCCTTCACTCACGCCTTTTCCAAGACATGGGGCTAACAAAGCTTTATGAACGCATTGATCATGAGAAAGATGATGAAACAATCCACGCAACTAAGCTTATTGAAAGAATCATTTTTCTAGAAGGCTTACCTGAGTTAGGTACTCGCCTTCCATATAAGCCAAGTCGCGATGTGAAGCAGCTAATATCAGACGAGCTTCAATATGAAGTTGAAAATAGTAAATTACTCAGAAAAGCAATTGCTCTATGCGAGTCAGTTAATGACTATGTCTCAAGAGATATTCTTTTAGAGCTACTTTCAGATACTGAAAATGATCATATTGACTGGTTAGAAACTCAACTTTCACTAATTGATAAAATTGGTTTACAAAATTATCTACAGACTGCATCTGAATCTGTTTAAAGAAAGTAAAAAAAAGTAAACATTCATCTGTTTTTTATTTATAATTAGATAAATTAATTAAACACGGATGTTTACTTTTATGAATCTAATTAAATTATCACTCATTTTAATTCCTCTAAGTCTTTTCCAAGCAAACGCAATTGCGGCCTTTGCCAAGGTCGTTAATATTCGTGGTGAAGTTTCTCAACTTCCACCAGGGGCCATGCAGGCCAGCTGGATAAAGAAAGGTCAGCTCCTTAAAGAAAACACTTCGATTGTCACGAGGTTGCGCTCTTTTGTGAAGATCGAAATTCTTGAAGATGGTAGTTATATCGTCGTTGGGCCAAACTCAAAAATCGAGCTTACAAAAGTTGAAAAGAAAGCTGGAAGTATTATCCAAGTTTTGAATGGAAAAATGCGATCAAAGATTGTTCCTGCAAAAAAGTCAAAAGGACATAGTGCCTTTAATAAAGTCTATGTAAAGACAAAGACCATGGCCTTAGGTGTTCGTGGAACAGAATTTGTCACGGTGGTAAGTCAGGAAAACCAGGCCACATCAGTTGTAACACTTGAGGGTGAAGTTGCTGTAAAAAAGATCAATAGCGAGAGTATTGATCCGGAAAAAACAGTGAAAGATAATGTCGACCGTGATGATGTCACAATCGTTAAAAAAGGGACGGCCTCAACGACCTATGCTCACCTCTATGATGAAATCCCTCCGCAGAAAGTAAATCCCAGTCAGCTCATTGCACTTGAAAAGAACGAAAACCTTGAGAGTGTAAAAAGAAGCGATATTCAAGTTGCTAGTAGTGAAGACTTAAGCAAGACGGAAATCACTAAGCTCTATGGAAATGATGTCGAAGCCGATGAAGTTCCAAAAAATGGTGCAATCGTCGACCTTGACTCAGCGATCTTCATTCCAGCGATTCAAGATGAATCACTTGATATTGGTAGTGTCGATAAGAACACTGGGCAATTTGTTGCGGCCAATGGAATTGAGCTTGATAAGAAGAAAGGATTTGTTGCAAAGAAACAAGACGAAGAGACGAAAGAAGTTGTCAAAAAACTTAATGAGAAAATTGAATACAAAGAAGTTCAAGGCCATGAAGTTGTTGATCATGGGCCAAACTCTGGCCCAGCTAGACTAGCGGGAATGAAGAATTCATGGGGATTAAAAACTGGAATAAGTGTAAAGCAGATGAATTACGCTAGTATGGAAAATAATAATGGAAGCGATGATGATAACTACGGTGGACTTGGGGCGGATATTTTTGGACACTACCGCCATGTTTTAAATCAACAATTATACCTTGATTATATTTTTGGAGTACATGCTTATTTCATGGATCGCGGTGATCTTGAGCCTGAAGATATGGATGATGACATCTTAACTTTTGAGTTAGGTGTTCAAGCATATTACCGATTAAATAATCGCTTTAGACTGACAACGGGATTTTTCATGAATGATGAAATGTTTCTTACAGCGCGATTTGAAACGAGTCTAACACCTGTCATGGATCAAAGAACGCAATTTGCACCTTATCTAAAATTTGGAGCAGAGTATGACTACAGTGATAATTGGAGCTTCCTAACGAGCTACCGCTCATATATTGTTGACTCTCATCACCCTAATATTGCCATTTACTCTGGAAAAGGCTTTGAATTTGGAGCAAGAAGACATCTTTCGAAGTCAACTGCCCTCTTATTTAATTTCTTACATCGCGAATTTATCGCACAAGATATCATTGTTAAAAATAAAGACTTTAGCGTCTTATATGAAATGGAGTTTTAATGAGAGCGCTACTAATAATTTCACTACTACTTGGCCTATCATCATGTTTTAAAACAGACGCTGATGGAAATGCTTACCTTTTTGAAAATGACAATAGGGCCGTTATCTCTTTTGAGTTCTTTAATGCGGATACAACCTTAACTTGGTATTTTGGGATTCAAAATCAAGTCGACACAAACGTATTAAATGTTGAAGGTTTTAACTCTTCTCAATACTGGTGTATTGAGAATGTCTATATACAATTGAAATCGGGAGATGTCTCATCTGCATCATTTGACGTTGTCCTAAACAACTCTCCAGTTACTGCAGGCATCCCATTTCCAGGAGGAAATGCTAACGTCCATATCGCTCCAGGGGATCAAGTAAAAGCCTCTATAAATTGCACAGCTTGTGTTAACGGATACGGAACAATTAATTTTGAACTAGGAAAGTGTAACTAGGCCAATTTTTTTTCGATCGAATTTCATGAGTCTCAAATAAATAACGAGATCTGCAAGATAGAAAATTGGTATCCAATAATTATGTACCACGAGAAAGTTTAAGAAAAAGTACGAGTAATAGAAAATATTAATAATGAGGCCGACAAATAAAAACTTGTCGGCCTTTTTGTATGCAAGATAAGCAAAGCGAATATAGATTAATAGGCTAAGAAAGGCGACCACTCGGTAAGAAGCAGTTAAAAGCTTACTCATATTAAATGGTAAAATGAGCTTCGTTAATTCATTAGTCGTTTTAGAGATGACATCATCACTTATACAACACGAGCCACTGCCCTCCACTAAGTAGAGAATATAGTGAATGCCAAAAACAAATATCGCCAAGTAGACAACAATTTTATACATCGTTCTAAGAAGCTTATGCTCACCTAAAACTTTACTTAAAATATTCCATAAATCAAAACGCGCCAAAAATAGTAGGAGAAAAACGAGTAGAGTGACCCCTACTTTATAATCAGAGTATAGTGGAACAAAGAGAAGTGAAGTAACTAAGAAGCAAATGATGGCCTGAAAAAAAGGCATCCTTTCGATTCTTAACGATGATTTTGAAATACGCCTCATACGAAAAGCACTCAGGCTTAGAAAGAGATAATAGAGCCCCACAATAAATGTGAAAAAGCTATAAATAGCGGGAATCAATTTCATATCACTGTGATTAAGACTCATTTCAAGCATCTTATTAAATCTCTATTGTAAAACAGGTAAAGGATTCTTCATTATCTAACTTTAAGTTACCATTTAATTTTTCAATATCTCTCTTTATTGAATAAAGTCCTACTCCCCTTCTATCGCCCTTAGTTGAGGCGCCAAATTCGAAGGCCAACTCAGGAGATTTGAAGTCAACAAACTTTCCATTGTCGATAATTTTGATAACAAGACGATCTTCAACATTGTTAATGTTAATTTTTATCCACTCAAGTTCTTCCTTAAGTGCTTCATGAGAGTTTTTAATCAGATTAATCAAGGAGTTCTTGATAACCCCTTTATTTACCCTCACTTCTTTATGAGGCCTAGTATAGAAAATTTTAATGTCGGGAAAAATTGAAATCACTTCTTCAACAACATCTGAAATAAGAGACTCATTTGTGCCTCGATTTTTATAATTATTTAAAATATCGATGGCGCTTCTCGTCCCTTCATAAATGGCCTTAACTTCCCTGGACTCATTAATCGAATTATCACGTTTAAGCTTTTGTAAGCGTAAGTTTGTAAACTGTAGTGGATTGGCCAAATCATGAATCATAGAATTATATGACTGTTTTTGCTCCTTAAGCTTTTGGGCAAAATGAGAGACCTCTAATTGCTGCAACCTTGTGTACTCCAATAAGTCCACAACGAAGTAGAGAGGAATCCAATACTTGAAGCCAAAGGCATGATAACTCGTTGTATAGAAGATATTTAAGACACTGATAAAAAGTCCAAATATCATGAGGTAGTCACGAGACTTCAATGAGATCAGAAAAAAACGAATATAGACAAGAGAAACCGAAATCGTAAAAAACTTCACAAAACCTGAAAAGCTATCATTCATTAAATATGGAATCTGCACCTTTAAGATATAATTTGATGCAGGATTTTTAATATATTCTTCGCCGAGACAACAAGGCCCTGGCCCCTTCATTAAAAACCAAAATAAATGAATGAGACAACAGCCAATAGCGCCTACAACAATGCCGTTATAAATAACTCTCAAAGTCTTATTCTCATTGAATACTTCTGAAAGGTTTCGCCAATAATGATACCTGGCAGTGTAGGTGAAAATAAACATCACCAATGTCAAAGGTACTTTATAAACAGAATATAGAGGAAAGAAGAAATTAGAGACAATGATTAAACAAACTGCTGCTTGAGAAAAGCACATCACAACTGTCTTAATTGGAGAGGATTGTGCATTTTGACTTAGGCGATTTAGATGAATACTTGTCACACCTAATGAGATTAAATATGTCGCTGCTCCAAGAGCAATTAGGACATAGCCAAAGGCCAGCCAAAAATTTAGAGAGAATTGATGTAAATATTCATACATTAGACAAGAGTAATGATTTTATGCGCCATAGTCAATAAGACTAGTTGACGCATAAAAAAATTATCTCAGAAAATTTTATTAGGAAGCTAATTTCTTAGAGATTTGAGAGCCCACGACCATTGCGAGAACAAATACCACCATCGGGGCCGAAAGGTTAATTAGGTTTACGATGGCCGGACCAGGACAAATTCCTGCGATCCCCCAACCAATTCCGAAAAGGGCCGCACCAGAGACTAGCTTCTTATCGATAATCGTCTTAGTTGGTAAGTGAAATTGTACATCACAGATTGGAGCACCGCGCTTTGTAATAAGCTTAGTGGCAATAACACCAATAACAACGGCACCACCCATCACAAAGGCTAGAGATGCATCCCATCCCCCCTGTAAAGAGAAGACGTCAAGGAAGCCGATGACTTTCTTTGGATTAACCATCCCTGATAGAGTTAGACCAATACCAAATATCATTCCAGCAATTAAGCTTGTTAATTTCTTCATTATAATAACCCCATTAAAGATACGACAGCGACAGCAACGGCCATGAAAGTGA
>NZ_JBEBMT010000004.1:0-49210 GCF_043196705.1 Halobacteriovorax sp. HFRX-2_2
ATTGAGAATACGTCTTCTACTGGCATTAGGAAATCAAGATCTGTTGCTCTAGCTGGAGTTGGGATATAAGCATCAACTTGTGCCATAAGCTCTAGAACTTTATCTTTACCAATTGCATCGTCTCTCATTTCAAGAGCTGCAAGTGCCGAACCAGCTACGATAGGAATATCGTCACCTGGGAAGTCGTAAGAAGAAAGAAGTTCTCTTACTTCCATCTCTACTAGCTCAAGTAGTTCTTCATCATCTACTTGGTCTACTTTATTTAAGAATACTACGATCGCTGGTACACCTACCTGACGTGCAAGAAGGATGTGCTCACGAGTTTGTGGCATTGGCCCATCAGCCGCTGAACAAACTAGGATCGCTCCGTCCATTTGTGCTGCACCTGTAATCATGTTCTTTACATAGTCAGCGTGACCTGGACAGTCTACGTGCGCGTAGTGGCGAGTTTCTGTTTCATATTCAATGTGTGAAGTATTGATTGTAATACCTCTAGCTTTCTCTTCTGGTGCTGAATCGATTTCGTCGAATTTTCTTACGTCACCACCAAGTGCGTTAGCTAATGTGATTGAAATTGCCGCTGTAAGAGTTGTCTTACCGTGGTCAACGTGCCCGATCGTACCAATGTTTACGTGGGGCTTACTTCTGTCAAAAGATTCTTTTGCCATGACTTAAGTCTCCTTAAAAAAGTTAAACATAACATTATGTTTGTCTTAATAATTACTATAACTAAAAGCTAAATTTGAGTTGTAAGTATCGACTATATTCGACTTAGATTCAACATAAAAAAAATGCCATCCAAGTTAAAATCTAACCCACAAATTTCATATTGCCATTTTGATAACATAAAAAACTTGAATTGCCAGTAAAATCTATACTTAAAGGCCACAAAAAAGTTTATTACGAGGAAAAAAAATGGAGCTCACGACGGGATTTGAACCCGTGACCTCTTCCTTACCAAGGAAGTACTCTACCCCTGAGCCACGCGAGCGCAAAATAAGATTCATATAATTTAATAATGAGTTTTGATTTTTGGCAAAAAAAAAAGATCCTCTAGGAGGATCTTTTTAATGGAGCGGGCGACAAGGTTCGAACTTGCGACATTCAGCTTGGAAGGCTGACACTCTACCAACTGAGTTACGCCCGCATAAGATTTAAATTTTATAACCTTTTAAAAACATTCTGTAAAGAATTATTTTCAAAATGGTGGCGAGAGATGGATTCGAACCATCGAAGGGATACCCCGACAGATTTACAGTCTGTTGCCTTTGGCCACTCGGCAACCTCGCCACAACCGCTGTAAAGAATGGAGCTGGCAATAGGACTCGAACCTACGACCTGCGGTTTACAAAACCGCTGCTCTAGCCAACTGAGCTATGCCAGCAAACATTACTTGCGATGGAAATAAGTTATAAAGTAGAATTAAAAACCTGGCAAGCTTTTTTTAACTTATTTTTTAGAAAAAACTTTTTCCATTGCAATTGCCGCAGCAACAGATACATTTAGCGACTCAATTTTTCCCATTGGCTCTAAACGTATTTTCTTTTCTAGTAGACGAACTGTAGCGTGTGACAGTCCTCTATCCTCTGCCCCAAGTACGAGGCATTTAATCCCATTGATTTCACCTAAATCATTATCATCAGTATGCTCTGTAAGCCCTATTGGAGTTACGTTACGCTTAATAAGTGCTGATAGAAACTTAGGTAAAGAATTGCATTTAACAATCTCAATATATTCTAGAGCGCCAGATGCAATACGGGCCATCGAAGGCCCAATATTAAAATTATTTTTTACTGCAAAAACAATATGAGAAACATTGTAAAATGCTGCTGTACGCATGATTGCACCAGCATTGTGGACATCTGTCACACCATCAAGACATAAGATTTTTACTTCTTCACCATTATCGATTGCATCAAATAATGGTTTTGTTTCCGATACTTCTTTCTGACTTGTTAACAAGAAAACACCTGATGGAACTCTTGTGTATTGAAAGTCTTCTTGGGCGTAAAGCTCTTTAGCTAGTTCTTGAACTTTATGAGAAGAAACTAGTTTAACCTTCACTCCATCAAGTTCTTGTTTTTTAATTCCGCCCATTTTGTAAAGCTTATCGATCCCTTCTTCACAGGCTACTAATTCGATAATCTGACGTTTAGGATTGCGAATTGCGTGTACAATAGAATGTACTCCAACAATGATATCTTGTTCCATTAAAGGTCCTTTAAAAGCTCGTTAACTTTTACGAGAAGCTCGTCTTCTGAAATTTTAATTTTTTCACCAGTACGTCTCACTCTAATCTCAAGTAGGCCATCTTCTTTGTGATCTCTTTCTCCAAGAACAACTTGAAGTGGTAGTCCTAAAAGATCTGCATCTTTAAATTTAAACCCTGGTCCAGCCTTTCTATCATCATAGACAACTTCTAAACCAGCTTCTACAAGCTTCTTATGAAGTTCATTAGCTTTTTCTTTGTATTCATCAGACTTAGTGATGGCAACAAATGATAAGTTGTATGGTGCGATTGCTGCTGGCCAAATGATCCCATTTTCATCATGGTTTTGCTCAATTGCTGCTGCAACTAAACGAGTTACACCAATACCGTAACAACCCATTAAAGGCGTTGCTGCCTTTCCATTTTGATCGAGAATAGTTACACCCATTCCCTTCGTATACTTGTCACCAAGTTGGAAGATATGTCCTACTTCAATACCTCTTTTAAGCTCTACTTGATGCTTTCCATCGAGAGTAAAGTCACCAGAGCATGCAAGTCTAAGATCAGCAGTTTTAATATCTTTAAGCTGTTCATTTGCGACAAAGTTCTCTAAGTGCATATCAACTTTATTTGCACCAACAACGTAAGCCCCGTCTAGATCAACTTGTGCATCAAATACGATTTCTAAATTATTAATTCCAACAGGACCAATGAAACCTTTTTCAAGGCCAAGAGTTTTTAATTCATTATCAGTCGCTGCAATTAAGTCACGTCCTGGATATACTTTTTCAAGTTTCAATTCATTTAGTTCATCGTCACCTAAAAGAAGTGCTAGAACAAAAATTTCATCTTCTTCATTCTTTGCTTTATAAACTAGAGATTTGATTGAGTGATATTCACTCTTTCCTAAGAAGTCGCAAACATCTTTGATTGTTGCTTTACCAGGTGTTGCAACTTCGGCCATATCACCTGTTTTAGATGCACTTTCAACCTTTCTTAATGTCTTAGCTGTTTCTATATTGGCCGCATAACCTGCTTCATTTGAATAGATAATTGCATCTTCACCAGCATCAGCGATTACTTGAAATTCATGAGTTTTAGCTTCACCGTCGGCCATTGCTCCACCGTCAGCAACAACTGCTGAAAATTCAAGCCCTAGACGATTAAAAACATTTTCATAAGCTTCATACATTCTATCGTAAACTTCATCTAAACATTCTTTTGAAGCATGGAAAGTATAAGCATCTTTCATGATGAATTCACGCCCGCGCATTAAACCAAAACGTGGTCTAATTTCATCGCGAAATTTTGTATTAATTTGATAAAGAGAAAGAGGTAAATCCTTATATGACTTTATTGTTTTTCTAAAAACATCAGTGATGGCCTCTTCGTTTGTTGGCGAGATACAAAGATCGCGATCTGCTTTGTCTTTAAACTTAAGCATCTCACCACCCATTTTATCCCAACGGCCAGTTTCTTGCCAAAGCTCACCTGGAGTAACAACAGACATTAGCATTTCGTAACATCCGGCCTTATCCATTTCTTCGCGAACAATTTGCTCTACTTTGCGAATTGAACGGTAGCCCATTGGTAGATAATTATATAATCCAGCTGCTGACTTATGAATTAAGCCCGCTCTCATCATTAGCTGGTGTGATGCAATTGTTGCATCTGCTGGCACTTCCTTATAAGTTTGCCAAAAACCCTTTGATAGAATCATAGTATTTTCTCTCTTTTATAACGCGTGAAAATCCATACCATTGTACACGCTGTTATTCACACAATAAATGTTAAATATTTTTATATCGACTGATTAAAATGACGGCGCAAGGGCCATGGGCAGATCAAACGCCTGAACTGCTTCTTTCTCAAGAGAAGTCGCTGATACAATTTCGTATGCATCTGGCGTCTCAAGAAGCTTGCGACAAAGAACGTTGTGAACGTGGTGACCAGACATGTAAGTAGTGATTTTTCCAGCGATCTCATAACCAAGAAGGCTAATATCACCTACAGTATCAAGAATTTTATGTCTTACGAATTCATCATCAAAACGTAATCCATCTGGGTTCATTACTTTAAAATCATCTAGAACAATTGCATTATCAAGAGATCCGCCCTTAATTAGACCTTTTCTCTTTAGCATATCAACATCTCTTAAAAGACCAAATGTACGAGCACGGCCAATTTCTGCGATGTAATTCTCACACGTAAATTCAAATATCTTACGTTGAGTTTTGATAATTGGGTGTTTAAAAACGATAGTTGAATCAATCACTAGCTTTTCACAAGGTTCGATTCTCGCCCATTTTTCGCCAACTTTAACTTCCACCGGCTTAGTAACCACTAGGAACTTCTTAGTTTTATGAAGTTGTTGAATTCCCGTCTCTTTAATAACGTATAGGAAAGATGCACCTGAACCGTCCATAATTGGAACTTCTGGCCCATCGATCTCGATGTAGCAATTATTGATACCAAATCCATAAAGAACAGAAAGAAGGTGTTCAACAGTGTGAACAGCACCTGGACCTGAACCAATAGCAGTATTATTCTCAGTCGCCCCAACAGTGTCTGCAGTTGCCTTAAGAATTTGTGAATCTTTAATGTCAGTTCTTTTGAACTGAATACCAGAATCTGCTTCAGAAGGATGTAGAGTCATTGTCACCTTCTTTCCAGAATGGATCCCAATTCCTGTAATCATCACTTTTTTCGCTATAGTTCTTTGGTTTAACATTAAAAATCACCTAATTTTAAGTACTTTGTGTAATTTTAAACTGAGCAGCAATATATAGCAAGTATCGTCATAGATGAGCAAAATATTACTGAATTTCCTGTCCTAGAGGCTTTTGTAACAAAAATTAACCAACCCTTCCACTCTTTTAACAATAACCGTAAAATAAATGCAGATGTTAAAACAACGTTAATTTAATTACATGAATGGGTTAAAGAAGGTTTACTGATGGAAAATTTATTTAATAATCTTGATTTAAAAGAAGTGAATAGATTCAATGCTGGATGCTGTGTTGAACACCTGGCAATTACAATTACTGAAGCTGGAAGTGATTACTTAGTGGCCACGATGCCTGTCGATGAGAGAACGAGGCAGCCATACGGCGTCCTTCACGGTGGAGCAAGTTGTGTCCTAGCAGAATCTGTAGGCTCTATAGCTTCTAATATTATTTTGGATTCTTCAAAATACTATGCAGCAGGTTTAGAGATTAATGCTAATCACGTTCGCCCAGTGCAATCTGGCATTGTAACAGCAAAGGCAACGGCCGTTCACCTTGGGAAATCGACCCATATTTGGGATATCCGCATCACAGACGAGAAAGACAAATTAGTTTGTATCTCTCGCCTGACGATGGCAGTTATTAAAAAGTAGTTTTTATTTTTTCAAAAGACGAGTTGGCATCTCAAAGGCTTCGTTAGTGAGCTTCTCACCAGTCTTTGGATGCTTTACTGTTCTAAGTGCTACGAAGTGAAACAGAAGTGGGTTGATTGAGTAGATCTCATTTAAGATCTCTCTTTCTTCTTCTGTAATAAATCCCTTCTCCACTAGATCAGTCGTGCGATAGATCCAATTGATTGCAGGTAGTGGATAGTCTGATCCATACATTACACGATGGTGAAATTGTTTATTTTCAATCATCTCAATTAGAGGCTCACTTAGTCTTTCATAAATAATGAGGGCCGAAAGATCTGTGAAGAGATTCTTCTCATATTTCTTTTCCTTGAATAGTCTCCAGAAAAGATCAGAACACTCTGCCTGTACTCCACCGTTATCTAAGTCTTCACACTTACCACGAGATGCCGCGTGAGAGATGATAACATCAACACCGAGATCAAGTGCATGACGAAGTCGAAGTGGGTTTCCTAACTCTTGAAACTTATCCCCTTCAACGGCCTTCTCCTCACCTGCGTGAGTAATGAGTGTCATATTATATTTTTTAAGAGTTTTGTAAAAAGGAATAACCTTTTCATTTGCAGGATCAATCCCCATTGCATTTGGAAGCCACTTAACAAATTTCACACCACGTGCTGCCCACTTCTCTAGTTCTTGAATTGCATCTTTACGATAAGGGTGAACAGAGGCAACCATCTTAAAGTTTACTGGATGTTTTTGTGACAACTTCCACACGTATTCATTTGGAACGTGAAACTCTGAATGCTTTAAATCTTTGCTTCCATCTAATTTATAGTGGTAATCAAAAGCTAGTGCATAAGCAGGAATAAAGTGTGGCTGGTAAGTCATTAAATCAACAAGACGAGAAACATATTGCTCATCGGCCTGAGATTCATCATCAACACCTGAAGCTGTAATATAAACATTGAAGCGATTATACTTTGATAAATGATTATACCAATCTTGCATTTCAGGGTTTACCCAAATACCACTTCCGCTATTTCCAAGCCCTACAATATGTAGGTGAGTATCTCTCAATTTTTTAAGATCAATTCCATCATAAGACTTTTCAACAAAGTCTTTCACGTGCTTTGGTAATTTATCGTATTCGTTTGGTTCGTAATCAAAGTCACCACCAAGTTTCCCATATAGAAGAGAGCATGATGACAATAGCATTGCTAGTGTAATTAATAATAAATTTTTCATTAAAATAACCTTAGACCTTTTTTATAGTCGTATTTAACTTGTAGAAGTACGCTGAAGTGGTCATGATCATCACGATCGTGATTAACTCCTAAAATAGTATCGTATGTCCACTTATCTCTTTTAAATTGATTTAGGAATCCAACAAAAGCTGTGTCTTGCTTACTTTTTTCTGCCCACGAACGAAAATGTAAAACACCAAATGTATAAGTATCACTATATTGATAAGCGATAATATTTCTCATGACATTAACAATATCGTCTGTGTAAATTTCCATTGAGTGAAGAGCATTAACGACAATTCCTGAATAGCCGCTGTACTTGAAAAACTCTCTTTGAAAGTCATTGATCGTAACTAATTTCTTATAGGCCAGGACATTTTCAACTCTTAGATATGAGCGTGTCCCATCTGCATCACAAATTTGCGTTTCACAATCAAAAGTTGAAAGCTCTTTTGACGAGCGCCAAACTTGCTCTGTTCCTGCAGTGAACCCTAGAATTGAAATTGGGAAAAAATCGATTCGTCCACCGACTGAATTGATTGTTCCACTTGTGTTGAAATAAGCCGATTCACGAATAAATCCATAAATCTGGTCATTGTAGCGCCACATTTCTTGGCTTATCCCGGCGTCTACTCGAGCAGCTGCTCCAAGAATATAAGAACGATAACCAGCAGTTGCTGATAAATCGTAAGTGGCCTGAATGTTAAACGTAATTAGACATAAACACAGAAGTAAAAACTTATTTTTCATCAATCAACTCTTTTGCAATTTGTGAGATCTCGCGACCTCTTGGCGTACGTATTAAAAAACCTTCTTTTAAAAGAAATGGCTCATAAACATCTTCAATCGTGGAGCGATCTTCAGCAAGAGTTGCACAAAGCGCTTCAATACCAACAGGTCCCCCACCATAATACTCTTGAATAACAGAAAGAATGCGTCTATCCATGCGATCAAGACCATGTTCATCAATTTCCATCATTTCTAGTGATTTTTTCACATCATTTATATTTACGTGAGAAGAATCACGAACAATGGCGAAGTCGCGAACACGGCGAAGGACACGATTGGCAATTCTTGGTGTCCCACGAGAACATCTTGCCATTAACAATTCCGCATCTGCATCGATTTGAATTCCAAGTTTCTTTGCATTATTTGAAATAATTACTGCAAGCTCGTCGGCCTTATAAAAGTCGAAATGGAAATGGGCCATAAAACGATCACGTAATGGATTTGATAAAAGTCCTGAGCGTGTTGTAGCACCAATTAGAGTAAAGGGCGCAATTTCAATTTGCATTGTTCTTGCGGCAGCGCCATCACCAATGACAATATCTAAGCGGTAATCTTCCATCGCCGAGTAGAGAATCTCTTCAACAGAAATATGCATACGGTGAATTTCATCAATAAAGAGAACATCACGAGGCTCTAGGTTTGTTAAAATAGCAGCAAGGTCTCCCTTTTTCTCAATGGCCGGTCCAGAAATGACGTGTAGCTGACTTCCCAGTGCATTCGCTATAATCATGGCAAGAGATGTCTTTCCAAGCCCTGGAGGCCCAGATAAAAGAGCATGGTCCATTGACTGCTTACGCTTTACTGCTGATGTCACCATGACATCAATATTTTGGACGATTTTTTTCTGGCCAATATATTCAGAAAAATCCTTTGGCCTTAGAATAACTTCTTTTCTTGTTTCTTCTTCATCAAGAGTAGGATCAAAAAAGCGACCTTCAGACATTTACACCTCTTTTAAAACGAGGTGAACAAGTTGTTCAGCTCTTGTTATTTGATTTTCATCTAAAATTCTCTTAGCAAGTGGCATAACTTTATCTTCTGTAAAGCCAAGCTCCTTACATGCCATGATTGCATCATTCATAAGAGCAGAGTCATGACTTACCACCTCTGTTATAGTTTCTTCGAATAACTCAAGATTAAGTGGTGCTTGTACCGAAGTCTCACTAGACTGAGTTGCTGTAGCAGAAGCTTTCGAATACATTTTTATTTTTTGTGCTTTTCCACTTAAATCAAGAATGATCTGAGAAGCGGCCTTGGCACCAACACCAGGTGCCTTCTGTAGTGTTTTCTTATTGTCGAAAGTAATAGCATCGATAATATTATCGACACCAATACTTGTTACAAGAGCAAATGCCCCTTTAGGACCAACACCCTTAACACTTAGTAATAGTTCAAATGTTTTCTTCTCACGAAGTGAGCGAAAACCAAAAAGCTCTTCACTTGCCTCTTTCACAATATGTGAAATGAAAATCGCCGCAACTGAGCCCTCAGGTAAAACATGTTGAAAATAAATTTGGTGTCCTACTCCTGAAGGAGTAAATAGAATTAACTCGTTTCCATCACTGAAAACAACTTCGCCTTGTAATAGACCGATCATAAAACCTACTTAGAAAATACTTCTTTTAATGTACGTGCTTTTGTACGAGTATGAGACGATTTTCCCTTTATTTTTGCTCTTTGTCCACGATTCAACGCGTGACAAAGCGCTATAGCAAGGGCATCCGACTCGTCATGTGATTTAAAATCTAGCTTACCAAAGATCATACTCAGAGCGCGATCAACACTTTCTTTTGAAGCAAGTCCATGTCCTGTAACACTAGATTTTATTAAGTTTGGTGAATACTCTGTGATCTTCCCCTGATACTTTTCAGATAGACCTGCGATAAGAGCACCTCTTGCTTGAGCAAGCTTAGATAGTGCTGGAATACTCTTTACATAGATGAGTGCCTCGACAGATATTTCATCTGGCCTATACATTGAGACAATATCTTTAATTGAAGAAGAAATCGTAGCTAAACGATCGAGAAACTCTGGTATCTTATCAAATTTCAGAACACCTGAGTCGACATACTTAAATTTACGACCTTCCACTTCGATAACGGCCCAACCAGTAGTACGAGATCCGGGGTCAATTCCTAGAATATACATAGATTTAGTATAAACGAAAAATTCGAATTTACGAGCGATCTACGCCTTTTATCATGTGGCCAATATAAAAAACTGCTGATCCACCAATAAATTGATAGAGCTCAAGCATTTCATAGTCACCTTTTTGTAAACCAACAAAAAGACAAAGCCCAACTGATGCGAAACCGATTAATTGTAGTGCTAATCCTAACCAAAAAAACATATCACTTGAATACGACTTAATTCTGAAATTGCCAATACCAAGCTATAAAGATAATATGTGTTAATGCAAAATGAGACAAAATTACTATATGCGCAACCAGTCATAGAAAGGCAAGTTGAACTCCTTAAACAAGAGTGTATCACCCTGAAAGAACAAGGTGTGGTTCCTTGTTTGAAAGTAATTCTTGTTGGTGATAATCCAGCAAGTGTTATTTATACAAATAGTAAGAAGAAATTTGCAGAAAAAATTGGTGCTAGTTGTGAAATTGTTAATTTAGAGAAAACAATTAGTGAGGAAGAGTTCCTTAAAATTGTTAATCAATTTAACGAAGATCCTCTTGTCCATGGAATTCTTATTCAACTACCACTTCCAAAATCACTTTCACAAATTGATACAACAGACCTTGTTGTTCCTCACAAAGATGTCGATGGTTTTCACTACGAAAATGTTGCTAAACTTTACCGAGGCCAACTTGGCGAAACATCAATGATTCCTTGTACACCAAAAGGCATTGTGACAATGGCCAAGTACTACGGAGTAGATTTTTCAGGAAAGAATGTTGTTATCGTTGGTAGAAGTCTTATTGTTGGTAAACCACTTTCATTATTACTAACAAACTTGAATGCAACAGTTACACTTGCGCATTCGAAAACACAAAATTTAAAAGAGCTAACTAAGTCTGCAGATATTATTATCACGGCCATTGGCTCACCTAAACTCTTTACTAAAGAGTACTTTAGAAATGATCAATCACAAGTTGTCTTTGATGTTGGTATCAATCGAAGCAGCGAAGGAAAGCTTTGCGGTGATTGTGATTTTGAAAATATTAAAGATCAATTAGCGGCCATTACTCCAGTTCCTAAAGGAATTGGTCCAATGACTATTTTCAGTGTCTCTCAGAATTTAATTAGCGCCGCTAAGAAATAAAACCTAAGGAAATTTATGAAACAAACATCACTTACACAGGCGCATCGCGACCTTAAGGCAAAAATGGCAGACTTTGCAGGTTATGAAATGCCGATTCAATATGCTGGCGTAAAAGCTGAAGTTGAAGCCGTAAGAAGTAACATCGGTGTTTTCGATGTTTCTCACATGGGTGAATTCTTTGTAACGGGGCCAGATGCAGTAGCATTCGTTGACTATATTATTACTAATGATTTTACAAATGCTGAAACTGGCAAAGCTGTTTACTCACCACTTTGTCGTGAAAACGGAACAGTTATTGATGATCTGATTGCTTACAAATTAGAAGCTCAAAAAGTTTTAATTTGTGTAAATGCTGCAAATATCAATAAAGATTGGGATTGGATTTCATCAAAAACTGAAGGTTTTAATATTGAACTAACAAACCAGTCAGAAGACTATTCTTTACTTGCTATTCAAGGTCCTAAAACGGAAGAAGTTCTGTCTAAACTAGGCTTTGACTCAGTAACAAGCGCTGCTTATTACTCAGCATACGAAAGTGCTTGGAATGATGCTCCGGTTATCATGGCAAGAACTGGCTATACAGGTGAAGATGGATTTGAAGTTTTTGGTTCACATGAAACAATTCAAAAACTTTGGTCAGAACTTCTTGGAGCAGGAGTTACTCCTTGTGGACTTGCTTCACGTGATGTTCTAAGACTGGAAGTTTGCTATCCACTATACGGTCACGAGTTAAATGATGAGTTAACTCCTCTGGATTCGGCCCTTAAGTGGACAGTAAAGCTAAACAAAGAAAATTTCATCGGTAAGAACGCACTACAAGAAACGACGCCAACTCATCGACTTGTTAAACTTTCTATCGACAAAGGTATTCCAAGAGAAGGCTACGAGATCTTAAATGACCAAGATCAAGTCATTGGAGTTGTAACTAGTGGAACGATGTCTGTGACTAACTCTCAAGGGATTTGCCTTGGTCTAGTAAAGCGTGATTTATTTCCTGAAAATAAGAAATTTAGAATACAAATTCGAAAGAATGTAATAGATTCAAACTATCATACAAAACCATTTGTTACCGGAGGGCACAAATAATGACTAATATTCCAACTGATCTTAAATATACAAAAGAACATGAGTGGGCAAAGATTGAAGGTGATATCTTAACAGTAGGTATTACAGATTTCGCACAAAACTCTCTAGGAGATATCGTATTTGTTGAGCTACCTGAAGTAGGTCAAGAATTCTCTAAAGATGACACTTTTGGAGTTGTAGAATCGATTAAGTCAGCAAGTGATCTTTATATTCCAGTTTCTGGAACAATTACAGAAATCAATGAAGAACTTCCAGATTCACCAGACAATCTTAACTCTGAGCCGTATGAGTCTTGGATGATTAAGGTGAAAATGTCTAATCAAGATGAACTTTCAGATCTTCTTTCAAACGAAGAATACGAAAGCCTTTGTCAAGAATAAACAAAATAAAATCTGTTTTAATTTCTTACATATGCCCTCGAAATGAGGGCATTTTTTTATTTCAGTAACTTACAAATTTCTCACCTAAAAATATTTTCAATTGACCAACTTTTTCCTTTACGAAGTCCTACTAAGGCTTCATACTCGCATTCTCCAATGTTCATCAATAAATAGAGACAGGTATTAAATGCATAATCAAGAATCTATTCAGCTAATCAATACGGCAATCATCAAGGGTAAAGAGAAGAAGATCGATACTACTTATGAGGATAGATTAAACCAAGCATGTAACTCGTCTGCTATTGCAGCTATTTCAAATGCCATTCAACAATTAGCAGAAACTGATCGTATCTCTTACGATCAAGCCGCTATTAAAATCGTTGAAACGATAAAAGAATTAGATCAGGTTTGGACTGACTACGTTCTGATGGAAGGTATTAACAATATTAAAAAGATGCTTAAAGGAAATACAAAGCACTAAGCCTTAGTTCTTTGTAACAGCAAAGCCCCAATCGATATTTGCATGACCATTCTTAACTAGGCCAGATGGTGGGTTAGGAAATGGGCCAGCTTTATTAAAGGCCTCAACTGCAGCGTCATCTAACTCTTTTACTCCAGAAGTACCATTAACGATTACATTAATGATTTTCCCATCATTATCAAGCACAACGCGTACATTTGTTAGAAACTTTTCTCCCGCAGGTCCACGACGATTCTGACGATATAGGGACTCCATTTTTTGTCGTAGAGTTGATCCCCAATGCTGCTCTAATTGCTGCTTAATTCTAAAGTAGAAACCATAATACTTATATTCAACGGTATTAAGTTTAGTGAAGTCACCTAATTTCACATCTTCAAGATGATCATTTGAACTGGCAATACCTCTATGATTCTTGCTACCAGTTTTTGTCCCCTTAACTAGGTTTTGATCTTTTTCGAGTGGAGAATTTTGTGCTACAGCAAAGTCCTCAAAGCTAATTCGTCCAGTCTTAGACTTTGTTACTTTACGCTGCTCTTTCTTCTTAGTTTTTGAGCCTTGTTTTTTTTGATCGATTTTAGAATTACCAACACCACCTATATTGAAAGCGGCAACTTCTTTGGCCTTCGTTTCACGATCAACCTTATTATTAGTTTCACTCAAGTATTTGGCATCATCTGCTACTTCTTGATTTGTCTTAGCAGCTGTAACAATTTGGCGTGGCTTTTCTCTATTGAGTCTCAGACGAATTCGCTCAGGCTTTTCTTCCTCTTGAGACTTTGTCAGAGATAATGAAAAAGATGTTAGTTTTGAAGGCATCAAAGAAATATGTACTACTAGCGATAATGCTATTGCTAAGTAGATATAAGTCTTATGGTTTTTGTGAACTAATTCCAAAGTGTCTCCGAGAAACTAACTATTCTTTAGCCTTCTCGGAGAAAATATCGAAAAATTTACTACATATTTTGATTAATTGTTAAAGAAATCATCATCTTCAAGAATTGCACCTGTTTCTTGACTATTTTCCTCTTTCTTAAAGAAGTTATTCTTAGAATTAGATCCAGGTTCAGTTCCTTCAACAAAACTTTCCAAAAACTTTGATCCTGAGCCATTTGCTAGCTCGCCAGTTTTCTTATTAATTGAAACGTTAACAATACCAGCTGGCATCTGGAAATCTCTTTCCCCATAGATCTGAATTGAACGTTGCATATATGATTTCCAAATAGGCATCGAGGCCTTAGTTCCTGTTTCAGGCCAACCCATTGTCTGGTTGTCATCCATCCCTGTCCAAACACCAGTAACAATATTTTGTGAAAAGCCTAAGAACCAAGCATCAACATAACTACTCGTTGTACCTGTCTTACCACCTAAGAATTGACTTACACTAAGAGCACGTCTTCCCGTCCCATTATGAACAACACCCTTAAGAAGATTTGTCATAATATAGGCCAGTCTTGGATCATAAACTTGTTCTTCGTCTAAATTTAATAAGTATGGATTAACTGCTTCTTTTTCAAACTCATTATGAGAATCACTTTCCTTTTCACGAACATTATCAGTTTGATTTAAGTTTTTAGATTCTTTAGCAAGCTTTTCTAACTCAAGTTTGGACTGTGTCGCAAAGTCATCCTGAAAGAAATACTCTTTTCCATTACGATCTGTAATTGAGATGATTGATTTAGGAAGAACCTTCTTCCCACCGTTTGGAAAAATTGAATACGCACGAATCATTTCGAGAAGCGTAACACCAAAAGAGCCTAGAGAGATCGACATATCATTTGGCATATCGGCATGAAAATTAATACGATCGAGGTAGTTGAAAATTTTATTCATTCCTAAATCAAGAGCTATCTTAATTGTTGGAATATTTCTACTAAACTCAAGAGACTCTCTAAATGTCATTGGCCCCTTAAACTTTCCATCATAGTTACGAGGCTTCCAATTTAGCGCTTGATTAGCACCACCGAGGGCCTCAGGAGTATCTAAAATGATAGTATTGGGTTGATAACCATTTTCCAGTGCTGCCGCAAATAAGAGTGGTTTAAAGGCCGAGCCAGGCTGACGTTTTGATTGAAGAGCACGGTTAAACTCACTCTTTTCAAAATCAACACCACCAACCATTGAGATAACTTCCCCAGTAAATGGATTAAGACTTAAAAGTGCTGCTTGAACTTTTGGCTCTTGTTCAAGTGAACATTCAAGATACATTTGTTCTTCTAATGTCTTATAGTCTTTAAGCTTCTTATAAGTATTGGCATATTGAGAATATACATGTTCAGAAAATTTTGAACTGAAGTCCTTAATTTTCACATGAATAATATCACCCTTCTTTAAGATATCATTTGGGTTTTTCACGTATGCGAAATACTTTCTCGCATCTGTATATTTTCTCTCATGGGCCCAGCGATAAGACTTATAAGGAATCACACCTGTAATACCACCAACAGAAATAATGATATTTCTCATGCGTCTATCTAAGCGCAGAACAACGGCCTTATATAATTTATCTTTTTCTAACTGACCAAGTAATTGATCTTCAGAACTATATCCAGGATAAAACCTCGAAGAATAAAGCTTCGATAGTTGCTCTTGAGTAAAGTCTTTCAATACAGCAAGCTCATCTTCTTTTAGTTGAAGCTCATACTCTCTTTCATTATTTTCAGTAAGAGTGAAGTAATTTGACTTATCTTTATATAACTCAACTCGAAACTCTTCGATATATTTGTCTAGCTCTTCTAATTCAATGTGACCTATTGGCCCTTGGAACCCTTGACGCTTATCAATTTCGTCAGCACCTATTTTAATATTTTCTTCGGCCGTTTTTTGAAGGTCATAATTTAGAGTTGTTTGAACAGTAAATCCCTCAGTAAGAAACTTTTCCTCACCGACAATATCAATTGCCTGTCTTCTAACCCAGTCCGTAAAGTAGCCCGCAAGGAAAGGACTATTTCTTCTAAGCTGATACTTTATTTTTTCTTGAAGTGCTTCTTGATACTCTTCTTTAGTTATTTTTTTGTTCGCGAACATACGGCCAAGAACATAGGCTTGTCTCGTTTTAGCATGTTGTGGATTACGGTAAGGAGAATACTTTCCTGGAGCAACAAGAAGTCCAGCAATAAGTGCAGACTCTGCCACAGTCGCTTCATTTAATTCTTTATTAAAATAGCCTCGAAATGCCGACTTAACACCGTAGTATCCACCACCAAGATATACTTGATTTAAATAGAGAAAGAGAATTTCTTCTTTATTAAATCTTTTTTCAATTTTTTGAGCGAGAAGGAAATCTTTAATCTTTCTAGTGATTGAACGCTCCGATGAAAGTAGTAAAGATTTTGCAACCTGTTGAGTAATTGTTGAACCACCTTGTACAACACGTCCTGCCTTAAGGTTTGCAATAAGAGCTCTCATAACTCCAAAATAATCAACACCATCGTGGTTATAAAAATTTGAATCCTCTGCTGATAAGAACGCGTCAACAATACGTGGAGGGATTTCATTAAATTCCACGACCTCTCTATTTTCTTTACCAATATTATAGAGAACGACCCCATCCTTAGATAAGATCTTTGATTTAATTGGTGGGTTGTAATCTGCAAGACTACTAATTTTAGGTAATGTAAAAGAAAAATATACTAGTATCGAGAAGACAAATAATCCTCCAAATAAAACCAAGAAGGACGTTAATACTAATAATCTTTTTAAATGTTTCATAAATTCTCTTTTATAATTTCACACTTCTTCATTAAGCTATAATTCTGCTTAGGCATATTGATTTGAATCATTTTACCATTTATCTGACTTTTAGAAACCGATAAGTTTTTATCATATGTAAAGACGAACACTCTCTGGGCAATTAGACGAGAGATGTCTTCTGAAGTAATTTCAATTTGAGCGGCGAGCACTTTCTTATTATTTTCAATATTATTTTTTACACCATCAATAATATTACCTTTCGTATTGAAGGTAATATTTCCATTTGCTGCAACATTTGTAAGATAATAGGCAATGCTAGATTTCTTGATTGCTCTAGCGTTGATCTTTAGATTTTCAATTACTTCATTCGCATCATTTCGTTCTTTTAATCTAAAAAATTTCCACTTAACAAGTTCAGGCTTTTTTGTTTGTGAAAGCATGGCCGCAATCGCAGAAGAACTTCCAATACCCGCAACAAAATTAATTTTCACATCATTCTTCATAAGACATGAAACATAATCCATTACATCAGTATTAAAATTTTCACTGGCACCAATAATAATACCCACTGTATTAATACGTTCACTTTTTAAGCTTTGATGTGTACCACCATTAACTTGTCCAGGTCCATACTCAGTATATGACGATTTTTCATCGACTGAAGGTATGACATTTGTCTCTTCAGCATCAACTGAGATTGTCACCACTCTTTGCTCTTCTTCTGGTTGAGTCTGACAAGTGTTGCTCAAAAAAACGAAAACTAAAAATATAAGAATGAAGTTTAACTTATTCAATTTCTTTTTCTTCTAATTTATCTGTAAGTTCTAAAACTTTCTTTTCCACTTTTTCAAGGTAGCCCTTGCTATCAGTATATAGCTTCACACCTTCTTCGAAGTTTTTTAGACTGTCATCAAGAGTAAGTTCACCTGATTCAAGTCCATGAACTAGTTCTTCTAATCTTTTTAAGTTCTGTTCAATATCAATTTTCTTGGCCATATCTCACCGTGTCATTTTCTTAACGTTATTAAATCCTATATGAACTAATATTCCCATACTTTGCATGTTCTTTAAATAAAAAGGTGTGATAATCACTACTTACATCGTGGGTCATTTTTACCTATGTAGGTAATTTGGCACCCTGGTTGGTATAGTTAAAGAAGAATTTGCCAGGAGGGCAGATGAAAGAATTATGGGTACCGCTATCCGGTGCAATCGCACAACAACAGAAAGTTGATACAATTGCCAATAATGTTGCAAATGCCAACACGCCTGGATTTAAGAAAGATCAACTCGCATTTAAAGAGTATTTAACAGCACTAGATAAAGGTGTTGAAGATATTGATTTACCAAATAAAGAATGGGCACCAGAAGACTTCTATCGTAGCTATGGAGCTGAACACGCGATGGTAAAGGTCGATGGATCATTCACAAATTTTACTCAAGGAACACTCTCTCCAACGAGTAACCCACTTGATATTGGTCTGCGCGGAAATGGATTCTTGGCAGTAGAAACACCAAAGGGTGTGCGCTACACAAGACGTGGAACGCTTTCTCTGCGTCAAGATGGTGTAATTACAACACAACAGGGATATCCAGTTCTTAATAGAGAAGATAACCAACCAATTTCAGTTCCACCAGGTACGAGAAATATCACCTTCGCTCTTGATGGTGCAGTCTATGCAAATAACAACCAAGTTGGAGCTCTAAATATTACTGAATTTAACGATATGCACGCCTTAAGAAAAGAGGGCAACTCACTGTATATCAATAATAATGAAGGCAACCTTAAAGAACAGATTAATACTTCCGTTCACCAAGGTTTCATCGAGCAATCTAATGTTAACGCCGTTTCAGAAATGTCAGAGTTAATCAAAGCTCACCGTCATTTTGAATCAATACAAAAAGCAATTAAAACTTATGATCAAATTAGCTCTAAGTCAGTTAATGAAATGATCAAATTTTGAGGTAGTATGAAAAATATTATTCTATTTATTACATTCCTACTCATGGCCCGCTATTCATTTGGAATGATGAAGGCTCTAAATATTGCAGCAACAGGGATGGCGACACAAGAGATGCACGTTAACACGATCTCAAATAACGTCGCTAACTTAAATACCATCGGATATAAAAAGCAAAGAGCTGAATCAGAAGATCTTATGTATGAAACAATCACTGAAGCTGGCTCACGCTCAGATGCAAACTCAAATTACACTGTTGGTGTACAAGTTGGTTCAGGGTCGAAAATCAGTGGTGTAAGAAAAGTCTTTTCAGCAGGTGCACCTAAAGTAACAAATAACCCATTTGATCTAATGATTAATGGTGACGGTTTCTTTGGAATCATTAAACCAAATGGACAAATCGTTTATACAAGAGATGGTGCATTTAATGTAAATGCTCAAGGTCAACTTGTTTCAAAGCAAGGCTACCAAATCTATCCAGGGATAACATTCCCACCAGGTGTTGCAACGGTTAGCATTGGTAATGATGGAACAGTTGAAGCCTACTTTAATGGACAAGTAGAGCCGCAAGTCGTTGGACAAATCCCAGTATTCACATTTGTTAATAACCCAGGTCTTCATAACGATGGAGGTAACTTCTATCGTCAAACAACTGCGAGTGGCCAACCAATTCAAGGTATTGCGGGAACGAATAATACAGGTTCGATGCAACAAGGAGCTCTTGAAATGGCCAATGTAAGTCTTATGAATGAAATGACGGATCTTATTAAGGCGCAAAGGGCCTATGAGATGAACTCTAAGGTAATGGGAGTAGCGGATCAAATGCTACAAACTGTTAACAATATTACAAGATAATAGGAAGAAGAGAGAGAGTGTTTAAACTAATTCTTTTAACATTTATTACAGGCCTTTCTTTTGCAAGTAATTGTGAAGTATCGATGGCGCAAAAAAACTATCGTATCGAGAATTCTGAAGTTACTTACAAGTCTGAAAATTGTAATCGTTCTCAACTTGAAATTCTTAATGAAATTCTTATTTCAGCACGTGGTAATTTCTATTTAAATCACAGCCGAGACTTAAAAGAGAATGATATTAATTTTCTAACTAAAGATGCAGTAATCATCAATTTAGATGAGACAATCAAAACACAATTTACAATTCAAGATGATTGGAAAATTTCATTCAAATCGAGAACACCAATTAAATCAATAACAACTGATAATTTAACAACACTCGAGCTGATGTGTAATGACTGTAATAAGCTTGGTCACAACAAACTAAAGATTTCATTAGATGGTATGACGAAGTGGTTTGATATCGTTGTTCAAAAGCCAGTTAAGGCGGTTGTTGCCAAGAATGAAATTGGCCTTAGCTTTAAGTCGATCAACACAAATAATGTCGAAGAAAAGACAATTTATACAACAGATGAGAAGGCCGTTTTTAAGAATCTAGATGAAATTGCTTTCTACAAATCAAATAAAGTTATCTCGCCAGGTGAGACGATTAATAAAAGAGACATCTCCCCTATTAATCTAGTGACATTTGGTGTTCCGGTAAAAGTAATCCTTAATAGCAATGGAATTAAACTAACTGGCCAAGCGCTACCAATGTCGACAGGCAAGTTACAAGATTTCATAAAAGTGAAGAATGTAAAAACTAACAAGGTATTCACAGCGAAAGTAATTGGACTCAATGAAGTGAAGGTAGATTTATGAGAAAAATTTTATTTTTAACACTAGCACTACTAACGACATCTTGTGCTAACTACATTAACAAAATGTATAATGAACTGGATGGTGTTAACCAAAGAGAGCTCGAACAAAAAAGAGCAAACGTTGATAATACATTCGATCAATATCGTAACTCTTATGGGGATAGAAGACAGACTTCGGCAAATACTCCAAACATGGCACCACAGGTGCAAAGAAGATATAACAATAATCAATTATCTCAACGTCAACAACAGCAACAACAACCAAAAAGAGTAACTGCAAATAATTTCCATGATCATGGAAACACAGGCAGCCTTTGGGCCGGTAATGGGAATGAGAACTACCTATTTACAAAAAATAAATGGAAGAGAAACGGCGATATTATTCTAGTAAACGTTCAGACTCGACTTAAGAATGATATTACAATGGAGCTCAAAAGGGCCTTCCCACCGATGCCAACACTTGCCGGGCAAAATCCTGAAAGTACAACAGCAGCGACTACACCAGGTCAGGCACAAACACCTGCAGGAGCCGGAGCTGAAGAGGGTGAAGACACAAGTGCATCAAATAAAGTTCATGACAAAATATCGGGTGTTATTGTTGAAGAGATCAGTCGTGATCACCTACTTGTCCGAGGACAAAAAAATGTTCTCTTTAAAAATCGTAAACACCTAGTTGAATTACAAGCATTAATCTCACGCAAAGATATTAATGAAGACGATACAATTGATTCGACAAAATTTTTAGAAAGCTCTGTAACGGTATTGAGGTAATTAATGTTTAAAAAGTTAATTTTCGGTCTTATCCTTTTATCTTTTGGAACTCATATTGAGGCAAAGATGAGTCGTTTGAAAGACCTAGTTGATGTTAAGGGCGTTCGTAAAAACCCTATCGTTGGTTATGGTTTAGTTGTTGGACTAAATGGAACTGGTGATGGTGGTGGAGAAGTAACAAATACTTCACTTAAACGTATGTTTCAAAAGCTTGGACTTAATCCACAAAATGAAATTAGTTCAAAGAACGTTGCGGCCGTAATTGTGACAGCAGAACTTCCATCTTTTAGCCGAGTTGGGCAAAAAATGGATGTAAAAGTTTCATCGATTGGTGATGCTTCATCACTTGCTGGAGGTACTCTTCTTATCACTCCACTTAAAGGTGGTGACGGAAATGTATATGCCGTAGCAAATGGTTCAATTTCAATTGGTGGCCTAGAAAATGGTAAGAAATTTGCGACAACAGGACTTATCCCACAGGGAGCAATTGTTGAAAGAGAATTACAATTAGACTTTGATAAGAAAAAATCATTGAGACTAGCACTTAAGAGTCCTGACTTCACAACAGCTGCCAGAATTGAGAAAACAATCAATCAAGAGCTAGGTGGAAAGTATGCCATAGCAAAAGACTCAAACACTGTTGATATTATTGTACCAATACAGTACCAAAGAAAAATCGTCCAACTTTTAGCGATCATCGAAAATTTCAAAGTTCACACAGATCGCATTGCTAAAATTATCATCAATGAACGAACGGGTACTATTGTTGCTGGTGGAGACATTACAGTTAAAGCGGTAGCGATCTCACATGGTGGACTTAATATCCAAGTGAATGACAAGAAGAAAGATGGTGGTGAAGGAAATGTTCGCTTAGTTGACAAGACAACTACACTAAATGATCTGGTTAAAAGCCTTAATGCACTAGGTGCGACACCGGAAGATTTAATTTCGATTTTTCAAGCACTTAAGAGAAACGGTGCTTTAGTTGGAGAAATTGAGCTAATTTAACTTTCAATGTCAAATAGCATTTTTTACCATTTTTTAGAGCTAGGTATAAAAAAACTAAAAAAAATGTTAAAATATTAATGATAATGGGCTTTTCAAGGATTGAACGGCCAGAAACTCAGGATGAGTATTATGAATGAAATCAAAATTCATAGACCACAAATTCAAAACAGAAATGCACAAAATTCTGTTCGTCCTGCAAATTCTGACAAATATATTCCTGAAGAGATCAAAGGTGCAGCCCAAGGGCTAGAAGCACAATTTAACGAGTTAATGGTTAAAGAAATGACTAAGTCGCTAAACAGTGGCGTGCAAAGTACAGCTGGTAATTTCTATAACGGTCTTATGACAAGTGAGCGTGCTAAAGCACTTGTCAAAGAAGATAGCCAAATACAGAAGATGATTTTGAATGAGATTTATCCAAAGCATATGAGGAATGAACAAAATTATCAAAACTATTTGGACAATAAAAATAAATATGCACAGAACCAAATTCGAATTGAAGAAGGACCAACTCAACCTTCTCAATCAATAGCAATGAAGCAGGCAAAACAAATTGGAGTAAAGTATGAGTAGTGTAACAAATACGAGATCAAGTTTCTTTCCAAATGCTAAAACTACGGCCGATAGATCACAAGAGATCCAGAAGCAAGCTCCAATTAAGAGAAACACGATTGCTCAGAAAGCTTATATTGATAGTCAAACAAGAAATGATGCCAGAGTTTCAATACCAGAAGCAGTAAAAGATTTTGCACATATCAAAAAAGCAGTTGATGCTGCACCAGAAGTTGATAACTCTGCAAAGATTGCTGCACTTAAAGCACAAATCCAAGGTGGAACATACAAAATGGATTATGACAAAATGGCAGATAAAATTCTTGGGGAAGAGTTCGGAGTATAATGAAAACACAACTAGCAACATATTACTTTCAAATCACAGATATCTGGAAGTCACAGTGTGAGCTTCACTATAAGTTATTTGACTTAACTTGTGATGAGTACGCTCTCCTACTTGACAGTAAAATTGATGAGCTAGAAGAAAAGGTTTCTGAAAAGTCAGAAATCATTTCAAAAATAGAAGTAAATGAAAAAGCAAGAAACCAAATTCTTGCAAATATCCAAAAGGATTACAAAGAATTAAAGATTAATTCAATCAATGACCTTGTTGATTTTTTCTCTAAGTTTGAAGCAGAAAAAGAAGGAAAACACTTATTTAGATTTAATAGTCTTTTGGTAGATATTATTGAAAAGATTCAAACACAGAATAAGAAGAACCAACTATTTATTAACAAAGCGCTAAACTCTCTTCGTGAGATCAGAGAAAGTGCAATGGGTACTAAGACAGTATCTACATATAACGCCAAAGGTATCACTCAGCAACGATCGCTTGAGCGAAATCCTTAATTGGAGATTATTTGTCTACACGTCTGTTAAACATTGCGAATACAGGACTCAACGCCTCTAAGAAATCACTAGAGGTGACGTCACATAATATTTCCAATGCGAATACAGAAGGGTATTCTCGTCAGCGTGTTCACCAGCAATCAAATATGCCACTTATCAAAGATGGTTTAATAACTGGTAGTGGTACAAGAATTAAAAGTATCAATCGTGTTCACGATAAATTTGTAGAAAGAAAATTACGTGACAGTCAAAGTAGTGAATCCTACTACAATAATAGAGCAGAACAAATGAGTCGTGTTGAAGATATCTTTAATGAAATCGACAACGAAGGACTCAATCAAATTCTCAATAATTTCTTTAACTCGTTTCGTGATCTTGCAAATCAACCAGAGAACGAAACAGTACGTTCAGTTGTGCGTGATAAAGCACAATTAATTGTAAAAGACTTTAGAAGAATCGCAGAGACTCTAGACGAGATCTCAAAAAGCATTGATGACAAGATTATGATCTCTGTTAAAGATGCCAATCAGCATATCGAATCTATTGCGACTTTAAACAGAAAAATTCGCGAGCTTGAAGCAACCGGTGATGAAACCGGAGATCTTCGAGATCAACGAGATCTATCAGTAAAAGAATTATCAAAAATTATAAAAATTCACACATATCAAGATGAGCGTGGAAATTATAACGTTCAATCCCCTGGGGTTGGTACACTTGTTACAGCAGCTCAAGCACAAAAGCTTGGAACATATGTATTTGGAAAAGATGAATCGACGAATGGCCAAGATGGTTCAATGGAGATTTTCTGGGCAAGCCGCTCAGGTCAGCAAATTACAGAAAAATTCCAAGGTGGCTCACTAGGTGCTGTAATTAAAGTTAGAAATAACGACATTAAACAACTGAAAGAAAAATTAGACCAAACAGCATTTGAATTTATGAATTACGTAAACGCTATCCACAGAAGAGGATATGTTAACCGTGAGATTCAAACAGATGCTAATGGTAATCCTGTTGCAATGGATAATAAAGGTCCAACAACAGGAAATAACTTCTTCTCTACCCCAATGCAAGTAGAGGGAGCAGCACTTAATATTGACCTAAGTGATGCAATCAAATCAGATATTTCGAATATTGCAACTGCACTATCTCCAAATAGTCCCGGGGATAACCGTGTTGCTATTGCAATCTCTAAGCTACAGCATGAAAGGCTAATGTCAGGTGGTACAGCAACTCTAGAAGAGGACTACCTTAAAACAGTAGGTAATGTTGGACTTGAAACAGGTAAGGCCAAGCTAGACGCTGAACAATCAGAAGGTCTTCTAGCACAAGCAAACTCAATTCGAGAAAGAATTAGTGGTGTTTCGATCGATGAAGAAGCGGCAAATATGATTAAGTACCAGCACGCATATGAAGCTGCTGCTAAAGTAATGAAAACTGCAAACGAGATGTTTGATACTGTCTTATCAATTAAGCAGTAAATAGGATTATTGAAAAATGACTAGAGTGTCAGAAAATTCAACGACTCTTTCAATTAGGCATACGCTTAACAAGCATAAGTCTAAGATGGAAGATCTGCAAATGAAGGGTACGACTCTTAAGAGTATGCGTAAACCTTCAGATAATCCTGCAGCAAATATTGAAGCACTACAAATTTCTAGTGTAACAAAAGATAATTCACAATTTAAAAGAAATGCAGACTTCGCACTTCTTCAATTAAATATCACAGAGAAAGCTCTTGAAAACCTAACGGATATTATGGGTAAAGCCAAAGAGATTGCCATTGCGCAGTCTTCAGATATCTACAATGAAGATGTTAGAAATAACGTTGCAAACGAAGTACATCAACTAAAGAATCTGGCCCTTTCAATTGCAAATAAACGTGTTGGACAACGCTATATTTTCTCAGGTTTTAAAACGCTTGATACTCCGTTTAATGAAAATGGTGAGTACCAGGGTGACAATGGCCATATAACTCTTGAAGTTGGAAAAGACTTCTTTGTTCAGGTTAACCTGCACGGAAAAGAAGTATTCATGGCCGAATCTGAAACAGATTCACAAGTTAACCACCCCCTAGAAAAATTTCCTGAAATGGCGGATTCGCGAGAAAAAAGTAAAAATCGCGAGATTATGTCCGAAGAAAACAATCGAGAGATCGCATCAACTCAAATTGGGGAAGATGCCGGCAAGTATAAAGAGTCAGCTAACCTTTTTGGTCTTCTTGATTCACTTGCAATCTCTTTAGAAAATAATGACGCTGATCAAATTCAAAATCTTTTAGAAAAATTTGATACAGCAGTAACACGTCTCGTTACATTACGAACACGTGTAGGTTCAGTCGCAAGTTCAGTTATGACAAATGTGAACACGATTGATGCAAATAATATCGACAATATGGAAAGAAAGAGCAAGCTCGTCGATGCAGATGTTACTGAATTATTCTCAGACATCACGCGTCAGCAAGAGATCTTGAAAACTGCGTACAAAACTTCTGAAGGCCTTTTAAACAAGAACCTATTGGACTTTCTACGCTAACACGCTGCTGCTACTTTTTTTTTATTTAGTTGATTTTTTACTTGATTTTTAAAGTTATGGATAATATATGAACCATTACCTGATGAATCAGGACGGTTCAAAATTGAGGATGTGAAATGCTGGTTTTAACAAGGAAGCTAGGGGAAAGTATAGCGATCGACGATCATATTAAGATTGTCGTTGTGCAAATTAAAGGCAAACAAGTTCGTCTTGGTATTAAGGCCCCAAAAGAAACAAAAATTCACCGCGAAGAAGTCTACAAAGCTATCCAGGAACAAAATTACGAAGCTTCCCAAGCTGGCCCAGAAAGTCTATCTGACTTAACGGATGCATTGCGCAATAAGAAATAAATTCCGCTTGCTCTTTTGCCCCTACGGCTGTTAAAATCTGTTATCAAGTTCTTAAACTTGAATTCGGAGGAACGACAGTGAAAGTAAGCACAACACGATTTGGGGAATTAGAAGTTAACAATAAAGATATCATCAGGTTCGAAGAAGGTATTCTTGGTTTTGAGAACCTTAAGGACTTCTTTGTTGTTGATCCAGGTGATCAGACTCTAATCCTATGGCTACAATCAACAGATGACGGTGCAACAGCATTCCCAATCATTGAGCCAAAAATTTTTAAAGAAGATTATTCAATCAGCCTACTACCGGCTGAACTTAATAGCCTGAAACTAGAAAATCTTTCTAATGCAAGCGTTTATACAATCCTAACTATTCCAACGGATGTAACTCAAATGTCTGCAAACCTAAAGGCACCAATCATTATTAACAATGATTCACACAAAGCTCGTCAAATTGTTCTTCAAGACAATAAGCTAGAAGTAAAATTTGAAATGTATAATGCACTTAAAAAGTCGATCATGAATTTCCACTCTGATGATTCAGTTCGTACGAATGTAAGTGTTGTTACAGAGCCAACTGTTGTTGAGCAATCATCTTCAACAGAAACTTCAGTTGATCATTCAGCAGAAGCTTAATTCAATTTCCCAAAAGAAATCATATAAAAGAAAAGCACCAGTAATGGTGCTTTTTTATTTTCAAATTTTAGATATTTTTAAAGAGTTGTTTCAGTCGCATTCTTTGCAAAATTCAAATACATCTGAGCTTCACTATTAAGTGGATCAACAGAGATAACTTTTTCCCACTCGCTAGTCGCACTTAAGATATCACCTTTACCATAGTGTAGAACACCTAGAGCAATTCTTCCCGGGAGGTAATCGGGCCTTTCATTTTTTAAATTAGATAGTTCTTCAAAAGACTTATTCACAAAACCTTTCTTTGCATAAACCTTGGCCATCTTTACTCTTGCTTCTAGATTAGACGGATCAAGCTTTAAAACTTTTCCATATTCAAATAAGGCTTCATCATAACGATTATATGTTAGGTATAGATCAGCTAATTCATAGTGCTTGATCGCAAATTTTCTATCGATGTGATTATCATTAAGTTCAGCGCTCTTTGAGTTCACTTTAACTTTTTGAGACGCGATTTGAAAAATCTTACTCGCTTCTTCGTATTGACCAATATCATTATAAAGAACTGATAGACTAACTGCTGCATCCGTATGATCTGGTCTTACTTCTAATACTTTTTTAAATGCCTTAATTGCTTTTGAGATCTCTCCTGTTAAATGAAAGATATTAGCAATATTAAAAAGAGCATCAGCATCTTTAGCATCAATCTCTAAAAGCTCATTATAGATTGAGATCGCTTTATTATACTCACGATTTTCAAAAGCAACTTTGGCCTTCTTTGATAATTTTTCTTGTTCAAAAGATTTCATCATAGTCAAAGTCCCCTATTCCATACACTTTTTAACGTCTTTCTTTAAGTTAGAAAGATCTTTATCTTTGTATAAGTAGCGATAGTTTTTAAAAACCAATTCACATAATTCAGGTCTAGCACTTTTTAAACCAATGTGAACAAGGCGATCACTTGCTAACTTTTTAACAGTATCATCACTAAATTGAGCTAGAAGCTGTTCATAACGAAATGAAGCCGATTGCCAATCCTTTGTTCTAAAGTAGAAGTTAGCAATATATAACTCCTTATCTTTAATCATCTTATAGCACTCATCAATTTTCTCTCTGGCATCTTTTAGATATTCAGACTGAGGATATAGACTTCTAAGTTCATTGAAGTACTTGATGGCCTGCTTGGCAGGTGTTAGATCACGATCAAATGTCGAAGGCTTTTGCTTGTAGTAAGCTTCAGCGATTTTGAAAGTAACATAATCCATTTTAGGATGCTTTGGGTGAAAGTCCTTAAATAGTAAGTATGCAGCAGCGGCCTCTTCAAAGTTTTCTTGCTTATAAAGAATATCGGCCTGCATAAGTTCAGCAGATGTTGCGTAGTAACTATATGGATATTGAGATTTAATTTTATTAAGTTTTTCAAGCGCCATAATATAGCGTTCAGATTTAACTAGTCTTTCAGCTTCTTTAAATAGTACCTCAGCTTCAGTACTTCCTTGCGGACGATTAACTGCGCATGACGTCATTAGTAGAATGAAAATGATGGATAAAAGTTTGTGCACATTGCCCCCTATAGAGGCAATTCTAGCACTTTCTAGCAAGGCCCGTCAAAGCTAATAACGCTCTTCGTATACGTCCTTAAGCATCTGATTTATAAGAAGTTTAGCGGCCGCTGCAAGTGGAATTGAAATGATCATTCCAGTGATTCCTAGAAGCTGTGATCCAAGGATAACACTCACCACAACAAGCACAGGGTGAAGGTCAACAATCTTAGAAACAAGCAGTGGAAAGACGATTGCTATATCAATTACGTTTGCAACTAAGTAGAGAATTAGGGCCCCACCAAAGTGAGTTCCCATACCATATTCTGCCGCAATAAAAATAAATGCAGGAATTGCACCAAATACTGGACCCAGGTAAGGAATAATATTTGTCACTGCTGCTAGGAGGCCAAAAAGAAGAGAGAATCTAATATCGAGAAAAAATAGTCCCGTAAAAATAATGATTCCTAAAATACTGGCCTCAATTACCTTCGCTAGAATATAGTCACCAATCTGGCGATTGAATTGAAATGAGAGATGGTAAAGTTTTTCAAAATACTTATTTGGAAGAAGTCTTGTGACACGCTCTCTGAAATTTCGCATATCTTTTAAAGTAAAGAATAAGAAAAGAGGCACAATAAAGAATAGCTCAAGTGCAGAACCTAGATACTTTGGAACTAAAAGAACAAATGCACTAAATTCATCTTTAATAAAATTCATTGATTGTAGGAGGTAGCCACTACTTAAGTGGTAACCAGTACGTTCTGCTACGAAAGCCTGCAATTGTGCATATACAGACTTAAGAAAGCTTTCAACTTTTGGAATATAGACTTCGAGGTTATTAACTTCACTAACCATTAAAGGTGTTACCTTTACGATAGGATAGATCGTTAAAAAGAGTAGAAGTGTTACAACTAGTGCTGATGAAGCGGTACGGTTAATTCCAAACCTCTCAAAAAATAAGAGAAGTGGATTTAGAATAAGTGTTAGTACATAACAAATTAGTAACGGTGTTGCGACTCGTGGAAAAACGAAAAATAACAACATCGAAGAGACGATAAATAATCCGAAGATAATGGCCCTGAGGCGATCATTACTAGTCATTCTTAGCAATCTCTTCTTTTAAGTTAACAACTTCATCTTTCAAGTGAGAGTTTTCAACCTTAAGCTTTCTAATTTCACGAGCTAGAATATGAAGTTTCTTTACAACAAGTTCACTCATGGCCTGTAAAAATTTTGAAGAAAGGGCCGGCCTTTCTGAGATCATTAATTGTACATCTGGTTTGAAGATCCCAAGAAGTTCCAGTGGTTCAGCAGCAGTTGCTGTCACTGATCTCTTGTGACCGTCTTCTAAAAGACCAATTTCTCCCATGTAGTCCTTGCGATCAAGATTTGTTACATGAAATTTCTTTCCGTTTCTCTCCGTTGAAAGCTCAACTCGACCAGAAACAATAATATAGAAACCAATACCAAAATCACCTTCTTTGAAAATGACTTCACCTTTTTCATAGGTTCTTTTATGAAAGTATTTTGATAACTGAAAGAGCTCAAACTCCCCTAAGCTTCTTAGAATTACGGTATCCCTCAGTAAGTACGGAATTGTTACCTTATTACTTTTAACGAGAGGATTGATAGACCACAAAAATTTTATCAAATTAATGTCAATGCGATCTTCTTTTGAATACTTTTCAGTCATACTTGGCCTTTAATAGAATTCAATATTTTCAGCTTTTACCCATCCCTTAGCTTCGCTAGGCCAATAGATAAAGAACCAATTATCGTTCTTCTTAGAAGTGATAACTCTTAGGCCTTCTTTAGCAATTTGATTGTGTTCAAAAATTGATGAAGGTCCTTCAAAGATATCAGCATTCTTCATAACAATGGCATTTTTGTAACTACCTTTCAAATAGACATTGCTAAAAATGAGCGGCGTCAAAGAGATCAGAAAGAAAGTGAAAATAATGGCCTTGTGCAGCTTTGTCTTCAAATTCAAAATTAATGTAATGATTAAAAGAATCAGTGAAAAGCTAGTAAAGTAAACAGCTGGAATATCCATTGCTTTAGCAACGAAGTTTACATCCTGACTCACAAGGTCATAGTGCGATTTAATATAATTGATATTATTAGTAACAAGCTTGTCTTGTTGCCCTAACTGATAAGACTTCTCTAAGTTTAATCGGGCCGCACCAATGTCCTCTAACTTGAGATACGCAGTGCCCAAATTGTAGAAATACTGCGCGTCGACGAACAAATCTTTATTCTTAATCAAGAGATTCTTATAGCCCTCATAATCTTTATTTTTATAAAGGTCTTCTAATTCTTTTAGTGGATTTCCTGTGTTAGTATCTGACATAAATTTATTATCTATTTGGCTTGTAGCGTTTGCAAGTGAGTGATAATTCTACCACATAAAAAGAGGTTGGATATGGAATACGGTGTAAGAAATAACGAAATAAATGATCAGTTTGATAAACTATTCTCTTCGATTCTTAAGGAGCAAAAGAATTTCATGGAAGTTCGTGGTCCTCTGGAAGAAAAGAAGCACTTAGTTGAAGACACTTTAAAGAAATATAACCAAGAAAGAGGAAAGGGAATTTACTTTAATTACGTTTCTTCAGGACGTGGTCATGGGCCTTTTACTGAACTTATTGATGGATCAGTGAAATACGATCTAATTGGTGGTATTGGACCTAACCTACTTGGCCACTCTCACCCTATATATATTAAGTCACACCTTGAAGCAGCTCTAGGTGATACGGTAATGTGTGGAAACCTACAACCGTACCCACAGGCCATTGAATTAACAAGTAACCTACTTAAGGCCGTTGAAACAAGTAACCTGAAGCACTTTTGGTTTACGGGATCAGGAAGTTTCGCAAATGACCTGGCACTTAAGCTTGTTTGGCAAAAGAAAGATCCTGCTTACCGTGTAATCGCTTTTCAAAAGGCTTTCGCAGGTCGCTCAGTAGCAACTCAAGACATTACACATAATGCAAACTACCGCCAAGGTATGCCAAAGTCTCTTGATGTTGATCACGTTCCGCACTTTGATCAAAACAACCCAGAAGAATCGTTAAAGAATACACTAGCAGCACTAGAAGAAGTAACTTCAAAGTACCCGAATCAACATTGCGCACTTATGCTTGAAATTATTCAAGGAGAAGGTGGCTTTATTTTTGGTCCAAAAGAGTACTATGAAGAAATCTTTAAGTGGGCAAAGAAGAAAGGTATCTATATTTGGGTTGATGAAGTTCAAACTTTTGGACGCACAAGAGAACTATTTGCATTCCAAACAATGGGTCTCGATAAGTACGTCGATATCGTTTCAGTTGGAAAGGCGCTACAAGTATGTGGTGTTCTATTTAGCGAAGAACTAAACCCTAAACCAGGACTTATTGCTGGAACATTCAATGGTTCAGTTTCTGCACTATCAACAGGTAGCAAGCTTGTTAAATACCTTACGGAAGGAAACTTCTATGGTGAAAATGGAAGAATTAAAGAGCTAGAAGATAAGTTTATTTCAAGGCTTACACATCTTATGAAGAATTCTTGCCAAGATAAGATTACTTATGTTGGAGGAATCGGAACAATGATTGCATTTGAAGTTGGAGATTCTACAACTGAAACTGTATCGAGTTTTGTGAAGAGCCTATTCGATAATGGAATTATTGCCTTTATGGCGGGGAAAGAGCCGACGAGAGTTCGTCTCCTATTGCCTCTAGCAATGACTGATGAACATATTGATGACATTATCTCAATTATCGAAAAAACCGTACTTGAACAAATTAAATAGAATTAAATAGGAAGACTAGATGTTTAAGATAAGACCCGTAAGAGCAGATGACTTAGAAGACTTGTATGACCTTTCAGGTCTCTATACATTTATTAACCTTCCCCCAGACAAAGAGCTAATTAGCTCAAAAATAGAAAGCTCTCTAAGATCTTTCAAACAAAAAAGTGATAATCTTTCAAATGATCATTACATTTTTGTTCTGGAAGATCTTGAATCTTCTCGAGTCATTGGCTGCTCAATGATTCACGCTAGACATGGCGATGAAGAAGAACCTCACTTTTATTTAAAGGTAGGACAAGAAAATAAATTTTCAGAATCAATTAATACTGGCTTCATCCACGGCACGCTAAAGCTTGGTTATGATACAGACGGCCCAACCGAAATCGGTGGCCTTATCCTCGACCCTACATATCGAGGTAATCCATTTAAGCTTGGGAAAGTCTTATCATTTTCACGTTTTCTCTATATGGGACTTAATAGAGATCGATTTAAAGAAACAATTCACTCAGAGCTTATGCCTCCGTTTGATGCCGACGGGAAATCCCCACTTTGGGAAGCTATCGGCCGTCGATTCTTGAATATGGAATATCATGATGCCGATGTCCTGAGTCGTAAGAATAAGGAATTCATTCTTAGCCTCTTTCCTTCAGGAACAATTTACGAAACTCTACTTCCAATAGAAGCAAGAGATGCCGTTGGAAAAGTTGGTGCCGATACTGAACCTGTTAAGAGAATGCTTGAGTCTATTGGATTCAAATATACTCACGAAGTTGACCCTTTTGATGGTGGCCCTCATTATCGTTGTCAACTCGATGACATAAAGCCTGTTAAAACAATTCAACAAGCACAGATAAAGAAAGGTAAAACAAGTTCACCTAAATTCTATCTAGTCGTTACTGACAATGAAGAATTTGAAATTGTTTGTCTAAAAGGTAATTTAAACAATGATATACTAACTGTAGATGAGCCATCATCATTTGGATTAGATGATGGTGCAGTTAAAATAATAATGGCGATCTAAGGAGAAGATATGTTTCAACTAAAAGGATCATTTTATAATAATGAATTTATCGCATTTGATGATTCAGCAAATCTAAGAAATGACAGAACTATTACTCGCGAGTGTCCAAGTGATACGACAAAGACACTTTGGAATCTAAATGTAAATTACGCGCATATAGAAGAACTAATCGATTCTGCCCACAAGGGTTTTCAAACATGGCGAAATACTTCAATCGAAGAAAGGATTGAGGCCTTAAGAAGATATCAAGAAGTACTTAAGACAAAGCAAGATCAAATTGCAACAGCGATTGCTCTTGAAGTAGGTAAGCCTCTCTGGGAAGCTCGCACAGAAGCGGCAGCATTAATTGCAAAAGTAGATGTAACGATTGCGGCATCTCTACCAAGAATTGAAACGAAGAATATGGAAGGTATCGCTCCAGGTACCAATGCTCATATTTACTATAAACCAGTTGGGCCAAGTTTTATCATTGGGCCATTTAACTTTCCTTGCCACTTAGCAAATGGACAAATTACAGCAAACTTAATCTCTGGTAACTCAATCATTTTCAAACCAAGTGAAAAGACATGTTACTCGGCACAGTTAATGTTTGAATGTCTTGCTGAAGCAAAATTTCCAATGGGTGTTGTTAACCTTGTTCAAGGAGATGGAGAAGTAGCAAGAAGAATTATTAAAGATAAGAGAATCAAAGGTATCTTCTTTACTGGATCAAAAGAAGTAGGACAAAAGATTCTAGAAACAACGCATACAGATCTTTCAAAACTAGTTTCGTTAGAGCTAGGAGGAAAGAACACATCAATCATCGATGAGACAGCTGATCTTGATTATGCAATTGAAGAACTTTTAACAGGTTCATACCTAACAGCTGGTCAGCGTTGTACTTCAACTGGTCTAGTTGCTATTCATGACTCTATTAAAGATGAATTCATTTCACGTTTTCACGATCTAGCGAAGAGAATTATTGTGGATCATCCAATTGATCACAAAGTAGAGCCTTTTATGGGTCCATTAATTGATCAAGCTTCCCTTGACCAGTACCTTCTATTCATGGGCATGGCCAAAAGAGAAGGACTACAAGAAGTTATGCGTGGAAAGCAATTAGAAAGAGAAACTCCAGGTTACTATGTTTCTCCTTCGATTCATTATGCCGATAAGTTAATTCCAAAGAGTCACTTCCTTGCAAATGAAATCTTTGGCCCTAACGTTACATTTGTTGGCTATAGCGACTTTGACGAAGCAATTAATATTGCAAACTCAACTGAATACGGCCTAGCTGCTTCTGTCTTCACAAAAGATCACGCACGCTTTAAGCACGCTGTGAATAATATTGATGCTGGTTTAGTAAACTTAAACCGCGCAACTGTTGGAGCACATTCTAAATTACCATTTGGTGGTGTTAAGAATTCTGGAAACTATCGTCCAGCAGCTGTTGCTACTGTTGATCACTGTGTTTATCAACTTGCAACACTTGAGATTGATTCTCCAAGTGCAAGTGGAAATATTAAAGGATTAGCAGATTAATAATGTTTCTTATTAACGAGGACGCCTGTCGAAGAATTCTTTGACAGGTCTCTTCGGTTCTTTCTTTCTTGTTCAAGATCAACAACCGAATTCTTTGCATACAAATCTAAAACTTCACGACTCTTTAAACGAGTGTAAACCGCTTTAAATTTCTCTTTTTCATTTAAAATGAAAGTACTTGTTTCAACAGGCTTTGCACCTGGATGAACTTTACCTGATTCAAATTTAACTTTTGTGACAAATTGATTAATGAACTGATCGACCCTAGGCCCAGTCACAATCTCCTCATCAGGGTCTAACACAGGCGTCTGTGAAGCTTCAAAACGATCTGGAAATGGTATGACCTTAGCAAGGCCATGTGGTGAATAAGAAATCTTATCACCGCGATTTTGAGCAAGTAATAAATCCGTAAGTGCATCTTTTGCAGAAGCATCACCAAGAGTTGTTAAATCAGAGACTTCCTCTGGTGTTAACACCCTTAATAAATTACGAATTAGGTTACTTTGAGTCATCATAGTCGTTATTTTACCTCAGTATCTGAGTATATTTATCGGTTTTTGAAAAAAAAAATTTAGTAATTTTAATTGAGCTTCAATAAATTCAACAAGTTAGATAAAACTAAATATTTTTCCCATAAAAGAAAATATTTACAATTTGAAAAAACGAGTTTATAAAATTAACTACTTAAGATTGCTGGGATGTGGCGCAGCGGTAGCGCAGTAGACTGTTAATCTATTGGTCGCGAGTTCGAATCTCGCCATCCCAGCCATTCTTTTGTATCCGCTTTTAAATCCCCCAAACATTCATATTAACTAATAAGCATCATAAGAATTTATCTTATCTTGTTATAGTGTTATATCTGTAATGAATTTTTACTTATGGATATCTTATGAATAACTTTAATCACTTCATTCAAAACAATCACGCATTTAAAGAATCATACCTTGAAGGCTTGGCCCTTTATCGTGAAGATGCGCAGGCAAATGAAGATGAGAACGAACTTCTCTCTCAAAAGTTTCAGGGCTTTTATAAAGAAGCTATCTTCTATAAAAAACTTGATACTTATTCCAACCTTAACTTCTATTGGTTCAATCTTATTGAGGCCCTTATCGAGATCATTTCGTATCATAGTGAATTTGAAGTTGGTGAAGACTTTGAGATGAGTGAATCAGAAGATGCCATCTTTAACTTCTGGCATGACAGTAATTTAGCAAAGGTGTTCTTAAACTCGCTTAATGAATCAAAAGATCTTTTAGCTGAATCAAAAAAACTTGTTACTGTTTTAGAAGACAATATTATCGCGTTTTTCAATATTCACATTAAAGAAGAAGTCACTAGCGATCTTACGTATTTGAATGTTCCAGAACTTGGAGATGATAATTTATCTGCTTATCAAAATGGCCAACGAATTATCTTTAATAATCTAGAAGACAAAGTTTTAGCTAAGCTTAGTGAAAAATCACAAAAGAGAGCGGCCGTTGTTTCAAATATTGATGAGCTTAAAATTATCTTCTACTCTGAACTCGAAAACACGTCAAAAGAGATGACAGCAAAGATTGAAAAGGCTTATCGCCGACTTGAAAAATATACTCCTGAACTTTTCATGATTTTTAAGGAATTTACACAAAATATCATTCCAATTAATGAAAAAGGGATCGTTAGCTACTCAATGCAAACTCTTCCAGGGTACTCATCTATTAATACATACGATAGAGATGATATGGACTTAATGGATGATCTGCTTCATGAAAATGGTCACCATGTTCTAAATAGCTACTTGAATCAAGAAGAGCTCTTAGAGGAGCTTGAAGAAAAAATATACTACAGTCCATGGAGGCGAGCTCTAAGGCCAATAAGAGGTATTTACCACGCTTATATGACGTTTTACTGGGCTCTTGAACTATTCTCTTCACTTTCTCGACTAGAGGAACACGATTTCACGGATGCTGAATTTAGAAAGATTCAAGAACGTGCTATCGAAGAGTATTATATGTTGCAATTCTGTGAACTAGATTTAGAAAAGGCATATAAAGAAGAAATCGTTTCTGCTGAAGGATATGAAGTATATCTACAATTCAAGGCCATGGTGGACTCACATCGAGAGCATATTTTTGCACTTGAAAAGCATTTAAATTCTAATGCCGTAGAAGAACTGAAAAATGAACTTCTAGCGGCACGTAACGAATATTATTAATTATAATTTTGAGATTTTAGATTTTAATGCCTGCATTTCATTTGCGGGCATTAACTCACCTTGGGAAGTGGCAATCGGCATTCCCTCTTCAATAATGCTTAGGCAATCGTCATACTTTTTTTGCTTAAATAAGATCTTCGACTTAAGAAGGTAAGCAACTGAGTACTTAGGGTTTTCTTTAAGAACGATTTCAATATGGCCCATGGCCTTATCAAATTTATCATTACTAAAGTGAATATCAGCTAGGCCATAATTGGCAACAACATCATTTTCATCAATGGCCAATACTTTATTAAACATATCAAAACGACGAGCACGGTCTTCTTTTTCGGCACGCTCTCGTTCTTCTTGTTCTTTTTTGAACTTAGCTTCATCTCCAAAGCGCTTAAATGAAGCAACAGTCGCTAGCGACTTCTCCTCTTCAGCTTCTTCGATTTTACCCAATTTCATAAGGTAGAGAGACTTATTCGTATGCGCCATCACAGAGTTTTCATCTACTTTTAAGAGCTCATCCATAACATCAATGGCCTTTTGATGATCACCATTATTTCCTAGGATGACACCTTTTGACTCATAAGCATCTGCATAATGAGGGTTAAAAGAAATCACTTGATCTAAGAGCATGATGGCCTCATTTACTTCACCCTGATGAAATCGCTTAACGGCTTTATTAAAATAGTGCTCACTTATTTCCAATTTATCTTCTTTAATAATTGGATATGTAAGTACACGAACTGTGCCTCCGTCATATTCTATTTCTAAACCATTAATCAATAAATCTCGAGGGACTCTTACCACAGATAAGTAAAAATCATCAGTCTTAACAGAATTAAGGACCTTTACCTTCTTATCCTTTAAAATAGTTTCCTCTTCTATTTGATTCTTGGAGATTAATAGGACTGGATAACGAGCAGCTCCTCTGCGACTTTCAATTTTAGAAGCTGTTTCTTGCCCTAGAAAACACCCTTTATTATAACTGATAGCAAATTCATTTAATCTTGTTTCATTAATTAAGTTAGTGCGCTCAACTGTAACATCTAGCTGCGGCCATCCAGTTAAGACGAATAGCTGATTATGAAAATCTGTTATTGGCAACTGTTCACTTATAAATCCAATATAACCTTCATTATCAAAAATACTAATTGGAACAAAACCTTCACTAGAACGTGACGATAGTGCAGCAATTAATTGAGTATCTTTAATCGTGATATCTTCCATAATGATGAACTTCTCTAACTCATTAACTGTTTCATCTGCAATTTTTGAATCGACGATAATATAGAAAGCCTGATCAATATTCACAAGATAGAAAAAAGAAAACACCCGACCATTTCGATCCAAACGACAGGCAAGAGTCCCACCATTCTCTAACTTGGCGACATCTGCAGTAATCTGCCTTTGTAAATAGTCTCTTGTTTCATCACCGATGAATTTATAAACACTATGTCCATTTAATGAGAAAGTATTTTCACTAAAGAAGAATTCATAAACCTGTTCTTTTACATATGTATCATCAATCATCATATCAATAATTTACTTCACAGCTTTTCTAATTACTAGACCCTTGCCAACATTTTTTACCGCTCCACAACACAAGTCATTAATCATAGGGGGTAAATAATGTTAAATATAATTTAATTACATTAAGTGATACAATTTCAAAAAAGGGATATAAGATGGCCGTTAAACTGAAAATACAATCAAAGCAAGAATCATATATTGTAATTTTAAAACCAAATTTAACATTTGGCCGAAGCAAAGAAGATGCTGATATTTTCTTAAATGACTCAAAAGTATCTTCAGTCCATTTTCAAATATTATTCGATGGTGATGAAATTCTAGTCAAAGACCTAGGCTCAAAGAATGGCACCCATATTAATGGAAGACGCATCGAGGAAGAAATCACTTTATATACATACGATGTAATTACAGCTGGGAATTTTAGTATCAGACTAGATCAAAAATCTTTAAATAACTTAGAGCTTTCTAAATTTTCTCGACAGGACAAACCTAATGCTTGGGGAGAGAATATTTCCAATATTCATAAGACCCTTCGCTTCACCCTTGAAGAGGAAAAAAGAAAAGTACAATTAAAGAAAAGAACCAAAGTTAAAAGTAAGGCCTAAACACTAAAGCTTTCACCACAACCACAAGTATTCTTTGCATTTGGGTTTTCAAAAACAAAACCTTTTCCATTAAGGCCGTCTTTAAAGTCTAAAGTAATACCACTTAAGTAAATTGATGATTTTGGATCCACAAGAATCTTAATCCCCTCTAATTCGATAATATTATCTGAATCTTTTGGAGCATCAAAATCGATATTGTAAGAAAGACCTGAACAACCACCACCAATTACACCTAGGCGTAGACCGAAGTCCTCAGTTGAGCGATCTTCACTCGTGAAAATATTTTTTATTTGCGCAACTGCTTTTGGCGTCACATTTAATAACTCGTTCATATAAACCTCTAATATTACGTAGGTAATAATGACCAATACCTAAATTATATCATATTGATGATATACTTTATATAGGAGCAAGAAACAATGTCTATCTCATTGATTATTAAGAGCGGTGAAAATAAAGCTAAGGTTCTTATTAAACCTAAATTAAGCTTTGGACGCTCTAAGTCGTCAGTTGATATTTCAATCGATGACTCAAAAATTTCATCTAAACATCTCGAAATTACTTATAAAGATAAGGAAATTGTTGTTAAGGACCTAGGTTCGACTAACGGTACTTATATTAACAATAAGAAAGTCACAAGTGATCAACGTCTTTATATTTATGAAACTATTCGTATTGGTAATTGTATTATTTGTATCGATTTAAATGATCTTACGGATATTGAGTATAAATTTTTAACTCGACCAATCGATCCAAATGAAGATGCTCAAGAAAACACACAAACTTCAACGGCCCTTGCTGACCAAACAGGCTTTTTGGCCTTAAATAATCTTTCACTAGAAAGACAAAAAGTAAAAGCCGAAGTAAGTAAAAAAAGACCAATACAAAGAACAAAAAAGAAAGTCGCCAAAAAGAAGAAAGTTGAACCAGAAGATAAAACTGTCATGACGAAAATCTTAAAATTCTTTAAGTAAACTTAATCTAATCCTTCTTCGGAACCCATGGAATATCCTGAATATTCTCATGCTTATTCAAGAATCGCGCTACGATAAAGAAATAATCTGAAAGTCGATTTAAATACTCTAAATCAATTGGATCAACATCCCCTAGCTCCACAGCTTCCCTTTCAACTTGTCTTGTTTTAGTTCGACAAATATGAACATTAGCGGCCGCAACACTTCCACCAGGAAGGATAAAGTATTTGAGGGGATCAACAACTGAGTCAAAGTAATCAATCTCACCTTCGAGATGAAGGATGTCTTCAATGCTTAATTTAGGTAATTTGAAATTGTCTCGGTCCTCTCTAAGAGTTGCGAAGTTAGAACCGAGAACAAAAAGATTTTCTTGAATTGATTTAAAAGTATTTTTAACTCTTGAAACATCAATATGACAAAGTGAAAGACCTACAAAACTATTAAGTTCATCTAAGTTTCCATAAAGATTAATACGAGCGCTGGCCTTTGAGACACGTTGTCCACCAACAAGGCTTGTTTCACCTTTATCACCTGTACGAGTGTAGATCTTTGACTTCTTCATTACATATTCCTTCTGTACTTCCCACCAATCTCATAAAGAAGATTAGTAATCTGTCCAAGAGAACAATAGTTAACTGTTTCAATAAGCTCTGCAAAAATATTTCCACCAGAAAGGGCCACAGCTCTTAGCTTATCTAAGGCCTCGTCTGATTTATTAGCATTTCTTTCTTTGAAATCATTTAAGCGAGAAATTTGTCCTTTCTTTTCTTCGTCACTACAACGAGAAAGTTCAATTTCTTGATTTAGCTGTTCATCAATATTATCTGCAATATAAGTATTAACACCAATGATAGGAAGCTCTCCAGAATCTTTTAGTGTCTCATAGTAGAGAGACTCTTCTTGGATTTTTGATCTCTGGTACATACTTTCCATTGCACCAAGAACTCCACCCTTATCAGAAATTCTTTCAAACTCTGCTAGGATTGCTTCTTCAACAAGGTCAGCTAATTCTTCAATTACATATGCACCTTGCATTGGATTATCAGATTTATTTAAACCGAACTCACGATTAATAATCATCTGAATTGCCATAGCACGTCTTACTGACTCTTCAGTTGGTGTTGTAATCGCTTCATCATAAGCATTTGTATGAAGAGAGTTACAATTATCAGAAAGTGCTAAGTAAGCCTGTAGTGTTGTTCTGATATCGTTGAAGTCAATCTCTTGAGCGTGTAGAGAACGTCCAGATGTTTGAATATGATACTTAAACTTTTGAGACTTCTCATTTGCACCATACTTATTGCGCATTGTGATTGCCCAAATCTTTCTAGCAACACGTCCAATTACTGAGTACTCAGGATCAAGTCCGTTTGAGAAGAAGAAAGATAAGTTCTGTGAGAATTCATCAATATTTAATCCACGGGCAAGATAGTACTCAACAAATGTGAAACCGTTTGCAAGTGTGAAAGCAACTTGAGTAATCGGGTTCGCCCCAGCTTCAGCAATATGATAACCAGAGATTGATACTGTATAGTAGTTCTTGATCTTTTGCTGACAGAAGTATTCTTGTACATCTCCCATCATCTTAAGTGCAAACTCAAGAGAGAAGATACAAGTATTTTGAGCTTGATCTTCTTTTAAGATATCGGCCTGAACTGTTCCACGAATTTGTTGAAGAATAGCTAGGCGCTTTTCAGTATCGTAGTAGTCATCACCTTTAAGCTTTTGTCTTAAAGCAGTATTTAGGTAAAAAGCTAACATAATCGGAGCCGGTCCATTGATCGTCATCGAAACTGATGTGTATGGATCAGAAAGATCGAAACCATCAAATAGTAACTCCATATCTTCAACTGTTGCGATCGAAACTCCAGCTTCTCCAATTTTTCCAAAAATATCTGGACGAAGATCTGGATCCTCTCCATAAAGAGTTACTGAGTCAAAGGCAGTTGATAAACGTTTTGCTTTGTCATCTTTTGATAAGTAGTGGAAACGCTTATTAGTTCTTGCTGGGCCACCTTCCCCAGCAAACATTCTCTTTGGATCTTCATCTGTACGCTTGAATGGGAAAATCCCTGCACCAAATGGAAAGAACCCTGGCATATTAACAGTTCTAATAAAACGGTACTGATCCACCTTAGAAGAAAATCTTGGTGTTCCTACCTTTTGAACATCTAGGCCAGAAAGAGAAGTGTATTTTGTCGCAACTTTAAACTCACGATCACGTACGTGGTATGTGAAAGTTCCGTCTTGGTATTGTTTAACGACTGATTGGAATTGTTCGATTTCTTTTTCAACATCTTCACCAAGTTCTGATTTTAGTTGAGCAAGTTTTGCATCAACTTCATTACTTGGAACAATCTTACTTGTGATCTCAAGTGCCTCGATATCGCGAAGCTTTTCCATTCTCATTTCAGTTTCATGATTATAGTCACGCGAAGCTTTTGCAATCTCTCTTAAGTAAAGTGATCGTTCAGCAGGAATAATTCTTGTTTTATCGTTACTTGCACGATTTGCAATAATTCCCTCAAGCGGAGCCTGATCAAAATCAAAAGTTTGTGCAATAGCTTGGAATAAAGCGTTTACACCGACATCATTAAACTTCGATGCCATTGTTCCAAAAATTGGAAGTTCTTCATCTGTTGGAGAACCTGGGTGTCCAGCAAATAGATTATGATTTCTTCTATATTGCTTTCTAATATCTCTCATTGAATCTTCAGAGCGAGGCTTTTCAAATTTATTAAGAACAACAAAGTCCGCCTGCTCAAGCATTTCAATTTTTTCAAGTTGTGTTGCAGCTCCATATTCAGGAGTCATAACATAAACACACTTATCAGAAATTTTTGTAATTTCATCTGAAGCCTGACCAATACCAGAAGTCTCAACAATAATTAAATCGAAGTCTTGCTCCTTTAAGAAGTTAACTGTCTTTTTTATTTGTGGAGAAAGCTCTGTTCCAGAATCACGAGTTGCAAGTGATCTGATATAAAAGTTTTCAAAGTTTGCAGAACCTAATCTAATACGGTCACCTAAAAGCGCACCTTGTGTTTTCTTCTTTGTTGGATCAACTGAAATTAGTGCAACTTTCTTTTCAGGATAGAAACGGTGAAATCTTAAAAGAGTTTCATCAATTAAAGATGACTTACCTGCACCACCAGTTCCTGTGATACCAAGTACTGGAATATTCTTTTCCGAAGAAGGGATCTCAATTTCAGCACCATCTTCAATGGCCGTAATAACTTTTGCAAGTTGAGTCTTTGGAAGATCTTTTGCCTTAGCATCTAATTTGAATCCATCAAGAGTTGAATGAGTTGCTCTCTCAATCATGTCATCAATGATTCCCTCAAGACCTAATTTCATTCCATCTTCTGGAGAATAAATTCTAGTAATGCCTTTATCGTGAAGTGCCTTAATCTCCTTAGGAGTGATTACACCACCTCCACCACCGAAGATACGAACATTTGTCGCTCCGGCCTGATCAAGTAGCTCACGAACATAAGCAAAGTATTCATTGTGTCCACCCTGATAAGAACTCATGGCAACTGCATTTGCATCTTCATGTAAAACAGCATCGACTACCTCTTGGGCAGAACGATTGTGTCCTAGGTGAATAACTTCAACACCCTTAGACTGAAGAAGTCTTCTCATAATATTTATTGATACATCATGGCCGTCAAATAAACTGGCCGCTGTGACAAATCTTAATTTTCTCACTGTAAACCTCTGATATCACGTTAAGTAAAAACAATTATTTACCCAAGCTTTTTATCTTTCAATATTGCTAAAGGACTATACCTAATGTATTTTAATCAGGCAAAAATCCCTTTTATGATGCGTTGATATACGCTAAAATACTGCTAATTAACTTAGTATTAGGAATTGCTAATGAGCGAAGATGTTAAATTTTTAGTGGAGAATCCTTACCACTCGGCACGTTTTAAGCCAGCACGTAAGGGTAAGAAAGGTCCAAAGCTACTAGCTGTTGTTCACCAGTCAGGTTGTACAGGTTGTGAGATCTGTATTCAAGGTTGTCCGGTTGACTCAATTGAACTAGTTCCAGGCCCTAATCCAACGAACCCACAATTTAATCAAACAGTTGAAATCGATCTTGCTAGATGTATCGGTTGTCAAAACTGTTCTCAAGACTGTCCTTGGGAAACGATTACAATGTATGAGCACAATGATGCTTTTGCTATTTGGGGACGTGAAACTCTTAAGTCAGAACTTTATGTCTCAGAAGAGTCACTTAATGAGTTACACAACGAATTCGGAATCACAAAAGAAAAACCAAGCGAAGAATCAAATACAGAAGAAGAGAGCGCTTAAGCCTAGGCTTGAGCACTCTTCTTATTTCCACGAACTTCAGTTAGAAAATAATCAATAATATAAATACCTGCCGCAACAGATATTGATGCATCCGCTACATTGAATGCAGCAAAGTGCCATCCTTTATAGTAGAAATCGAACATATCAACCACGTAATCTAAAGAGATGCGATCAATAAGATTTCCCACTGCTCCTGCAAAGATCATAGAGTAAGCAAGACAGAGCATATAACTCTTTCTTCTTGAATCCCAAATTAGATAAACAAACCAGAAACATGCGATTACAGGCAGGATTTTAAAAAGAATCATTCTGATGACATCTGGAAATTCACTTCCCATTCCAAATGCGACACCAGGATTTTTCACATATGTTAGGTTAAAAAAACCAGGGATAACAGTAAGTGTCTCCCCTAATTTAAAACTAGATTGAATGGCCCCCTTAGAGAATTGATCCAAGAAAAGAATTCCAACAATCAGTAATGTCATTTGCCAAATTCGATTCATTTATAAAATTCCTTAGGGTTAATTTCGTACTTTTCAATTTTTCTAAGAAGAGTCTTCTTTGGAATATTTGCCTTTAATGCTGTTTGATTAATTTTACCATGATTAATCTTTAAGGCCTGAATGATAAATTCTTTTTCAAAGATATCCTTAGCTTGAGAAAAATTTAATCTCAGCTCACCGTCAACTTCACTAGTTGCAAAAACAAATTGATAGCCCTGAGCACTTGCAATAAGTTGTTCATCTTGACCGGCATCAGTTAGTACAGAGTCTTTGATTTCATCATAATCAATAATTGCCTGAGATTCTTCGACAACATTTTCGACCGTAACTGACTTTCTTATTTTATCCGGAAGAGATGTTGCTTTGATAATATCACCACTTTCAATAATGAAAGCGTGTTCGATAACATTTCTAAGCTCTCGAATATTTCCTGGCCAATCATGACCTTGCATAATTTTCATCGCCTCATCGTCAAGCCCACTAATTTCTAGGTTATGAACATTGTTAAAATACTTAACATAGTAATCAACAAGGTGTGGGATATCAGAATTTCTTTCTCTTAAAGGAGGAAGATAAACAGGAAGTACATTTAAGCGGTAGAATAAATCTTCTCTAAATGTTCCTTCTTCAATCATTTTTTCAAATGGTTTGTGAGAAGCTGCAATAACACGAACATCTGCTTTGATTTCTCTATTCGATCCTACTGGAGTAAATGTTCCTTCTTGAAGAACTCTAAGTAGCTTTACCTGCATTGTTGGAGAGACATCACCAATTTCATCTAAGAATAGTGTTCCACCATCTGCAAATTGAAACTTACCGATCTTTCTTTCATTAGCGCCAGTAAAAGCACCTTTTTCGTGACCAAATAATTCAGACTCAATTAAGTTTTCAGGAATGGCCGCTAAGTTAATCGTTACAAATTTCTCATCTTTTCTTGGCCCATTATAGTGAATTGCACGAGCAACTAGCTCTTTACCAGTACCAGACTCACCACGAATTAAGACAGGTGTATTAACTTGCGCTAGCTTTCCAATAACATTGAAAACCTTTTGCATAACATCTGATTCACCAACAAATTTATTCTTTGTATCACCAAGTGAAAGAACTGGTGCAGAGAAACCAACCGTTTCAACTAATGAGCGGGCCTTAAGGGCACGCTTGATTAAAGAGACTAAGTTATCAGAACTAATAGGCTTTTCTAAATAGTTATAAGCACCCTCCTTTACGACCTTAACAGCATCCGTAACATTTGAATAAGCTGTTAAAATAATAACGATAACAGAAGGGTCATGTTTTTTGATTTCTGTTAATGCTTCAATACCATCCATTTCAGGCATGTTCACGTCCATAACAACTAAGTCATACTTAGTCTTATAAACAGCACTTAACGCCTCTTTTCCGTTGTCAGCAACATCTACTGCAAAGTGATGAAATTCAAGGGCCTCTCTTACTGAGGTTTGTAAAACTTTATCATCATCGACAACTAAAACCTTATGCATATGCACTCCATTTATTTATTCAAAAATTTAATTAGAAAACTAGTTCCCTCTCCAGGTGATGATGTTACAGAAATCTCACCCCCATGAAGTTCTACGAAGTATTTTACCAGATAAAGACCTAGACCGCTTCCCTTAATAATATGGGACGCATCATTTTTAACCCGATAAAACTTCTCAAATATATTATCGACATCGTCTTGGCCCATACCAACACCATTATCAGATATCTCAATATAGACCCAAGTATCATCATCCCAAGTCTTAATATTAATTGCCTTTCCTTCACCAGCATATTTAATCGAGTTTTCCACAATATTGGAAACAATTCGATTAACCAAGCTAACATCGATTTCGATGGGAAATAACGGACCTAGCTCAGTCTCAATAGTCATCTCTTTAGAACGAGCGAGATAAGTTAAACTATTCACGCAGTCTTCGATGATCTTATTGACGTCTTTACTTTGTAAATTAAGAGAAATATTTCGCGACTCTACCTTAGTTAAATCTAAGATCGAAGTAATGAAATTATTAAGTTCCTTTGTCGAATCAATAATAGTCTTTAAGCCATCGTGCATATAGGTTTCCCCTCCACGATTACGTTGCAACATATTGTCTGCAACTCCAGCTATTTTTGCGACGGGTGTTTTTAAGTCGTGACTCATTAAAGAGATAAAGTTTTGCTTTAGGTTTTCAACTCTTTTTAAAAGTTTTGTCTCTTCTTGAATTTTATAGCGTCTTTGATACTCACCGATGGCCCTAAAAGGAACCCAAATATAATAAACCACAAAGACTGTTAACAAGATGTGGGTGATATAAAGCCAGAGACCAAAGAGCAGAAAGATTAAATATGAAAATAGAACTGTTCCTACAATGATCCCAAAAGTAATGAGTAGACCCTTTGCAGGTTGAATCCTAGAAATAACGATTGATAAGACCACACCAATTAGCATTGAAAGCAATTTCGTTACCCAAAGAGGTATTGAGTAGATTAACTGATTCTCCATTAATGCCTTTGTCATATTGGCATGAATTTCTAATTTTGATGTTCTTTTTTGATCTTTATCAAATGGTGTTTTTGCGTAATGTCTTAGGTTCGAAATATAGGCAGGTCCAATAAGAACAACCTTGCCATTAAAATACCCACTAGGAATATTACCTACGACAACACGGTGGACGGGTAATTTTTCAAGATGTTCAAGTGACCTAAGAGGATAGCGAAATAAGCTAAAGCTCGCATCGGCTTCGGGCATATAATAAGCACTCTTTAGCTTATTAAGAACTAATGGTTCTTCATTATTAATAATTCGCCATTCGTTGGCCGTCCAAAAGTCGAGAGTCTCTTCTCCCGAAATATTTAAAACCATTCTTCTGACAACATCATCTTTGGCAAATAACTTACTATCAATATTCACCACGGCCGGTGAATAACCGAGATCTCTCAATTCTTGTGGCGGAAGACGCTCGCCCCAAGAGTCTAGTTCTGTTCCATAGCGATAGAGCCCACCTTGTTTCATATAGGCCTTAATTTCATCGTGGAGTAATTGTAAGGAAGCCGCCTCTCTCTCATTTAAAGGAGCAGACAAATCGCCAAAGAAGTTAATAATGGCCGGCTTATCTTTTAAGACTTTTCTAAATAGCTTTAAATAAGTTGTATAAGTATATGGATAACTCTCACCTAAGAACTCATCACTTTCTTCATCAATTTTAATGAGAACGATATTGTCATCATGAACAAGAGTCATGTCTAACTTAAGTCTTAAGTCATAGAAGATCGCTTCAATGGACTGAAACTTGTACTGAAAAAGCACAGATAAGAAGACGACTGTAAAAAGCGCTGGGTAGTATTTGGTAAAATCTAAATCTCTGAAGTACTTAAAAAAGTTCTTCATAGCAACTCACTTTGATGAAATCTTTCATCCATTGCATCTGGAGAACGAAGAATTGACCACATTGTTGTCGAGGCCACATTAAAATGAACATCATTAATCTTTGCATTTTCTAAGTAGATAACTTTTTGAGCAACACCTCTCATATCCACACTCTCATGTTTCTTGAAATGGTAACTTTTGAAGCTATTTGAGAGTCGGTTAAATAATCGCCTAGGAACTGCAAACATATAGCGAAAAACGGCTTCCGCTCTAGCAAGCTTAAAGACCCAATTAAAAATGCCACGCCAAAATAGCAGGACGATTAGAATATGAGTTAACACTTTTGCATTTATCGTTTCGTTAAAGCTAAGTTCTGCCTCTAGGTATTTGTCCATCTCAGAGGGGCTCAGGCTCTCTATAACAGCAGAGTTGATGATGACATAACCCGAACCCAGGAGGCTTCCCATAACGAAAAATGGAGCATTCTTACTCTCAAAGAATTTCAGCCTTCCCTTATTTCCTCTAAAGTGAAGTCCATTTATTTTATTAAAAATGGCCACGTGTTCTTTCTTGTCTAATCGAATTGGGTTTAGCCTAGATAAAACAATAGAAGGAATAATGTAAGTAAATGAAATTACATAAATTAATGTAGCAAGCGTCACCGAACTCGAAATATGCAGGTTCGTGCTAAATACAATGAAGCCTCCGGCCAGGAAAAATACCTGAATAAAGACGATGAAAAGACTTAATAAATATGAAATTAATACACTAAACAAATTTTTGTCCCTATTTTTTTTACAAGATATTCTCTAATTATAGACCCAAATCCAAAATCCGGCTATAAGTCATCTGAATCACAGATAGACAAAAGCGCATATATATGAAGCGCTCGACGCGAGATTTCGCAGCGCGACTATTGTGGATTCCGTAATTGTGATACACAAGGCATTAACGTTTTAAATAT
>NZ_JBEBMT010000004.1:49306-127077 GCF_043196705.1 Halobacteriovorax sp. HFRX-2_2
AAGCGCTCGACGCGAGATTTCGCAGCGCGACTATTGTGGATTCCGTAATTGTGATACACAAGGCATTAACGTTTTAAATATAAGCAGAAGGGGTATTTTGAATGCATACTAAGCTACTTTTTGGTACAGCAGGTGTTCCTAATTCTACAGTTAAAAAGAACAATCCAGTAGAAGGTGTTAAAAGAATTCACGAACTTGGACTTGATTGTATGCAACTTGAGTTTGCACACGGCGTAAGAATGAAGGAAGAAGTTTCTTCAAATCTAAGAAAAGTATCATATGAGCTAGGCGTTCCATTAACTTCACACGGCCCATACTATATCAACCTAAATGCTAGAGAGCAGGATAAAATTGATTCTTCTGTTGAGAGAATTATCCAAACTGCTAAGATTTCTGATCTTTGTGGTGCAGAATCAATGACTTTCCACGCAGCTTTCTACATGAAAGATTCTCCATATGATGTATTCGACCTAGTTGAAAAATCAATGAATGTAATCGAAGAAAGACTAAGTAGACTTGATATTGAAATTGAGCTTCGTCCAGAGCTAACAGGGAAGACTTCACAGTTTGGTTCACTAGAAGAGCTAATCAGCTTAACTAAGAATGTAGACTCTTGTCGCCCATGTATGGACTTCTCTCACCTATATGCACGTACTAATCAGTACAACTCTGAAGAAGAGTTTGATGAAGTAATTGCTAAGCTTAAAGAAGAACTAGGTGAAGAATCAGTTAAGAATATGCACATCCATATTTCAGGAATCAGCACTAACTCTAAAGGTGATCTAAAGCACCTTAACCTTGAGAAGTCTGACTTCAACTGGAAAGATCTTCTTAAGTCACTTAAGAAAAATGGTTGTGGTGGATACATGATTTGTAACTCACCAAACCTAGAAGATGACGCATTAATGCTAAAAAATTACTACAATACACTATAAAAAAAAGCGGCTTTAAGCCGCTTTTTTTATTTCTTCATATTCTTTAGTTTCAATAAAAATATCCTCATCCATCATATATACAACTAAGTCCTCGTGAGTACTAAGAACTTCTTTTAGGCCATCGTTAAGGGCCTTGTCATAAAGCTTTAACTCGATAAAGCTCGTTTTTTTGAGGTCATCGATAAAGGAGAGACCTTGAGGGAAGTCGATAAACGTACCACCTATCCAAAGTCGATATGACTTAATTTCTGAAATATAATTTAGTTGATGAGCATTAGAGTTGGCACTTTCTGTTAAATTGAAAGTCTCACCAACTAATTTCTCAAATGAAAGATCTAAAATTTTACCGCTTTTCACCCCTTACTTATCGGTAAGGAATGAAGATATCTTAACGGACGTCAGTCTCTTTAAATTCGTAAAATGACTTCACATCACTAATATCTGATATTAACCACTTATCATCTTTCTTGATGATAAGAGCTATTTTCTTAACTGAAATTGAAACATCTTGTTTTGTTTTACCATCAGTGGCCTCGTCATCATAAGAAACAGAATAAGTGATTGAACACTCATCTCCTGAACAATTCTTATATACGATAGATAAGCGAGACTTCTCGTATTTTGACATCTCATTAAGCTTCTTTGGATCATCAGTTAATGCTTGAGTATATTCCTCAAGTAGACTTCCTGTTAAGTAGTCCTCTAAATCAGCGACCTTAATTTCATCATTTAGCCTTTTTTCAATGAAGCCTCTTAGAACACCTTCTGGAGACTTGTTAGAGTTACATGAAATAAAAACTAATAAGATGATTAAATACTTAAACATTAAATGATCCTTCCTAGACTATAATGAAACAATTCCTCGACGTTTCAAAATATTATAAAGTGTAATCCAGTTATAACTATTATCTTCAACACTTGATAATAACTTTAACCCATATCCATTTGGGTAAACTAATTCGACACAAAAATTATCAATAAATTTCTTACCTTCATATTCTAACTCAAATTCAACTTTTTCACCCTTAGATATTTTTTCACTCGTGTAGATAACTATACCCTTATCATCACAGTTAGAAACTTTAACGGGTAAACAAGAACCAGAAGATAAGTAGACATTCCCTTCAAGAGAGCAGAAGCCATCAAAGTTGAAATTCTCTTTCGTAAAGATTGGTTTAAAGATAGCTTGAGCTAATTCTTCTTTTAATAACAGGATCATATTATATGAAACTAATAAGAAGATAACGGCCATAAGGAGAATAATTTTGTCGTACTCAACTAGGAATAAGGAAAAAACCTTATAAAAGATATTAAGTACAAAAACCGACAAGATCACTATGGTAAGTTCTCCCATAAATAGAATCTTAAAGAGTAAAAAAACTGCAAGTGCCGTTGTTATTTTATATGTTGTAAGAATTCCAATGAAACGATTTAAGTCAATTGCTGAAACATCTGCATCAAGTGAGTAACATGTGTGCAGAAAGAACAGTGAAAATACCACAAACAGAATATTTAGCAATTTGAATGTTAGAGTGTCAGTATTGTGCAATTGTTACCTTAAATTTCAAAGTTTGTTATAATTAATATATGGATTATTATCTCGAAATTTCTTCACGTTGTATAGAGTGTGATAACTGCAGGCTCATTTGCCCAGAAAAGGCCATTTTTATGGACAAGGGTAAATATACAATTGAACCATGGGCATGTACTTTGTGTAATGCGTGCACTCTCGTCTGTCCGGTAGACTGTATTAAAGAAGTTACTCAAAAAGAATAGTCTTTACCCTCATAAGAAATAGTACGTGTGTCAAAGTTAAATGTAACCCCTGCCCACTCCATAGTAGCAGTTGACTTGAAATCCACGCCGTCTAATTCTTCGATTGCCGCAACAAACTTCTTAATAACAGCGGGAAGCTTTTCAAGCTCAGAGATGACCTCAATATACTTATCGAGAGTTCCTAGATCTAAGAAGATTGGCTCCTTAGGTAAACTCATGTGAACATTTTTATTTTTGAAATCGGCCACTGTTTTGAAAAACGAAGACTCACCTTCGACTTGAGGAATCTTAGCTAAGTCTAAAATCCCAACCCCTGAGTAAGTTAAATAACTACTAGTACCCTCATGAGGAGCAATACTTGTTAAACTCCCATCAATAACTTTTGTCTCATTGTAAGTAGCATCACGATCAACTTCAATTGCATACAAGTGTGCAATTGCATCATCTTCAACCATTCGTTTAATATCTTCACTAATTTGAGAAAAATCGAAAAAATAAAACTGATCAGAATTAATAATGAAAATGATCTCATCATCAACATAATTCTTTAAATTATGGATACATCCCCCGCTTCCAAGAATCGACGGTTCATGAAGCAAGACAACATCTTTGCCTTGTGCCCAGTTCTGCATTTCATCATGGCAGTGATGCGAGTTAATATAAATTTTTTCACAACCCAACATTTTGGCATATGCAACTTGTAGATCTAATAACCTAAGGTTGAAGAAGGGCCATAGAGGCTTCGGGATAATCTTTCCTAAGTTCCCCATTCTAGTACCAAAGCCAGCACTCGCGATGAAACAAGTCTTAATCATCTAAACCTCTTTTTAAAATATCAGAAAAAGATCTAAACACCTCAATTGAACTCTTCTCACAAATACTAATTAGCTTATGCAAATTTGTTGGAATGAACTGAAGATAACCTTCTTTGTTCTTATCTATTTTTAAGTATGCAAAACTACCAAGGGCCTTAAATGTTCGCTGAACTTGGACGACATGATAATCATGGCCATACTTTTCATAGAACTTCTCATCATAAGTAAGAAGTAATTTCTTTTTTTCTTCATCAGAAAAATCAATATAACAGTCGTCAACAAGTGAGACCAAGTCATACATTTTTGGGCCAACTCTCATATCCTGATAATCGATGTGAAACAAAGTATTATCTTTCACGTATAAATTATTCGAATGATAATCGCGGTGACAGACAACATCCCTATGAGCTTCATAGTAATCAATAATGAATTCTCGAACTTCTTTAACAATGCCAGTCTCTTGTGTATTTAAACTAACACCTAGGTACTGATTCAAGAAAAAATTACAAGCGAGATCAAACTCAAATCCAATTTTTTCTCTGTCAAAGATTCGATTCATACAAAATTCTAAAGGCATCTTTTGATATTTTTTAATATCTTCTACTGCTTGGATATGCTTGCTTATCCCTGAGGCTTCATAGAAATCTTTCAGTGAAACACTACCAATATCTTCTAAAACAAGAATTGAGAACTGCGGATCATAATAAAAAATTTCAGGAGTTTTGATATTATCTAAAATATTATTGGTGACTTTATGAAAGTCACAACTTTGCTGGCCATTAGATGACTCAACACATACGACAAAAGACTGGGAGTCATTTGTTAGTCGATAATACTCTCGACTAGAGGCATCTCCAGAGAGTTTCTCCAGTGTACTCTTATCATTATAGAAACCAGCTTCTTCCAGCTTTTGTGTGATTGATTCTTTATTCATCCTAAATACTCATTAGATACTTTCTTTAAAATAGTAAAATTGTCGTGATGAATTTTTTTCGAAAATTAAATTTTCATCTTCACCACTATTCACCATATAGTTTTTCAGTAAGAATTCTTCTTTTGATAATTCGTGAGAGTGAACTCCCTGCACGCTAAAGCTGATTGATTGTCGGTTTAGAGTTTGCAACCATAGAAGACGTGCTTCAGGATCATATCCTGACTTAATTAAAACTTCGTACACTAAATTATTTAAGTCACGTTTAGCATTTAAATTTAGATTATTGATACGAATCATGTCGTCTATCGTGTATGAGTTAAGAGGAATAAGCTTCTTCTTTTCGTAAATTCCTATTTTACTTCTAATAAGCTCACCAAGCAAAACAGCAACAAAGATATTTTCACTATTCATGTAATTTCTTAGAAGCCCCCTAGACATAAAGACATTATTTTTTGGGAGGGAAAAATAAAAATTTCGACTATCTTCAACGATATAGAAATTGATTCCGAAGTCATCTTTTTGAAAAAGACCTTGGTTATTAAGGTAGAGTTCTTTTGCAATTTTATTTAAATATCGACGTGATCTTTGATTCGGTTTTTTTACTTTATTATTTTCGATGAATAAGTTAGCGATACCTTCAAGATGATTCAAGTAGTCCTGCGACGTGAATGTATCTTGGTAGTTATAAGGATAATCGTTATCGTTCTTATAAAGATAAGTACATGACGTTAAAGTAAATATTGTTAAAAAGATTAAAATTCTCATCATCTATAAAGTAAAAAATAAAAAAGCTCTCATAATGAGAGCTTTATATAACTAATCTATTATACATGAATTACATAGACTCGGAAGCAACATCTCTTTCCTCTGGAACATAATAAAGAGTAAAACCAGCAAAAATTAAGTTAGGGTCTTTAATCATATCTCTATTATTATCCCAAATAGATCTCCACTTCGCAGGAGTTCCGTATTTATCTTGTGAAATAACACCTAGTGTTTCACCTCTTCTAATTAGGTGAGGTAGTCCAACTGGATTCCAATTAAACTGTCCACTTTGATATTTAATTTTATCACCTGCTTGTAGGCCATCAGCTAGAGCTTCTTGGTTCATCGCTTGAATATCTCTCCACTTTCTGTAGTCACCATATAGTTTAAAAGCAATCCACATAAGTGTTTCACCTTTTTGAACTTCATAATAATCTGAAGCTGTAACGACTACATCTTTCTCTAAAGCAACACTTTCCTCTAATAGGATTTCATCTGTTGGAGAAACAGGCTCGCTTCCAAGAACGGCAACTGATTCATCAGATGACGACATTGCTGAAGTTTCTTCTAATTGATCTAAGTCTTCATTTGCATCAACAACAAAGTCAGAATCATCAATAGAGATCTCCTCAGTTTGCTCAGCAACAGCTACATCCCCTTCTTTATTCTTGAAGAACGAACATGAAGTGAACGTTAAAGATGAGACTAGAAACAATAAAGATATCTTTTTCATGGTATATTACCCCTTTTTAATAGTAACAATTATATGTAATTCCCTTCGGTTACTTTTAAATAGATATTTAAATATTAACCGCCTAGACTAATTTCTTCATGCAATGTACAATTTTTCCGTATGAAGAATATATTGATCCTATTCTTACTATTTTTATCAACTACTGCTTTTTCTCAAAGTGCAGTAAATGATTTCTCAAATTCCGCTAACTATGACTTAGCTAATGAAAAGCTATTAAGAATTTCAGGAACAAGAAGAATTATTCTTGTTAGTAATAGTCAGGATAGCTTCGCTAAAGGTGACTATATTACTATCCTTATTAATAAGGTTCCCGTTGCACGTGGAGTTGTTCCAAAACAAGAAGAAAACCAAGCGGCCGTAAAAATCACAAAAATTTACGATGAAGATTTATTCAAGAACTTCTTTGTTAATCAAGACGTTCAAATCTTACGTGGTGATGACTCTGCTTATGGTAAGCCTTCTGAAAATACAGAAGATCAATTTAAAATTACAGATAGTGAATCACTATACGACGATACCACTTTGTTGGAAGAAGACCTGTATGGGGAAGACAACCAACAAACAGGTGTTATCAAAAATGATAATATTGCATCCGTGGGTATTGGACTTGTTGATGGCTTTAATACAGCAGGGAAACAAGATACAAATACTCAATATAATGCCTCTTGGTCATTTCAAGTTGAAAAGAATATTTGGGTAGAAGGCTTTATTGGAAGACACTTAATACGTGCCTTTCCTGCCGAAGATATCGATACGGCCGTAAACCAATATATCTTCAGAGCAAAGTACGCTTTTGAAGGTCCTTTATACACTATCTTTATGCCATATGTAGGCTATAAATTTGCAACAGCTGACAGCCCTGGTGCAGGAGACGTATCTAAGGTTGGTAGTGATCAAGCTCAAAGAGAACTTGACCTTGTAGCAAGTGTTGAACAAGATGAGTTTGTCTTTGGAGCGACAGGTTTCAAAAGACTTGTTCCTGGTTGGTTTTTACGTGTAGATATTGGAACAGATGTAATGGGAGTCGGACTTGCACTTGAGTTCTAAAATATTTTTCACTTTCATTTCTTTTATCGTTGTCTCATGTGGAGTTAAGGCTCCGCCAAAACCTAAGAACGACAACTTTCCTTCATTTATTGAACAAAATAAAAAAGTACTAAGACCTAAGTCACAAACTAAGATTGATGACAAAAAAGAAGAAACTAAGAAGTCTTCTAAACAATCAAACTCTAATTAATGAATATCATCTTTAGCCTCGGTTCAAATTTAGACAACAAAGCAGAGATGCTTCTTAGCGCAACTAAAGAAATCGAATTGGCCCTAGATGCCAAGGCATACACAAGTCGTATTTTTGAAACGCCACCCTATGGGCCACAAGATCAACCAAATTTTTATAATATCGCTCTAGAGATTGAGACGGCTCAAGTAATTGGGCCGGAAGAAATTTTGCACATTGCAAAAGAAATTGAAGAGAAACTAGGACGCAAACACCGCTACCACTGGGGCCCCAGAGAAATTGATATCGATATTATTTTTATTGATAAATTAAATTATCACTCAGAGAACTTAACTATTCCCCATAAAGAATTTAGAAAAAGAAGTTTTGTTCTCGAACCATTAAAAGATCTTCCAAGCTACAGTGACTATAAATCATATTATAAAATTGTTGATCTAGACCATAATGATGCAACACCACTCAAATAGTACCATCGTGTTTTATTACGGTATCTTAAGCCTTTATTACCTATTTACTAAATACTGAAAACATATCTATAATAATGTCACATTATCTTTCGAACAATAGGTTCCATCATGATCAACTTTGAATTAACTTCCGAGCAAAAAGAAATTCGAGACCTTGCAATGAAATTTGCAAAGAATGAGATGATGCCAAAAGCTGGCGAATATGATGAGAAGGCCCAAATGCCTCTTGAGATTCTTCGCAAAGCATGGGAGCTAGGACTAGTTAACACATGTATTCCTGCAGAATACGGCGGTGCAGGCTTTTCAACTATTGATTCAATGATTATAACAGAAGCACTAGCTTACGGTTGTCTAGGAATGAATACAGCGATCATGGCAAATGATCTGGCCCTCCTTCCAATAGTTATCGGTGGTAATGACGAGCAAAAGAAAAAATTCTTATCTCCTTTTACAGAAGATTACAAAATTGCGGCCTTCTGTTTAACAGAACCAGGTTACGGATCTGATGCAGCAGGTATCAAAACAACAATCAAAGATAATGGTGATCACTACTTATTGAATGGAAATAAGATGTGGATTACAAATGCAGGCTATGCAGATCTTTTTGTCGTTTATGCAACAACAGACACGGCACTAAAGCACAAAGGTATCACGGCACTTGTTATTGATGGCAAAGCCGAGGGCATAGAACTTGGTGAAAAAGAAAATAAAATGGGACATCGTTGTTCTGATACAAGAGCAGTGACATTTACAAATGTAAAAGTTCCCAAAGAAAATATCTTGGGTGGGCCAGGTCAAGGTTGGCCAATTGCAATGGCCACTTTAAATCACTCAAGACCAATGGTAGCTAGCTCAGCAGTAGGTGGAGCTCAATGTGCCATGGACCATGCAGTTAAGTATGCAGGTGAAAGAGTACAATTTGGAGTACCCCTTTCTCGTCATCAAGCGATTCAAATGATGATTGCCGATATGGGAATCGAGATTGAAGCTGCACGCCTACTTGTTCAAAAAGCAGCATGGTCAATTGATAATGGAAAACCAAATCCAGAACTTTCTTCATATTCAAAAGCTAAGGCCGCTGATATGTTCATGAAGGTAGCGACAGATGCGGTACAAGTATTCGGAGGCTATGGTTATAGCAAAGAGTACCCAGTTGAAAAAATAATGAGAGACGCCAAACTCATTCAAATATATGAAGGCACTTCACAAATACAAAGATTAGTTATTGCTAAAGAAATTTTTACAAGGAGCTAAAATTGAACATTTTTGTATGTATTAAACAAGTTCCAGACACGGAAACTAAAATTACTCCAAATGGTGATGGATCTTATATCGAAACTTCTTCGATTAAGTGGATCATGAATCCATATGATGAATTTGCGGTAGAGCAAGCTCTACTTACTAAAGCTGCTAATAGTGGTTCAACTGTTACAGTTGTTAGAGTTGGTGGTGTTAAGGACACTGAAGCACTAAGAACTGCTCTTGCTATGGGTGCAGACGATGCAATCCTAGTTGAAGCAGATGACAACTTAGACTCTTACATGACTGCTAAGGCACTTAAGGGTGCAATCGAAAAGTCAGGTAAAAATCCAGATGTAATTTTCACTGGAAAACAAGCTATTGATGACGATTGTCTTCAAGTTCCACAACTTCTAGCACAAATGCTAGGAATGCCTTCTGTAACTGTTGTTGATGGTTGCGAAGAAGCAGGTGGGAAATACACTCTAAAAAGAGAAATCGAAGGTGGAGCACTAGAAGTTTACGAAGTTACTTCTCCAGCTGTTATCGCTGCTAACAAAGGTCTAAACAGCCCACGTTACGCTTCTCTTCCAGGTATTATGAAAGCTAAGAGAAAGCCTCTTGCTCAACACTCACTTTCAGATGTAGGTGTATCTGCTGATGATCGTCGTGTTAAGTATTCAGGTTTCCAACTTCCACCAGAGAAACCAGCTGGTAAGAAATTTGAAGCAATGGATGAAGCTGCTCAAGCAGGTGTTGTTGCTGAAGTTGTTAAGCTTTTAAGAGAAGAAGCTAAGGTTATCTAAGGGAGATTATTAAAATGGCAAAAGTATTAGTATTTTCAGAAACAAGTGGTGAAACAGTTAAGTCTGTTACATTTGAAATCCTAGGAAAGCTTGCTGGTCACACTGTTGACGTTGCAGTTGTTGGTGACATGGGCGCAAACGCTGCTGCTGACCTAGCAAAATATGGTGCTGCAAACGTACACAACCTAAAAGGTGCAAACTTAGATCAGTATTCACCAGAAGGTTACGCTAACGCACTTAAAGAGTTCATCGGTTCAAACTACGATTACGTATTTGCTGGTGCAACTTCTCTTGCAAAAGACCTTATGCCAAGACTAGCAGGTATGTTCGACGCAGGGATGGCCTCAGAAGTTACAAATTTTGTAATGGATGGTGACAACTTCGCAGGAACAAGACCACTATTTGCAGGTAAGGTTCTAGCAAAAGTTGAACTTGATGGACCTAAGCCAGGTTTCATTACAGTAAGACCAAACGCTCTTGGTATGCCAGACGCTCCAACGGCCGGTGCTGGTGCAACTAATGAAGTTGCTGCTAACGCAGGTGATATCAAAGCTGTTATCAAAGAAATCGTTAAAGGTGCTTCTGAGAAGCTTGACCTAACTGAAGCGAATATCATCGTTTCTGGTGGTCGTGCGATGAAGTCTGCTGAGAACTTCAAGATTCTTGAAGATCTAGCAGAAGTTCTTGGTGCAACTGTTGGTGCTTCACGTGCAGCTGTTGACTCAGGATATGCTCCACACGCAATGCAAGTTGGTCAGACAGGTAAAACTGTTGCTCCATCACTTTATATCGCTTGTGGTATCTCAGGTGCAATTCAGCACTTAGCAGGGATGAGAACATCTAAGGTTATCGTTGCAATCAACACTGACCCAGATGCGCCAATCTTTACTAAAGCTGACTACGGTATTGTTGGAGATCTTTTCCAAATCGTACCTCTTCTTCAAGAAGAACTTAAGAAGGTTTTGTAGCCTTTAAAAAATAAAAAGAGGCCCTCAATTTTGAGGGCCTTTGTTTTTCTTCTCTTCTCTCTTTATATTTTAGGATTAGAATCCGTAACCTTGTCTGTCTAATTCTTCTTGTCTTTCATACTCAAGCTCTTGTTGCTCTTCAAATCTAGCTGCTGGATCATCAATTAAAGCTTCTTCCTCATATTGCTCGTCTTCGTATCTTTCCTCGAATCTTTCTTCTTCAGCTTGCTCTTCGTTTTGTTTCTCAAAAGATACTGGGTTTGCATTACCTTGAGCTAAGTTGATATCATTTTCAAAAGATCCTTCTTCAGTTAGAGATCTTTCAAAACGTGACTCTTCTTTTGCTCTTTCCATATTTTCAAATTCAGCATTTACTCTTTCTAGTTCATCATAAGTTACATAGTTAATAAGACCACCAGCATATGGACCAGTAGTAAATCTTAGACGGTAACCATTTTCACCATTTCTAGCAAATACACCGTGAGATAGTTGTCCCTGAAGTTCAACTTCAAAAGAGTTTCCATCTTTAAGCTTGATGTCACCAAGAACTTCGTTGATGTCTTTATCAAAAACATTGAAGTATAGACCTTGAACACCATTTGGACCAACAGTCACACTTCCTTCAATTTTGTCTTCACCACGAATTAGCTTGTTATTAAGTTGTGGAAGAACAACTCTTTCAATAACTAGTTCTTTTCTTTCGTTTTCATTAATAACTGCAACTTCTTCAAGAGCTTTATCAACATTAACTTCTAAAGACTCTTCTTTCTTCTCTTCAATAACTTTTCTAGCTTCAATTAATTCAAAACCATCCTCGTAAGCTCTAAAGATAGAGATATTCTTATTGTTTTCATGAAGGAAAGAAACATCAAATGTATACTCATCACTTTCATTAAGCTGAACAAGACCTGTACCAATTAACTTCATATCTACTAGTCTTTTAGAGTTAGCATTTCTTTCATTAAAGATTTCATTTCCTTCGTGATTTTCAACTCTAACGATTTCCCACTGGCCATCAATAATTTGTGCATATTCTGCAACCGGTAGGTATTGAACTGAAATCTTCTCACGATCAGAAGAAGCAACGATACGATCAACACTCTCATCTACTCTCTTCTCAAAAGAGATATCTTTCTGTTGCATAAATGAGTTATCAGTTACTGAAATTCCTTGGTAGATTCCACCGAATACAAGGAATGACCCTGATAGTACTGATGCGATAATGAATTTCTTGTAAATAGCTGTTGCTTTCATACAGTGCTCCTAAAACCTATATGCGTATATAGAAGCAACACTCGTGCCAAATTGAACAAATACGTATATCTGCTAACTATACGAAAACACGTTCGGATTTAATGGATTTTATTGAATTGTTTAGGAATAAGACTGTTAAATTTTTAACACTGTAGAAAAAGTAAACACACCAGAAGGTGTGTCTACTCTAATATGAATAATAATTAATCAACTTGGAAAGTCTTCTTCTCATAATCACTATGAGAAGCTCTAAAGCGCTTTAGAGCGACAACAATAAGCTCTTCAAGCTCAATGCCTGTATTCTCAGACATCTGCTCAAAAGATGTAACAACGTTTTCTTCGATCATAACTTTTAGCTCTTTAAGATTGCCTGTGTTATGTAATTGATCTTTCATTTAAAACTCCTACTTTACGACCTTCAAGGCACCCATTTTTCTTAGATTTACTAATGCTTGGGTAACTTCAAAATCAAATAATTCGCAATTGCTGTAAATATCTTTAACCTTGCTGTATTCAGCTATAGTTTTTAATAGTAAAAATTCATTTGCACCAGTCTTTTTTCCATTTTTTATAAACGCGGAATTGATCAAAATGTGAATATTTTCTGGTGGACGAAGCGACTTCGCCTTTAAGTGCTGTGAGTAGGCGTTTTCAATATTGCTTTTCAACTCACTAAATTTTAGTTTGAATTCATAATCACTTTCAGAAACAACTTCCGGCTCGGCCACAAGAGTGAATTCTTCAATATGATCCATTTCAAAAATAACAAGAGAGTAAAGGGCCTTAAGTCCTGTCTTCTTAGAGAATTGAGCCGCAACAACAATCCCCTCGCTAATATAAATAACGCCTAAGAACTGTCGATCGGCTCTTTTTAAAATATTAATTCTGCCAGTGAAATTAAAAGAGCACTGCTCTTCAATTTTCTGTATGATGGACATTTACTACCTTTTGAAAATTTTTGAGAAAAAACCTTTTCCCTCACCATCATTATTTTCTATTTCAATGATCTTTTTTGCAATACCGGAATATGCTTTCCATACTGGTCTATTTTCGTATGAATTATTAGACATATAAGGAATTCCCTTATCACAAGATTCACGAAGTGCGATTTCGATTGGAACCTCACCTAGAAATGGATAGCCTAGTTCATTAGCAATGTCCGCCCCACCTTTCTCACCAAAGATATAGTACTTCTTCTCTGGCATATCATCTGGAGCAAAGTAGCTCATATTTTCAATAAGCCCTAAAACAGGGATATTAACTTGTTCAAACATATTGAAGCCCTTTCTTGAATCAAGAAGAGCAACATCTTGTGGAGTCGATACACCAACGATTCCACTTAAATTTAATGTCTGGGCAATTGATAACTGTACATCTCCCGTTCCTGGAGGAAGGTCCAGAACAAGATAATCAAGCTCTCCCCAATCAACATCAAAAAGGAATTGATTTAGAACACCGCCAAGCATTGGGCCACGCCAAATTACGGCGTCTTTTTCTTCGATAAATAGTCCAAAGCTAATGAACTTAAGTCCATGTGCTTCTATAGGGGCAATTTTCTTATCATCTGTTGCAAGAGGCTTTGCATTTCTTTGTCCAAGTAGCATTGGAATCGAAGGCCCATAAATATCGGCATCTAAAAGACCAACCTTCTTACCTTGATTCTTAAGGGCCAAGGCCAGGTTTACAGATACTGTACTTTTCCCTACTCCACCTTTACCAGACGAAACAGCAATAATCTTCTTAACGCCCGGAATATCACGTTTTTGAGGTGCTGCCTTAGCGTGGCCAACTTCAAGCTTTGCGCCTTGCTGAGGCTTTTGCTGTTGTTGAGCTGGAGCTTCCTGAGTTGAAATAGTTTTAATAAAAAGATCATCTTCACTAACCACTGTTGATAGTGAATTAACAATAGCATCTTCAATCTCACGTTTTTGTGCAGGAGTGATACCATCGCGATTATAGACAATTGTTACTTTCTTATCATCAATTGCAATATCTTTATAACGATTCTCATCTAATAAAGACTTCCCAGTGTTTGGGTTACTAACCTCAACTAATTTACTTTTAACTACTTCAATATTTAGCATACTAATTCTCTCAGTTTTTTAACGTTTTATGCGAGGATTCTATTAAATATTGGGCACTTATTCAACGAGTAAAGCAAATTTTTGCCCTACAACAAAATTCATAAGATGTTATAATTATTAAAGAAACTAAATTAAAGTTTGGAGAAATTGTGTCTAAGCCATATAAGCGTTCAATAATCATAGTCGACTCTAAATTTCAGCTGAGGTTCAGTGCATTAATTTGTATCGTAATCTTAGTTCTTAGTGCGTTCTACCCACTTGTGATTTATCAGGTATTAACCAATATTTCAGAAAAATTTCCACAATCTGCTGAGCATATTGCAACAATGAAGAGTGATCTTTTAAACTTCCTCATTTTATGCCAAGCATTTTTTGGGATCCTCATCTTTGTAGTATGTGTTTTCTTTACTCACAAAGTTGCAGGCCCGCTTTATAAGTTAAAACAATATCTTGCTGGACTAAGACACACAGGGTTTGAAAGAAAGCTTTCATTTAGAGAAGGCGATTATTTTCAAGATGTCGCAGATGAAGTTAATTTAACAGTAGAGTACTTCCAAACTCATTTTAAGGAAGACACTGTCTATATTGATGAAATCTGTAACTACTTAAAGAACCTACAACAAGTTGTACCTGACGATAAGAAATTAATCTTAAGTGATGTAGTCACTAAGTTAAAAAGTATGGAAGGTCGTTTCAATGAGTTTATTGGGTAAAAAGTTTTTTCTTTTTTCAATTACCGCTAGCTTGTCTTTTACAAGTATTGCGAAAGAATCTCTCAAGGATAGAGAGCTTAAAGCTGCTCGCCATATTTCTGAGATTGAACGCATTCTCAAAAGAAAGAAGCTACCCAATCATAAAATATCCAGTGCCATTAGGTCTATCAAAGACGGTGGAATTTTCGAGAACTATCTAACTCACCTAGAGTTTTTAAGTGAATTAAAAACATCACTCAAGAAAGATCGATACTTTTCTTGCAATATCAAAAGTAATAAAACGAATCGTGTTGAAGACGATTTTGTTCGCAATATTAAAAACTACTGTTTCCATACCGTAAACTATCTTATTAACGATAAATACTTTAATGATATCGCCAAAGATGAAGAGAATTTTGCTAAGGCCATTCAGTATCTAGCAACTTCACGAAACACTCTTTTTATTAAGAAGCTAGAAGAAGTTGATAAAGATTCAAAGATTTATCAACACATTAAGAAACAATTAATTGAAATCACACTAATCAATGGCCTAAAGATCGATGCTAGACTTTATTCACATATCGATTTTGACAAAGATATTACTCTTCTCTTTCAGAATAACCTCCATCGAATAAAGAAGAATAAGCTTACGATTACAAATGAATTTATTAAGCAATATAGAGGCATCAAAAAACTTGTTAAAGACAATGCTACTAAAAAAGCAGATATCAATTCACAGTTAACAAAGTTTTTAACTTTCGAAAAAGCAAACGAAGATTATATTTATAAGAAGTCATCGTGGAAGCGTGTTCGTTATGTTGGAAAATTATTATTAAATAATAATGATATTAAAAATGCTAATCGCTACTTTGCCCGCTCTTACGAAATTAGCTACAACGACGAATCAAAAAACGAGTCTTTATTCCTTCTTCTTTGGAATTCAATTAAGCATGAAAACTACAAAGAGAGTATTGTAACAGTACAAAATTATAAACTAATTGATGATTTCTCTAATCTCTATACTAAGACAAAATTTTGGATTGCGTATAGCTATATGAAAGATGGCAATGAGTCCCTTGCTAAACACTTATTCAAGCTGATGATAAATAGTAATCCGCTGAGTTTCTACTCTATTATCGCCCAGGACTACCTTCCTGAGTTTGATAAGAATTACGTAAAATCATTATACTTTCATAAGAACACGGTTAACCTTCCTAAGCTTGAATTAGCAGACTTTACGAAGGCAAAACAAAGAAATATTCGTGAATCAAATATATGGCACGAATTAAAATTCGTCGGGAAAGTCGATAAACTAATTTATGAGTTTATTCGCTTTAATCCAGAAACTGATATTAAAAATAGAAATAAGATTGATACTCTTCCAATTGAAGAACAACGAGTAGCAATCTTTAATTACTTTTTACATCACTTTAAAGAAAGCGGAGATTTCTTATCGAGTTTCAAACTGGTCTCGAGAACTATTGATCTAAATCTTATTAGGCCATCAAAAATTGATATCACAACACTCTTTCCTGTTCTTCACTTAGATAAGATCGAGGGTGTTAATGCTGATATTGATCCTCTTCTAGTCTTATCTATCATTAGACAAGAAAGTGCATTCAATCCAAATGCAAAGTCAGCAGTTGGAGCGCTAGGGTTAATGCAGCTAATGCCTGCAACAGCAAGGCAGATGACAACATTCAGAAAGACTGATGAATTACTTAAGCCACACAAGAATATCGATGCTGGAGTGAGATACTTTAAACAGCTCTTAAATAAATTCGATGGCAATATCATTTATGCACTTTCATCTTATAATGCTGGGCCAACCAAAGTTACAAGATGGGCACAAGACCTAATGGATGTAGAAGATCCTATCTTTCAAATTGAACAAATTCCATATAAGGAAACAAGGCTATACGTAAAACTCATCTATCGTAATTTCTTCTTCTATAATCTTATGAAGGATAATTACATTTTAGAAAAGAGTGTGGCATCGACCTTTAATGCCTTTCCTAAGAAGGAAGCCAAACGCGCAATTTCATCTCAGTTGTAAACAATAAAAAAGTAAGTTCTTATGCAAAGATTTTTTGCTCCAGAGACAACAAAGCCGGGCTTGAACCCGGCTTGTTGAATATATTTCTCTAGCTAAAGTATTGGGGAGCTAGCACCGCGAACAATAGACTGGCCTAAGCCAGTCAATTTCGCGGGTGCTTAAACATTAAATCTAAAATGAATGATATCACCGTCTTTTACGACGTACTCTTTACCTTCCATACGAAGCTTTCCGGCTTCCTTAACTTTGGCTTCAGATCCATTAGCAATTAGATCATCGTAGTGATAGATCTCTGCCTTAATGAAACCTCTTTCAAAGTCAGAGTGAATAACACCTGCTGCTTCTGGGGCCTTAGCACCATCTTTGAAAGTCCATGCACGAACTTCTTTAACACCTGCAGTGAAGTATGTACGAAGACCTAGCATATTATAAGCTTCGTGAGTTAGAGTCTCTAAACCAGAGATCTCAATTCCAGCAGCTTCCATAAAGTCTTTCTTATCTGCCTCATCTTCAAGAGCAGCAATTTCAGACTCTAGCTTTCCACAAATTTTGATTGCACGAGAACCTTCTTTCTCAGCAAATTCTTTTACGGCCTTAACATAGTCGTTATCCTCACCAACACTATCTTCATCTACGTTACATAGATAAAGAGTTGGTTTAAGAGTGATTAGGTTTAGATCACGAATAAGTTCAAGATCTTCCTTATCTAGCTCAAGAATACGAGCTGCTAAACCTTGCTCTAAGTGAGCAACTAATTTTTCAAGAACAGGAACTAACATCTTTGCTTTTGAAGAGATTTCTTTATTTTGATTCTTCATAAGCTTTGGAAGGTTTGTTTGCTTTCTTTGCGCAACTTCAAGGTCCGCAAGAGCAAGTTCCATATTAATTGTTTCAATATCATCAACAGGGTTTACTTCACCGTGAACGTGAACAACATTTGGATCATCAAAACAACGAACAACATGAACGATTGCATTTACCTGACGAATATTCCCAAGGAATTGGTTTCCAAGTCCTTCACCTTTTGATGCACCCTTAACAAGACCTGCGATATCAACAAATTCTACAATTGTTGGAATTACTTTTTGTGGCCCAATGATTTCTGCAATTCTTTGCATGCGGATATCACCAACATTTACAATTCCAATATTTGGTTCAATTGTACAAAATGGAAAGTTAGCAGCTTCAGCTGGAGCCGAAGTTAGAGCTTGAAAAATCGTTGATTTACCAACGTTTGGAAGTCCTACAATCCCACAATTTAGGGCCATTATTTTCTCCTGATATTTATTTACTTAAATCTAATAATTGTTTCTTTTTATATCTTTGAATAGCTGTTTTAAAGCCATTTTTTACATAACATTCAACGGCTTTTGAAGCTTTTTCTAAGTAATCGTCAATAAAGTCGGCCTCAGCACCGAAATAACGGCCAAGTACCCAGTCAGAAACACTTCCGTGTTGAGGACGTCCAATCCCCATACGTAAACGTTTAAAATTATTGTGCCCCAATTGCCCGGCAATAGACTTCAGGCCGTTGTGTCCCGCAAGACCGCCACCATCTTTAAATGCAATTGTTCCCCACGCTAAATCTAATTCATCGTGGATAACTAAAATATTTTCTGGATCAATCTTAAAGTATTGAGCAAATGGAATAACACTTTCACCACTTAGGTTCATATATGTTTGAGGCATGAGAACATAGAATTTATCTTCATCAGTTTCAAATGAAGACCAAATACCTTTAAACTTCTCTTTAAATGGTAAGTCTTTAATAGGCTTAATGAAATTCATAACATCCCAGCCAATATTATGTCTGGTACCTTTATACTCTGAACCCGGATTGCCGAGTCCAACAATTAAATAATTCATAGGTTATCCGTTTATAAAAATAATGAACTAACAGAGTCGTTATTAAACGTGCGATGAATCGATTTGGCCAATATTTCAGCGGCCGAAACAGATATAATCTTACCGCTCTCACGTGCCTCTTTGCTCAGAGGAATCGTATTTGTTACTAGAACCTTATTTAAAGATTCTGCGTTATTAATTCTTTCAATTGCAGGTCCAGAAAAAATTGGATGAGTAGCACAGGCAACAACACTTCTAGCGCCATTATCTTTAAGTGCATTACAGGCCTCAATCAAAGTTCCCGCCGTATCGATCATATCATCGAGAATAATGCAGTCCTTACCATTTACATCACCAACGATATTCATGGCCTTTGCAACATTCTTACCTGTTCGACGCTTATCGATCATTGCAATGTCACACTTACACTTCTTAGCATAATGACGAGCACGCTCAACTCCACCAGCATCTGGCGAAACAAAGATTGTATTCTCAGTAACTAATTCTCTTTTGATATGGCTTAGAAGTACCGGAGAAGCAAAAATATTATCGAAAGGAATATTAAAGAATCCCTGAACTTGTCCAGAGTGAAGATCCATTGTAATCACACGATTTGCACCTGCTACCGTGATTAGATCGGCCACAAGCTTTGCCGAGATAGGAGTTCTAGGCGATGCCTTTCTATCTTGGCGGCAATATCCATAGTGTGGAATAACTGCTGTTATCGAAGCTGCCGACGCTCTCTTAAGAGCATCAATCATAATTAGTAGCTCCATTAAGTTATCATTTACTGGTGCACACGTTGACTGAATAATGAAAACATCAGCACCGCGAACATTTTGTTCGATTTCACAAAAAGTTTCACCATTGGCAAATTTAATAACTTGGGGGTCTACTAAGGGTACATCTAAGATTTTGGAGATATCGGAAGAAAGTTTTGGATTTGACGTGCCTGATACGAGTACGATCCTTTTCATCACCTTATTCCTTTCTCTTATCCGTGAGAAAATGGCTGGGGTAGAAGGACTCGAACCTTCGAATGGCAGAATCAAAATCTGCTGACTTAGCCACTTGTCGATACCCCAGCAATGTAGATTTGTATGTAATATATAAGCTAGTTTCTTATTTTTGACAAGAAATTTTTAATTTTGCCTAGTTATTCACAGGCCAAAGACGCGATTCGTTGGCCAGAATATAGAATTATCTCCTGATATAGCTTAAAAGCAGTCGTACTTCCGTAAAGTCTTAAACCTTTCTTATTTGTTCGAACACCTTCATATCCGACCCAGATCGTAAAAAGGTCATGGCCGTCATAGCCCACAAAGAGGTTATCAAAACCATTATTCGAAGTTCCCGTTTTACCAAAGAAATGCTGCTGTCTCAGAGCTGGCTTAACCATTCGTCGAATTGTTGTTTGACTTGGGTCTGCAAGTGATTCATAGACGCCAGATCCGACACTACACTGAGCGGCCATAAAGTCTTCATATAACTTGAATAATTCGGCCACTGACAATTCAATTGCACCTAAAAGCTGTGCTGGATATTCTGCTAACGGAGTCTTTAAATGAGAAATTTTCTTCTTTAGAATCTCCTCTACTTTATCAAAGCCAATATCGTGCGCAAGTCTTACCACAGGATTATTTAAGGATTCCTGTAAAGCTTGAGAAATTGGATATTCACTCGCAGAAGGCGTATGTGACTCAGAAGGAGTCCACTTACCACTGATAAGATCTAAAGTGATTGGCTTGGTTGAAACCAAGTCGTCGATCTTATAACCTTGCTCTAGATAAATCTGAAAGAGTACTGGCTTAAGTGTTGAACCAACACTGTGGCGTTCATCATTAAAGGCCTTTTCAACATTTCGTTCAAATTTTGAATAGTAGAAACTCTTATGCTTTGCTCCACCAAAGGCTATCTTTACAGCAAGGTTCTCTTCGATTCCCTTTAAGTCACGTAAGAGATTCTTTGATGCCATTACCGTTTTAAAAAAACGATATTCACTCAATTTTGGGTCTTTGTTAATTCGAGTTGTTGTTAAATAGATCGCCTCGTAGAATGAATCATTTTGAAAAGCAACTAATTGCTTCTGCCAACTTTGCCACTTCTCATCTGACCATTGATAATCAGTGTTCTTATCAAAGAGATCTAGGCTTTGTAATTTATTGAAGATAAAGTCTGCGCGACCTCTCAGTCTATCTGTACGATAGATTGGATGATAATAGCTAGGTCCTTTTAGCATCGAAACTAAGATAGCAGACTCATACGGGTCAAGTTCAGAAATTGGTTTGTTAAAGTAGAGAACGGCCGCAGTGTTTACACCCTTAATCCTGATACCACCAAGACTTCCCCAAAATACTTCATTGAAGTAGGCTTCAAGAATCGAAGACTTATCAAATTTAAAATCAATATAAACCGCTAGAATAGCTTCTTTAATTTTTCTGCTAAACGACTTTTCATTAGTAAAATAGATATTCTTAACTAATTGTTGAGTTAGAGTTGAACCACCTTGAACGAGGGCCCCGGCCTTAATATCTGCAATAATCGCACGAATAATCGATATATAATCAATTCCTATATGCTCAAGAAAGCGGAAATCTTCAATCCCAATAAGCCCTTTAGAAAGAATGATTGGGATATTGTAGAAATTAATTTTGTACTGAAGGCAACGGTTGTAATTACAATCATTATTACGAACTGAATTTAATTCAAAACTTTCTTTTACACTTAATATTGATTTCTTAGGATCATCAAACTTCTCAAGAAAGACAGAATTAAAACGCTCGTCTCTAGAATTTGCTTTAAAAAAGAGAAAATCACGCTTTTTTACAAAGCTTCCTTCCTCAAAGAGAACAGTCTTAGTATTTGCATCAGGTGCCTTAGGTGAAATAATACGTGTTAAGTCTGCGTCATTTATAGTCTTGATCGAATACATGACACACAGGCCAATTAATCCTATCATCAAGAATAATAATATCTTTAATCGTTTTTTAAACACCTTTGAATACACCTATTTTTTTGACGTTATATAAAGTCATCTTATATTATTTCAGTACAATTTTGTTAAATTATAAAAGGAATAACAACTTATGTTAAAGAACTTAAATAAGGCCGCAATTCTTGCCACGTTAGCAACTTCGACACTGGCACTTCCAATTGATTGGCATGGTGAACTACAAACAGACCTACACTCACTAGGTGATTATAATCGTTCAGTTCAACAAGGTGCTGGACCACTTGATAATGGTGACCAAGCATTTGATATGTCAGATGCAGATCCAGATTCATCTAATTTCCAAACATATATCTTTAAGCTACAACCAACAATTATCGTTAATGATTCAACAACGATTAATGCTGAGCTAACTTCGGGCTATGGTTACGGTGGAAATTTTGGTGACTCTTCAAATGATGGAAGAACTAAAACTCAAAATCCATTAAACTCTTATGCAAATGCTCGCTACTCTTTCAATACAGTAACAAGTAATCCTGTGAACCTAACTCAGGCCAATGCAGTATTTTATTCTGATACTGCAACTTATACAGTTGGACGTCAAAAGTTTAACTGGGGTATGGGTGCAATCTATAATGATGGAAATGCTCCAGGTTCAAGATTTGCTTCAATGAGAGATGGGATCACAATTGATTTCAAAATTGGAAACTTCAAATTCTCACCTTACTACTCAAAGATTAAGGCAAATAACCTGACAAAAACTGGTCGTGTAAAAGAGATGGGAATTTCTCTTCTATATGAAAACCTAGATAAGGAATTCACATTTGGTGCTCTTTACAATAAGAACACTTCTGGATCAGCAACAGGAATTCAAACAGATGTTGATGGTGACACAACATCTACGGATCTTGGTTCAACTAGTGTGACAATGATTGACCTTTACTTAAAGAAGACTTTTGGTAAGTACACAGTTGAAGCAGAAGTTCCTCTCATGACTGGTGATATGGGTGAAATCTATCCAGGTGTGACAGATACAGAAGTTGATGCAAAGGCATTCCTACTTAATAACACTTACAAATTAAATACAAATCACTCATTCCACTTTGACTTTGGTATGGTTTCTGGTTCAGATGCTGACAACCAAACTTACGGGGCGATGTATTTAAATCCAAACTTTCAAGTTGCAAATATCATGTTCCGTTACAACCTTGCGGCCATTGCTAATACAGACTTAAATGTATTTAATTCTGGAATTGCAAACGCAACTTATGCAAAATTTGCGCATCGTTATGATTCAGGAACTTGGTCTTGGACTAACTCTGTTGTTTGGGCAAAAGCTGATCAAGTTGCAAAAGCTGGTTCAGATGCTATTAACCACGAAAAGAATAAGAGATTCACTGCAAATGCAGATCAAGCAGATGATCTTGGTTTTGAAATTGACTCAAACTTTTCTTATAAGTGGAATACTTCAGTAACTCTAAATGCAAATCTAGGTTACTTCTTTGTTGGAGACTACTACGCATTCTCAAATGCAGCGACTCCTAACGAAACAAATGATACTTACCTAATTTATCTTGGTGCAGACATTAAGTTTTAAGAAATAAAAAAGGCTTCCATTTGGAAGCCTTTTTTTATCGATATGGATTACTCCATGTTGAACTACTTGGTGTTCTTTGCTGCGGTTGCATTAAGTTAAAATTATTATTAAAGTTAGCATTTCCAGCACCTGAAAGATCAAAATTTAATCCAGGTATACCAGAAGAATAAGAAGTATCCGCACCTGTCCAAAGATCAAATGGACTACTAGCTGTTGCTCCAGCTAACTGACTTTGCATAGCATTTAACTTGTAATTACTATAAAGGCCATTAAAGCGACTTAAGATACTCTTTTGTTCATTATAAGCAGCACCATATTTTGCATTATATGATTGATTATAATCCTGATAAGAGTTTTGTTTCCAAGAGCTATACTGGTTATAGATATATGGAAGATAAGTACTTCTAACAGTCATACAATCTTCATAACTACCACCTGATGTACAGTAACTACTTGCAAGGTCTTGAGCATATTGTTGAATATAGTCATCATAAGCATTAAGCTTCGTCATATAGTTTTTACGATCTTTAGAAGCTCTTTGCTGAATACCTTTTAGAATTTGCTGACGTCTCTTAATTGGAGAATTATCACCTGCTCTAATTAGGGCCTCATCACCCCAGTCAGCAAGTGTTCCCTGCTTAAGACGTGTGATACTTCTTTCACTATTATTTTCTGCTTCTTCTACATTTCTCTTATTAGTTCCTTCAAGTTTTACGTGTGAAAATTCTTGAGCAAGAATAATTCCTGATAGAATTTTTCTACCTGAAGTTTGCATATTACCTTCGCGAAGTGCTTCAACAACTTTCTTATATTCAGCACCATTTTCATTTTGACGATTAAATTTAGCAATTACATCATTAATTTTCTCAATCGATTCATTGATTTGATCTTTACGTCTCTCATCTGCTTCGCTATCACCTAGATCTGCATACTCTTTCATTAAGTGCTCTAGCTCGGCCTTCATCGCAGGAAGTAATTCCTTAGAAAATTTATTCATGTGACTTGCGTATTCTTGAAGTAGTTTTTTTCTAGCTTCTTTACTAACACCAAACTTATCACCTTCTTTTACATCTTCAACTGATGGAGAAATATCACTTTCAATCTGCTCCATTCTTGCAACCATTTGATTTACTTCCTCATCAATTAGTTGATGTTGAATTCCAGAAAGAATTCTCGTTAGGTCATCATAATTTCCACCTGAATCACTTCTTAGATTTTTAAGACTTTCAGCTATATCTGTAAGGTTCTTTCCATTACAGGCAGCAATGGCCTCTTCTCGAAGTTCGTATTCATTCGTTTTATTTGCCATAACTTTATGATCTGCTGGCTTTGCATAATCCATACAATTAAACGAAGAATCGCTGAATGAAGTATGTTGAGCAACGTTAGCTAAACCAAATGGCATATCGTTTTTATAGTCAAAGTCCTTATTTGTAGAAGCGATAACTAACTCAGAGTTTCTATTTCCATCAATATCTGGAAGATCAGTATCTAAAGTTACAGGAGGAGCTAGGTGCCCCTTTTCTCTTAATTTTTCAACTGTATAAAAAGATGAATCACCACCAGAGAGATGGGCCATACATTTTTCATATTCTTTTTCAATTGATTGAGTTCCAGCTGGATATTGGCTAGAGTCAATTTTCACATTGAATTTCAAGTAAACATTATTATCAATAGGATTTGTAATTGCTTCGGCGCTTATATCTTTAATACAAGCAGAAACCCTTGTTGGTAGATTTACTAAGATTTTTCCATTAGCAATTGTATAGCTTGGAGTATCTCCTAAAAGAAGTGTCTTCATAAATCCATATGAAACTGCATCACCTCTTCGACATTCAATCGTAGTTGATTGACTCGATGATGAAACTGTTACTGTTCCGGCCGTTGATTGATTTGTACTTCGAGTCCCGCTCGATCCCATACCAGAGAAGACAACCTTTGCCTGTGTAGACGCCAGTGCCAGTGTACAAATTAAAAACTTTAATTGATTTGCCTTTTTCATATATTACCCTACTTAAAGTATCGCTTAAGTCATATCGGATAATTTTTTAAATACTTAAAGGCTAATAACAACTAAGCTGTAATAACAGACACTTAGCTATAACAATAAATTAATATTAGCTTCAATTTCTTGGCCTTCAACGTTAACTTGAGTCCCTTGCCTTTGTTGATTTCGCTCAAGATACTTTAAGTATTCACGATTTCGATCGGCAATTGATTTATTTGTTGAGTTAAGAAGATAGTAAGTTGGTATTTCAATTTCATAACGGTAATCAGAAGTCGTTACTTCAATATACTTTGGTAATGTATATTGCCCGTTATAAGTAACAAAGCTCTTTGGAACGATCGTATAATTTCCATTATCAGTGTTTAGGTCTAAATAGATTAATTGATGATTTTCATTTTTAAATTCACCCTTAATATTATCTAATTGAATCGACCAAACAAATTCACGATTACGTTTTACTAATTTTAAGTTATTACTTCCCTTATATAGAGATGAGTTCATAATATTCTTAAGCTCAGCTTGTTTCTGATCATTATCTGATTCTAGTGGTGACACAGGAGCTTCGCCAACAGACTCCTCATACTCCTTGGCCTTCTTTTCATATTCTTTCTTCTTAACGAGAAAGTTTTTATAGTCCTCAATTAAAGAGGCTTTTTCTTTATTAATAAGATCAGAATTTGATTTGTAATTTGGCTCAATCGCCTTAAAGACTTTATTAAAACCGAGAGAACTATTAAATGTGTAGCTTAGAATAGCGCTCTGTAAAATGTCTTTTGTCATATCTCTACCTAAGAGCTTTTCCACATTATCAAAGGCCGTAACATTTGAGACACCAGACACATTGTATGAAGGATCATCATAACGAATCACAAGTGACTTTTTGTAGTCCTTCTCATTTTCTGCCGTTATGAACATATATTTAAAATAATTTGTCACAAGATTTTCACTTGTAGCAAACTCTTCATTGGCGCCAACTCGCTTAACAACGACGTGTGCAACGACAAGTTGTTTATCAAGTTCTTTATTAGATGAGTTTCTCATTAGTCCCTCAAGTGAAGGGATCGCTGCGAATACATTTACAGTTAATATAGTTGCCAACAAAGTTATTACTTTCATATATCTCCTAAATTATTCCCCTATATTACCAAAAAAGTATTCTCGTCGTAACAACTAAAACACTGAGTATTTTGGTCAATCACTATTAAGTGACGAAATTTAAAATTGTGATTATAATTGTTATATACATTAAGGATAATACATGACTAAAACACTTTCATTAATTGCTACTATATTAGTTTTTCAATTCAACACATCTGCAAAGATCATGGACTATAAGACAACACGCCTTAAGTCGACAGGTGGTGCTGGTGTTGCTTCACTACTTATGGATGAAGCAACTGTTCTAAATCCTGCACCAATTGCATTCTTTAATATGTCATCAGTCTATTTAGAGCAAACTAAAGCTGATAATACAGACCTCAATGATTCACCAATTGGTGATTCAACGAATTATGCCGTTATTGCCTCTGATAGTTCGAAGGCCCTAAAAGGTTCGGTATCGTATGTAAAAGCAAAAAGTGGTGAAGAGAGTTATAAACAACTATCAACCTCATTTGCTTCAACAATAGGTCGCAAATCTTCTCTAGGTTTCACATATCAAGATATGAAGCGCGAAGATGTCTACCTTGGAGTGAAAGAGAAGTCAGATTATCAACAAGTAAATATTGGTGTATTTCACGCTATCACGCCTAATTTTTCATTAGGCCTTGTTGCAATGGATCCATTTGAAAAATCACCTAATAATACAAAAGCTGTTTTAGGGATGCAGTATCAATTTCAACAATATATTTCTCTCATGCTAGATGCTGGTGCAAATTATAATGAAGAAATTTCGGAAAATTCATTATGGCGTGCGGCCATTCAGTTTAGAGTCTTAAGTGATTTTTACTTAAGAGCTGGTGTGTATGATGATCAAATTGCTCTTGAATCAGGTTCTGGTTTTGGACTTAGTTGGATTCAACCAAAGCTTACACTAAACTTTGCTATCAGAAATATAAGTCTTGAGGAGTCTGTTGATTTAAAACAAGTTGCACAAGATATTAAAGAAACATCTTTTTCTGTTTCTTATCGTTTCTAAAAGCTGATCATATGGCAACAAAGAAGCCCCAAAACAAATCTAAAGATGGTGAAGAAGAGCTTAACGAAGGTGTAAAGAACGCTTATACTGATCGTTTGAAAACCTTAAAGCTTGCACTCGACTTTGTCGCAAAGAACGACATTCCTCATAGTGTTGAGAAATTCAATCACTACTTAGGAATTTTAGCAGCATATAATCGTACAACTGAAAAACATCTAACGCCAAAGATGTTTGATCCACAAAAAGATATTTCAGAGCTCTTATTGATTAGTCAGGCATATTGGAACCTTGCAAAATCTTATGACAAGAGTCCAAAGCTTCGTAGTGAGTCAATGCGTTGCCTACAACAATTTATTGCCTTTTCAATTGGCTATAAATATCAGCACGCTAATGCCCAAATTGTAAAAAAGTTTTTAAGATCAGGCCAGGCCCATAATAAAAAAGCTTTTCAGCAAGCTTACGATAAAATAAATGTGCGCTCTAAAAATTGCTATTTAGCAACACATGCCTATCCAAATAATGAAGATCTTCTTGATACATTAAGAGGTATCAAACCAACCCTAGCAAAATACAAATTAGGACAAGGATTCATCAATCGCTATTATGAGGTATCACCTCATATTGTTAAGATATTTAAAGAGAATAAATCTTTAGATTTCACTTTTAATAAGTTATTAATTAAACCATTAATTTATTTAATCTATAAAATATTAAGATGAGTGTAGTTAGAAACCTAATCACAAGAGAATGGCTAAAATTTTTCGCTGCTTCGGCAGTGGTTCTACTCTTATTGCTCTCTCTAGGAAATCTCATCTCAGGCTTTTTAAGAGAAAATGTAACGGCAAAAGAAGTTCTTCTGAGTTACTTTATCCAGCTACCAAGCTTCTTAATAAAGGTTATTCCAATCTCGTGTCTGATTGGAAGCTTATTTTCTATTAATAAACTTAAAAGTCGAAATGAGCTGGTTGCCATCTTCGCCGGTGGTTACTCTCGACAAAGCTATCTTAGAGATATCCTGCTAACATCTATTTATATCGCAATTTTTCAATTCATCCTAAGTGCTTATATCAGCCCGTATATTAACTCGAGAAGATTTAGTATCCTTGATAGTCCAGATGAAAAGTTTAGAGTCTTCAAAAAGAAAGGACTCTCTTCTTCCACAATTAAGTCTGGTAAGATCTGGTATAAGTCACCTAAGTATTACTTTGCCTTTTCAAGCTTCGATAAGAAAACCAATACCCTAAATGAAGTAACGATTTATCACTATAATACGGGACGAGAGTTAACGAAGATTGATACTTTCAAAATGTTAAGCTATGACTCTCGCACCGAGAGATGGTGGCCAACAAACGGAACAGGTTATGATGAACTTGATTCACCATCTTTTCCAAAAATAGATATTGTGGAACTGCCTCTTACACTCAATGAAAGTATTGAAGAATTTACTAAAATTGAAGCAGATATCTCAACATTAACTTTTCTACGACTTTACGACTATATAACCCAGCTAAACAATAATGGCATTAATGTTAATGAGTACCTAGTTATGTTCTATATGCATATTTCCGAAGGACTTATTTGTATTATCTTCGCACTCATTGCAGCAACTAGTATCTTTAATCCAAATCGTCGAAATAGTTCATTTGGGCGCAGTGTTGCCTTTATTTTTATTTTCACAATTCTATACTGGCTAGTGCAATCATATTTTATTGAGCTAGGTAAAAACTTGAAAATTAGTCCGTTCTTAGCGACATTTTCAGTCCCCTTTCTGTTCACCATTGTAATCGTTCTTATCTTCTTTAAAAACAGACGTTTAACGTAAACGATTTACAGCTGAAAGCTGGACTTGTGCGTCGCACACATGCTATAAGAATTCCATGAATAAATCAGAAGAATTTTTAAAAGATTACACTCTAGAAGGTGAAAAGCTAGAGATTTTTACTTACCCAGCACCTGTTCTAAAAAAGGTGGCAGCACCAGTTGAAAAGTTTGACGACGAGCTCAAAAAGCTTTGTAAGGATATGCTTTTTACAATGTACCATGCCCCGGGAATTGGTTTAGCGGCACCACAAATTGGTGTTTCTGATCGCATTTTTGTTATGGATATCGATTTTCATAGCAAAGAAATTACTCGTGCTGACGGGACAAAAGATCAAGAGCTATCAAATTTTAACCCAAGAATTTTCATCAATCCTAAGATTGAAAAACTTCAAGGTGAAATTCTTTATGAAGAAGGGTGTCTTTCAGTTCCAGGAATTTATGAAGAAGTAAAACGTTCAGAACAAATTCGTGTTACTTATCAAGACATTGAAGGAAACGAACAAGTCTTAGAAGTTGATGGACTTCTATCTGTTTGTATTCAACACGAAAATGATCACCTAGATGGGATCGTTTTTCTTGAAAGACTTTCAACTCTTAAAAGAAACTTCTTAACTAAGAGATATATGAAAAGGGTTAAGGGTAGATAGTGAAAAAACTTAAGGCAGTATTCTTTGGTACACCAGATTTTTCATGCCCAAGTTTAGAACTTCTGGCCAATCACCCACAAATTGATCTTAAACTTGTTATTAGTATGCCAGATAGGCCAGCAGGAAGAGGACAAAAACTTCAGTCACCTCCTGTTATTACTTATTGCAAAGACAATAAGATTAAATTCTATCAAACAGAAAATATCAATAAGGATGAAGAGCTTCTAAAGCTATTAGATGAAGTCGATGCAGACTTTTATCTCGTTCTTGCTTTTGCTCAATTCCTTGGCTCAAAAGTATTAAATAAACCAAAATTAGGATGTTTCAATATTCACACTTCTCTACTTCCTAAGTATCGAGGAGCAGCTCCAATTCAATACGCTCTATTAAATGGTGACACGGAAACTGGTGTCTCAATTCAAAAGATGGTTAAGAAAATGGATGCTGGCGATATTGTAAAAGAATCAAAGCTTAATATTGCTTTTGAAGAAACTGGTGGACAGCTTTACACAAGACTTAAGTTTGCAGCATCTTTAACACTTAATGATTTTGTCACTGACATGCTTAATGACGAAGTTACTTCGTATGAGCAAGATGAGTCGAAAGTAAGCTTTGCTCCTACTCTTAAGAAAGAAGACGGTCATATCAAGTTTTTAGAAAGTGACTTTAATACAATTCATAACCAAGTTAGGGCCCTAAAGCCTTGGCCAGGAACTTATTGTTTCTTAAATGAGAAACGCTTGAAAGTTATTGAGATATCTAAGTATGACAATGCTGGACTTAAGCCTGGGGAAGTAAAAGTAGCGGATAATAAAATCTTAGTTGGATGTACTGATTCGACAATAAGACTAAATATGATCCAACTTGAAGGTAAAAAAGCTTGCCGTGATACAGACGCAGTCAATGGCCTTACTAATAAATTCGATAGTTTTAAAATTTCATAACAATATTGCTAAGGGGATTTAGATGCAAACAATTATCTCACCAAGCATTTTAGCTGCTGATTTTACAAACCTAATATCTGATATTTCAGTAATTGAGGATGTAAAAGACCTTTGGCTTCATCTTGATGTTATGGATGGCCACTTCGTACCAAACCTAACATTTGGTATTCCTGTAATTAAACAGATTAAAAAAATCACTAATATTCCACTCGATGTTCATCTAATGGTGACAAATCCAGAGTTCCACTTTGAAGCACTAAAAGATTCTGAAATCGAGAATATTACATATCATTTTGAAATCAATTGTGATCATCACGCATTGATTAAGAAGTATCGCAACAACTATAAAAGCATTGGCCTGTCGGTAAAACCAGCAACAGATATCGAAAGTATCCCACTTGATCTTTTAAAAGAGATCGATCTACTTCTCGTTATGTCTGTCGAGCCAGGTTTTGGTGGACAAAGTTTTATGCCAAATGCTTTGGACAAAATTGCATACCTTAAAAAGATGAAAGAAGAACATAACCTAAAATTACAAATACAAGTTGATGGTGGGATCAATCAAGACACTGCAAAACAATGTCTTGATAAAGGTGCTCACAACCTTGTTGCTGGGTCGTATATTTTCGGCAAGGCCAAGGATCAATATAAAACACAAATAGAGACATTAAGATAAGATTAGACAAAATAGGACGACAAAGATGAAAGAAATTATTATCGATGGCCACAGCCTAAGTGTTGATGACATTTATGAAGTATCATTTGCAAAAAAGGATACAGTTAAAGTTAAACTAAGCGACATCGCTCGTGAAAATATTTTAAAATCAAAAGAGTACGTACAAAATATCGTCGATAAAGGTGAGCCAGTTTATGGTATCAACACTGGCTTCGGTGCTTTATCTGATAAATTTATTGAAAGAGAAGACCTTGCTCAACTACAAGTTAACTTAATCCGTTCACATTGTACTGGAGTTGGAAAACCTTTCTCTAAAGAAGTAACAAAAGCAATCATGCTTCTTAGAGCAAATTGTCTTGCATCAGGATTCTCTGGTGTAACAATTGACGCTATCGAATTATTAATTGAGTTTATCAACAATGATATTATTCCAGTGGTACCTGAAAAAGGTTCTGTTGGAGCCTCAGGTGACCTTGCTCCCCTTTCACATATTGCCCTAGCACTTATTGGTGAAGGTGAAGTTATCTATGGTGGAAAGGAAGTTCGTTCTGATTTCGCCATTAGAGATATTGGTAGAGAGCCTGTAGTCCTAGGGCCAAAAGATGGGCTTGCACTTATTAACGGTACGGCCGTTATGGCAGCACTTGGTGCAATTGCAATTAAACAATCAGAAAACTTAGTTCGTGTTGCCGATATTTGTGCAGCAACAACTCTTGACGGAGTTCGTGGAACACTTAGAGCATATGATCATAAAATTCACGGACTAAAGCCACATCCAGGACAAATGGCAAGTGCTATTAACGTGAACAATATCATCGCAGGTAGTGAAATCTTAGACTCGCATGTTGACTGTGGAAAGGTACAAGACCCTTACTCACTAAGATGTGTTCCTCAGGTTCACGGTGCTTCAAGACAAACTCTTGCTCACGCAAAAGAAGTTTTAGGAATTGAACTTAACGCTGTTACAGACAATCCTCTTATCTTCTTAGGTGAAGACGAAGTTATCTCAGGTGGAAACTTTCACGGTGAAGCTATTGCAATGGCAATGGATTACTTAGCAATTGGTATAGCTGAACTTTGTAATATCAGTGAAAGACGTGTTGAGAAAATGATGAACCCAACATTCTCTGATCTACCAGCATTCTTAACTCCTGAATCAGGACTAAATAGTGGTCTAATGATCGCACACGTTACTGCAGCAGCTCTAACTTCAGAAAATAAATACCTATGTCATCCAGCAAGTGTGGATTCGGTTCCTACTTCAACAGATAAAGAAGATCATGTTTCAATGGGTGTAACTTCAGGGCGTAAGCTTCACGAAGTAATTGAGAACGCGACAAAATGTTTAGCGATTGAGCTACTATGTAACTCACAAGCTATTGAATTTCATCGCCCTCTTAAATCTTCACCAGCAATTGAAGAGTTAATTTCACACATTAGAAAATCTGTTGATAAAATTGTGGAAGATAGAGTTTTCTATCGTGACATCAATAATATTGAAGCTCTAATTGCTAATGGTGAGTTACTGAGAGCAGTTGAAAAGCATACAGGAAAATTACAGTAATGATCATCTACAAGAATATTAACGAAGTCTTAACTCTTGAAGCGGCCCAAAAAAAAGATGGCCGCAATCTTCTTCCTGAAGATATTTCAATTCTTCACCACGGTGCAATCGTATTTGAAGAAGATGAAATCGTATGGGTTGGTGACAGCGATAGTATTCCTGTAGAGTATCTAAAAAAAGCGAAGCTTGTTAAAGACCTTGAAGGTTATGTAATCACTCCAGAACTTGTCGATTCTCACACACACCTTATCTTTGGTGGTAATCGTGCAAACGAATACCAAATGAGATTAAATGGTGCAGACTATGAAGAAATTGCAAAAGCTGGTGGTGGAATTGTTGCAACTTCAAAAGGAACTAATAATACAAGTGACGAAGAACTACTAAATAGCTGTCGAGACAGAATTAAGAGAATTGCTAGTTACGGTGTAGGAACAATTGAAGTAAAATCTGGTTATTCACTTTCATTTGAAGGTGAAATGCGAATGACAAAGTTAATCGCGCAACTTAAAAAAGAGTTTGCTCCAGATATTCAAATCTTCAATACATTCATGCCCGCCCATGCTCTTCCAAAGAATTATGATTCAACACAGAAGTATATGGATGAAATTGTCATCCCTCTTCTTCATGAAGTCGCTCCACTTAATATCATTGATTGTGTGGATATCTTCCATGAACAAGGCTACTTTGATTCAGAAGACGTTAAGAAGCTAGCTCAAGCAGCTCAGGAATATGGCATACCATTAAAAACCCATGCTGATGAATTTAATGACAATAAAGGTGCTATTCTTGCCTGCGAGTTAGGAGCGCTTAGTACTGATCACCTTCTGTGTACAACTGAAGATGGAATAAAGAAATTAGCTGAATCAAAAACAGTAGCAACCGTTCTTCCTGGAACTGGAATCTACTTAGGAAAGCCTAAAGCAGATGCTAAGCAATTAGCTGACGGTGGCTGCAAGCTGGCCATTGCATCAGATTATAATCCAGGATCTTGCCACTGTGACAACTTACTTCTCTTAGCTTCAATCTGTGCCCCAATGTATAAGATCAACATGACTCAGATGTGGGCAGGGATTACTTTAAATGCAGCTGCTGCTGTTGGAAAGTATGACCAAGGCGCAATCATCGAAAGATTTAAGCCTCGTTTTAGTATCTTTAAAACGAATACTATTTCTGAAATTACTTATAATTGGGGAAGAAACCTAGCAGTTGATAAGAACTCTATTTAAGCCACTCGCGAATTTTTTCTTTAAATTCTTCAGAGTTGAAATCTTTCGAGCCTTTTGCAACTTCAACGACGCGGCCATCTTTGTAAACAATTGATACAGGGATGGCAGAAACCATAAAGGCATCTGTTAGCTTACCCTGAGAATCTTTAACAACATCGAAATTTACATTGTATTTTTTTACAACGTCTTTAATCTTCTTTAGTTGCTTTTGACCTTCGTCAGAGTTAACTGCAATAATTTTAAGTTTTGGATCTTTAATTTCAGAGCGAAGACTTACCAGACTTGGAAATTCTTCAAGACATGGTGTACACCAACTGGCCCAGAAATTTAAAATAACAACACCCTTAGAAAGCTCTTCTTTTTTATAAGTTTTACCTTCTGTTGATTTTAAATCAGGACGAACGAGCATTGATTCATAATGTTGAATCTTTTTAACATCCACACCAGCGACCTTGGCAGTTGTAAAACTGTCATCAGTCACAAATAGTGACCCAAGAACTAGTACGCATGCAACTAGTAGGATCTTATATGGAAATTTTTTTCTTTCTGTACTCAACTCTTAACCCCAGTTAGAATGGTATTATACACTTAATTAGGTAAGATTGCACTATGCAAAAAACGCAAGACAAAGAGCTAGAGAAAAAAATTCTTAATCAAGCTGGGCAAACCTTTGTCGAGTTCATCTTTTTACTTGTTATCTTAATCGGTCTATCCGTCACACTTCTAAAGGGAAGTAACTTCTTTTTAGCTAAACAATGGGAAATTGCAATCAACAGCATTGCGCGTAATTACCCAGGCCATAATCCCGGTGTAAAATTAACTGAATAGCTTTTTACTATAAATTAACTCTTATACTGGAGTAAAAATGTATATTTTATCTTTAGACCAAGGTACTACAGGTACTACTGCTACTATTATCGACGCTAAAACTTTTAAGTTTGTTGATAAAGAAAATCAAGAATTCAAACAGTACTTCCCAGACACAGGTTGGGTTGAACACGATCTCGATGAAATTTGGAAGAGCGTAAAGAGCACCGTTCAAAGTGTTCTTAAAAGAAATAATATTGATGCCAAAGATATTGCCTCGATTGGAATTACTAACCAAAGAGAGACAACTTGTGCCTTTAACCGCAAAGGTGATGCCTTGGCCAAGGCCATCGTTTGGCAAGATCGTAGAACAGCAGATTTCTGTGAAAGCATGAAGGCCCAAGAGGACAATTTCAAAAAAGTTACTGGTCTTCCACTTGATCCATATTTTTCAGGAACGAAAATGCATTGGTTATTAAATAATAACCAATACGTGAAAGAAGCCTACAAGAATCATGACCTACGATTTGGAACAATCGATACTTTCCTACTTTATCGTCTAACAAATGGTGAAGCATATAGAACAGATGTATCCAATGCATCAAGAACATTACTTATGTCACTTGATACATGTAATTGGGACGCAAATCTCAGTGAAGCTCTAGGAATAGATCAGACATGCTTACCAGAAGTATGTGAATCTATCTGTGACTTTGGAAAAACAAAAGGCCTAGACTTTCTTCCAGACGGAATTCCTATTAATGGAATACTAGGAGATCAACAAGCTGCACTCTTTGGCCAAGCTTGTTTCACAAAGGGAACAGGAAAGTGTACCTATGGTACTGGTGCATTTATGCTGGTTAACACTGGTGAAGAAAAAAAATATTCTGAACACGGCCTTCTAACAACAGTTGCTTATAAGTATCAGGGTAAGACTTATTATGCTCTTGAAGGCTCTTGCTATATTGCAGGGGCATGTGTTCAATGGCTTAGAGATAATCTTCAAATCATTGATAATGCAGCTCAAACAGAAGATAAAGCAAATGCTATTAAAGATCTAAATCAAATTAAAGATCTTATATTACTTCCATTCTTTACAGGGATTGGCTCACCATATTGGAAACCTCATGCAAAAGCGGCATTAATTGGAATGACACGCGCAACGGATACGAATGATATTTGTCGTGCTGCTCTTGAGGGAATTGCTTTAAGTATTAATGATCTAATTAAGGCCATGAAGAGCGACATGGGAAGCGATCTTGAAGAATTCAAAGTAGATGGTGGTGCTGTTGCAAATAATCTCTTAATGCAAATTCAGGCCGATATCTCGGGGATCAATGTTACGAGACCTAAGGTTATTGAAACGACTTCTTATGGTGCAGCTTTAGCTGCTGCTATTGGCGCAGGTCTAATGTCTATTGATGATGTAAGTAAGCAATGGGAAAAAGAATCATTCTTTGAATCTTCAACAGCTAATTCTGAATACTTCGATTATAAAAAGAATCTTTGGAATAGATATATTCAAGTAAATTTTTAAATATACTAGGGGCTAGTCCCCTAGTACTTTAAATATATCTGTAACTTTTCTAACTGGAATAATTTTTAATTTTGATTTCTTAGAGTAATCTTTTGCAACCTTTGGAGAGGCCACAAGGGTCTTATAATTGAGTTGTTCCATTTCCTTAATTCGCATCTCCATATGAGGAACTGTCCTAACTTCCCCAGTAAGTCCCACTTCTCCTAAGAAAACTGTATCCTTAGGAATTGGTTTAGACTTATATGAACTTAAAAGAGCTGCAATGATACTTAAGTCTGACTCTCGAGTCGTAAGCTTCATACTTCCAACAACATTGACATAAATATCATTCATGCCCATCGGAATATTTGCATACTTTTCAATGATTGCAACCATCATAGCAACTCGATTATTATCAAGTCCTTGAGTTGTACGACGTCCATTACCAAACTTATTTTCAGCAACGAGAGCTTGAACCTCAACAAATAAAGGTCGCGTCCCTTCCTTAATACAAGTTAAGCTTTTTCCAAAGCTATCTTCTAAATCGTCATCTAAGAAGAATTGTGATGGATTCTTAACTTCATTCAGTCCATCTTCTTGCATTTCAAAAATGCCTACTTCATTTGTATTTCCAAAACGATTTTTAATAGCTCTTAGCATTCTATAGTGACCAAACTGATCACCTTCAAAGTAAATAACCGTGTCTACCATGTGCTCAAGAATTTTAGGACCAGCAATCGCACCATCTTTTGTAATATGGCCAACAACAAAACAAGTAATTCCTGTTGCTTTAACATGATTCATTAACTCGTAAGTAACCTCACGAATTTGAGAAACTGTTCCCGGAGGAGATTGTAACTCACTTGAAGTTGTCGTTTGAATCGAATCTAAAACCATAAAACGTGGTTTAATTTTTTTGATTTGATTTAGAATATTTTGCCAATTTGTTTCGTTATAAATATAGAATGAATCATTTTTAAGGCCCATGCGTTTTGCACGTCCAGCAACCTGTCCCTCACTTTCTTCACCACTAACATAAAGAAAGCTTTGATCATTTTGCTGACCTGAAAGTTTTGAAAGCATTTCTGTAAGTAGTGTCGATTTACCAATACCGGGTTCACCACCAATTAAGATAAGAGAGCCTGGAACTAAGCCTCCACCTACGACTCGGTCAAATTCACCGATGCCAGTACTTACACGGTTGTATGTTTCAACTTCGATTTCCTTTAGCTTTTTTGGTGCTGTTTCACCAACGGCCTTAACTTTTATACTTTCTTGGACAGGTGAAAAAGTTTCTTCGACAAAACTATTCCACTCGCCACAGTCAGTACAACGTCCCATCCACTTTGCAGTTTGAAATCCACAATTTGAACATTCAAAAACTTTTTTACTTTTCTTGGCCATTAATCAATCATTCCCATTACTTCATCTTCTGACTTTATCGTAATTCCTAAATCTAGTGCCTTCTTATATTTAGAAGACCTAGCTTCAGTTTCATTTGTAAGAAGAATATCAGTGTTCTTGCTAACAGAACCAACAGGTGTTCCACCTGCGGCCTTAATATCTTTTTCGATATCACTTCTTTTTCGTGATAGAGAACCAGTAATACAAATTTTTAATCCAGCCAATCCAGAGCCAACTTCTTCTTCTAATACTTCAAAAGTGAAACCAAGAGCTTGTAGATTTTTAATTAAATCTTTCTTTTCTTGTAATGAGTTTACAAAAGTTGTGGCAGACTTTTCTGCAAATCCTTCAAGAGTTGCAAGCTCATCTGCATTCATATTTAATAGTTTTTCTATTGAATCAAAACCACCATGAACTACTTTTTCACATTTATTATAGGCACCACCTGTAATTCCTAGAGCTGAAATAAATGTAATTAGATCTGCCTTCTTTGATCCTTCAATACTTGTAAGAAGTTTTGTGGCCAATTTATCTTTCACTTTATCAAGTGTTAGTAACTGATCCATTTCTAGCTTATAAAGATCTTCAATTGTTGTTACTAACTTCTTACGAATCATCTCTTCAAGACGTTTAGAGCTTAGATCATCAATACCAATTTTTTGAATAAAGTTTAATATCGCTTCTTTAACTTGAGCTGGACAAGCAGGGTTCTTACAAAAGAGTCGAATGTCTTCGATGACGACTTTAGACTCGCAACTTGGACAACATTCTGGAATTAGAAATTCATTTTGAGACTCTTCAATTGTCTGAAGAAATTTAGGAATAACTTCTCCACTTCTAATTATCTGAATCTTATCCCCTGCTTTTAAATTATGCTGTTTAACCATTCCATAATTATGCAGAGTCACGCGAGAAATGACAGCACCACTAATAGAAACAGGCTCAACTTCACCTACAGGAGTTAAGATACCATTTCGAGATACTTGCCATGTAATTGAATTAAGAGTTGTTTGTACCGTCTCTCCTTCAAATTTAAAGGCCATCTTATAACGTGGATGATGAGCTGTTTCTCCAAGTTCTTCATGTAGCTTTATTTCATTGTAGACAAAAACAAGCCCATCAATCAAATAATCTCCATTGGCCATAAAGTCTTTGGCATCATCAATCGCAACTTCATAATCTTTCTTTGTATGCATGAGAGTATATTCAAGAATATCGAAATCTTCTTTCTTGAGTGTTTCATACTTCTGACTTTCTTTTTCGAAGTCTAGGCCGATTAGATCAAAGGCCTTAAAATTGATATAAGAACATAGACTGATATTTTCTTTTCTACCTACTAGACCTGCGACAATATTTCTTTGAGATGAAGGTCTCTCTAACCCTTGAGCAACCATTGTTTCTGAAAGGTGAAAAAAAGATTGTTCATCACAATACATCTCACCTCGAATTTCAATTCTATCCTTAATAGAAATTGATCCTGGAACACCTTTCATCCATTGAACTTTTTGTGTGATATTTTCACCGTAAGTTCCATCGCCTCTAGTCTTAGCTAACACTAGGTGTCCGTCTTCATAGATAAGAGAACAAGAGACACCATCAACTTTATAAATTCCTAAGACTTCGTATTTCTTGGCCCAAGAAATTAGCTCATCGACTTTATAGGTTTTACCAAGTGATAACATTTTCTTGTCGTGCTTTACTTTATCAAGTGAAGTGATTGTTGAACCAACAAGATTGAGAACTGAGTTTTCTGGATCTAATTTTCTTAACTCATCTTCTAATTTGTCATATTCAATATCTGTAATTTCTGGTTTTCCAGCATAGTACAATGCCTTATGGATCTTGATTTGATCGGCCAATTCTTTTATACGTTTCATGTTCTTTCTCTTCTAATTTAGATTGTCATTTTAGAAAGCAAATTTCACACCACCCTTTAGGGCCGTGTTCTTAACAGTTACTTTAGTACCGTCGCTTGCAAATTCAGCTTTATCGCTTAAGTAATCGATTCCACCGTAAAGATTGATATTTGGTCCATACTTATATTCAGCACCAGCAGCAACGTGGAAGTTACTTGTATCTTTTGCACTACCAAAAATCGATACATCTTCTTCATAACCAGGATCAAGCATAAAATCGAATTGGAAATAAATTCTAATTCCTCTAACCAGTGGCATACTTGCTCTGGCACCGACTAAGATTCCACTAAAGTTTATTTCAGTAAATCCATCTGCTACTTGATTATCAAAACCATGTGTATATGATCCGTAACCAAAGAAGACATCAACTTGTGGGCCATAGAAGAAGCCCATCGGAAGATATTTATAACCTGCTAGTAATCTAAAACGAGATGAGTCCATCGAATTACTATCAGAAACTAAATTACCTGCATCTTTTGAATACTTTCCAAAACCTTTTTCTAATTCTAGCCCAACCCAATAATTTCTTGTAAGCCACAGCTCACTATCAAAGGCGATTGCAAAATCAACTCCGTTAATTGATTTTGTTCCATTTGAAATTGATGAATTATTATTTGATCCTGTCCCAATCTTAAGGGCCAGTCCAAATTCACCTAATCGACCAAATGAAGATGTACGATCATTACCTTCAACTGGATCGTATTTTAAATCTCTCTTTTCGGACTCTTTTGTATTCTTAGAAATTAATACCCAGTCTTCAGCTTGAATAAGACTCTTATCTTCATAGCGAAGTACTTTTACTTGAGATAGTGATTCACCAACATGAATAATCCTACCTGTAGCAATTGTTTTTGTTTCCCAGTCAACAACTTCCTGAAGAAGTGGGTGCTTTCGACGTCGCATCGGACGTACAACCTTTACTTCATAATCAGTAAAGATACCGGCATCTTTTCCAAGATCAATTGAGAACTGTTGTCCTAGAACTCCAAGTACACGAGCATCGTATGGAATTTGTTTTTCATATTGATCGAGCCAATTATTGGCCGTCTGAGCAATTAATCCAGGATCGTCACTATTAAGCTCAATTTTTTCATTGAAGTAGATATCTCTACCATTAGCTCCAAAGATTTGCATATTAACAGCAACACCTTTTGGAAGGCTTTCTATTTTAACTTTAATTAATGAGCCAGCATTTGTTTTTTCAGAAACCAATTTTAAAACTTTTGGATTCTCTAAGGCCGCATCTAGATTCTTCTTATAATTTGATAAAATATTAATAATTTCAGAATTATATTGATAGTAGCACCAACGTGATGATTTTAGGTAACCTTCAATTTTAGCAAAGACCTCATAACCTAGTGCTCCACCGACAGAGTCTCTTACAGGTAGAACCATACAACGACGTGCGCTTGGTGCAGCAAAAGCATCAAGTGCTAGTAAAAGTGAAAAACTAGTTATAAGTAATTTGATTATTTTCATTGAGACGACCTTCGTAGAGATCTACGAGCATTTTATATTCATTATTTTCTTGCTTGGTTTTAATTAATTCTTTTTTAAGAAGTTCATGTTCTTCTTGTAAACGCTTTAGGTATACGATGGCGTTCGATGCACTTAGTGAATCGTTATATTCCCACTCGTTCATTTGAATCAGATATTTACCCTGATCAAATTTCCAAATTAATTTATCTCTTTTTATATAGCGACGAATTGTTGATATTGAGATTCCCTTCAACAATGAATAGTCATTTATGTCCATCCAAATCATTTCTTAATTTTAACCAACTTGACGTGCTTTGCCAAAAATTATCAATACATAAATTCGTATTTCGAGTATAATTTTTTTATGAACAGAGTTGATATAGAAAACTTCAGGAATAAAAAGACTGCCCTGGTTCTTTCGGGCGGTGTCGTTAAAGCTGCCGCATGGCACCTTGGAGTAAGTTGGGCACTTCACGACCTTGGGTTTACATTCAAGCATAATCATTCTGATGTAAATCCTGATTATGAAATCTCAACTTATGTTGGTTCGAGTGCAGGGGCCCTAATCAGTCTCTTTTTGGCCTCTGGCCATTCACCACTTGAAGTCATTGAAGCTTTTATTCATAAAAACAAATCTGGTTTGAAGCCTATTACATACAAGGATATGCTTTCACTTAAAAGGCCAAATTTAAAGCCCCACCATCCAAATCTCTACGATCCATTAGATGGTTTCCCTCTTGTTATCAAAAGCCTTTTAAAGCCAATCATGACAGTCTCTGGACTCTTTTCGACAACAGGACTACACGAATATATTATTGATAATATTATTAAATCAAATAACTTCGATGACTACGATGCTGATCTTTTTATCATTGCCACTCAATTAGATAACTCGCGAAAGACAATTTTTTCTCGCTATAATTATCCTAATCCAAGCCATGACCCAACAGCTCACTACTATACGGATATTCCCATTGCCGAGGCGGCCACTGCATCGATGAGTGTTCCACCTTTCTACACTCCATATCCAATTCATAATACAGTAACAGATACGACTGATTTTTATATTGATGGTGAAATTCGTGAAACCCTTTCAACTCACGTGGCCGTTGATAATAATTGTGAGTATATCATCTCAAGTTGGACCCATACTCCTTATCACTATCAAGATGAAATTGGCTCCCTTGCTAACTATGGCCTTCCGGCCATTTGTACACAGGCCATTTACTTAATGATTCAAAAGAAGATTGTTGATTCGAGGGCCAGACGTATTGCCGCTCAAGATATTATCGATACAGTAAATCAGTATATGCTCAACGAAAAATTCAGCAATGAGCAGCGACGCCATATCACTTCAATTATCGAAAGAAAGCTTAACTTCAATCCTGACGTCAAGCTTATCGATATCTATCCAAAGCATGATGATTACAATCTCTTCTTTGCTGATATTTTCAGCTTAAATCCGAAGAAGATGACTAAGATGCTAGAAGCTGGCTACAAGCGAACAATGGAAATATTTAATAATAAAGAATACGAATCTTAGAAATTTAAAGAAATAAAAAAGGCCCACATAAGTGGGCCTTCATATTTAAAATCTTTTATTGATTAAAGATCAAGTGGAACTGAAATTCCAACTAGGATTTCTTTTCCATCAAAGTCCGGGAAACCACCTGCACCATCGTAGCTCATTGCACGGTACTCTAAGTTAAGTGATACAAATGGAAGCATTGTGAAACCAACACCAACAGCAACTCCTGAACCATCAAAACTTGCTCCTGATGCTTCAATATCAGAAGAGAAGTAATAACTTGCATATCCTCTTAAAAGAATTGGAAGATCAACTGCTACGAATACACCTAGATTAGTAGTATCAGCATCAACATCACCTGTTGCATCATCAATAGTATATGAACCCATATTGTAATCAAGTCCAAAACTTACAAGCATTGGAAGTGAATAACCTAAACGACCACCGATATTTGTACCAGTAGTATCATCACCATCAGTATCACCTAGAATATTATAAGCTAGGTATGGCTCAACATAAATTCCAGCTTGTGCTTGGAAACCAGCAATCATAATCATCATTGCAACTAAAATCTTTTTCATACAATCTCCTCATAAGATAAATCTAGTAATATTCTCTCAAACTAGATATTTTCAATAATATATAATCCTTCAGTACAGAAACTTTGGGTGTATTGAATATTGCCTTCCCCAGAGTCAATTTTCGTATTCATAATCCCGTAATCATGGGAGATCACAAATACCTTCTCCGTAAGTCCTGTTATTTCGGCACTAACTGTTCCATCCTTGTCCATATAATAAAAATCATAGGAACCGGATGGCCGCTGTGACGACATATAAGCTTCAAAACCAACTAACGGATTATTCAAATTAATTTGAATAACACATGCACCATTATCGGCCCGATTTTGAAAGAGCTCTTTTAAGTAATCAATATACTCAATGGATGGAATCACGACTTTCTTAATATCGTTGAATCCCACAAAGACCGAGGTCTCTTTACCAACTTCAATATAGTGTTTAAAACTGGCATCCCGCAATGGGGTAAGAATTTTATAGCGATTAAGCCCCACTTTAGAAGCCGAAATTTCACGGTTAAAGTAGCGAATATCATTATCGTTCAAATTCAAAGACTGCAGTGTTTTAGCTGCAAGATTTTCTTCATAAACAGAAAAATTAATGGCCTTCGCATCTAAGAGTAAAGGTGCCTCATATGTAATTTCATCTTGAACAAGATGGATAATTTTTTGTGCAACCTTGCCCTTAAAGTCCATATACTTAATTAGATGATTTCCTAATTCAACATCGAGATAGAGCTCGTAAACAAAGGCATCCCCAGGGTCGACTTCTTTAAAGTTTCGATTAAGAAAGACCTTCTTTTTGAAGCTACCCATGAAAGTAGACGTATCAATCTTATCACCAAGATCCACTAAAATATGGGCCCCTGTTTCTTCTTTCACTTTATTCTTTTCTAATATCTTGAAAAGATAATCACCATTAATGACAGGAATATCAAAGGTCGTATCACTTCGTGCACTTAACTCAAAATTAGTTCTAATAATTCCTTGAGCAGCAACTGAACCCCGAAAAGTTGAAAAGCTATCATCGCTAGAAATTGGAATAGTAATTTCACCCATCCCTGCATCAGTAAATAGCTCATTCAAGTTATACGTAGGAACTAAGTCAAAATCCGTTAAATTATTCTTTGAAATACCCTTAGGCCCAAACTCACGTAACTTTACTTTGAAATTTGAAACTGATTTCTTCTTACGTGCAGCTGACTGAATAAAGCTTGAAAAATCAATGACTGGTTTATAATTCTTAGGTTTCCCTAATGCTGTTGGCTTAACTTTAACAATTGGTGCCTTCGTTAAAGCAGAAGGGTTCTTAAGAGCTTCTTTCTTGCCTTTATTATCGCCGTAAGAAAAGAAAACGAGTTCTTCCCCATCTTTGATATTACCGCTTACCTTAGCACCTTTTTGAACCCCAGAACTCGCCATAACAATTTCATCAGACTCAACATGCCCTTGATAAGCGACCGGTGGGACAAAACGTTTATGCAATTCAAATGTTTCTTTAACATCGAAACTCTTAGGCTTAAGAGTAACTATATCTCCGCCACTTAATGCATATGCATTTGCTAAAAATAAAGAAATGAAGAGAAAAATAAACCTAATAATCATTAGCTCTATTTTCTCACTATTGGGATATTTAAGACTAAAGGGGCAGAAATTGCCGGGTGAGTTCTAATTGGCAAAAGAAAGGCCCTGTTTCCAGGGCCTAATCTATTATTTCGAAATTTGCTTAACTAGTTGTAATCTAAGTTCCGCTCTATCAAGCTTACGACGGTACTTAACTAATTCTTCATCAGTTAGTGTTCCTTTCAGCTTTTCACGAGCGTAAATTAGTGCATTTGTAGCTCTTTCCTCATCAATCTGACAATCTTCTTCAGAAGTCATAGATAGGATAGTAATTTGGTCGTTTAAAACCTTTACGATACCGTTAGTAACAGTAAAGAATCTTTCAGAATCATCACCGTGTACAGCAACGCTACCAGTAGCTAGCTTCTCAACAATGTGAGTGTGACCATCAAGAACTTCAATCTCACCCTTTAAAGTAGGGATGAAAACTGAGTCTGCTGGTACGTTCTTCGCAACAACTGAGCTAGGCGTTAGAATATTTACAACAAAGTTACTCATTTATTAATCCTTTGCTTAAGTTCCACAGGCTTTTGGCCCATGGAACCTACTACTTAGTTATGCGTCTTTCTTAAGTTGTTCCCACTTTTCATATACCATGTTTAGGTTACCAACAAGGTAGAAAGCTTGCTCAGGAACTTCATCACATTCACCAGCTAAGATAGCTTTGAATGCTTTGATCGTATCGTTGATATCAACGAATTGACCTGGGATACCTGTAAACTGCTCAGCAACGAAGAATGGTTGAGAAAGGAATTTCTCAATCTTTCTAGCACGACCAACAAGTACTTTATCTTCTTCAGAAAGTTCATCCATACCAAGAATCGCGATGATATCTTGAAGTTCCTTATATCTTTGAAGGATCTGTTGAACTGAACGAGCAGTATCATAGTGATCATCACCAAGGATAGCTGGAGATAGAATTGTTGAAGATGACGAAAGTGGGTCTACCGCTGGGTAGATACCTTTTTCAGCAATTGAACGTGAAAGTTCTGTAGTCGCATCAAGGTGAGCGAATGTAGTTGCTGGAGCCGGGTCAGTATAGTCATCGGCAGGTACGTATACAGCTTGGATAGAAGTAATCGAACCATCTTTAGTTGAAGTAATACGTTCCTGCATAGCACCCATCTCAGTACCAAGAGTTGGTTGGTAACCTACGGCAGATGGAATACGTCCAAGTAGTGCAGATACCTCTGAACCAGCTTGTGTAAAACGGAAGATATTATCAACGAAGAATAGTACGTCTTGTTTTTCTTCATCACGGAAGTATTCCGCTAGAGAAAGACCAGTAAGAGCAACACGTGCACGTGCACCTGGTGGCTCATTCATCTGTCCATATACTAGAGCTGTCTTATCGATAACTCCTGATTCTTTCATTTCTTCGTAAAGGTCGTTTCCTTCACGAGTTCTTTCACCAACACCTGCGAATACTGAGAAACCACCGTGTTGAGTAGCAATGTTGTTGATAAGTTCCATAATAAGAACTGTTTTACCAACACCAGCACCACCAAATAGACCAATCTTTCCACCTTTTAGGTATGGAGCAAGAAGGTCAATAACTTTAATACCAGTAAAGAATGGCTCAAGTTTTGTTGATTGATTTTCAAATGATGGAGCTTCTCTGTGGATTGAATAAGATTTCTTATTACCTAATTCACCAGCTTCATCAATAGCCTCACCAACTACGTTGATGATACGACCAAGACACTCACGTCCTACAGGCGCTTGAATTGGAGCACCAGAGTCAGTAACAACTAAACCTCTTGAAAGACCTTCTGTTTGGTCCATAGCGATCGTTCTAACAACGTTATCACCTAGGTGAGTTGCAACTTCAAGAACAAGGTTATTTTCTTTGTCGTTGATTGTTGAGTTTGTAACTAAAAGGGCGTTATAGATTTCCGGTAAATTTCCATCAGCAAATTCAACGTCTACAACAGGACCCATAACTTGACGAATAACACCTTTTGCTTGTGACATTCTACGCTCCTTAACCATTGAGGGACTCAGCACCAGATACAACTTCAATAAGTTCAGTTGTAATCGCCGCTTGTCTCAATTTATTCATTTTAATAGTTAGTGTTCTAATTGCATCTTTACAGTTTCCAACGGCACTATCCATTGCTGACATACGTGATCCATGCTCCGCTGCTGTAGCATCTAATACTGCAGTCCACATTGCACTTGTGTATGCTTCTGGGATAAGGCCATCTAAAATATTTTCAGCACCAGGGTTGTATCTGAAATCAAACGGATACTTTTCCTTTAGCTCATCTCTTTCAGATGAATCAAGAGTCATTGGAAGTACTTGTTTAACAGTTGGTTCAACCTGGATAGCAGAATGGAAGATATTGTAAGCAATACTTACCTTTCCTACTTCACCAGTTGCGAAAAGCTCAGAAAGCTTAGACGCAATATTTTGAACTTCATGAAATTGTGGTTCTGTTCTTTCAAAACCATAAGTTTCACCTTCATTAACAAGTTTCACAACAAGTTCTTTTACTTTAGTACCAATAAAGTGAACTTCAAGGTTGTTAGTATCTTCATGGTTTGCAAGATAAGCTTTAACAGCTTTTGCAAGACCTGAGTTATAACCACCACAAAGACCTTTATTTGAAGAGATTACAAGAAGTACTTCTTTCTTAGATTCGTTATTATTTAAGAAAGAGTGATTGTAACCTTCAACTAAAGCAGAAATTGTCTTAATTGAATCTTCTAATTCATTTGCATAAGGACGCGCATTCAGAATAGCATTCTGAGCCTTGTTTAGCTTTGCAGCTGAAACAAGTTTCATAGCTTCCGTAATCTTTAAAGTACCCTTAGTACTTTTGATTTTCTTTTTAAGATCCTTAATATTTGCCATTATGGCTCCTCAATTAATTAGTAGTTCTTACTTGCAATAAATTCTTTAATTGCAGTTGCTAATTTACCATCATTCTCACCAGAGATTTGTTTCTCTGATCTTAGTGAACTCATAAGATCTGAGTGAGAAGTATTTAGGTGATCTAGAAGATCTTTTTCAGCATCTCTTACTCTATCAACAGGTACTGAGTCGAACATACCTTTTGTACCAGCGTATACAGATACAGTTTGGTCGATAACATCAAATGGAGAATATTGTGCTTGTTTAAGTAGCTCAACAAGTCTCTCACCTTTTGAAAGTTGTTTTTGAGTCGCTTCATCTAGATCTGAACCGAAAGCCGCGAAAGCTTGAAGTTCACGGTACTGAGCAAGATCAAGTCTTAGAGTACCAGCAACTTTTTTCATTGCTTTAATCTGAGCAGAACCACCAACACGTGATACCGAGATACCAACGTTAACGGCCGGACGGATACCAGAGTTGAAAAGGTCACCTTCTAGGAAGATCTGACCATCTGTAATCGAAATTACGTTTGTTGGAATATATGCAGAAACGTCACCTTCTTGAGTTTCAATAACTGGAAGTGCAGTTAGTGAACCAGCTCCTAGGTCATCAGATAGTTTCGCCGCACGCTCAAGTAGTCTTGAGTGACAGTAGAAAACGTCCCCTGGGAATGCTTCACGTCCTGGTGGACGTCTAAGAAGTAGTGAAAGTTGACGATAAGCTTGTGCTTGTTTTGTTAAATCATCATAAACGATTAGTGCGTGCTTACCGCTATCTCTGTAGTACTCACCCATAGTACAACCAGTATATGGTGCTAGGTACTGAAGTGGTGCAGAGTTAGAAGCAGTTGCAGATACGATGATTGTATAATCAAGAGCACCAGCTTCTTTTAGTTTTTGTTGTACTTGACGTACTGTTGAGTTCTTTTGACCAATAGCTACGTAGATACAAACAACATCTTTACCTTTTTGGTTGATGATTGTATCGATTGCAACAGCAGTTTTACCTGTCTTTCTGTCACCAATGATAAGCTCACGTTGACCACGTCCGATTGGGATCATAGCGTCGATCGCTTTAATACCTGTTTGAAGTGGCTCATGTACAGATTTTCTACCAAGAATACCTGGAGCTTTAATTTCAACACGTCTAGCGTGTTCAGAAACGATTTCACCTTGTCCGTCGATTGGATTACCAATAGCATCAACAACACGACCTAAAAGAGCGTCACCTACTGGTACTTCAACGATCTTTTGAGTTCTTTTAACTGTTGAACCTTCTGTGATTTTTGGATCATCACCAAGAATAGCAACACCAACGTTGTTAGTTTCTAGGTTTAGAACCATACCTTTTGTACCTGTAGCAAATTCTACAAGCTCTCCGGCCATTACGTTTTTAAGACCGAAAACTCTAGCAACACCATCACCAACAGTAAGAACTGTACCTACTTCGTCTACTTGAAGTTTAGTTTCGAAGTTAGCAATTCTGTCTTTGATAATGCTCGTAATTTCTTCTGGATTCATTGACATCATTTACCTCTACAATAATTGGCCATTAGCCATTTATAATTGATTCTTTTAAAGTATTAAGTTGTTTATCTACAGATGCATCGATTTGATAGTCTTCAACTGTCACACGAACACCTGCTGTAATTTTTTCGTTTTTTGTATAAGTTAACTCAGGTTCTGATCCAAGTTGTGACTTAATAAAAGACTTAATCTTATTAAGTGACTCAGTATCAATTGAATCTGCATTACCTTCAATTGTTCCTCTCATGAAACCTTTTTCATGATCATCCATAACGATAACTTCTTTAAAGATTAGAGGTAGAATACCAATTCTCTTTTCTTGAAGTAGGAAATTAATAAATGATTTTACAACTTGAGAAAGCCCTAACTTTGCTAATACATCATTTAGAACAGAAGCTTTTTCCTCAACAGTAAATACATCTAGAAACATTACGTTTTCTAAATCATTACTTGCATTGATTACTTCTGTAAGAGCAGTAAGCTCTTGTGCTGTATTAATATTAGACTCTTTACCTAGGCTGAAAATCGCTTTTGCATACGCTTTGGCTACATTCTTTTCTTTCATCTTACTAACCCTAGAACTATAGTCTTGAAATTAAATTGCTTGTTGCTTTATTTGATAATGAACTATCTGAGTGAATTTTATTCTTTGTTTTAGAAATTACTTCATCTAATAGCGATTCATTAAGTTGCTTAAGCATCATCTTCTTTTCAGATTCTAATTTGTGTGAAGAATCTACTTCCATTTTTTCCATTGATGCTTTGATTTCTTGAACGTAAGTTTCTTCGAACTTATCACCATCTTTTTTTGCGTTTGTGATAATTTGTTCTTTCTCACCTTCGATATTATCTAGCTTAGCTTTTGAAGCTGATAATACTTTTTCTGCTTTTGCATCTTTCTCAGCTGCATACTCTACAAGATCCTTAATTGAATCTGCTTTTTCTACAAATGAGTTTTTCATGAAAGGGATAATTTTCCATGCCATGAATCCAAAAACAATTGTGAAGTTAATTGCAGGAACTAGTAGGTCTGATAAATGACCACCGTGGTACTCACCACCAGCTGCAAATACGATATTACTAAAAACTAGAGCTAATAATAATTTCATTTAGTATCCTTATAATTTTAATGACTACTGTACAATTTTATCAACTAGAAGTGATGAAAGCTCATCAGCATCTTTCATGATAGCAACTTTCTTCTCTTCTAATTCTTGAGAGTATTTTGCCTTTTCTGAGTTAGCTTCTGTTTCAAGCTTATTAGCAAGTTCTTTTACCTTAACTGCTTCACGCTTAGTAACTTCTTCTTTCTTATTTTGAATTAAGTTGAAAGCTTCAGATTGAGCGCCTTCAATTTTTGACTTATATTCATTTTCTAGCTCAGTCGCAAGACGTGTCTTTTCGTCAGCACCAGATTCCATTTTAGTAGTTTTTGCTTCACGGTTCTCAAGAACTTCTTGAAGCTTAGACCAGATTAGGTTTCTTGTTACAAAGTAAAGAACTGTAACGATGGCCAATTGAATGAAAAAAGTAGAGTTGATACCTAGAGAGTTTAATACTGTATTGATAGTATCCATTAGTGACTACCCCAAATTGTGTAATAAGATTGGTTAAAAGTTCACTAATAATTAAACTTTATCTGGCCTATCGTCAAGATAAACCGCTTTTTTCTGAATGATTGTTAATATTTATTTAAGTTGTAAATAATCAAATTTATTTAATTATTTCTCGTCGTGCATCTTCGTTGTACCGTGGAAAATAACGCCGTCTTCCACGATAAGCGAAGGCGTAGTGATAGTACCCTCAAAGCGAGCTGGCTTGATAATTTCAACGCGAGAAGTCGCCTTGATGTCACCTTTTACAATTCCACTAATCATAATTACGTCAGCAATAATGTCTGCATTAATTACAGCAGCCTCGGAAATAATTACCGTATCATTTGAAAAGATAGTTCCGTTCACAATTCCCGCAATGCGCCCTACACCGTTTAGTGTGATATTACCCTCGAGCTTACACCCGTCTTCGATAATCGCTGCCATTGTTCCTTGTGTCATAAATCTACCCTTTCCGTGGCTGGTTCTATAGGACCATATTTGATTTAAATTTTGGTTCTATAGGACCGGCCATCAAGACTGGTCCCATAGGACCAATAAAACATTATCTATTTAAAAGTAAGTATTCAAAAATATCATTAAATTCGGCTTCATTAGAGAATTTAAGTACAACTTCTCCTCCACCGTTTTTATTTGTTTTAATACCGAAATGATAACCAGTTTTTTGTTCTAGTTTTTCACGGTACTGTGACATTTTTCCATTAAAAAAGTCGAAGTTCTCTTCTTCTTTGCCAACTTTTGTTGGTCTCTTCGCTGACTTGATTAATTTTTCAGTTTCACGAACTGATAGATTATCAAGAGCTGCTTTATTTGCAATACGGATACAATCTTCTCTTTCTTTCACACCAGCTAAAATCTTAGCGTGTCCAAATGAAAGTTGATCCTTTTGAATTAACTCAACAACATCGCGTGGTAACTTAAGAATTCGTAGGAAGTTAGCTACTGTAGATCTTTCCTTTCCTACTTTCTTTGCAACTTCTTCTTGAGTTAAGTTGAAGTCTTCCATTAGTGCAAAGTAAGCTAGAGCTTCTTCTACACAATTAAGATCAGATCTTTGAACGTTTTCGATGATCGACATAACCATCTTTTCACGATCAGTTGCTCTTTTAATAACAACAGGAACTTGTGTAAGACCGGCAAGTTTAGAAGCACGAAGTCTTCTCTCACCAGCAACAAGTTCATATCCATTATCGGCCTTAACAACGATTAGTGGTTGAATAACTCCGTTTTCTTTAATTGAATTAGAAAGCTCATGAAGCTCTTCTTCTTTAAAGATCTTTCTTGGTTGGTTTGGGTTTGCATGAATAACTGTAATATCAAGCATTGAAGGATTAGTTTCTACTTGTACAGCTGGAGTTGTATTAAGTACTGGTTTTGTAAGAGCTGGATTATCTGCTGCTACTTTTTGAAGATCAGAAAAAGCTGCTTGAGCCTTTGATGCTTTGGAAGCACCTTGAGTGCCACCAAGTAATGATCCCATTCCTTTTCCTAACGCCATTTTCTTAGCCATTGTCTCTTCCCCTTACCTATTGAATATTACCAGCTAGTGAACCATCGATTTCATTAGTCGAAGGAACCTGAGGTAATTCATTTTGAATTTCTACTGATTGTGCACGATCTTTAATAATAAGTTCTTTAGCTAGTGATAAGTAAGCTTCAGAACCTTTTGATTCAATATCGTAAAGGATAATTGGTTTACCAAAAGATGGACACTCGGCGAGTTTTACATTTCTAGGTATTACCGATTGAAATACTTTTTCGCCGAAGTGCCTTCTAATCTCTTCTGCAACTTGCTTGTGAAGAGATGCTCTCCCATCAAACATAGTAAGGACGATTCCGTCCATTTCTAATGTAGGATTTAAATTTGCTTTAATAAGTTTAACTGTGTTTACAAGTTGTGCCAGACCTTCCATTGCAAGATATTCAGTTTGCATTGGTACAATAAAGCTATGAGCAGCGTTTAACGCGTTCACAGTTAAAAGACCAAGTGAAGGAGGACAATCAATTAGGATATAGTCGTAAGAATCCATTACGGGCATAAAAGCTGTCTTAAGCTTTGATTCTCTAGCGAATTCACTTACTAACTCAATCTCTGCTCCAGATAAGTTATTATCAGATGGACAGATATGAAGATTAGGTAATTCAGTTTCGTAGATACATTCACGAATATCTGTTTTACCAATCATTGCATGATAGATATTGCTTCCATTATGCTGCGCTGAATCAAGCCCTAAGCTAACACTACCGTTACCCTGAGGGTCTAGGTCAATTACCAGAGTTTTTTTCTCGGCTACTGCAAGGCAGGCAGCAAGGTTAATTGTAGTTGTTGTCTTACCAACACCACCCTTCTGATTCATGAGTGCAATAATTTTAGCCATTTATGTCTCCCAAAAGATATAGTTGTTACTATATTTTTAAAGAAATGAAGACAAAGTGACAAGTTGTTTATTTTTATTTTTTCTAAAACTTGTGATTTCTGTTCCACGTAGAACATTCTTATTACGTAAGGCAATCATCATACGGCCTTCAGTATTTGGAATGTCGACAAGGGTCTCTTCAACTATCTCCCACTTATTTCCAAGCCAATCCAGATCTTCTAATTCATAGAAGTTAGGCCCTTTGTAGAAGATCACGTTTACAGTCTTATCAGTGATAATTAATGGGAGAAGATTTTGTATCGTTGATACGGCCTTGAATGTAATAGTACAGTCGCGATCAAAATATACGTTCTCAAATCTTTGATGATAAGTCTTAACATTATCAAGACCGATGGCTTCAGCAATCTGGTTAACTACCTTCGACTTCTTCCCTCTTGCTTCAAAACCAATATACTTCTTATCTGGATTTAAACTAGCAAGTGGTAGTAATGGAAAGCCTCCGCCAAAACCAATATCGACATGGATCTTCGTCTTGTCATAGATCTTCTTAAGTGAAGCTACGTTTTCGATAGGTTTAACACTATCTACATATTGCTTATCAAAAAACTCTTCTGGTGTATTAATTCTTGTTAAGTTAATTCCTGCAAATGGACCATTGATTTGTTCTAAGTACTTTTGGCAAAACTCTGTATCTTTCATCATAAAATATTACCTGCTACATAAGCTAAGGTTGCAGGACGAATCCCTACTATTCTTTGTAATTGGCCAAAACTTTCTGGCCTTATTTCTGTTATACGTTGGCGGCATTCAAATGAGATATTCTCACTTGCTACTAATACCTTCCAATCAACTGGTTTCTTACTCAAACGATTAATCTTTGCATTCTCTACTAGTGCACGATCAATATAACCTTCGTATTTAAGAGAGATAGCTACCGTACGAATAACATTCGGATCGAAGGCCATATTATTCTCATTTAACTCCGCTGCTAATACATCAACAGGATTTAAATGTGCCCTCTTTGATAACTCAGCAAGAGTTATATTTGAATTAAGAGGTCCATAGCCTTTTTCAGTGAAATAGTCTTTATTATTTGGGTTGGCCTTATATGTATAATTCTTAGCTACATTCCATATGATATTAAAGCTTCTTTCAAAGGATTCTTGGTATTGGTCAACATCTGCATATAATCCTAGTTGTTGACGATACTTTTTCATACGTAGAATTGTATTATCCTCTCTTACATAAAGACGGTTTTCATTACGTGCAGTAAATAGTCTATAAGGTTCATCTCTCTTATTTGAAACAAGGTCCTCTACCATAACTCCAATATATGAATCCTCGCGATCTAAAATAAACTTTTCTGCACCAATAGCTGATCTTGCAGCATTAATTCCTGCAATCAAGCCTTGTCCAGCGGCCTCTTCATAACCTGAAGTACCATTTACTTGTCCTGCGAAATAGAGTCCTGGCATTTCTTTAGACTGAAGTGTTCTATCCAGACATGTTGTATCGACTACATCGTATTCAACAGCGTATCCATAGATAGCAATCTCTGCTTTCTCCAGGCCTTCGATTGTGCGAATAAAGTCTAGCTGTATCTCACGAGGAAGAGATGTAGAGATACCATTTGGATAAAACGTATCTAATTCTAGTGATTCTGGTTCAACAAAGACGTGGTGAACATCCTTATCTTCATAACGATAAGCCTTATCCTCAATAGAAGGGCAATATCTAGGTCCAACACCTTTAATCTGACCATTAAAGATAGGACTTCTTTCTTTATTATCGCGTATAATCCCCAGGGTCTTTTCATTCGTTTTAGTAAGGTGGCAAGACACCTGTTTAACAAATCTTTCGTTTAAATCATGCCCAAAGTGGAAGTTTACTGCAGTGGGATCACTTTCCTGCTCCACCATCTTAGAAAAATCGATCGAATCTCTCTTAAGACGTGCAGGAGTTCCTGTTTTAAACCTAGTCTTGAGTGCTGATACACCTACAAAGATATTCTCAAGAGAGTCGGCTTTCAGACAGTCGACACGACCACCATCTGACTGCTCTTCTCCTGTATGCATCTTCCCAGCTAAGAATGTACCTGTCGTCACAACGATCTTCTTTGAAAGATACTCACCTTCAGCTGTTTTAATAAGAAAAGAGTCTTGATCCTTGCTTACCCTCTCTACCATCTCACGAATAACAGTTATATTATCATTCGCAGCAACTTCAGCTTCTGCGTTCCTAGCGTATACTTCCTTATCAATCTGTACTCGAGTTGACTGTACAGCATAGCCCTTCGATTCATTAAGGGTACGATATTGGATAGCACTTCTATCAGCAAGTTTACCCATGATACCGCCAAGGGCATCTATCTCTCTTACAACCTGACCTTTACCTACTCCACCCACTGCTGGATTACATGGAGCCGATGCTATGCTCACACCAGGCATTGTTACGATTGCAACTTTTAAATCAAATTGAGCGGCAGCCCACGCAGCTTCAAGTCCTGCATGTCCTCCACCAATGATGGCAACATCAAACATATTAATTCCAATTCTACACGTGTTCCACGTGGAACTTTTACCATAATTTGTTCTACGTGGAACAAAAGGCGCAGTTCTAATAATAAAGTTCTACGTGGAACATTTAAGCTATATTTTAAGAAAAATCAATGGTTTATATATTATTTACCTATGCAGAAGTTGGTAAAGATATGTGTAAGAGTGTCGTCTGGACTAATAATTCCAATAAGTTCTGCGGTTTTCTTTTCAAGAATCGAAACTTCAGATGAAATGATAGCAATATCGTCTAAGCACCTAATATTATTAGAAAATTCTGTAAATTTTCCATAAATATCATTGATAACAACACGGTGTCTTTCGATTGAAATAGGGTCGCTATTACGTAATTTCAGATACTTAGATAATATATCCTGAGTGATTAACTCTGTTATATGAGCTGGTTCTATAGGACCAGTATTCTGATTCATTTCAGATTTTGCCCCTGTAGGACCAGAAATATCTTTTGGTTCTATAGGACCATTCTTGTGGTCTGCCCCCATAGGACCAAGATCTTTTTCAACTGGTTCTATAGAACCACTTTGTGTATCTGGTCCGATAGGACCACATATTTCTACAAGACTTCCCTCGCCTTTTGAAGTGTCGGCACTATAGTATTTAATAGCCTTTGGAAGATTTGATTTAAATTTTTCTAAACTGATATCACCTTTGAATTCATCAAAATGTGTAAAGATTAGAGCATCAAAAAGAGTCTCTTTAATATCGTGATACTGATATTTTTCGACTTCATTAATATTCACGAGAAGTATTTTATAGAAAGCATTTTCAATTAAATTACGACTTCTTTTAATCCCCTCTTCTTCAATAACGTCAGTGGTATTGCGAAGTCCGGCCGTATCAACTAATTTAAAAGTTTCATTTCCTAGGCTGATATATTCAGAAATATAATCACGTGTGGTTCCAGCAATATCAGATACAATTGAGCGAGACTCATTTAAGAATAAATTGAATAGTGAGCTCTTTCCTGCATTTGGTTCACCACAGAGAACAATATCCGGTGACATTAAACTCTTAGCATTCACACTAGCACTTCGATGAAGTGAAGTAATATGACCACTAATATCGGCAACAGCATCATCTAGTAATTTCTGAGACTGTTCCTCCCCTACGTCTTCAGCAAAGTCGATATTAATTTCGACGGCCGCTTTCAGTTTTAAAAACTTATCGTAGAGATCTGTATATTTTTGATAAAGGCTTCCATTAAGAAGTTTAAGACCTTCATCAAGCATTAGAGAAGAAGAAGCATTTAAGAGAGCATCAAGTCCTTCGACTTGAGCAAGTGAGAGCTTCTTATTCTTTAGTGCTCGATAAGTGAATTCACCATTCTTTGCTAAACGAAAGTTACCAGAGTTAATGAATGCATTCATAATACGCTTTAAATTGAGTGTATTACCGTGTGCAGCTATCTCTAATATATTTTCACCATTGTAACTATTTGGGCCCTTAAAATACGTAATAACGACTTCGTCTAGGAAGTTTCCTTCCTGGTCGTATAACTTAGTAAAAGTGGCCTTGCGAATTTCTAGTTTTGATAAATCTTTTTTAAAGAATGGTCCTATAGAACCAATGTCGGAAAAACCAGATAAACGGATAACCCCTATGGCCGTATTTTCATTTAGGCCAGTCGAGCAAGCGACAATAGGTAGGTCATCCGTTTCATATATCATGGTTAATTATGCTTCTGCAGTTTTGTAAACGTATAGTTGTTGTGCAATTCCCAGAATGTTTGAAACTGTGAAATACAGATTTAAACCAGCTGGAAGATCTTTCATAATGAAAATGAAAACGATCGGCATAATGTACATAATCTTCTGTTGATTTGGATCTGCAGAAGTTGAAGGATTAAGCTTAGTTTGCACAAGCATTGTAATCCCCATAATTGCAGGAAGAATATAGTACGGATCTTTTGCACTAAGGTCAGTTAACCAAAAGTAGAATGGTGAACCAACTAGTTCAACAGAGTTTGAAATTGCTTGATAGAAAGCAATGAAAATTGGAATTTGAAGAACCATTGGAAGACATCCACCAAGTGGTGAAGCACCAGATCTCTTAAATAATTCCATTGTTTCTTTTTGCTGCTTCATTGGATCGTCAGCATATTTTTCTTTAAGCTTTGCAATCTCTGGTTGAAGAACTTGCATCTTCTTCATTGATCTAAAAGACTTAGCTTGAAGAGGATAAGTAGCAAGACGAATAACAATTGTTAAAAGGATAATTGCAACACCGTAGTTTCCTACATAAGTGTAAAGCATTTGCATTGCTTTAAGAATTGGAACAGCAAAGATTCCAAAGATACCAAAATCGATTGATAGATCTAATTGATTATCAAATCCTAAAAGGTAGTCATAATTTTTTAAAGCATAAAGAACATAACCATTGTAGTTCTTCTTACCATTTACAGTTTGGAAGAAGATCTCACCACTTTCAGTGGCCATGTAATTGATAGTTTGCTTTTCATTAAATACGTTGAAGAAAACATGGTGATTAAAATCTAGAGCAACCCACTTTAAGCTCCCCTCACCTTTCTCATCTGATTCTAAGTTATAACGATCAGTATCTATTCCCTGAACAACATACTGACGATAAGTTCTATTATCAGATTGTTTTTCAGTCGCTGACATATTGTATGAAAGTCTAAAGTCTTGGTTACCATTTAGTTGGTAAGAAAGACGGCCATCATTTTCTAATTTTAAACGAATTGAAATTTGCTTATTAAGGTCATTACCTACAACTTCATTTTCTTGTGTTTGTTCATCAAATACAAAGTTGAAATTTTGTAGATTGTTATTCGTATCAATTAACTTAAAGTTAAAAAAGTTATCTTTGTCAGAAAGCTCTTTTAAAGTCATTGAAGTTTTATTTCCAACAGCTTCACTAAAAGAAAGATCGCTATTTACTGTATAGAAAAAAGAACCTGCTTTAAGAGTTACTGAAGTTAGATTAGTAGCTTTATTTGTTTGCGTAGCAATTGGCTTCGTTTCAGATGAAGAAGTCGTTGCTGTGCCTTGTGTGTTTTGAGTTTGTACTTGCTCTTGCTTAACTGGTTGTTGAACTGGTTGGTTTGAACTGAAAAGTGCTTGCCATGTGAAAACAATTACACCAGTTAGAACAAACGCTAAGACAGTGCGTTTTTGATCATTATTCATTCTTTAATACTCCTAGAGTGTATTTTCTTAAGTGCTTAAGTATGGAGATTTTTAACACGCTATAAAGGAGTTGTTAATCTTTTATTGAATTTTTGCAAAGGCGTTCACAAGGGAATTTCGAAGATCTTCTTTGGGATTTTGTGAATTTTTAAAAAGACGATTAGAAACAACAATCATAAAGTCCTTACCGTTGTTACGGTAGGAACTCGTACGAAAGAATTCTCTAATTATTCTCTTACAAAGATTACGCTTATTAGCTTTACCGACTTTTTTGGTAACAGAAAAACCAACTCTGGAAGTTTCAGAGTTAAGACGTGATGGCTTGTAATAAATACGAAGCCAACGATCAGTGACTACATGAGAATTTTTTCTTAAATAAGAAAAATCTTCAGTTGATAGCAGTCTTGAACTTTTATCAAAAGTGCTATCAACTGATGTCATTATTTCTTACCGTGAGAAACTGTAAGTTGCTTACGTCCCTTAGCTCTACGAGCCTTGATAACGTTACGCCCACCTGCTGATTCCATTCTCTTAAGGAATCCGTGTACTCTCATTCTTTTCTTTCTTTTTGGCTGCCAAGTTCTTTTAGACATCTTCAACCTACCTAACTATAACTGTTTAACTAAAAATTAATATTGTAAGGGCTAGTATTATACCATTTCGCATCACTGGTCAATGGCCCTGTACATAGTGCAGGCCAAAATAATTGATTTATTTGGCCATGCGTAAAAAACCCATTTTTTTATTGGCCTAGGATTTTGGGCCATGATACAAATTCTCCCCACAACACGTAATTAAAGAAAAATTGACGAGTAGATGCTCAAGGGAATCCAACATGCAGGGAAATTTTCCTTTTAATGAATTTTTAAAGAATTCTAACCCATCAAGTAATAAAATCAACAACATAGAAGATCTTGCCAATAAGAATATTATTGAGGATCCCTTCAATATTAAGCAAAATTTAAATCAACCATCATATAATAGCTCTAGCCTATCGGACGATTTCTTCAGTGCTGAAGAACTAGATATGATGAACACAGAGATTCATAACTCATTGAGATCACTAGTAAATGCGCAAAAATACGCATCTTTCTTTCAAGGTGACTTCTTCAGATTAATGAATATTGATGGTGAAAGAGCAATCTTTTCAACAACGACTAACTTTATTAAGTCATTTATTGAGAAGAATTTGGACCAAATCAGCCAAAGTATTGTAAATACATTAGGAAAATCATATCAGATAGAGATCATTGCTAATAATAACAATAACTTAGCTCAACCAAGTCTATCACAACACTTAAATAATGGTCCTATAGAACCAACTCAAAATAAGCCAAAATCGGCCAATGAAATCTCATTTTCATTAGATCTTGAGCCAGTACAAGAAGACCTACTTTCTCAAGTAGAATCTAAGTATATTGATCACGTAAGTGACGATTACAATAATATTGTTATTGATCGAAGCAAAACATTTAAAAACTTTGTTATCGGTCCATCAAATAATATGGCCTATGCTGCTTCTGTAGCTATTGCTAAAAGTCCTGGTAAAGCTGGTAAATATCCATCGCTTTATATTCATTCAAATTCAGGACTTGGTAAGACTCACCTCTTACATGCCATGGCCAATGGTATTCACAATCAATATCCTCACTATGTTATTTGCTTAATTACAGCACGTGATTTCATGAAGGAAATGATTGAATCGATTCGCAATAAACAACTACCAGAATTCCGTTCAAAGTATTCTGATAAAGTTGATGTTCTTATGATTGATGATGTCCATGAACTTAAAGGTAAAGAAGGAACACAACGTGAGTTCTTCCACATCTTTAATGAGCTATATCAAAAAGGAAAACAACTAATCTTCACGTCTGATAAAACTCCACAAGAGATTAACGGACTAGAAGAAAGAATTAAGACTCGCCTACAATGGGGCCTAGTTGTTGATATTCAAAAACCAGATATCGAAACACGTGTTGCAATCATTAATGCTAAGGCCGATGATCTTGACCTATTCTTATCTGAAGATATTGTGAACCTAATTGCATGTAATGTTAAAAACTCGATTAGAGAGCTTGAGGGTGCTCTAATTAAGCTTTCAGCCTACTCTGACATCATGAAGGTCGATATCGAATTAGAGATGGTTAAAGAGGTTCTAGGACTTAGAGATTACGAAGACGAAAAGAAAATAACAATTGAAGGAATTGCTAAGCAGACTTCACAGTATTTTAAAATTCCAGTTGCTGATCTTAAGTCTAAGTCACGTGTAAAAGACATTGCTAATGCACGTTTTGTGGCCATGTACTTATGTCGTAAGCTTGCAAGTGCAACACATGAAGAGATTGGTCAATTCTTTGGTGGACGTGATCACAGCTCTGTTGTTCACGCTGAACAAAAGATTTCAAAACAACTGTCTCAAGATCCGATGCTTTCTAAGACAATTATGACGATTGAAAATTCGTTATAATCCCCTACTAAATGACTGACTAGTCAACTGACTAACCAAGATATAGGCCGTGTTATTCACGGCCTTTTTTGTATGTTCAATATTGGCCGGCCATTTGGCCAGTCGGCCGTGGATTATTGAGTGGCCAATCCTCGACTCTATCCACGAAAAATTTGTGGAATGTTGATATTGTGACTAGTCATTAGGCCGACAAATTCACACCAGTATTTGACTAGTCAGTTTTGGTCCTACGAAATGTGAGTTATTCACGGCCCTAGACGGCCAATCCACGGCCAAGAAAATTAATTGTGAATTAATAAATCCTATTATTTCATATAGTTATACAATAAATCTAAACTTATTCACGGCCGTTAATAATATTATCGACACAAATTAAGGCCGTGGATAAAAAAGTTATCAACATGTTTGTAATTTGTGAGTAAATGACTGGCCAAAATAGGTTATTTTAAAGAAATTTTCTTGGCCAAAAAATTATTCACAATAGGCCGTGAGCAAAAATCTAATAACATGATAGTTTTGTTACAATTTTGATAATATACGAATGAATGCAAAGCATAAAAAAAAGTAGTCAACGTTTGCCAACAATGGCCAAATTGAGAAGACAAGCTAATAAAAGGGGAGTCGCCAGTTATGAACTTATCCACAGGATTATATATAATATATATATAAATATATATAAAAAGAAGAAGAGTTAAATGCTCTAGACACGCTTGCTAACTAGTGTTTTCCATTATACAACATTACAAATAATTTTCTGATAGGATTAAAAATGAAGCTTAGGGTTGATACAGATAACTTAAGAGATGCATTAAACAAAATTTTAACTGTTATTGATAAGAAGAATTCAAGACCGATATTAACATATACGTTACTAACTGTTAGCAATGATAAAATATATCTTTCAGCAACAGATCTTGAAGTATCAGCAAAGTATTCAATTAATGCATCAACTGAAGGAACAGCTTCATTCTGTATAAACGCTAAGAACCTATTTGATATATTAAAAGAACTTCCTAACACAGATATCAACATTGAGTTGGAAGATGGTGAAAATCTTCTAAAAATAAATTGTGAAGAAATTCATTATTCACTTTTAATTTACGAAGCAGATGAATTTCCTAAGTTACACTTTGGAAGCGAAAATACTTTCACTCTAAATTCAGATGATCTATTAAACTTAATCACTAAAACTTCATACGCTATCTCAAACGATGAAACGAGACTTCACTTTAACGGAATTTATTTTCAAGAAGTAGAAGGGAAGTTAAGAGCTGTATCAACTGATGGACATCGTCTGTCTCTAATTGAAAATGATATCTCTGAACAAAATAACGAAGCTCTTATCAATGGAATTATTATTCCTAAGAAGGGTGTAGCAGAACTAAGAAAAATCGCAGAAACTTATCCAGGTGCTAATCTGTTTATTTCTGTTGATGACTCATATTTATATGTAACAGCTAATGAACAATATCAACTTGGTATTCGTTTAATTGCTAGAGAGTATCCAAAGTATCAAGCAGTAATTCCTGCTAAGACAACTTACTCACTAACAGCTGATAAAGAAATCATTCAAAACGCTATTAGACGTATCAAGATTATGTCTAACGAGAAGTCTAATGCTGTAAAGCTTAAGCTTACTGAAAACCACATGACGATCTCTGCAAACCATCCTTCACTTGGTGATGCTAAAGAGACAATTCCAGTTGATTACGAAGGTAAAGAAATTGAAATTGGTTTTAATGCTCGTTTTCTATTAGATTCAATTGCAATTCTAAATACAGAAAATGTAACTTTTGAATTTAATAACGAATTTTCAGCGGTAATCGTAAGATCAAATGATATCCAAAATTATCTTGGAATCATTATGCCACTTAGAATCTAGTACTTTGAAACTTGTAAAACTTCAGGTAACAAATTTTCGAAACCTAGAGCCAGATATTATTTCTTTTAATGGAAATATCAATTGTATCTTAGGTGAAAACGGAAATGGAAAGACAAATATATTAGAAGCTTTACATGTCTTAGTAACGAGAAAATCGTTTCGTAAAAATACAACTTTTCCACAGCTATTAAGTATTGATGGGGATAACCCCGAGATATTATTTTCATCGCTATTTGCTAACGATGGAGACAATATTACTTTCAGTGGAAAGATGAATCCACAGGGTTCGACTTGGGCCTTAAACGGTAAGAATACGAAAAAGAAGCTCGATGCAAAGTTAGTCTTTATCAATCCATTTGACTCATATTCTTTTTCTAATATTCCAAGCTTTAGAAGAAAGTGGTTTGATGATCATCTGTCGATGCTTAGTCGCGATTACAAGAAGGTATTAAATCAGTACAATTCTGCTCTTAGGTTTAGAAATGTTCTCTTATCTAAAAAGCCTTCACAATTTCGTGATCAGTTAAATATTATTGATCGTCAAATGGCAGACTATGCGTATGAGCTAGTGGCCATGAGAAACCAATTCGTCACTGAACTTATTCCATTTTGTGAAAATACATATCGCGATATCTTTTCAGAAGATCATTCCCTAAAAATTGAAGTTGATTCTCGTTTTCATGGTTATTCACCAGAGATGATCTTTGATTATATGCAACAAAGGCTAGAAAAAGACTTAGTAGTAGGGCATACGACCTATCAAGTTCATAAAGATGACTATGTGCTTCTTTTTGATGGGATGAATGCATACGAATTTTGTTCTTTAGGCCAACAAAAAATGTCTTATTTGAGCCTCTTATTTGCCTATATAGAGCTATTTAGGTATAACTTTAACACCTATCCAATTGTACTTATCGACGACGTCTCAGGGGAACTAGACAAGGCGAGATGGGGTAGGCTGGTTAAATTTTTGGAACAACGAGAGTTCCAAGTTTTAATCACGACAGCTAATGAAAAATTTAAGGAAGAATTAGAAAAAATTAATGGCGCAAATAAGATCTATATTTCGAACGGTTCCGTTAACTAGTCTTCCAAAAATTTATATTTTTTAAAACAACACACTGACACAAGAAATTGGAAGAGAGGTTCCTTTTGGAAAATCAAGAAAATCAAGCAGGAAGTATTGGTAAGGTCGGACAAGAATATGGTGCAAGCCAGATTAGTGTTCTTGAAGGACTAGAGGCCGTAAGAAAAAGACCAGGGATGTATATTGGTGATACGGCCAATCGTGGTCTACATCACTGTGTATATGAAATTGTTGATAACGCAGTCGATGAAGCTCTTGCGGGTTATTGTAGCGAAATTAAAGTTATTATTCACGTTGATAACTCTGTAACTGTTATCGATGATGGGCGAGGGATCCCAGTTGATATTCACCCGAAAGAAGGTGTATCTGCGGCAGAACTTGTATATACAAAGCTTCACGCTGGTGGAAAGTTTAACGAAGACGGTGGAGCTTATAAAGTTTCAGGTGGTCTACACGGTGTAGGTGCTTCAGTTGTAAACGCACTATCTAAGTGGGTTAAAGTTGAAATTAAAAAGCATGGAAAAATTCACCAAGTAGAATTCAACCATGGTGTAACTAAAGAGCCACTTAAAGTTGTTGGTGAATTAGAAGATAAAACTCAAACTGGAACGTCTGTAACATTCAAACCAGATAATGAAATTTTTGAAGTACACGAATTCAATTACGATACATTAACAAATCGTTTTAGAGAGATGGCATTTCTTAACAGAGGTCTTAAGATTGTTGTTAAGGATGAGAGAACAGATAAGAATGAAACTTTCCATTATGAAGGTGGCCTTATTCAATTCGTTGAGTACTTAAACAGAGCAAAGACTGTTGTTCACAAAGAGCCAATCTATATTGCAGAATCAAGAGAAGATTACGAAGTTGAAATTTCAATGCAATGGACTGATTCATACTCAGAAGTTCTTTCTGGTTATGCCAATGCTATTACAACTCCAGGTGGTGGAACTCACATCTCTGGATTTAAAACGGCACTTACTCGTGTTCTAAATGCATATGCAAAAGATAATAACCTGCTTAAAGGAATTAAAACGAATTTAACAGGTGATGATATGAGAGAGGGGTTAACAGCAATTATTTCTGTTAAGCTTCCAGAGCTTCAATTCGAAGGTCAAACAAAAGATAAACTAGGTAACTCTGAAGTTGAAGGTATCGTTAACTCTCTAGTTGGTGATGCACTTAAGAGATACTTAGAAGAAAATCCATCGACAGCAAAAACGATTATTAGAAAATCAGTTGATGCTGCAGCTGCAAGAGAAGCTGCTCGTCGTGCTCGTGAATTAACTAGAAGAAAGTCAGTTCTAGATATGGGTGGCCTTCCAGGTAAGATGGCAGACTGTCAGGAAAAAGATCCAGCTCTTTCAGAAATTTACATCGTAGAGGGTGACTCTGCCGGTGGTTCTGCTAAGCAGGGTAGAGATAGAAAATATCAAGCAGTACTTCCACTAAAAGGGAAAATTCTTAACGTTGAAAAAGCACGTTATGACAAAATGCTTGGTAACGCTGAAATTAAAATGATTGTTCAAGCAATGGGTACAGGGATTGGAAAAGGTAACTTTGATATCTCAAAACTTCGTTACCACAAGCTTGTTATCATGACAGATGCCGACGTCGATGGTTCTCACATTAGAACTCTTATTTTAACTCTTCTATACCGTCAGTTCCCTGAACTGATTGAACAAGGTTATGTTTATATCGCACAACCGCCATTATATAAGTACAAGAAAGGTAAGAAAGAGATTTATCTAAAAGATGAAAAAGCTCTTGAGACATTCTTAGTTGCAAACGCAATCGAAGGTACTTCTATTAATTTCGACGGTGAAATGATTGATGAAGAAGTTGCTAAGGGATTAATCAATAAGTTTACTCAATATGATAAAACTCTTAAGTCATACGATATTCACTTTGATACTTTCTTACTAAGACACCTAATCGAAGAAATTGGGATCACAGCTGCAGATCTTAAGGATCGTTCAAAGCTTGATGGTATCGTTAATAAACTTGATGAACACTTCAAAACTCAAGAGTCTGAAACATTAAGAAATTACACTTTCTCAATTGAAGAAGACAAAGAGCATGAATCAAATCTTATTCGTATCAATGTTAAGACAACTGCTAGAACTAAGAAATTTAAATTAAGCTCATACTTCCTAGAGTCGTCTGAGTATGCAGATTTAATGAACCTATACGATGGAATCCAAAAATTTAAAGTTGGGAAATTTATCGTTAAGGGTGAAAAAGGTGATGCAAAGGAATTTGAATCACTAAGAGCATTTGCTTCTTATATTATCGATGATGCAAAACAAGGTGCTTACATCCAACGTTATAAGGGTCTTGGAGAAATGAACCCTGAACAACTTTGGGAAACAACAATGAATCCTGAAAACCGTACACTTCTACAAGTAAAGATTGAAGATACGATTGAAGCTGATTCAGTATTCTCTGTTCTAATGGGTGACCAGGTAGAACCAAGAAGACAATTCGTTGAAGAGAATGCACTTAATGTAAGAAATCTGGACGTATAGGACTAAGTTATGACTGATGAAACAAATATCACAAATGAAAATGATAATGGTGATGGTGGAAATCACAATCACGGAAATATTCAACAAATCGGTATTCGCGATGAGATGAAAAATTGTTACCTCGATTACGCAATGTCTGTAATCGTTGGACGTGCACTTCCAGATGTACGTGACGGAATGAAGCCAGTTCACCGTCGTTGTCTGTATGCGATGCACTCACTAGGTAACTACCACAATAAACCATTCCTAAAGTCTGCCCGTGTTGTTGGTGACGTTATTGGTAAGTATCACCCACACGGTGACTCTGCGGTTTATAATACAATCGTACGTATGGCCCAAGATTTCTCAATGAGATATCCAATGGTTCAAGGTCAGGGGAACTTCGGTTCAATTGACGGTGATAACGCTGCGGCCATGAGGTATACAGAGATCAGAATGCAGAAGCTTTCTGAAGAGATGCTAAAAGACTTAGATAAAGAAACAGTTGATTGGCAACCTAACTACGATGACTCTCTTAAAGAGCCAACAGTTCTTCCAACAAAAATCCCTAACTTATTAGTTAACGGATCTGCTGGTATTGCCGTAGGTATGGCAACAAATATTCCTCCACATAACTTAACAGAAGTTATGACGGCACTAACTGAACTTGTTGATAATCGTGAAATGTCGATTGAAGATATTATGAAGATTATCCCAGGTCCAGACTTTCCAACTGCTGGGACAATTCACGGTACTGAAGGTATTCGCTCTGCTTACAAAACAGGTAAGGGTGTTGTTCAGATGCGTGCAAAAATGGATGTGGAAATCCACGGTAAGAAACAAGATCGTGAAAGAATTGTTATTACTGAACTTCCATACCAAGTTAACAAAGCTAAGCTAATTGAAAAGATTGCAGACCTTGTAAACTCTAAGTCACTTGTTGGTATTTCAGATCTACGTGATGAATCTTCTCGTGAGGGGATTCGTGTTGTTATCGATCTTAAAAAAGGTGAGATCGCAACTGTAGTTATGAATAAGCTTTATAAGCAAACTGCACTACAATCTTCTTTTGGTATTATCTTCTTATCAATTGTTAACTCTTCTCCAAAAGTTCTTAATATCAAAGAACAACTAGAGTGTTTCATTGATCACAGAAGAGAGATCATTATTCGTCGTACAGTATACGAACTTAAGAAAGCACGTGAGCGCGCGCATATCTTAGAAGGTTTAAAAGTTGCTGTTGAGAATATCGATGAAGTCGTTGAGATGATCAAAAAATCTGACGGGCCTCAAGATGCTCGTGAGAAATTAATGAGTACATTCTCATTAAGTGAGATTCAAGCTCAAGCAATTCTAGATATGAGACTTCAACGTCTAACAGGTCTAGAAAGAGATAAGATCATTGCTGACTATGAAGCAATTATGAAAGAGATTGCACGTTTAGAAGGAATCCTTGGTTCTGAAGATAAGATTAAAGCAATCATCAAAGAAGAATTCACTGAAGTAATCGAAAAATACGGTGACGAGAGAAGAACAGAAATCGTTGCAAAAGCTGACGAAATTCAAATTGAAGATCTTGTTGCAAGTGAAGAGATGATTGTAACAATCACTCACAAAGGTTACGTAAAGCGTATGCCACTTGATACTTACAAAGCGCAAAAGCGTGGTGGTAAAGGTGTTAAGGGTGCTGCAAACGAAGACGATTTCTTCACAAATATCTTTACGGCAAATACTCACGATAAGCTTCTATTCTTTACAAGCCGTGGACAAGTATTCTCGAAGAAGGTTTACGAAATTCCTGAGGGAACGAGAACTTCTAAGGGACGTAATATTGCAAACCTTATCCAAATCCCAAGTGGTGATCGCGTAACAGAAATTATCTGTGTACCACACGATATGGATATGAATGAGAAGTACCTAATCTTCGCAACTAACAAAGGTCTAGTTAAGAAGACAGCTCTTGAAGAGTACTCGAATGTTAAGCAGTCGGGTCTAATTGCAATTAAACTTCAAGATGGTGACCATATTGTAAATGTTAGAATCAATGATGGATCTAAAGATATCCTACTTTGTTCATCTGCTGGTAAAATCATCCGTTTCGACACAAATGATGCAAGACCAATGGGACGTGTTTCACAAGGTGTTAAAGGGATCAATATCAATACTGATGAAGAAAAAATCATCGGTATGGAATTAATTGACGATAATATGGAAATCCTATCTGTAACTGAGCATGGGTACGGTAAACGTACTGAATCTTCTCAATACCGTAAGCAGACTCGTGGTGGGAAAGGTATCCTCGCAATGAGATTAACTGATAAGAACGGTGAGATTGTTCAAATTAAACCAGTTACTGATAAAGATGATCTCATGATTATTACTGACCGCGGGCAAGTTGTTCGTACAAAGGTAAGTGGTGTTTCTCTAATGGGACGCGCGACTCAAGGTGTACGTCTAATTAAGCCTAAAGAAGGTGAGAAGGTTGTTTCAATTGCAAAGATAATTGAATCAGATGATGAAGATGGATCAACAACTGAAGAATAAATTCATAAGGGCCAGTTTTTTACTGGCCCTCGTTTTACTTACGTCTTGTGATTTCACACCAAGAATTCACAAAGATATCCTTATTGCGCAAAATCACATCTCAAATCAAGAGTACGCCCAAGCAGTGAAGCAGTACCACAAGATCTTAGAGATGGCGCCAAATGATGAAATCAAAATTAAGATCAATTATCAGATCGCAGAACTCTATGCCGTCTCTCTTGGCCAGTATAAGCGTGGAATTCACTTCTATGAGAAAATTCCAAAACTTACAACAGACCCAGTCTGGCTGGTAAAAACACAAGAGCGTATTGGTGAGATTGCTTTTCTTTATATCAACGACTACGCCAAGGCCGCTGAGGTTTATAATAAGCTATCTGCATTTAGGCCTAAGCTTTCTAATCACGACCTCTACGAATTTCGTCTGGCCCGTTCATATATCAAATTAAAGCAATACGATAAGGCCACCGAACATTTAGTTTCCATGCACAATAATGGAAATCACAAATACTTTGTTGATAGCTTCTTCCAATCTGGCATCATGTATTTTGAATCCCAAGATTGGAACCGCGCCGTTCAGTACTTTCGCGAGTACATCAAGCGTGAAGATCGCCGCGACCTAAAAGTTCGTGCAATCTTTCTTATGGCCAATTGCTATGAAACACTTGAACGCCTTCAAACTGCTTACGACCTCTACTATTCAATCCTAGGGGAATACCCAAATAACAAAGTTATCCAAGATCGCCTTAACTCCGTTTACGAGCGTCGTGTTGCGAGGAAACGTTAGATGGCCCTTTATGACCCGAAATGGATTAAGCCAATGGCACTTGCCATGTCTCTACCTTCAACGGCCCTCGTCGTTGCCTGGGGACTTTGGGAACTCGTTAAAAAAGATGTCATCACTCAAGGCTGGGCCGTGGGAATTTTTCTGGCGGTAATTGGGAATATTTTAATTTCGATGGTTGTGTATGCACTTCGTAAAAAGTAGATACGCCGATACTTTTTAAATATCGGCGATCGATTATTCTTAAAATAAATTAGCTTCTGATGTAACTTCTCTTTTCACAAATAGCATTCCATATAGAACGAATATAATTGAAATTGGTGGTGCCATATATAATGGCGTATCTGTCATACAAATCGTTAAAAATGTAACTAAACCAGGTAATGAGAATAAATAGATGTCCCTATAGCCAGTAAAATAAGTAAGCAGCCACGATCCAAAAAATAAGGTGAAAACAATACCACCAATAGTTCCAGCAAGTGCAAATGCATCTAAATATTGATTGTGAGAGTGAAAAGCACAGTGTCTAGGTTTGAGGTCGTATTCTTCTTGTACTCCCTTACAAACTTCTTTGAAGTTTTGGAAACCGTGTCCGATAACCGGTTTTTTTAAATACATATAATAAGCAGTTTTAAACATAGCGATACGTTCTGCATCACTTCCAGAGTTAGGCTTAAAGCGATAGAAGCTTAAGTTTGAATTACCAAAAATTATATATATAACAGCCGTAGCTAAAAATACCCCAAGAATGAAAATACTTGTGAAAATTTTCTTATTTGTATAATAGAAAACAAATGGCAGTGAAGCTATTAATGCTAAAATTGCTCCGCGTGTATATGTGAAGTAGAGACCTATTAAATTTAATACTAACGAAATAATTAAAAGTTTGAAGTTTAAATACTTTTTAAACTTTTTATAATGCACTAATGCAGCAATAGACATTGCACAAATAATTGCATTTGAGTACGAATAATACATGATACCAAGGAAAGCTCCCTTGTTTCTTGGGTAAGTATCAATCTTGAATTTTAAAATATTAAAGTCAAAGAGAATAGTTAGAGTTCCAACTAATGAACTAATCGCACTTAGAAGAATAAACCAAAATACAATTTTCTTTATCCATTTATCCGACAATCTTGGACCAAACTGATAGAATGATGCTGTAAGAAAAATAGGCGGCAGATAATATTTGATCTTATTAAAGTCACCTGCTCCGTTTATTAATATAGATAAGATAAAAATAAACACTAAACTTGTAAAAAATATGTGTTTTTTATCTTTAAAAACATGAGCATATGATTCTTTCGAAGTGTAAAATGCCAATACTAAAATTAAAAGCATTCCAACAGCGACAAAAGCCTTATGAAAAATTGTCATTACTAGGTAAAAGAAAATGGCCCAAGCAAACAAATTGAGCTTTCTTGATTCTGTCATAGATATTCCTGTCAAAAGTATTTGAAATCAACGCAAATTATAGTAACAATGCAGCCATGTTTAAAGAACTTCTTAATAAAATCGATTTCATTCGCTACTTTATGTTGTCACTTCCTATGGCACTTGTATGTCTATATTTATTGACTCCAGGAAAGGAATGGATAGCGTTCGCTGTTTGCTATGCGGCTACTGTAATATATTTAGTGATGTTTTGGATGGCCGTGGATGAGCTGATAAGGCCACATCGCGTTGATGGATATAAGGCCAATGGAAAGTATCTAGCGTTTTTGTTTATAGGAAAGCTTGTTATTTTAATCGGGGCCCTATTATTTGGTGTACAAATACTTCAAAGTAAGATAATTATACCGGTAATAAATTATTTCTTAAATATATTTGTGCTGGGTGTCAGCATCAAAAAGGACTAATAATGAAAAAAATAGCCCTTCTTTTAACTACTTTATTAGCAACAAATGCACATGCAGCAGGTGGTTTCCTTTGGTTAGGTGAACTTTCACATGCTCTTCACTTAGGTTATGTAGATCACATCTTCACTAAGTCTTTCGTTGCAATCATCATTCTACTTGTAGCACTTCTTTATAGAATGCGTGTTTCTAAGATGACTCTAGATGAGACAGTAGTTCCAGATAGAGGAATTTCTTTAAGAAACATCGTTGAGATGTATGGATCATTTATCTACACTCAATGTCGTGCAGTTCTTGGTGAAGATGATGCACCAAAATACTTCAAGTTCATTTCGTTCCTATTTATTACAATTTTCTTAGCGAACGTTATCGGTCTTGTTCCTGGTTTCTTACCTCCGACTGAATACATCAACACAACTCTTGCTCTTGGTGTACTTTCATTTGTTTATTACAACATCAAAGGTTGTAAAGAACTTGGTACAATGAACTACCTTGCACACTTTGCAGGTCCACTTTGGTACATGGCAATCTTAATTTTCCCAATTGAGATTCTTTCAAACTTTATTCGTCCACTATCTCTAGCGCTACGTCTTAGAGGTAACATGATGGGTGACCACCACGTATTAACAACTTTCCTTAACCTTGAAATTCTTGGTGTGAACGTTGGTATGTTTGGTGCTGCAATTCCATTCTATTTACTTGGACTTCTAGTTTGTTTTATCCAAGCTTACGTATTTACAATGTTATCAATGGTTTATATTAGTCTTGCAACTGCTCACCACGATCATGATGAGCACCACGCACACTAATTAAAACTTAAACTTAATAATTTAACTGTTACTTGATCAAAGTAACTAACGTTTTAGGAGACTATTATGGAAAACACTCAAGCAATTAAGTACATCGCGTATTTCTTAGCAATGGCTATCGCTGCATACGGTGGTACTGCTGCACAATCAAGAGCTGCATCTGTTGCTCTAGAAGGTATCGCAAGAAACCCATCTGCTGCTGACAAGATTCAAACTCCAATGATCCTTGGTCTAGCACTTATGGAATCACTTGTAATTTTCGTACTTATCTCAGTATTCCTTGCTGGTTAATTCGAAAATCTAAAATTGATTTTTAAAGGAAGGCAGTCGTAAGACTGCCTTTTTTTTTAACACATACAGTATATCAGTGTATATTATTTAATAGTTATTTAGAGTAGGGTAAAATATTGAATTATATTTTAATTGGGACATTGGCCAAGGGTGGCGCTGAAAGGCAGGTATCTTACTTAGCTAGGTTAAATTCCATTTGCTCTGTTTTTTCATTCTCTACAGAAAACTTCTATAATGTTGAAAAGCATATACCAATCTTAACTAAGTTAAAATGTAATAGATTTTTATTACTAATTTTTGCTCCGCTATTTTTGGCAACAAAGCTGACTTGTAACGATACACTTGTATCTTTTATGGAGTTTAATAATTTTATTAATATATTGTGTAAATTATTTTCAAAACATAAAGCAATCGTAAGTGTTAGAACAAATCCAGAGTATTATTTTACTAAAAAACTAGGCTTTTTATATATTTTTCTTATCAAATATTTGTATGTGTATTCTGACCTAATAGTATGCAATAGCAATGATTGTAGAGAGATTTTGATAAAAATGGGCTTAGATTGTAATACTATTGTTGTAATTGAAAATGGCCTAGATCTTGATGCAATTTCAAGTAAAGCTACTACAATCAAAAAGAATAAAAGTTTAATTTTTTGTGGCCGTTTAGATCCTGTTAAAAACCTCGATGGCTTATTGTGTGTTTTTTCATCAGTAATTGCACTTGATTCAGAATTTAGCTTAACAATGATAGGTGATGGTGTAGAAAAGGATAGGCTTAGAAAACTGGTATTAGATATGGGCCTTTCTGACCATGTTAAATTTTGTGGTAAACAAGATAACCCTTTTAAATATTTTTATAAGGGAAGTACCTTACTACTTACTTCTTATTTTGAAGGCTCTCCAAATGTTATTATCGAGGCAATGGCTTGTGGCTTAGCAATAGTGGCTGCTGATTGTAAGACGGGGCCTAGAGAGATATTGTACAAAGACAATTCTAAATTTGGAGTACTTTTAAATATTCCTGTGAGCTCTGCTGATTATAAAATTTGGGCAAAAAATATAATAGATATTTATTCTGGAGAATATAGTAATTACTCTAAGTTGGCATTTGAGAGAAGTATTAATTTTAACTGTCATAGAATACTAGATAAATGGGATAAGCATATAAATGGATAAGAAGGTTCTTTTTGCTTTAAGCTCAATGGGAAGTGGTGGAGCTGAACGAGTAGTTTCAATATTAACGAAGCAATTTATTGAAAATGGTTATGATGTGGGTCTTTTGTTAACTTATTTTGATGCAAAAGATCTTTATTACGATATTGATCCACGTGTTAATGTACATTTTATTAAAGATTATAGTGCTAATAAATCATCTTTTTCAAAGATTCTGGCTATTAGAAAGATAATAAAAAATAATTCATATACCTGTGTAATTTCATTTTTAACTAATGTTAATATTTTAATGATACTTTCGACACTTTTTCTAAGTGTTAAACTAATAGTGTCTGAGAGAAGTAGTGTGTACTTTTTGAATAAATTCTCTCTGTTAAGTATATTACGTCGATTTCTTTATTTGTTAGCAGATGTTATTGTTGTTCAAACAAGTCAGAATAAAAAAGAGTTATCTAAAAACTTGCTTTGTGTAAAATTGGACAAAATTAAAATAATTCCAAATCCATATAATAGTATAATTGATAAATTAGAAAAGTCTTCATACGAATTACGAAAGAGAATTATTGCAGTAGGGAGATATAGTCAAGAAAAGCGATTTGAGGATTTGATTGATGCATTCTCTCTAGTGTTTGATAATTCTTGGCGATTAGATATATTTGGTCACGGTAATTTGAAAGAGCATTTAATTTCATATTCTAAAACCAAACACCATAATATACATATTAATGATAATAGTAATGATATATATAATGAGATGATTAATTCTGATATCTTTGTTTTGACATCAGAGTTTGAAGGTTATCCGAATGTTCTTGTAGAATCACTAGCGTTGGGTGTTCCTTCTATAAGTTATGATTGTCCAGATGGTCCTAGGGAGTTGTCTGATAATGGTAAAAATTTGTTACTAGTAGAAAATGGTAATATTAACGAACTTAAAAAGGCGTTGGCTAAATTATCTAGTGATATTTTTTTAAGGGAGTCTTTATCAAGAAACTCTATAAAATATACTAGGGAGAGCTTAAATTCTCAGAAGATATTTTCATTATGGAAATCTATAATTTAATATAGTTTTTGTACCACTCTTGAAAAATAATGACATCCCATAATAGATAGCCCCAGTTTCTTTTTCCTTCTATGTGTTCATTGAACATCTTTTGAATTAATTTGTGGTCTAGGAATTCATTATCTCTTGCGAGCACCTCTGCAGCCCAGTCTTTTATATCGTATCTAAGCCATTTTTCGATCGGTATTCCAAAACCCATTTTAGGTCGTTCGATAAGGTCACGGTTGATGTACTTATAAAGTACTTCTTTTAAGATATATTTTCCGTTAGTGCCATTTACTTTATATTTTAAAGGTAGTGACATAGCGAATTCAACAACTCTTTGATCAACTAATGGTGCCCTTGTTTCAAGGCTCGTACTCATTGATGACCTATCTACCTTGGTGAAAATATCGCTACACATGTACGTTTGAAAATCAAGTAACATCATTTTTTCAATAAATGAATCACCATTATTGAAAGTATATCTATCTGGTATGAGGGATTTATTTTTTAAAGGTGAGATATTTTTCCAGTGTGTAATTAGTCCTTCATAGAAATCATAGTCATCACTATAGTTGAGAACATTTGCAAGTTTGTGTAGTTTATCACCAGGTATTGGTGAAATCTTATCAATTGTTTCTGTGCCAAAAGATAAAATTGTGTTCGCAATTATTTTTCTAATAAAACTTGGAGTTTTACTGCAAATGTTTTGAATTTTATTACCTAAAAAATAACGATTATAACCACCAAATACTTCATCACCTCCGTCACCACTTAAACATACTGTTACATATTCTTTTGTTAATCGTGAGAGTAATAGAGTAGGTAGTTGTGATGAATCAGCAAAGGGCTCATCGTAAATATAGGCTATGTCTGTTATGAGATTGATACAGTCTTGGGGAGAGGCGTAGAGCTCTGTATGGTTTGTTTTTAAGGAGTTTGCGACCTCTTTTGCATACTCAGCTTCATTAAAGCCTTCTACATCAAAACCAATGCTAAAAGTATTAATAGGTTTATTTGAGATCTTTTGTGCGATAGCACTAATGATAGAAGAATCAACTCCACCAGATAGAAAACATCCGATTGGTACATCTGACTCAAGTTGTTCTTCAACTACTTCGGTAAGAATCTTATCAAGATCTCTTACTGCATCGTCAAAACTTCCTTTGTACGTATTTTTAAGTTTTTCATATTTTTGATTGATGTGCCAGTATTGCTCTTTCTTTGTCGTTAAGCTTTTACAGCATATTTCTACGAATTCACCAGGACTGACTTTTTCTGTATTTTTTAAAATGCAATTACTTTCCGGAATATAATTGTAATAAAAGAAAGAACGTAGTGCATTTTCTTTAATTTCTATTTTGTCCAATAGGGGAAAAACAGCTTTTAATTCTGATGAGAAAATTAATTGTGAATCATCTTTATAATAATAAAGAGGCTTCTCTCCGGCTCTATCCCTAGCAAGGTATAGGTTTTGATTTTCTTTATCAAGAGCCGCAAATGCAAACATTCCTATTAGCTCATTGAGTGTATTTTTAATTCCAATTTTATCAATTAGTTCGACTAAAACTTCAGTATCACTTTGGGATTTAGTTTCTAGATTATACTTTTCCCTAAGTTTTTTAAAATTGTAGATTTCTCCATTGAAAACAATTACCCATTTTTTTGATTTACTATGCATAGGCTGTGAGCCGTTATTAGATAAATCGTGAATAGATAACCGATTATGGCCAAGTGTTACATTATTTATTGAAAAAGAATCATGGTTATCAGGGCCTCTGTGGTGTGTGGCGCTATTCATGTGGTCAATTTGACTAGTTTCAAAACCAGAGATAAATCCATTAATTCCGCACATACACATTCCATTTCAAGAGACATTTCTATTATATAGTACATTTATTATGTCATATTATGTTGTTGTCAAACAATATTAATAATGTAAGATTTATTTGATTCTAGTTAGGAGTATATGAATGTTTGACTATAAGAATATCGCTATTGATGAAATTGAAAAAGCTGTTGAAAAAGTTCCGGGATGGACACCAATTGATCAGTTATATAGTTTATTTAATCTTGTTGTTTCAACAAAGGGCCTTGAAGGTGATGTACTTGAGGTTGGTTCATGGTGTGGTCGATCTGCGGTTGTTTTAGGTTTAGCGGCAACTAAAATTGGTGACACTAAAG
>NZ_JBEBMT010000004.1:127175-232778 GCF_043196705.1 Halobacteriovorax sp. HFRX-2_2
GTACTTGAGGTTGGTTCATGGTGTGGTCGATCTGCGGTTGTTTTAGGTTTAGCGGCAACTAAAATTGGTGACACTAAAGTAGATTGTGTTGACCTATTCCCTTCTAAGTCGGACTGGTATGAAAATGAAGATGGTAGTTATAGCTTTCGTGTAGACCTTAATGGTGATATTAAAGACGGTTACCATGTACAAACAGTTTGGAAGGAACCCTTTGAAAGAGATATTGCTCCGATATATGAAAAGTATGAAAGTGTACTAGATGCTTTTAATGAAGCTATTGAAAATGCTGGAGTTAGTGGTATCGTTTCTCCATTTAAGTCAGACTCTACAATTATTGGCGCTACACTTAAGAGTAAGTACAAGTTAGTATTTTTAGACGGTGATCACTCATATGATGCTGTTGTTCAGGATATTGAAAGAGCTGAACCATTATTAGTATCGGGGGGCTGGATTTGCTTTGATGATGCCCACTCATACTATGAAGGCGTTGACAGGGCAATTCATGATAAAATTGTAAGCTCTGGAAAATATGATATCTATCAACAGTTAACTAGAAAGCTATTTGTTGCTAGAAAAAAATAATGCGTATAGCATTTTTTGGTAATACAAATAATTATCCCCTTCCTCTCGTTTTAGAACTTAGAGAAAGGGGATATAAAGTTGATTTATATTGTGATAAATCAGACGATTTACATAATCCTGTTAATAGAGATTCTTCTCTAGAAAATAGTGATTGGATTTTTAATGTATCCACATTATTTAAATTTGGATACTCTTTCTTCTTACCTACTCTCTCTAGATTAAAGTTTTATAAGAAATTAAAAAGTTATGATTTTATTTTCTATAATGGAATGCCTACAATTATTGCATGGTTGATTAGAGTTGATTATGGTGTGCTCATAACAGGTTCAGATTTAGATGTTTATGGAAACTTAGCAAGTTTGAAGCTCTTTTCAATTAAATTTCTTAAGGAAAATGGTTTAAAGCTATTTATACGCCAATACTTTTTATATTTTATTATCCTATCAATGAGGAATAGCATTAGAAATGCCAAATTTTTTAATTATTTTAAAAAAGGTTTTTTACCACATGGTGATAAAATATTAGATGAAATAAATCCTAAATCTAAAATTAGAACGTCATTTATGATTGGTAATAATAAATCAATTAAATATACACCAATTCTTGATAGCTCTTCTAATAAGTTAAAAGTATTTTGTGGCGCTAGGTTGAATTGGGTTAGACCACTTAAAAATAATTTAACGGAACTTGATTATAAAGATGTAGATAAGCTTTTATATGGAATTAAGCTCTTTAAAGAGAGATCTAATATATCTATTAGCTTATGTTTAGTTAAGAAGGGCGTTGATATTGATGAAACGGTTGCGCTAGTTAAAGAACTAGCTTTAGAAAATGAAGTTATCTGGTTCGAGGAAATGAGTCAGTCAGAATTGTATAAGCAATTTATAATGTCTGATGTAATAGTTGATCAATTAGGTGCTTCTGCGATGGGAATGGTAGGCGTAGATGCATTGTGTTTTGGCCGACCTGTTTTAACTAATATACAAGAGATTGAAAGTGAAGCACCTAGCAAAGATTTACCAATTTGTGTTGCTTCTAATGCTGAAGAAGTATGTCATCAACTGATTAGATTACAAGATTTAGAGTACAGAAAAAAAATTGGAGAATACTCGAGGTTATATGCTGATAAAAATTATTCTCCACAATCTATAATCGACTATTACCTTAGTATTATTGAGGGATAATTTATGATCAGAATGATCTTTTCAAGTAGTATACTTAAAATTTTGAGTATGATTATAGGTTTTGTTATTTTAACGGTAACAGCAAGAGGTTTGGGGGCAGTAGGACGTGGTGAGTTTGCCACATTAACTACTTGGGCAGGTTCTGTCGCAATTGTTTGCTCTTTAAGTTTAGGTCAAATTGCAATAAGTAGAAAGAGGTTAGAATCTTCTGCGTGGGTAGATGAGGCATTACCAATCCTTTCAATTTATTTACTTATAGTTTTCCTATTTCAAATTTTAGCAGTCTTTGTACTAAAATATTTTTCGAATGTAGATTTAATTTTTTTAGATAATTATTTCTATATCTTTTTTGTTACTTTTTATGCACTTGCTTTATTGTGGGAAAGTTTTGTTGAGCCAATTTTTTCAGGATTAGGTAAAATAGTTTTTTTCAATAAAGTAAAATTTGTAACACAAGTACTCTTATTAATATTGATTTCCCTGTTGTATTTTACCGATAAATTAAAAATCGTAAGTCTGTTGTGGTCTCAATTAATAGTATCATTAATTTGTGTGTTTATATGTAGTTTGTCTTTGATTAAAGAGGGCTTAAAGCTAGAAATACCAAAGCTTGTGACGTTCAAAAAATACTTAAAAAATGGTTCTCATTTACACCTAGGGGTAGTTGCAACTTATATATTTACTTCTAGTGACGTATTAATGATAAATTATTTTCTTGGTAACTTTGATACAGGAAATTATCAGTTGGCTGTAGCCCTTATCAACTTTTTATTAGTTATTCCACAAACAGTGAGGATAGTTCTTCTGGGTGGATTGAATCAAGCTGATTTAAGTTCAAACTGGAAAACACATAAAAAATTGATAATATACACTACTTCTATAATGGTTTTCGCAGCTATTATTGCATATTTTTTATGTGTTCCAATTATTTCATATTTCATGGGAAGTGAATTTTATGATGCAATTGATATCTATAGGCTACTTCTGTTAGGAGTTGTGATGTCTTCTTTTTCTGCAAGTATTTCTCCGCAATGGATTTTAAGAGGAATGTTTTTACAAGTTTCTTTAGTTTCTCTTATGGCTGCAGTTTTGAATCTATTTTTAAACTATCTATTGATACCTGTTTACGGTGTAAAAGGTGCTGTGTGGTCGTCTTTGTCCTCTTGGTTTTTGGTAGCTTTGATAAATGTTATCTTATATCTATACTGTGATAGAAATGCTAAAGCCTCCACATAGATTGGAGTAAGATTCTGTCATCTTTCCTTTCTGCATGATAAGAGTTTCTTCCGTGTAGTAGTTTCATATCCGCGATACAGAGGCCATCCCCAGTATTAAGTCTTACTGTTTGGACTATTTTAGTTGTTTCTAACTGTTTTAGAAGATTGAATAAGTCATCACACATTTGTTCTATTTTTGAATTACTTTTATCAGTTCTGTAGTAATTCCAGTGCATTTCAAATTCACCATTACTATTATTCAATATAGTTCCATTGTATTCGTTATCAGTAGTTCCTTTTTTGATTTTTACTTGAGTCGTTAATAATGAATTTAGTAAGATTGGATTATTTTCCTTTAAAAAATTAACAAAATCATTTACTAGAATAATTTTTTGTTCCCCTCCTATTTGAGACTGTTTCTTCATAATGAAAAAATTAATCTCAGCAGGGTCTTGAAACCATGCATTGTCATTATGAAATGGTTGAGGGGTTTTGCTATGAGCATAGCTATAGTCTTTTTCAGGATTATATGAAATCGTCCACCAGTCTGTTAATAAGAAATTCGAATCAGCATCAAATTGACGGCAATCTCTTTTTAAGTTGCAGTTGTTAGTTAGAAAATCTAGCCATTCATCTTCATTATAGAGTTTTGTTGCATTGCGGATGATTACATAAGGAGTTGTGCCTTTTTCGACAACGCTTTTCAAAGTATTTATTAATGTATTTTGTTCTAATGAAGTAGCATCAATTTCATGCATATGTATTCTCCTTATTGTAATATATAGTATATTTAGTCTAATATAATTTCAAATGATCTATTTCATATTAAGGACTTTAATTTGAATAATATAAATGTTGTTAAACCATATATCCCAAATGTTGAAAAATATGAGTCTTTGATCTCTAAAGTTTTAGAATCAAATAACTTTACGAACAATGGACCTTTTGTACAACTGTTAGAGGAGAAGCTAAAGGCCTTTCTTGATGTTGAAAATGTTGTTTTAGTATCTAATGGTACAATTGCACTACAGTTATTATATAAGGCTTTGGGAATTCGTAAAAAGGTATTAACAACACCTTTTTCTTTTTTGGCTACAATGAGTAGTTTGAAATGGGAAGGGATAGAGCCCGTATTTACTGATATTTGCGATGACACATTTAATCTTTCTCCTAACTTAGTTAGTAAGGATGACCTTTTAGATGTTGAAGCCATTTTACCTGTTCATGTTTTTGGTCAACCATGTTTTCTTGAAGAGTTTGAATTTATTGCTAAAGAGAATAACGTTCATTTGATATATGATGCAGCTCATGCTTTTGGTGTTACGAAAGAGGGGAGAAGTGTACTTTCTTATGGAAAAGCCTCAACTTTGAGTTTTCATGCAACTAAAGTTTTTCAGACAATAGAAGGTGGAGCGATTATTACGAATGATACTGATTTAGCTGATAAATTAAGAAGCCTTCGTTCGTTTGGAGTAGTTGATATAGAAGGCGAAAAAGTATTTGGTATTAATGCAAAGATGAGTGAAGTACATGCTGTTATGGGGATTACACAGCTTGATGTTTTTGAAGAATCTGTTAATAGAAGAAAGCTTATATATCATAAGTATAAAAATGAATTGAATGATAAATATAAATTTCAAAATCTAAATATGGAAGTTGAATGGAACTATTCATATGCACCAATATTATTCAAATCTGAAAAAGAACTGAATGATAAAATATTGTCTTTGAATGCATTGGATATATATCCTAGAAGGTACTTTATGCCTTCACTAGATACATTAATAAATAGTTCAAATATTTGTAATATTTCAAGAGATATTTCTTCAAGAATTCTATGTTTACCTTTATTTGCCGACTTAAGTGATAATGATGTTGATAGAATTATAAAGATTTTAAAAGAGTAGGTATTTATTAAAACAGCAGTTATGCAACCATATTTTTTACCATATCTTGGTTATATACAATTAATAGCAAGTGTTGATAATTTTGTAATTTTCGATGATGTGAACTTCATTAAAAGAGGTTGGATAAACAGAAATAATATAATAGTTAATAAAGAAAAAAAGCTGATTACATTAAGTTTGAAGAAAGCTAGCATTAATAAAAAAATTAATGAGATTGATATTTGTTCTGATTCTATTGAAAACTTAAGAAAAACTCTTCTTCATTCATATAGTAAGTCTTTATATGGAATAAAAATGATCGATTATTTATTTTCTAAGGATGTCTGTCAAAATACTTCATTATCTATTTTTTTAGAAAATCAACTTAAGAAAGTTGCGAACTTATTAGATCTCAAAACCGTATTTTATCGTTCGAGTGAATTTAAAATCTCCAGTGAACTTAAAGGGCAAGATAGAATAATTGAAATTTGTAAGGCTTTAAAAACTACTGAGTATTATAATTTACCGGGTGGGCGGGATTTGTATTCTGATGGCCCTTTTAATGATAATGGGATTGACTTGAAATTTATAGAGTTACCAAGCTTTGTTTATGAACAAGGCACGGACTTATTTATTCCTTACTTATCAATTATTGATGTGTTATCAAACTCTTCAATTAGTGAAATTAAGAGTTATTTAGATTCAAAAAATGTTTAACTGTCTCTTTAATTCCTGTTTCGAAATCAATACTAGGCGACCAATTTAAATCATTTTTAATTTTAGTAGAATCTATTGCATACCTAAAATCATGTCCTAATCTATCTTCGACAAATGTTATAAGTAAGTTGTGATCATTTTCACGTTCTGGTAAAAGTTCATTAATAATATTGCAAATCAATTTTGCAATTTCAATATTACTAATTTCCGTGTTTCCTCCAATATTATATTTTTCTCCGTTTTTGGCGTTGTGAAAAACTGTGTCAATTGCTCTGCAGTGGTCAATTACATGTAGCCAATCTCTAACATTTTTCCCACTTCCGTAGATTGGAATCGGTTTCATTTCTAAGGCATTTGAGACAATTTTTGGAATTAGCTTTTCTCTATGTTGGTAAGGACCGTAATTATTTGAACAATTTGTAGTGACTGTATTAAGTCCAAATGTTTTATGATAGCTTCTAACAAGCATGTCCGATGCAGCTTTGGATGAAGCATACGGTGAATTAGGTGCATACTGTGAAGATTCAGTAAAATATCCATCTTTATCTAAAGAACCATATACCTCATCTGTTGAGATATGATGGAACCTTGATGTAACTAGTTGTTTATTCTTTGACCAGTATTTGTAGCTAGCATCTAGTAAATTAAATGTTCCATTTATATTCGTTTTAATGAAAGATTCAGGGCCATTGATGGAATTATCTACGTGTGATTCCGCGGCAAAATGAATAATATCCGTAATATTATATTTTTCAATTATAGAATATATTTTTTGAGTGTCACATATATCTGCTTGAACAAAGTGGTAGTTATCTCTGTTTGATAATGCTTGGTTATTATCTTCATTCGCTGCATAGGTAAGCTTATCTACATTGATAATTTGGTAATCTTTGTATTTATCTATGAAATAGTTGATAAAGTTTGATCCAATAAAGCCTGAACCGCCAGAGATAAGGATATTTTTACTCATGCTTTACTACCCTTTTTAAGTACATAGAATATGTGTTGTCTTTCAATTTTGTTATTAGATTTATAATATCTTCTTTTGTAATCCATTTCTTTAAAAAAGCAATTTCTTCTAAACATGCTATTTGTAAGCCTTGTCGGTTTTCTATGGCATGAACAAAATTGCTCGCTGCAAGTAGTGCTTCATGCGTACCAGTATCAAGCCATGCTATACCTCTTCCTAGAATTTCCATATTAATGTTCTTTTCTTTAAGGTAAGCATTATTTATACATGTAATTTCTAGTTCTCCACGATCTGAAGGAGTAACATTTTTAGCTTTCTCAATTACGCTATTATCGTAGAAGTATAGGCCAGTAACAGCATAATTAGATTTTGGATTTTTTGGTTTTTCTTCTATTGATGTTACATGGTATTGGTCATCAATTTCTGCTACTCCATATCTCTCAGGGTCATTAACATAATATCCAAAAATTGTTGCTCCTGATTGTATCTTAGAGGCAGACTCAAGTTTTTCTCTTATTCCTTGCCCATAAAAGATATTATCACCAAGTATTAGACAAACAGACGAGTCGCCAATAAATTCCTCTCCAATGATGAATGCTTCAGCTAATCCTTTTGGTTCATCTTGAATTGCATACTCTAAATTGATGCCGAATTGCGATCCATCACCTAAAAGTTCTTTAAATGTATTTAAATCTCTATTAGTTGTAATAATTAGAATATCTCTTATATTTGCAAGCATTAAAACGCTGAGAGGGTAGTAAATCATTGGTTTATTATAAATTGGCAGTATTTGCTTAGATACTGAGAATGTCGCAGGGTACAATCTAGTCCCTGTGCCACCTGCTAGAATGATTCCTTTCATGCTCATATCTTACAGGCTCCAATAGGTTCCGTTATGAAAACCTTTAAGGAAGTTTTTCACATCTAGAATGATTGTATTGTCATTGATTATATTTTTTAAATATTCTTTCGAATAGATATTATGGGCTACAGCACCAATAATTAAATCTGTTTTTTCAAGTTTACTTATGTCTTTTGTTATTTCAAGCCCATATTCATGTAGAGCTTCTTCTGCAGATGCTTCAGGTTCGTGAATTTGAACTTTAATACCATAAGATTTTATTTCGCTTATAATATCTACAACTTTCGAATTCCTTAAATCAGGGCAGTTTTCTTTAAAAGTGAGGCCTAGGATAGTTATAGTTGTGCTAGCTAGATTAATTTTGTTCTTTATCATTAACTTAATTGCTTTTTCTGCAATAAATTTTGGAATATAGTCGTTAATTTTTCGGCCACTCAAAATAACATCTGGATGATAACCAAGTTGTTCAGCTTTGTGAGTAAGGTAATACGGATCTACTCCGATACAATGACCACCAACTAAGCCAGGTCTAAAGTTAAGAAAGTTCCATTTTGTGCTTGCTGCTTCTAGGACTTCTAAAGTGTTGATATCCATTTTATCAAAAATAAGTGCAAGCTCATTTATAAGAGCAATATTTACGTCACGTTGGGTATTTTCAATAACTTTAGCAGCTTCGGCGACTTTAATTGATGATGCTTCATGGACCCCTGCAGTGACTACACTCGCATAAGTTTCAGAAATAATTTTGAGGGATTCTTCACAGCAACCGGCCACAACTTTGGTGATTTTTGTAAAAGTATGTTCTTTGTCGCCAGGATTAATCCTTTCTGGCGAGTATCCTACCCAGAAATCTGCACCATGTTTGAGGCCAGATAACTCTTCAAGTATTGGAACACATACTTCTTCAGTGACTCCTGGGTATACAGTTGATTCATATACAACGATATCACCTTTTTTTAATGCTTTTCCTACTGTATTACTTGCACCAATTATTGGTCTGAGATCTGGCTTTTTAGAATCGTCAATAGGTGTTGGTACTGCCACGATATGGAAATCAGCTGTTCTAAGATCTTCAATTTTATTCGTAAATTTAATGTTTATATTATCGAAATCTTCAAAATTAATTTCGTTAGTTGAATCTTTTTTAGCGTGTAATTCATTTATACGTGCTTCATTAATATCGAAACCAATCACGCTTGTTTTTTTTGCAAAGTTGACGGCAACCGGTAGGCCCACGTATCCTAATCCAATAACAGAAATATTTCTCATATTTTACCTTTATAAACTTAAAATAATTTAACAAGATATTAAATAAAAAGAGGTCGTGTGTCTAATAATATAGGGGTGGTTGCATCAAATGCCTGGTATGTATATAACTTCCGAAAATCAATGATTCGTGAACTAGCTTCGAGATTTGATAGTGTTCATGTACTTGTTGGTTATGATGGCTTTGAGGGGAAGTTGGGGGATTTGGCACCAAACGTTAAAGTGATTAATAGTTCTTTAGAGAGAAAATCGCTAGGGATTGTGTCAAATCTTAAACTGCTCATGTTCTATTTGAAATATTATAACAGTCATAAATTAGATGTAGTTATGAACTTTACAATTAAGCCTAATATATTCAGTGGTGCGGTGTGTAAGCTTTTAAATATTCCCTATATCAATAATGTTACTGGCCTAGGTACTGTTTTTATCAATAAGGGAATGGTCAAATCTTTAGTCGTTTTGATGTATAAGTTTGTATTCCCTTCAGCAAGGGCTATTATTTTTCAAAATGAAGATGATTTTGAACTAATAAAAAATGAAGGGGTAAAGCCTCATAATTTTCAACTTATAGAGGGGAGTGGTGTTGATATTACAGCTCTCATTCCTTCTGTGAATAATACCTCGGATAGAGAGTTTGATTTTTTATTCATTGGTAGAATTATAAAAGATAAAGGGATATTCGAGTTTATTAATGCGAGTAAGGATATTCTAAATATATTTCCCAATGCTAAAATTGGCATTGTCGGAAATATTGATATTGGGAACCAGGGACATATTTCGAAAAGTGCGCTGGTGAAAATGCTAGATGGGTCTTCAATCGAATATTTAGGTTTTTCCGATGATGTAGCAACTATTTTAGATAATACAAAAGCTCTTGTTTTACCATCATATAGAGAAGGGTTATCTAGAGTCATGATTGAGGCAGCATCAATGAAGTGTGTACTATTGGCAAGTGATGTTCCAGGGTGCCGTCAAGTAATTAGTAATAAGAATGGTATTACTTTTGAAGCAAGGTCAAGTGATGCTCTATTTGAAGGTATGAAAAAGTTTTTAAGTCTTTCTACGAAAGAAATTGATGAAATGGGTGAACGTAGTAGGGAACTTGCGATTAAAAGATTTTCTACTAAAGTTATTAACGATAAACTTTTTAAAATACTCTTTGCTGAATGAATGTGTTGTATATTTAGTGATTAGTAATCCAATGATCCATGATTGTATTATAAAGTAGCTATTTAATTTGGTCGGTGTGTCGAACGCAAAAAATGGAGATAGGCTTGCTAGAATAAATAACTGGTTCGAAAAACTATTCATTAAAATTAATGTATAAAACAGAGTTGCTAATCCTCCGATTATAACTATATTTCCGAAAAGTGCATTGTGTATTGTAAATTTGTACTTTGTTATAAATGAAACTTCATTTCCGAATATTATATTTTTATCAATGTTCTCAATGAATTTATCTAATTGATATATTCTTGTTAACTTTGAGGGATGATATATATCAAATTTACCTCTTTTAATTGTATTGTGTTTTACTTCTCTATCTTCAAGTTTTAATGCTAGTTTTTGTCCCTGGATTAGCTTCGATTTTTCCATTGAAAATGTAATTAGGTACTTATAACCAAATGTCATTAGTATTGGTGTTAGTATGACGACTAGGATTTGTACTACTTTTTTCTGTTTATGAAATAGATTATATAAATTTAGAAAGTATGAAGCTGTAATAATAAGAGCGGATAGTATTGTTCCGTAAGATAATGTTAAGAAACAACAGAAAATTAATATAAGTGCATGTAGATACTTTCTTCTGAAGAGCATTATTGAATAATAGAGACATAGTGAAAATCCGGCATGATTAGGATTCCCTAATCCGAAGTTTCTAGATTGATACCAGCTATAAAAGATGCCTTTTAAAATAATGATAGGAAAAATAAAGTCTAATATTTTGAAGCTTGTTTCTTTATTTATTTCCGTTTTTCTTAACACTATAAGAGAATAGGTTACCATTAATATCGATATGAAAGTTAATTCAAAAAAACCTGTATAGAAATAGCTGCATATAGATATGATAATTAATGATATTAATTGTATATAGTCATTTGTTTTAAATTCTTTAATTTTATTAAATGTTGTAAATAGTAAGAAGAGAAATGTTGTAATGAAAATATACTTAGGGGCCAATGTATTATGTGCCTCTTGGTTAAAACTTAAGCCATGTGGTAAAATCATTGGTAATGCTAGATAATAGAAAGTTGGGTTTTTCAATATCTTCATTCAATTATCACCTTATATAAAAAAACAACTTTAATAAAATGAAAACAAATACTAAGTATAGAGTAGCTTAATAAGTAATAATTAAAATCACTACTATAACCTAGATAGATTAAAACAATTCCTTTAATAAAACTTTCTGATAATTCTATTTTATTAAATAATGTTAGTTTTTTCTTTATTTTAAAACAGCTAATTATAAAGGCGTTAGTGATATTTGCAATAACGATAGGGGATAATATAAGGGCCATCCCTGAAACAGTGTTCCATTTACTAGGCAAAATATTAAAAAAATTAAAATATGAAACGGTTCCTATTGAAAGTCCCGTAATAAGTGAAATAGCGAGTATTGTGAAATAAAACCTAATGGTGAAATATTTGAATTCATTCTTATCTTTATTAAGTTGATACTTTTCAAATATCTTAGATAAACCTTCGCCCATAAAGTTTGCCGGCAGTTGTATTACTTTTGTTGCGAGAGTGACCAGACCAAGTTTGGTTAATCCGAAAAATATTGTTGTAATATAATAGAAGCCATTATTTGAAATGTTTTGAAGAATTCTATTTGCAGTTAAATTTAACAAAGCAGTGGAGTTTGCTCTATATGTTTCAATTGTTTTAGCGAGTGAAAATTTAATACTGAGTTTATTCTTTAAATTACTTTGAATAATATAAGTAGTTTCTGAAATAAGCTTCGACAGGATTAAAGAGTGTGGAATACTTTTAAAAGCCAATTGTAGTATATTGTTAATTAAGCCTCTTGCTCCTGATATTATTGCTTCTTGCTTAAACTCAGAGTTTCGAAAATATGTTTCCCTTTCTGTTAGTTGATTAGAAGTAACAAATGCTAAGAAAGGTAAAAATATATAGAAGTAATAATCATTTAAAATTAGGACAATAAGTAAGCATACTATGGTTGTAATGATAAACATTATGAATGATAAGTTTTGCGCAAAGTGATAGAAGTTCTTAGCTTGCTTATCATCAGGTTCGATTATAATTAAAGTTTCAGATCTTAGTGTATAGAGTGTCGCTAATATTGAGCTTATTAATAATAATAAAGAGTAATTACCTAGATCTTTAGGTGTATAGTAGATTGAAATGATTATCGAAGATATAATGGATGTAACTTGTAATGTGGCATTACCTGATAATGTGTAGAGTAAGTCTTTTTTCACTAGTTTGTATCTCTATTATACAAATTATAAGTTAACTCTAATGTATCTGGTGTACTGTAAAGTCTACCATTAAGATTTTGAGTAGATTTAATAAAGTTATTTATTTTTTCAAGATTTGTATCTATAGGTTCTTCAATATCAATGCTTAAACTTGCTTTACATAAATCATACTTTTCAAGAATTGACTTACTTAAAGAAGAATTCTTATAGTAGTTTATAATAGGTTTTTGAAAAGCCATGTATTCAACAATTTTTCCTGGAGACTGTTCTATGGATGTTTGATTGTCTATATTGATAAGAATATTACTGTGTTGAATATAATTAATTAAATCTTCTTGTGATAAGTTTCCCACGTATTCCAAGTGGCCACTGCTTTTGACCATACTTGTACAATCATTTAGATTACCAGCAATTGTAAAGATAGTATTTTGCAAGTGTTTATATATCTCTATAACTTTTTCTGGATTTCTTATCTTTCTATAGAGAGAACCACCAAAGAAATGATGATCATGTTTAATGTTATTGTACGGAGAATTGAAAGATCTTAAGTCAGTATCTATACCTATCATTGTTGGTACAAATGTTGTTTTGTTAACAAATTGGTTGAAGCATTTTTTGAATTCTTTAATTTTATCTTCGCAAACAATCGCGTGGTCTGAGTTTTTTAGTACAAATTTCTCAGTTAAATAATTTATTTTTTTTCTTAGAATATTAGAACTGTCTTTACTTGTTAGATAGTAACCATCGATAAAGTGCGCTGTAAAGTGCACTTTGTTTTTAAAAAATGACTTAATAATGGCACTACAAAGTATAGAACTGAAGGGATACCCTACTCCAACTATTCTTATTTTTTCTTTCTCAAATAATAATTTACCTACGAAATAAATGATTACTTTTATAGACCAGAAGATCCCTCTATCTGGCCAAAGTAAATTATTAAATATCTTTTTGAAAGTTCTTTTAGACTCTGTATTGTTGTAAGAAATAGGTTTGAACAATTTATCCACAAGTGAAGGGATAACGATAACATTGTCCTCCGAAATCGTGGAAAGTCTACTTGTAACAATATTCCAGTTATTATTCTTGAGATACTTCGAATTGAGTAATCTAACTCGAGTCCCAGCTGAGGAGTGTATATGTGAATAGCTGTAAGAAATAACGTATTTCTTAGTTGTTAACACTATTTTAGTTCCTTCAAGCTTTTAAGTAGTCCTAGCATTTCATTTGTATCAAGTCGTTCTGTATTATGAGAATTATATTCTGTAGCTTCTGATATATTTTCTTGGCCATTATCAAAGTACTTTTCATAGTTAAGACTACGACTATCTGGGATAATTCTGTAATATCGCTCTAGCTCTATAGCATTTACCATTTCTTCTCTTGTTAATAGAGTTTCATAGAGTTTTTCACCGTGGCGTGTACCGATAATGTTGATATTTGTCTCAGGTGAGTTTTTGAAGATCTTAACAGCTTCCGCTAAAGTTTTAATTGTTGCTGCTGGAGATTTTTGAACGAAAATGTCACCATTTTCTCCATTCTTAAAAGCAAATATTACAAGTTCAACAGCTTCTTCCAGTGACATCATAAAACGTGTCATGTTTGGATCAGTGATTGTAATAGGTTTACCTTCCTCAATCTGAGAGATAAAAAGAGGAATTACAGATCCCCTTGAAGCCATTACATTTCCATACCTAGTACCACAGATAGTAGTCTTTGAGTTATTTCCAATGCTTCTTGCTTTAGCTACAAATGTCTTTTCCATGAGGGCCTTGCTCATACCCATTGCGTTGATTGGATAAACAGCCTTGTCAGTACTTAGGCAAATAACTTTTTTAACTTCATTATTAATGGCAGCTGTAAGTACATTTTCTGTTCCAAGTATATTTGTCTTAACTGCTTCTAGTGGATAAAATTCACAAGAAGGTACTTGTTTCAGCGCTGCTGCATGAAAAACATAATCCACACCAATCATTGCAGAGTTGATGCTTTGGAAATCTCTAACATCTCCAATATAGAATTTAATTTTCTCATTATTATACTTCTTTCGCATATCATCTTGTTTTTTTTCATCTCGAGAAAAAATACGAATTTCATTTAAATCAGTATCTAAGAAGCGATCAAGAACTGCATTACCAAATGATCCTGTTCCACCAGTAATTAATAAAGTTTTATTTTTAAACATATTGTCCTCTCTATTATAGAGTTTTTTTCCAAGTTGTTCTGTTTATATAGCCAGTATAGCTTTGAATTACTTTGACTACTTGATACGATATATTTTGATTTGAATAATCTTCAATATCGCTGTTTTTAAATTCTCTGGATTGCTCAATGGCAATATTTATTGAATTAATTACATCATCTGGTTTTAAACCTGACATAATCAATATTCCAGCATCCATCCCTTCTGGTCTTTCATGGGCCTGCCTGATAGTAATAGCAGGAAACTTAAGAAGGCTGGATTCTTCAGTTATAGTACCACTATCAGAAATAGTACATAAGGAATTTATTTGTAAATTATTGTAATCAAAGTACCCAACTGGCTTCATGAATTCGATTAGAGGATTAAACGAAGTATCATTAAGGGATTCTAGCTTTTTCCTTGTTCTTGGATGTGTAGAGACGATAATTCGTTTATTGAAGGTTGTAGCCACTGTGTTTAAAGAATCTAAAAGATCTTTAAAGTTTTCAGGATTATCAAGATTTTCTTCTCTATGTACGCTTACTAAGAAGTAGTCCTTTTTAGAGAGCTTAAGCTTAGCAAGAATTTTACTTTCATTAATACTTGGAAGGAATTTATTTAAAACCTCCGTCATAGGGCTTCCTGATTTAATTATTTGCTCTGGCCTTAGTCCCTCATCTATTAAATACCTTCTAGAATGCTCTGAGTGTACAAAATTAATATCTGAAAGATGGTCTACGATCTTTCTATTTATTTCTTCTGGCACACGTTGATCAAAGCATCTATTTCCAGCTTCCATATGGAAAATTGGAATTTTCAATTTTTTTGCTGCTAGTACAGAAAGGCAGCTGTTTGTATCACCATAGAGTAAAAGAGCATCAGGCATCTCTTTTTCTAAAACTTCACCGCTTGCTTTAATGATTTCTGCTATTGACTCTATCGCACTACCTTTTGCAGCGTTAAGAAAGTGATCAGGTTGTCTAATCTCTAAGTCATTAAAGAATACTTCATTAAGTTCATAATCGTAATTCTGTCCAGTGTGAACAAGAATGTGATCGAAAAATTTATCTATTAATGGAATTACTCGACTCAGTTTAATAATTTCTGGTCTAGTTCCTACGATAGTCATGACTTTTAAAGGCATTGCTCTTTCCTTTTGTCTTTTAAGTTTTGATAGTCTTGATGCATTTCTGCTACATATTCATCCCAGCTACTAGGCTTAAAATGAATTAGTTGCCTCAGCTTGTCTGAGTTAAGACTTCTGTCTATTTCAAATTCTTCATCTTTATGAATTATAATATTCTTATTATACTCTTTAGCAATTATGTTTAATAAGTCATACTTGTTAATTGGATCACTAGATAGATGGTAGAGACCATGTATTTCGTTCTTCATTAGCTTCTCAATTAAGTATTTGTCGATTATCTTAGCTATCGAAATAGTAGGGAAACCTGAATAGATAGCTTTGCTAAATCCATTACATTCATCTTTTTGTGATAAAAACCAATCTACTAATGAAACGCATGTGTTGATTTCATGTCCTATTATTGAGGTTCTCAATGTTAAGGCATTTAAATCATTTACGACTTCACCAAGTCTCTTAGTGGTACCGTAAAGGTCTACTGAATCGGGCGTATCTGTTTCATGATAGTTTCCAACTTTTCCTGTGAAAACACAGTCTGTACTAAAATGAATCATTTTGGCTTTGTGTTTTTTACATATTTCTAATAACTGATGTGGCCAAAGAGCGTTCGCTCTAATTGATATAATACTATCTTTAGAATCTTTGAGTTGTTTAATTATACCAACACAATTAAGCACTATATCTGGTTTGAATTCGTTTAGAAGTTTATCAAATTTTTCAAGGTCACTTATATCATAACCTTCAAGAGCATCTTTTGACCAACTCTTAGAACGTGATGTCGCGATTGTCTCATATTTATTGCTGAAGTAACGATAGAGTGTGTTACCTAGCATTCCATTTGCGCCAACGATTAATAATTTCATTCCTAGCCTTTGAATTGTTTGATGTACCAAGGAACTGCTTCTTGAATTCCTTCATCAATTCTAACTAATGGTTCATAACCGATAATAGTTTTTGCTTTACTTATATCAGCTTGTGAATGACGTACGTCACCTGCTCTAAAATCTCTTTTAGTGATGACTGACTGACTTAATATATCGTTGTTTTTTAAATGTTTTCCTAGAAGAGAGAGGAGCTCATTTAATGTCGTCCTATCTCCAAGCGCGATATTGAATGCACCTGGGAACTCTTTATATTTTGTTGTTGCAGCCAGTAAGTTCGCTTGAACCACGTTTTCTATGTAGCAAAAATCTCGACTTGTCTCTCCATCTCCATTAATAAAAAGTTCATCATTATTTATTAATGAAGAGGTCCATTTTGGAATTACTGCAGCATATGCACTATTTGGATCTTGTCGTTTTCCGAAAACATTGAAGTATCTTAATCCTGCGGCATAAAAGCCATAAGTTTTTGCAAAGACTTCAGCATATTTTTCATTTGTTAGTTTCGTTAATGCATATGGAGAGAGTGGCTCTCCAATTTTATGTTCAATTTTTGGTAGATCAGGGTGATCTCCATATACTGAACTACTAGAAGCATAAGTAAAACTTTTTACTTTTGCATCTTTAGATGCATTTAACATATTTAAAAACCCACTAATATTATTTTCATTAGTATTAATCGGATCAGCTATAGAGCGTGGGACAGAACCAAGAGCTGCTTGGTGGATCACGTAGTCTGAGCTTTCTACGGCCTTTATACATGTTTCTTTATCCCTTATGTCACCATCAATAAATGAGAAATTATCCCATTGTTCTTTTGTTATACTATCTCTTATTTCATCTAAATTGTGCTGGTGACCTGTCGAGAAATTATCTAAGCCGATAACTCTTTGATTCAGTTTTAAAAGTGTTTCTGTAATGTTGGAGCCAATAAAACCTGCACAGCCAGTTACTGTCCAAGTATATTGATTTTCTAGAAGATTTTTTTTAAGTAATTCGAATTGATTCATAGGTGACTCTTTTTCAATTCTCAAGAATTGATGATTTATTTGTTTTATTAAAATTCCTAATTAGTAAGAGATTAACAGCAGTATAAGTAACAACGAATAATGTAGGGATAATAATCTTTCCACTTATCTGATTTAGTACAACACAAATGATAATACAGACCGTATTCACTAAAAATAAGATGACTGAACTCTTGATATGGCTATACCCTCTCTTTAGTAGAATATGGTGTATATGATTCTTGTCTGGAGAGAATGGGCTTTTTCTTTTGGAAACCCTTAAAATGAAGACTCTTAATGTATCAAGAATTGGAATAAAAAATAAACTTATTGCAATTGTAGGTGCAGATCGAAACGAAAGGTTCAAGCTCTCTGAAGAATGATTTAAATTAATAAATTTAATAATTAAATATGTAATAGTGAGGCCAAGTAGTAAAGATCCTGTATCTCCCATAAATATTTTTGCTGGTGTTTTATTATAAATGAGAAATGCAATTACTGAACCAATTATAGATAAGGTAATTGAGCCGTATAGAGAAAAGTCATTAGTTATAAACCAGAAGCTCAAAAATGAACAAGTAGATATAGCTATAAGTCCAGCTAACCAGTTTATTCCATCGATTAAGTTGAATGCATTTACAAGACCTATTATAGTTATAAATGTAAAAATATAAGACTCTACAGGGTCTAGTTCATATATTCCCAGTGTTCCATAAAAATTAGTAATTCTTGCTTTTGCTAATACCATGAGAATAATTGCGCATATTGCTTGAATAGCTAACTTATTTCTCGCAGATAGGATAAAAATATCATCCTTTAATCCTAGAAAGAAAATTATCATTTGTGTGACAAGAAGATATTGTAAGTTTGCAAACTCATTATTTGGCGTAATTAGCATTATAGAAAACATCATACCTAGGAAAATTCCAATTCCACCTAGGTTAGGTATTTTTTGTGTATGACATGAACGCTCATTTGGATTTGCAAATATAGTAGCTTGATTTGCAAATTTTATAAGGATTGGCATTGTAAAATAAGATACAAGGAAAGAGAGTAAAAATATTAAAAAATATTGAATCATAACAAACCAGTGACTCACTATCGTGTTGAGTCAGTAACCCTTTTTTATTCTTTTATAAAATGAAAAATTTGTTCATTTAGTTTTAGGTTAGAGATAATATATTCAAAGTCATCTTTTGATTTTATAGGATTAAAAAACTTTCCTCTATTCTCTCTGTTAACATTTAAAATATGAACAAATTTCTTGTCTATTAATCGGGCCAACCGATCCGAGTTCAAGAGCACCGAACCCATCGCACCTTCAAGTTGTAAAAACTCACCTTTTTGATTTTTGATCAAATCAGGAAGTGCTATTTTATAATCTTTAACCGCATTAAAATTAACGAGTACTAAATTCGTATTAAAAAAAGCATCATCGTCTTCTTCGCGTAATCCAAGCTTTTCAAAATACTCTAACTGCCCAGCTTGTTCAGCTTGGGCTTTTTCAATAATTGTAAGATAGGTTTTATCGCCCTCTGTCTTAAGAGCGATTTGACCACCTTTCATATCTCTTTCTGTTTTAGTCGTTGTAACCATAACAACTGGTATATTCTCTGTGAGCATCCAATTAACGATGGCACGATCTGGAGTTGAGCTTAAATCTTCACCATTTCCAATACAGGCAATGACATTTTCACCTTCAGGCCTTGGTCCTTTAAAAACTTCATAACCAAAGACACCGTGTCCAGCAGGGGCAAGTCGTTCTAGTGAAAGCTCACCATTCTTAATAGTTGGAAGCTTTTGTTGAATGACAGAGTCGAGACGAGAGAAGTTATCATTTAGAAGATGTTCATACTTTTTCCACATTTCATCGAGGATTGGTTTCACATCATTATTAACTAGGTCCTGTAGGACCACTTTCTTAAATGAGCTTGTTTTCTTTGATGCTTGAATAATTTGAGCTTCTGCTAAACTAATTGCACCGAATTCCTCTGTCTCAATATAGAGGTCAGTGGATTTTGAACCAGGTGTTGAACGGCCATACTTTTTTAAGTAGTCCGAACGATCAAGGCTTGAGCCAAGCCCTCCATGCATCTTTCTTAGCCAAAGGGTGCAGTCAACGACTTCCTTTGTAGAATAGCGTTGTTTGATGTCTTCATATGAATGAAAAGGAAGTTCATCGCGAAGGAGTTTTCTTGGAGCTATCGCAGTAGGGTAGACTCCGGTGTCATTTTCTGGGGTCGCAATTGTTAAGTGTTCAGCTTTTTCATTTAACTGAGAAAGCAAACCCTCAAAATATTCGAGCTCGATCGGATTAGTAATAAAATCTTTTAAATTCATAGGGCTAGAGTATGGCATAGAATTAAAGAAATTTTAATATTAAAAACTACGTGTTAAATTTATATAATGATGATTTCAGCAACAGTGATCACATTCAACGAAGAAAGAAATATCGAGCGATGCCTAAAGTCACTCGGTGGACTCGTTGATGAAATTGTCGTGATTGATTCATTTTCGACCGACCGCACACAAGAGATTTGTGAATCATTTGAAGGTGTTCGATTTATCCAGAATGCATTTGAAGGCCATATCCAGCAAAAGAACTTCGCCATTTCTCAAACAAGTCACGATTATATCCTTTCTCTCGATGCTGATGAGGCCATCTCAAGCGAGCTTCGTGATTCTATTTTGGCAATTAAAGATACGCTTGCTGATTATGACGGCTATAATTTTAATCGTCGAAATTGGTATATTGATCGCTGGATCTATCACTGCGGTTGGTATCCAGATCGTAAGCTTAGAATTTTTCATAAAGATAAGGCCAAGTGGGGTGGAGTAAACCCACACGACATTATTGAGATGTCTCCAAACTCCAGGACTAAATTTCTTGATGGAGATCTTCTACACTATACTTACTTTTCAATTGAAGAACATATTGTGCAGCAAGACAAGTTTTCGACAATCGCTGCGAAAGCCTATTTTGACAGGGGTAAGAAATCGACAATGCTTCAAGTTATAACGCGCCCCGTACTTGTTTTTGTCAGAGATTATATTCTTAGGGCCGGGTTCTTAGATGGTGCTCGTGGCTTTATGGTTTGTTATATCAACGGACTCTATGCTTTTCTAAAATATGCCAAGCTTCGAGAGCTCTGGCTTAAAGAAAGAAAATAAATATTCATTAAAGTGCATATTTTTTATGCCCTAGACTGCATATATCCAGCGTGAAATTTAGACTTATGCACACAAGTGAATATTTTGTGAATAAACTGAAGTTATATGCACTTTAGTACATAATTTCATAGATCCGGTTTTTGATATTCACTCAAGTGAATAACTGACTACTTCGTTATGCACTTGAAGTAATAGTCGCACCAAAATCGATTCATGTTATAATTTAAATAAATCAATATCTGTTTTACGGATGAAACAGGGAGAAACTTAATGAGTTATGACAACTTAGACCTCGAGTTTTTTGAGTATGCCAAGACGGCAATCAAACAAAACGACTACTATGACATTGACCTAAAGGCCTTAAGAAAATCACTTGGCTTGAAGCAAACGGATCTTGTTGGAATTGACCAGCCAGATGTATCTAAAATTGAGAATCGTCTTGATCTGAAGCTATCCACTTTGAATAAGTACGCGAAGGCTTGCGGGCTAGAGATGGAGATCGTGTTTCACCCTAAAAACTCTGGAAAATTGGTGCAATAGACGCTATCTTGAATCCCTAAGAAATTATGGAGAAATCAGTGAATCAACTTCCTTGGAACAAGTCGTTAATTATCATTCCAACATACAATGAGATCATGAATATCGAACGCATGATCGATACAATTTTTGAGAAATACCCAGAAGTATCTCTCTTAATTATTGAAGATGGATCTCCTGATGGAACGGCAGATGTTGTGAAAAAGAAAATGGAAACAAATTCAAATCTTCACATCATCGAGAGAAAAGGAAAGCTTGGTTTAGGGACGGCCTATATCACAGGATTTAAATGGGCCCTAGAAAGAGAATTTGATTTTGTCTTTGAAATGGACTGTGACTTTTCTCACGATCCTGATTCTGTAAAAGATTTATTGGCGGCAGCCCAAGAAAATGATCTTGTAATTGGCTCTCGCTACATTGATGGGATCAGAATTATCAATTGGCCATTTAGAAGATTACTTCTTTCTTACTGCGCTTCAATTTATACGCGTTTTATGACAGGAATTCCTGTTCAGGACACAACTGGTGGATTTAAATGTTTTTCTAGAAAAGCACTTCAAGCTTTAAACCTAGATGGAATCATCTCTAATGGTTATATCTTTCAACTAGAGCTTAATTATAAAGTGTGGGCCAAGGGCCTATCGGTTAAGGAAGTTCCAATTATCTTTTATGAGCGTCGTGATGGGCAATCAAAAATGGGTGGTGGAATTATTTTTGAAGCCTTCTTTAACGTTATTAATTTAAGGCTTAGAAAAACCTTCGGAATGCTATAGAGATCATATGAAGCAAGTATATTATCTAAAGAATGCTTTAAAGTTTTTAGTGCCAAATTGTTGGTACAGAAACAAGGCCAGTAATATACTTAAGGCTTACGAAAGTTCAAAAGACACTTATATTGAAGATCGCGTAAATTATTATAATAAATTAACGAGCTCGTTTACGCTTCCTGAATCAGAAAACGAATTTAAAAAAGAAAAAAATATTCCTCGTACTTTAAAGATTAAGAATTTTAAGAAGTATGAAGGAACAACTTACTTCTTTGATATCTTGGATATAATTAGACATTTTTCACAAGAGCTAAGGTTTCGATATGAAGCAGGAGATGTGACTTATGTTCCAGAACTTCCAACTTTTATTAAAAGTAGACCTGTATCAAATAACGATAACTCTATCGTTTTAAAACTGAACAAAGTTAGGCATTTTAATTTTATTAATGACACCCTTTCTTTTGATGAAAAAAAAGACATGGCCGTTTGGAGAGGTGCAGCTCTAGTTCCTCAAAGAAAGCAGGTCGTGGAAAAATTCTATAACCATCCTCTTTGTAATATCGGTCAAGTTTCTCCTATTGAGGGGAACCCTTGGGAGAAAGAGTTTCTATCGATTGAAGATCAACTTAAATATAAGTTCATTATTTGCTTAGAAGGTAATGATGTTGCCACTAACTTAAAATGGGCGATGTCATCAAACTCTCTTTGTATTCTTTCTAAACCAAAATATGAGACTTGGTTCATGGAAGGAAGGCTAGTTGCGGGCAAACACTACGTTGAAGTAAAAGACGACTACTCAGATCTTCCTGAGAAAATTCAATATTATATTGAAAATCCAGAAGAAGCGAAGGTCATAATCAAGAATGCACACGAGTGGGTTGAACAATTTAAAAATGAACGCAGAGAGTTATTAATTTCTCTTCTCGTAGTAGATAAGTATTTTAACTATTCGCAATAAAAAACGTTAAGCTTTTGATTTTATTGCACTCTTTTTTCTATGTTAAGAAAGTGTTAAGATAGTTAACTATGTTCTTCACTACAAAAGCACTTTGGTTTCTATATTTTTACTTTAATACATGGCTAATTTTAAAGTGGCGTTTGTATAATTCGCTGCATCTTACAGACTATTTGGTTATAGCTGTAGGCTTTGGTTTAATATACCTCTACAGTGAAGCAATCAATAAGCTTGTGAAGCCAGCATTTCTTCGTGTACTACTAAGTATTTTTCTAATTTGCTTATACTATATTGCAGGTAAATATCATTTTCGAGTGAAGACAAGCTTTGACTTAGTGGTTTTCATTTCAAATTTCAGAGAAACATTTAATGCTGCCAGTGGAGATGTAATTCTAAATACAATGAAGCTTAAAGATTTTTACGAGACTTTAGCACTTGTTCCACTACTTCTTTTTGCACAATTTAAATTCAAGATCTTTAATCTTAAAAATCAAATAAGTCCTTTGAAAGGACTAGGGCTACTTACTTCATACCTTGCGTTGATTTTTGCTCTACCATATCCATTTGGAGAAATTTCATATTCAGTGAAGTCTGTCGTGGAATCATTTAGGCCACTAGAAGCAAAACATACTTATAAGGTAGAAAGAGAGATATCATCTCATTTTCAAGAAGTGAGAAAACCAAATATTATTTTAGTTTCAATGGAATCCTTTAATGGCCTCTATATCAATAAGAAAACGAAGAGCGGAAAAGAGATTACTCCAGTCTTTAATTCATTGTTAAAAGAAGGTCTATCAATTGATGATTTTTATGGAAACTCAGTTCAAACAGTTAAAGGACAATTTGCAACATATTGTTCTCAAGTACCTCTTATTAGAGGTAAAGCTTCATATCAACTCGATAATACTTTGATAAAATGCCTACCAAAAGTATTTTCTGAAATTGGTTATCAATCGTACTTTCACAAATGTTTTCAAGATTTGAGTTTTGATAATACTCATAACTTCATGCTGGATATTGGCTTTGATCACGTCCGTAAAACAGATATGTCACAAATGACGGATTATGAAAAAACACACAATGTTTGGGGCTGGGGTGTGCAAGATGATATTTCTTATAAGCAATTTGTAAAAAACATTAAGAATATTACATCAAAGAGTAATAAACCGATTTTTGCTACAATTCATACGGTATCTCATCATATGAAATTTGGTAATGTTCCAAAAGAACAGCGTGAACTATTCCCTGAACAAAGATCGAAAGAAGAAGCATTTCTTAATTCTTTAAATGTATCAGATAAGTATCTAGGGACTTTAATTAAGGAATTAAAAGCAAATGGTTTATATGATAACTCGCTAATCATAATTACGGCCGATCATAGTTATCCTAATGGTGAACATGGATTCTATGATGCACAAACATCTTACTTTCAAGAGTTCTTTAAGATTCCTTTTCTAGCTATATGGAAAGGCGAAATTGCTCCTCAAGTTATTAAAGAAAAAACCTTTTCACAAGTTGATATCCTACCAACAGTTTTAGACTTAATGGGGATTTCAGAAAAAATCGAAACGGCCGGTGTATCAATGCTTAATGAGCAGGGATCAACTGCTTTACTCGTTCAACCATATAATGGTGTTACACTTGCAGCTGTTGAGTGGCCTTACAAATTAGTATGGCAGAAGAAGTCTGATAGAAAGTTACTTTTTAATCTAATGATGGACCCAAAAGAAGAGAATCCTATTTCCGATAAGCCAGAAATTACAGCGAAGCTTTGGGACAAAATGGATTACATTATCTTTAGTGAAAATCGTTTTTTGAATTTAAATTCAACAAAGAGAAAACTACTTTCTGCTAGTGAGTGATGCTTCCTCTATTTTAGGAGTAAGACTTCTTAGAAAGTTATTTGTTTTTCTTTCGTAGCGTTCAATTAGTGTTTTTTCATTTGAAAAAAGATTCACTCCCACGCCTAATTGATCCCTGATTCCAAGAGCATGTAAAAGAGTTGTTCCTATGTCGAGGGTAGAAGCAGGCTTGAGATTATTCACATTCTGTTTTTCTAAATTATAGAAACGTAACAAATTTCTGCGTGGGATACTTTTAAGTAGATGACTCGCAGTTGTTTTTAGGGCCAAGTGGTCAGAAGCTAATATGATTAGTGTTTCACCATTATCTTCTTCAAGTACCTGTCTGATGAAACTAGCAATATTGCTATCAGAACACTTAATTGCATTTAAGTATGGGTTCTTACCATCTTCATATTTCAAATCACATAAAGGTGACTTGTGTCCCTTTGGATAATGCGTATCAAGTGTAACTAAGAATAGGCCAAATGGTTTATTTTCACTTTTTAATTTTTGATATCTTTGAAAGCTTTCTTTAAGTAAGTACTCATCATAAACACCCCACTGGCTAAAGTACTTATCTTCTTTATATTTTTCTTTAAAAAAGCTAATACCAGTAAGATTTTTGAAGCCATGATTAGTATAGAACTCTCTTGTACCTGCAAAGTCTAAGGCTCCACCTTGTATATAGTGAAGATCATATCCTGCATCTTGTAACTTATTTCCAAGGCAGCTAATACCTCCCATGAAATCGCCAGTAATTGAAGGAACGGAAAAGACACCACATTGTGAGGCAACCATTCCCATCATTGTTGAACCTGTACCGTAGACTTGTTCTACATTTGTGAAGTCGAGATAAGTAGAATCTTTCTTTTTTAGTTCTGTTACTAGGCCAGGAAAGATCTCTTCATTAAAAAATGTTCTTTCAAAACTTTCTGCGTAAATATAGATGAAGCTCTTTGGTTTTTCAGAGAGCACGACTTTTGAATTATTCTTTAACTTTGAAATACTGATTGAATCGATTTCAGCAAAATGAGTATATGGCCTAAACCACTCATAGAAGTCACTAGTTGTTGGGTTGATCAAAATAGCGATAAGTCCAACTATTGTTACAAAATAATTATTCTTAGTTGTCGCCTTCTTACTTGCAATAAATACGAGAACCATTGTTATAAGGATATAGAGTAGGCCCAGTAGTAATTGCGGTATGAATTCTCCGTAACCTGTACCTTCCCAACTTGTTAGTAGTTGAAACTTTACGACTTCATTTACACCTGTACCAGTTAAGCTGTTTGCTACATAGTAGCCAGCGATAAAGAATGTGTTGATCAAGATAATTGGGAGAGAGATCTCGAATCTTTGGCCCTTCTTCATGGCCAAAATATAGTAATTAACGAAGAAAATAGTGGCCAATGCAAGCATAAGGTACGCGGGTCCTTTTCGTGATTTCAGTAGTTTATTAAACTCTATGTATTTATTTTATAATGAGTGCTTCGTATTTACAAAGATTTAGCGCTTTCTTATTCCACATTGAAATGATTCATTTCATTTTTGAAAAAATCGAGAAATTTCACTTATGAAATTTTATTTATGTCTCATCAAATACTTAACAATAAGTTTTATTAATAGTTTTTACAGTGTTCATAAATTCTATTGGATTCTGGTGTATGAAGAACTACTAAACAACTTTGGGAAAATATAGAGAGAGGAGAGCAAAATGGATAAGGTTTTTCTAGAAAGACCTTCGGTAAACGAAGTTTTGCGGGACAAGATCAGAAAGTACAAAAAAGAGCATTCCCGCTTAAGTAGCAATCAAATTGCTAGAAGGCTTGGACTTCCACCTTCTACATTTCACCGCCTAGAAATGGGCGATGTTAAAAACCCTGGCCTCGACATTTGTGTCACAGTCCTCAATGGCCTGTGCTCAAAAAAAGAGACTGCAGAGTTCGTGAGGGAATACTTCCCTGAGGTCCATGAGAGTTTGTATGGGCATTTCTATGAAGTTCAAACACAGAACACAATTACTGGAAATGAAATACAGTATTTCAAAGATGAATCTACTTATAAGATGATGATTAAAGCTTCAACTTACTATGGCTTAAGTGAGAATGAAGTACTTCAAGAGTATGGTAGACATGGTCATAAAATTTTTATGAAATTAGCGTCAGATGGTGTTTTGAAGAATAAAGATGGTAGATTTTATCACTCAGACGAGCTTCAGCGTATAGATACAGAAGCCACATTGTCTTTAACTAACTTAGTTTATAGTGAAATGTTAACAGAGGTTAGAGTTCATGGTGATCCACTCGCAAGTAAGGCAGATATTTGTTATCAGTCAGTTGATGCTAAGAAAGTAAAAGATGAGTTAAAACAACTTGCATCAGAGTTCTCATATAATGTTAGAAAAATTATGTTATCACCGGACAACCGTGGTGAAGATGTATTCTTTGTTAGTAGCTTAGTAAGAAAAATTAATTAGGAGTTAATATGAAATATGTAATTATAATCTTTGCGATTTTTTCAGTATATGCGAATGGCGGTGTTATTGGTGGAACTGATACTCTCGCTCCCGCTGGAAAGTCGGGCGTAATTGGAGATGTTGATACTTTAAGAAAATTGCCAAGTATTATTGATATTAAAAACAATGATTCTTTATATTTAGACTTATCAAGCAGAACGTTGCTTAAGTCAGGTGATTTTGATTTTGATTCAACTAATAATAGGTGGATACTTAAAACTAGAGAACGCATTCTTAGCGTTAAAAGCATTGAATTAATTGATGAGTATCAAGACAAACAAATTGAAGTCCTAGATTATTCTTCGAATATTAAAAAGAGTTTAAAAAATATGGGAACTAGAATGTTGGAAAGAAGAATTAAAATGGGCGTTAAATTTAAAAATTTCAAGTTCAAAGATTTTAATTATTAATTCACTTTAAAAAGAGCGGAGAATTTTCGCTCTTTTTATTTACAAATGTCCAATTTTATAAATTCACTATTATTCTTAGGTAGTTTATATGTCTGATTAATTACATCACCAGTGAATGGGTTCTTAACATAATGCTTTTCTAGATTGTTAATGTTTCCATAGTATTTCAAATAATTATAATCTTTATATTTCTGCTGTATTCCACTTCTAAGAGGTATGTTAACTTTAGATTTAGGTATATATGATGCTATCAGTTTATCAATAAGAACAGACTCATTATTAAACTCTAAAATACGATTATCGAGCTTTAGCTTAAATAATTTATCCTCTGCTTCGAAGTTCATATTTTTGTAACATTTTAAAGTTGTTTTAAACTCCATCGTCTTCTCATTGAAAGATATAGTTTCTTGAACATTATCAGCATCATTAAGAGGATAAGAGGCTGCAAGATAACCAAATATGAAGGCATCCTCTGATATTAGGCTTAGGCTAATCTTGTCAATTTTATTTAATATATTGGTTTTAAAATAAATACCCTCAAGACTAACACCCTCATACAACGCAATCTCTTCATGCTTCTTAGTTAGAAAACCAATAACATTTCCGTCTTGAGAAATGAGTGAGCCGTCTTTTACACCATCACAATTTTTGATGTTAAGAAGTTGGGACTCGTTGTCGAATGAGTTCGCGTAGGCAAGTGAAGCGTATGTAAGTTCACAGCTTTGTTTTGTAAGGACTCCAAATTTATCAAAGCTTAGTAGTTCTACAGTTTGATTTTCAGCATCTGGAATTGAGATTGATGCTTGAGTTTCAATTTCTTTAGAAGTTGTGAGCTTTAGTACTTTGTCATCAAATTCGTTGGATAGAGTCTCTTCAACAGACTCGACCTTGATGATCTCACCGGCCGTTGTTTGGACGTGAAATGTATTGTTAGCTTCGGCGCAGTTTTGTGAGATCAGAACTTCTGTTGCTGATTGAACAATTCCGGCACAAGTTACTGATTTGTCGTTTGTTTTAACCGCAACAATCCCATCTGGGCAGTCATGGCCTTCGCAGAAATTTCCAACCTTGGCATTAAGAATGACCTTGTCTGAATGACCATCTGTTGGTTCCAACTGCGTTGTACTTGGCGTGTTGGTGCTTAAGAGCTTCTGGGCATCCTTTGAGCATGAGGCCATCGAGAAGGCTAAGATTAAAATAAGTGGTGCGATTAACTTGTTCATAAATCTAATTTAGCTAATATTTGAGAATTATTGCTTCTTAGTGAAATTTATTTATAGGGTGTAAAGAAGTCTGACAGTGTATAAGTGTCTGATATTATATTTGTTTGGCCTATGTTCGAAGCATGTGGCCTTATTGTGTTAAAAGTACCAACGTTCTGAATTTATGAGTGCGAGTTATGGCCATATATGTTATGAAAAGGCATGGAAAATCAGGCTTCTAGAGATATTGCTTATATGCAAATGGCGCTTAATCTAGCGAAATTGGGTGAGGGAACAACTTCTCCCAATCCGATGGTTGGTGCTGTTATTGTAAAGGATGGAATTGTACTTGGAAAAGGTTGGCATAAGAAGGCCGGGCTTCCACATGCAGAACCTGAAGCAATTGCTGATGTTGCCGAAGAACAAAAGGGCGAACTTAAGGGCGCAACTATTTATGTAACGCTTGAGCCTTGTTGTCACACGAATAAAAGAACTCCTCCATGTGCGCACGAACTTTTAAAACACGGTTTTGCTCGTGTTGTTGTTGCTTGTCTTGATCCAAATCCACAAGTTGCTGGCAATGGAATTAAGATTTTAGAAGCGGCGGGGTTAGAGTGCAAAGTTGGCGTCCTTGAAGAAGAATCGAAAGAGCTTAACCGCATCTTTTTTAAATCGATGCAAAGCAATCTTCCGTTTGTTCATCTTAAACTTGCGCAAACTCTTGATGGTAAGCTTTCGACGATGACAGGTGACTCAAAGTGGATTACAGACGAAAGCGCTCGCAAGATGGTTCACGCTTTTAGAAAGAGATATGACGGTGTCATGGTTGGTCGCAAGACTCTTAATAATGACGATCCAAGTTTAAATATTCGTTTTGGTCTTGATGATAGTGGCAAAATTCCATATCGAATTGTAATGGGTTCGATTTCAAAGATGGACCCACTTTCAAAAGTCTTTAATGACCAGCACACGAAGAAAACGATTATCGTGACAACGGGAGCAGACTATCAATCTGCGCCAGATGATGTCGTGAAGTTTTTTACTGAAAAGCAGATTCGCATTGTATTTGCTAAGTGTGAGAATAATGAAATTGTTATCGAAGATGCCATGGCACAACTAAAGGCCATTGGTGTTCAATCAATTCTGGTTGAAGGTGGCGGTATGCTTGCCTCGACAATATTGAAAAAGCAACTTGCTGATAAGATGACAATCTTTGTGGCCCCGAAAATTTTAGGGAATGGTATTGGTTACTATGATGAACAACTTGATTCCATGGCCGATGCTTTAAATTTTAAAAATGTAGAAGTTAAAAATATAGGATCTCAAGCAATGTTTGAGATTGATACGAGGTCATAGTGTTTACTGGACTAGTTAAAGAAATTGGAAAAGTTGTGAGTGTACGCTCTAATGCTGAGGGGAAACTTATTGAAGTAAGCTGTAAAGAGCTTCTCCCTGAAATTGCCATTGATGATTCAGTTGCAATCAATGGTGCATGCCAGACGGCCGTGAAAATTACGGACTCTACTTTTGTTGTGCAAACAGTACATACGAGTTTGGAGAAGACGACTCTTGGAAGTCTTAGGTCTGGTGAAGAGGTGAATCTAGAGCTTGCTCTTCGTGCAAGTGATCGACTAGGTGGTCACATCGTTCAAGGTCACGTCAATGATGTTGGACAAATTGTTCAAATTCAAAGTCGCGGGAACAATTACCTTGTGACAATTAAAGTGAATTCAAAGCAAATGAAATATATTGTGAAAGAAGGATCAATAACAATTGATGGGATTTCACTAACTGTGGCGGACGTCTTTAAGGCCGATTCGTCATTCCAGCTATCTATTATTCCACATACTTGGGAGAACACAGTTTTAAGAAATCGCAGTGTTCAGAGTTTGGTGAATATTGAAGTGGATATCCTGGGAAAATATATAGAAAACTTGCTTTTTAACGGTGCTAGACGTAGTAATGGAGCAAGCACACAAAATTTGGAGTCATTTCTAAATGATTAAATTTGATAAAATTGAAGAGGCCATTGAAGATATTCGTCTTGGGAAGATGGTCATTGTAATTGATGATGAAGATCGTGAAAACGAAGGTGACTTTGTTATGGCGGCAGATCGTATCACACCTGAAGCAATCAACTTTATGGCCACGATTGGACGCGGGTTAATTTGCGCACCAATCACGAAAGAGCGTGCCAATGAATTAGATCTTCCACTTATGGTGAAAGAAAACGATTCAGTACATCACACAGCATTCACTGTTTCTATTGATGCTGCAAATGGTGGAACAGGAATCTCGTGCCAAGATCGCGCCCTTACGATTTCACTTCTTGCTAATAAGAATTCAACGGCCGATAGCTTTATGAGGCCAGGTCATATTTTTCCACTGATTGCAAAAGACGGTGGAGTTCTTGAAAGAGATGGCCACACTGAAGCCGCTGTTGATATGGCCCGCATTGCTGGTTGTTATCCGGCAGGTGTTATCTGTGAAATCATGAGTGCAGATGGAACAATGGCCAAAGCTCCTGAGCTTGCTAAGATTGCCCAAGAGCACGGTTTAAAATTTGTAACGATTAAAGACTTAATTAAATATAGAAAAGAAGCACTTGGTGAAAGTGCTGAAAATTTAGGAGAAACACATGCCTAGAAATCTAGAAGGTAACTTAAATGCATCTGGAAAGAAATTTGCTGTTGTAGCTGGACGTTTTAACGAACTAATTACAAGCAAACTATTAGGTGGTGCAATTGATTGCATTAAAAGACACGACGGAAACGTTGATGAAATGGATATTGCTTGGGTACCAGGTGCCTTCGAAATTCCTCTAATTGCTCAAAGACTTGCAGCTTCTAAAAAATATGATGCTGTCATTACTCTTGGTGCTGTTATTCGTGGATCAACTCCACACTTTGACTTTGTTTCAAATGAAGTTGCTAAAGGGATTTCAAAAGTATCACTTGAGACAGGAGTTCCTGTAACTTTTGGTGTTCTTACAGTTGATACAATTGAGCAAGCGATTGAAAGAGCAGGAACAAAAGCTGGAAACAAAGGTTGGGAAGCTGCGATGTCTGCAATTGAAATGGCGACGCTTCTTAAATCAATCGACTAATTAATTTTGAAAATATAGTAAAAGAAAAGGCCACTACGACAGTGGCCTTTTTTATTGGAAAAAAACGAAAAAGATACAAACTCTATCGGTGTGTGGTGATGAGCTTATGGGCCTAAGTTATAGACTATCATCACCAATGTCAGGTTAATAAAGATAAATAAAAATCTAATTAAAAGATCGAATGATAAAGAAAAATTGAAGCTGCACTCGCAGCATTTAAGTGCGCCACATAATTTGTAATAGGTATAAAGAGTTTTTTATCGCAAGCGTCAATAACTTCACGATCCATACCATTACCCTCATTTCCAATAATTAAGGCAACTTTTTGCGGATACTTAAAGTCTGTAATCGGTAAGGCACCCTCTTCGTTGGCCGTAGCACAAACTGAATAACCAAGTTGTTGAAGTAAAGAAATGTCTTCAATAATGTTAAGTGACTTACATATATTCGCTTCAAATGCATTTCCCATTGATACTCTAATACAACGTCTTAGATAGGGAGAAGCACTCTTCGCATCATAAATAATATTATCAAATCCAAAGGCCATTGCTGCTCTCGTCATCGTTCCAACATTTTCAGGTGACGTAACACCGTTAAAGATAAGAATCTTGTCGCCAAGCTCATCAATCTTTTTAAGGCCATTAGTTCTAACCTTAGCAAGTATTCCATGATGGAGTTTAAAGCCAGTGATTTCTTCTAGCTCTTTCTTATCTTTTATTAAAACATGCTTACAGTTTTGATCGATTAATTCTTTGTTGGCATCATAGAATTCTTGAGTCGCAATGATCTTTTCAACTTCGTGATTAGAACGAAGTGCTTTGCAAACAACCTTTTCTGTTTCAGCGATACAGTAATCATCTTTAATAAGATTCTTATCCTTTAAATTATAAAATTCTTCAAAACCATTTATCACTTCAGAATTTCCTTTAAAAATTTACCAGTATGTGACGTCTTAATTTTCGCAATCTCTTCCGGTGTTCCTGTACCCACAATTGTTCCACCTCGGTGTCCACCTTCAGGGCCGAGATCAATTATTTGGTCAGCGACTTTAAGTACATCTAGATTGTGTTCAATAATAAGAACAGAGTTATCGCTTTCAACAAGTTCATTGATTGCTTTCATAAGAACCTTAATATCTTCAAAATGAAGACCTGTTGTAGGCTCATCAAGAACATAGAGAGTATGACCTTTCGTTGACTTTGCAAGCTCTCTTGCCAGCTTTAGTCTTTGCGCCTCTCCACCAGAAAGTGTTGTAGCTGGTTGACCAAGAGTCATATATCCAAGACCGACATCATTCATGGTCTTTAGAATTTTACCAAGTCTTCGGTGGTTCTTGAAGAATTCGTATCCTTCTTCAATTGTCATCTCAAGAATGTCAGCGACTGACTTTCCTTTGTAGAGAACAGAAAGAGTTTCATTATTATAACGACGTCCATTACATTCATTACAAGTTACATAAACATCTGGTAGAAAGTGCATCTCAATTTTTTGAGTTCCATTTCCTTCACACTCTTCACAGCGCCCACCTTTAACATTGAAGCTAAAGCGTCCTGGCTTATAGCCGCGAATTTGTGATTCACTTGTTGCGGCAAATAGCTTTCTTACATCATCAAATAGACCTGAGTAAGTTGCAGGGTTTGAATGAGGTGTACGGCCAATAGGTGATTGGTCTAATTCAATAACAGTTTTGATTTTTTCTAGGCCAGTAATTGATTTGTAATTGGCCTTTTCATATATTGAGCGGTTAATGCGAGTTAATTTACTCTTTACTGCAGGAATGAGAACTTCGTGTACTAGAGTTGATTTTCCCGAACCAGATACACCACTGATACAAACGAGTCCTCCAAGCGGAAAGTCCACGTCGACTTTCTTTAGGTTATTATGTTGAGCGCCTCTAAGTTTGATGAACTCATTAAGCTTGCGCCTCTCGCTAGGAACTTCGATTTTAACTTTGTGATTTAGGTAGTCGGCAGTAAGAGATTTCTTCTTTAAGAAATTTTTAGTTGTCGCATGAGCAACAATTTCTCCACCGTGAACACCGGCCCCTGGTCCCATATCAATGATATAGTCACTGGCCTTCATTGTATCTTCATCGTGTTCAACAACGAGGACAGTATTTCCAAGATCACGCAGCTCTTTTAATGTATGAATCAGTCTTACGTTATCTCTTTGATGAAGTCCGATACTAGGCTCATCTAAGACATAGAGAACACCTGAAAGAGCAGAACCAATTTGAGTGGCAAGGCGAATACGTTGTGACTCACCACCACTTAAAGTTCCAGCTGAACGATTAAGTGTTAAATAATCAAGGCCTACATCATTTAAAAATTTAAGGCGTGAAGTAATTTCAATCAGTAGCTTGGCACCGATCTTTTCTTTGATACCTTCTAGCTTTAAATCCTTAAAGTATTCATAAGTTTCACTAAGTGGTACTTCACAAAGTTCAATAATATTTTTTTCACCAACTTTCGTACTTAAGGCAATTGTATTAAGACGACGGCCATTACACTCAGAACATTTTTGAACACGCATACTCTTTTCAAGTTCAGAACGCACTCTTTCAGAAGTCGATTCTTGATACTTCTTATCGAGCCAGTTGATTAGGCCAGGGAATGGTTTTGAGAATTCAAAGACAGAATTTTCTGATTTGAACTTATAGGTATAAACCTTATCAGTACCTTCCGTTAGGATTTTAAATATTTTCTTTGGCATTTTTGAAAGAGGAAGTTTTAAATCAAAACCTTCTTCTTTAAGCATGCACTCAACCATCTTGTGAAGGAAGTTATTCTTCTTAGTTAAAAGTGGAATTGCTCCCTTAAGAACAGGTAGAGAGTCATCGAAGATAATCTCGCTAAGTACAAATTCTTTTGATTCACCAAGTCCGTTACACTTTCCGCAAGCACCAACAGGTGAGTTGAAAGAGAAGAGTCTTGGTTCAAGATCAGGGAAAACTTCTCCTGTTACGTGAGACATATTGATCTCAGAATATGTATGGTATTCATCATCAATCATGACGTGAATAATTCCATTACCAAGTTTAAGTCCTAGTTCAACTGAATCAGTTAAACGTTTTTCAATATCGGCCTTAACAAGGATACGATCGATAACGACTAGGATTTCATCAGATGCTTTAAGAGATTTTATTTCGCTACTATCAAGAAGCATGATTTCATCATTTACGATAAAACGAGAAAACCCCATCGATAGGTACTTTGCCATCTGCTGTTCAAGTGCCTTCTTCGTTTCATCAGTTATTTCTACTGTGATATGAAGTTTTGTTTTCTCCGGTAGATCCATAAGATCACGTGTGATCTGTCCTGGAGTGTAGCTAATAACTTTTTCACCGTTATTTGGATCGTAGAGATCACCGACTCTAGCAAAGAGTACTCTCATATAATCATAGACCTCAGTAATAGTACCTACTGTTGATCTTGGGTTCTTGTTTGTTGTCTTCTGGTCAATGGCAATGGCCGGTGAAAGGCCAGTGATCGATTCAACATCTGGTGCTTGCTGCTGGCCAAGAAATTGCCTTGCATAAGATGAAAGAGATTCAATATAGCGTCTTTGTCCTTCGGCATAGATTGTATCAAAGGCGAGGGAGCTCTTTCCCGAACCAGAAGGACCGGTAATAACAGTCAATTGATTCTTGGGAATATCAATCGTGACGTCTTTTAAATTGTGAACACGTGCTTTTACGACTTTAATTTCATTGTTCATTTTTTATAACCTTTAAAGCTAACTTTAAAACATAGTAGCAGCCCATATAATTGGCACAATCTTTTCCATAGAGATCAAAGGCCGTACCGTGATCAACACTTAGACGAAGATAGGGCATACCTAAGGTGATATTGGCACCCTTAGATTTAAACATCGTCTTAAATGGTGCAAGACCTTGATCGTGGTACATATAGACGTAGAGCTTATCACTTGCAAAACTATCATTTAGAAAGAGACCGTCTGCAGGTAGAGGGCCAATAATTCTTTCATCGATATCGAGTTCTTTAATTGCTCTAATAATCTCTTTTTCTTCGCTACCAAGAATACCACCTTCTCCGGCATGTGGATTAATACCAGAAATAATGACATCATTTAAATGGCCAAAATATTTTTTGTAATTATCAACACAAATCTTAATCTTGTTGTGAATAAGATTATGATTTATTTTTGTGGTCACATCCTTAAGAGGAATGTGATCGGTAATTAAAAGTACATTGGCATCATACGACTTAAAGAACATCACAAGATTTTCATTTTGATATCTCTTGCGAAAGTATTCAGTGTGTCCTGACACAGGCTTGCCTTCAAAGAATAATTCATTCTTTGTCGTAGGCATGGTTACTAAAATGTCATTAGGCCCACAAAGATCACAAGCTTGCTCAAGGGCATTATGTGAATAGGGGCTTTGAACTAGTGTATGATTTAATTCGGCAGGTAATTGATTTTTAAATTCTTCACCAACAAAGAGGTGGAATTTAGACTGCTGACTTGATGATAGAAGGCTCCAAGCTTTTAAAAAAACTTCAAGTCCTATTCCTCTTTCATGGCCAGCAGTAACATAGATCATTTCTTCTATAATGTTTTTACATAGTGATTTGCTTTTTCGCGTTCAAACCACATTCTTGTAACTTCTTTTGCTTTTGCTTCATATAGTTGAGCTCTAATTCGATTCTTAGCATTTTGAAATAGAGAAGATTCAACAACATCACGAGTTTTTACATAGAAGATATGTGTTTCACCCATCATATTAATTGGTAGAGTGAATTGTCCTTCTTGTGTTTTATTGAGAAGCTTTTGTAACTCTGCAGTTAGGCCATCGGCCGTGATATCACCAAGAGTTGAAGTTTCAATTGAGCCGTACTTACTTGGTAGGGGTCCACCTTTTTGGAAAGACTCCATAGTCTTTTTAAATTTAGAGTAGTCTTTCTTTGTGACAATTGATTCATCGATTGAGAAGTCCACAAGAGTATAGCGATAAGAAACAGTCTTATTATTTACGTTTTCCTTGAAGAACTCGTTCTTAATTTCTTGTTCACTGACAGAGATAAGAGGGATGATTACAACTGAGTTGAAGTGGTTAAACTCAATGGCCTCTTTATTTAGTTCAAAGAACTCTTCAAAGTTTGTATTTGATTTCTTTAAGAAGGCGATAAGGTCATTTCGGCTAAGCCCAAGTCTTTGCTCTTTTCTCTTAATCTCTTTCTCTACAGTTGAGTCTGAAATTACATATCCCTGCTCAGCAAGAGTTGAGCGAATGATGTATTTTCTAATAATAAGATCTGCGACTGCCTTATCTGTATATTTCATATCTTTCTTGTAGATAAATGGTGAAATATTTTGGCGAATAGGAAGTGATTTCTTCACACGCTCGATCATTGATTTTGTGATGACGTGTTCATCAACTACTGCCGTAATCTTATCTAATAGTTTTGTATTCTTTGCTTGTAAGTTTAATGTTGAAAAAAGTAGGGCCAAAAAAAGAAAAAGCCTCATGAACACCTCTTATTACTGTTCTTTCATCGATGAAGTATAGAACAATAATTTATCGTGCCCATGAGGCTTGTGCAAATTATTTAATCTGAATTACTTTAGATTTTTGTCTAAAATTTTAATATTGGCTTTTTTACGTAAGCCTGCGAAATAATCTTCAATAATTCTATCGCGCTTCCTGTCATAAACAAACTTCTTGTAAGCGCCCATATTGATCTCTTCGTACTTTTTCACACCAAGAACCTTAATTACATGGTAACCAAGTTGAGTACGAACCGGACGTGTAATAAATCCATCTTTCTTTCCCTTAATGGCCGCAAAATACTCTGGTGCCATAAAGAAAGCTGGTTGATATCCTACGTCACCACCAGTATGAGCGTTTGGTGATTGTGAATACTTATTAGCTAATTCAGCAAATTTAGCTGGCTCTTGAGTTACTTGCTGATGAATTTCGAAAATCTTCTTTTGAGCAGCATTAATTTCATTTTCTGATGGAGCAACTCTTACTCTTAGTAAGATATGTGCTGTACGATATTCTGGATATTCACTATAGAATTTCTTTACATCTGCATCTGTTACTTTAATCTTTTGGAATTCACCTTCTAGATCTTTTGAAACTTGAGCATTGAAGATGACTTCTTCTAGCTTTCTAACAACGATAGGGTCTTTATCAAGCTTTGCTTTCTTGGCCTTTTCAACACCTAGCTTTTTGTTGATTAGGTCTGTAAGAACTCTCTTCATCGTTACAGGATCATCAGAAACAACATACTTATTTAGTAGGTATGCTTGGTCTAATTCTTCCTTCGTGATTTTTTGACCATTAACTTCAGCTACAACTTTCTTTGGTGCAGCTTCAAGTCCTAGTGCAAGTAGTAAAACTAAGATGATTTTACCGTACATATAGATATCCTTTTCAAATTATAGAAATCAAATTCTTAAACTATATCTAATTGTACCAAAAATTCTTAAAAACTTATAAATTTCACTAAGATGGAACTATTTTTTCCGCAATTTCCTGACAGAACTCGACTAATCCACTCGGAGATATTGTGCTTTTATTAGTGAAAATCAGTTTGAAGTCTGGCGTGAAACGATATTTTCGTGGCATTCCTAAGAAATTATTTAAAATATTATTTCGAAGCTGTTCATTGGCCTCAACGACATTTTGATCAAATTGAAAAACGATCGTGTTATCAATTAGCTGCGCTGATTTTACGCCACAAGGCATCAGGTACGAGCGAGCTTCGAGAATGGCAATCAGCTGATTAAATTCTTCAGGCCCTGGGCCGTAGATATCAAAGATTGTTTCTTTTAAAGCAGTGATTTCATCAATTGATTTTGAATTTGATAATTGCTTGTAATATTTTAAACGCTCACTTGATTCACTAATAAAGTGGGCAGGAATAAAGGCCGCAAATGGCGTGTTAATTTCAATATCTTTTGTGATGACTTTCTTTTCACCACGAAGTTCTTGAATCGCTTCTGTTAGAAGCTCCATATAAAGTTCAAGACCTATGGCCTCAATATGTCCAGATTGGTGTGCGCCGAGAATATCTCCGGCACCGCGAATTTCAAGGTCACAATTGGCAATTTGGAAACCACTTCCCATATCTGCATATGTCTGTAGGGCCTTAAGTCGCTTGGCCGCAACTTCTGTAATATTGCGATTATTTGGAACAACAAAGTAGCAGTAGGCCTTCTTATCAGATCGGCCAATTCGACCACGCAGCTGGTGAAGTTGTGCAAGGCCGTAGCGATCAGCACGATCAACAATCATTGTGTTGGCATTTGGAATATCAATTCCTGATTCAATAATAGTAGTCGAAATAAGAATCTGGTATGCACCGTTGTAGAAAGCGGAGATACGAGACTCAAGTTCTTTTTCTGCCATCTGTCCGTGAGCAAAAACAATCTTTGCTTCAGGAACGAGTTCTCTAATATAGGCCGTGTAATTTTCAATATCTTGTACGCGATTGTGGACAATAAAGACCTGGCCACCACGCTTTAGTTCACGATTAATTGCCGATTGGATTGTGTGATCATCTTCTTTAATCACATATGTCTTAATCGACTGTCTTCTAGGAGGAGCCGTCTTAATAAGAGCAAGATCTTTAAGTCCTAAGAAAGATAGTTGTAGTGTCCTAGGAATTGGCGTTGCCGTTAATGTTAAGAAGTCAACTGATGACTTTAGAAGTTTAAGTTGGTTTTTATGGCCAACACCAAAGCGTTGTTCTTCATCAACAATGACAAGTCCTAGGTCTTTATAACGAATGGTTTTACCTAGAAGTTTATGAGTACCAACGATAATATCAATTTCGCCTTTTTCTAATTTTTCTTTCGTTTCTTTTTCATCCTTTCCTGTTTTAAAACGAGAAAGGTAATCGATACGAACTGGGAACTTTTCAAAGCGTTTAACAAATGAATTATAATGTTGAAGCGCAAGAACTGTTGTCGGAACTAAGACCGCAACCTGTTTACCATCAAGAACAGCTTTAAAAGCTGCACGCATGGCGACTTCTGTTTTTCCAAAACCAACATCTCCACAAACTAGAAAGTCCATCGCTGTACTTGCTTGCATCTTATCAATAACAGAATCAATAGCGTTCTTTTGGTCTGGTGTTTCATTAAAAGGAAATGAAAGCTCAAACTCTTTAAAGTCATGATCTGGAGGAGAAAATTGAAAGGCCTTGGCCGATGCTCTTTCGGCCTGAAGTTTTAAGAGGTCAAAAGCTAACTTCTTAATAGATTCACGTGCTCTAGAAGTTAGGGCCGAGAATTTATTTGTTCTTAAGCTGTCGACATTGACATTCAGTTCTCCGCCGGCATGCTTTTGAATAAGATTCATCTTATAAATTGGTACGAATACTTTATCATTACCTTTATAAAGAAGAACGAGGTAGTCCGTTTTAGAGCCACCAATATCCATTGCTTCTAAGCCTAAGTACTTTCCGATACCGTGTTTAGAGTGAATTACGAAGTCACCTTCTTTAAGAGAGGCCAGCTGTTCTGCAAAGAGATCATAGTCGTGAATCTTTGAAACCTTGGCCTTGTCTCTTCTAATTGAAAATAAATCACTATCTGAAATTGTAAGTAATTTATCACTAGGGTAGAAGAATCCTTCACTTAATTTGAAAGGAACAAATTCGATACGTTTCTTGATTTCACCATCTACTTCAAATGTTTCAATTAAGTGTTCAATTTCTTTTCGAGAATTTTCATTTTGAATTGTGAAAATAATTTTCCCGGAGTATTTGAATTCACTTTTAATATGCTTAAAGAGTCCTGTTAAAAACTCTTTTTTAACTAAGTAGTTAATGTCGTGATAAGAGATATAAGACTTGAAAGGCCTAAACCCAAGATCAACGATATTACTGTCATTATCAAGGTTAACAGTAATATTTAAATGATTGAGATTTAAACAAGCGATATCTTTTAAACGATCAATTGTTGATAAGTCGTAAAAATATTTTGGTTCTGGAAGTAACTCTTCACAGTCTTCAAAATCTCTAGCGAGGTCATCACAGTAATTTGAAAAATAGTCTTCAACATTGTCACGATCAAAGATTGAAATAATCCAATTTTCGTTAATGTAGTCGAGAAGTGTTGCTGTTTCATTTTCATTAAAAAATAAAGGCGTATAGATTGGATGATTTTCAAAAAGCATTCCACTGGAAAGCTTGCTAAAAATATCATTACGTTTTTCTAATAAGTCTCTTTGATTGGCCCTTGGGCGAGGAATATTATTTCGTAAGTTATTTGAGTATTGTGACTCACAAAAAATAGTTGGCCCAGGTGCAATGATAATTGATTCAAGTTTCTTATCTTTAATAGTCTTTAAAGTTTCTTTATCAATTTCATAAATCTCTTCAATCATTTCATCAAAATAATGAATACGAATTGGATGATGACCAACAGGGTAGATGTCAAAAATCTCACCCTTTTTAGAAAATGTTCCTTGTTCTTCCACTGTAAAAGAAGAGCTGTATCCAAGCTGAACTAATTTTCCAGCTAACTCATCTGGAGAAATAATATCTGATTCATTAATTTCAATTTTAGTTTCATTGAAAAAGTTGGCCGGTGGAACTTTTAATCCAAGAGATTCTATTGAAGTGATAACTATTAATTCTTTATTTTCAGCACGAATAATTTTTTCTAATGCTGAGTGTCGGGCAAGTTGTGCACTTTCAGAGGCAAACATTCCCGAATAAGGTGACGCGTCTAGTCCTGGGTAGAAAACAAGTTTTGTTTTAGAAAAGCTCGTTTTTACAAGCTCGTAGAACTGTTCTGCGTCATCATAGTTTTCAAAAATAAATAAATTCGATGGATTAATTTTACCATTTTTTTCTTGTAATAAGAACTTAGCAAATGCCCAGTGCTCCCTATTAATACCGTCGATGGTAAGGTCGTGTTGCCTAGTGTCTAACCATGTTTCTAGTTTTGTGCGTAGTGGTGAAAATAAATCCATGTCGTTTTTTAACATAAAATATAGTGAGAACAAAGAATTTATGCATTGGCCCATGCGTTACTAAATAGAAGATATTACTCAAAAAAAGAGGGGCCAATTTATTTCCAAAGTGCTAGTAATCGTGTAATATTTGGGAACTTACTTTACTTATACATGGAGATAAATCGATGTCGCAAAACTTTGACGTCTATATGCCGGTGTTAATTTTAGCCGCTGTAGCAGTAGTCGCTTTCTTTGGAACATTACTTGTCGGTCGTCTTGTAAGGCCAAATAATCCAACAGAATTGAAACTTACGCCATACGAATGTGGTGAGGAACCAACTGGTACTGCTTGGTCTAACTTTAACGTTCGTTTCTATGTTATCGCTCTAGTATTCTTAATCTTTGATGTTGAAGGTGCTTTAATGTTCCCTGTTGCAACAGTTTATAAAAACTTTGTCGACATCGGGCAGGGTGGTGCAGTTCTTGGATCACTACTTCTATTCATTGTTATTTTAAGTTTAGGTTTAGTTTATTGCTGGAAGAAAGGTGACCTTGATTGGGTTAAGTCATTCCAAGCAAATATTAATGGAAAGGATAAATAATGAATTCAACGATTGTATCGTATTTATCACAAGCACCAGGCTATTCAATGGCCGTGGATGCACTATCAAAACTTTTAGGAACTGATGCAACTGGAATCGTAACTTTTTTACTATTCTTAGTTTTCTCATTAATCATCGTTGGTGCACTTGCAACAATTGGTGGTCTTGGTACTTACGCTGAAAGAAAGATTTCTGCCGACCTTCAAATGAGACAAGGTCCTAACCGTGTTGGTCCTTTTGGTATTCTTCAGTTTCTAGCTGATGGTGTGAAGATGATTCTTAAAGAGGACGTTGTTCCACGTGATGCGGACAAGTTCTTATTTAACATTGCACCACTTCTAGCTTTAGTTGGTGTATTCATGTCACTTGCTGTTGTACCATTCTCAAGCGGATTTACTCTTACACACCTTAATGTTGGTGTTTTCTACTTACTAGGTGTTTCTTCACTGGTTGGTGTTGGTATCTTCCTTGGTGGTTACGCATCTAACTCAAAGTGGTCAATGCTTGGTGGTATGAGGGGTGCTTCTCAAATCATCTCTTACGAAGTTCCAGTAACTCTTTCAATTCTTGCAATTGTAATCATGACTGGTTCACTATCATTTAAAACAATTACAGAAGCTCAAGGTGGTTTACCTCACCAATGGTTTGTTCTTCATAACCCATTTACTTTCATTGGGTTCTTCGTACTTTTTATCGGTGCACTTGCAGAAACAAACAGAGCTCCTTTTGACTTACCTGAAGCGGAATCAGAACTAGTTTCTGGTTACCACACTGAATTTACAGGTATGAAGTTTGCATTCTTTGCACTTGCAGAATACATCGAAGTTTTCGTTGTTTGTGGTGTTTGTGCTGCTTTATTCCTAGGTGGTTATCAAGTACCTTTTGGCCTTGGTTCAGGTGAATTCGTAAATAAATTAATTCCTTCAGCTCACCCAATGATCGGTAAGCAAATTGGAAACTTTTTACAACTTGGATCTTTCGTAACTAAGACACTTGCTCTTTATTACGTTGTAATTTGGATCAGATGGACACTACCAAGAATGAGAGTTGACTCTCTAATGGTACTTTGTTGGAAATATCTAACTCCAATTGCACTATTTAATATGATTGGTTGTGCTGTATGGCTTTACCTATTTAATGGTAAGTCTATGTGGGCAATTCTTGGAAAAGTAATCGCATCTGCATCTGCTGGTGCGGGCGGACACTAATATTTAAGGATATTTGAAATGTTTATTAACACAATGTTTTTAATTTCAGCAGCGGCTACAGTTATAGGAGCATTCCTTGTCGCCGTTTCAAAAAATTTAATGCATGCATGTATCTACCTTCTACTTACTCTTTTTGGAGTAGCTGGTCTTTATGCAACTCTAGGCGCTGACTTCTTAGCTGCTACTCAGTTAGTTGTATATGCTGGTGGTGTTGTTATTCTCATGCTATTTGCCATCATGTTAACTGGTGGGATTGAACAAGCTTACAATAAGCTGGGGATCAAGAAAGTAGCAGCAATGGGAACGACTAAAACGTACACTATTGCAGCAATCATGATGCTTGTAATCAGTTTTGTATTAATGAAAATCCTAGCACCTGTTTTAAAAATTCAAAAACATGTGCAACTGGAAGATATGCAATCAACAGTTGAAGAGATCGGAACTAAGCTAATTACGGATCACGTACTAGCTTTCGAAATTTCTTCAATCCTGCTTCTTGGAGCTCTTGTTGGTGCAGCAGTAATTTCTAGACCAAGGAGATTAAAAAAATGATGACTTTATCTTCTTACTTACTAATTTCTTTCTTCTTATTCCTTGCAGGTATTGCAGTAATGGTAGCGAGAAAGAATATTATCGCGATCCTTCTTGGTGTTGAGTTAATTTTAAACGCAGCTGCTCTTAATTTTGCTGCGTACACAAGATACGCAAACCAGAATATTGACGGAAATATCATGTCACTATTCATTATTATTGTTGCTGCTGCTGAAGCGGCCGTTGGTTTAGCAATCGTGATTCGTTTCTTCCAAGTTAAAGATTCGATTCATATTGATGATGCAACTGAACTAAAAAGTTAATTAGAGATATAAGGGAAAAAAATGGATTATACGATTTCAAGTATTGCTCCAATTGTTCTACTACCGTTCTTTGCTTTCGTGATTAATGCATTTATTGCATCACGCTTTACGAGAACTGCTGTAGCGATCAGTTGTGCAGCAATCGCAGGTTCGACAATTTATGCGTGGAGAATTTTTAGCGACTTCGTTTTCGGAACGTACTCTGCTGATTATCATATCCACAAAGTATTCACTTGGTTTGACCTAACTGGTGGTGGGCAAGAGTTCGTAGTAAACATGGGTATCTATATTGATAACATGACTGCTGTTCTTCTTATGATGGTTACGGCCGTTGCTACACTTATCCACGTTTTCTCAACTTGGTATATGAAAGATGACATGAACTACGGTAGAAACGGTCGTTTCTTCACTTATATGTCACTCTTTACTTCTGCAATGCTTGGTCTTGCACTTTCAGATAACTTATTTTCAGTATTTATCTTTTGGGAGCTTATGGGATTCTGTTCATACTCTCTAATCGGTCACTACTACGAGAAAGAAGTTGCTGGTGCTGCTAACGTTAAGGCCTTCATGACAACAAGAGTAGGGGATGTTTTCTTCCTACTAGGTATTGTTGCTCTTTGGACTGTTGTTGGTTCAGTAAGTTTTGTAGACCTATATAAAGCGATCGATGCTGGTGGATTAGCTGGTCAGGCGGTACTTGGTATCCCTCTAGCAACATTTGCTGGTTTCTGTATCTTTATGGGAACAATTGGTAAGTCAGCGCAATTCCCTTTAAACGTTTGGCTACCAGATGCGATGAACGGTCCAACTCCATGTTCAGCGCTAATCCACGCTGCGACAATGGTTGCTGCTGGTGTTTATCTATCACTAAGAATTTACCCGCTACTTGATGCTGGTGGGCTTTTAACTTTTGTTGCTTATATCGGTGGTATTACTGCTTTCGGTGCTGCAACAATTGCTCTTGTTCAAACAGACTTCAAAGCGGTACTAGCTTTCTCAACAATCTCTCAACTAGGATATATGGTTCTAGGTATTGGTGTTGGGTCATATAATGCTGCATTCATGCACCTGATTACACACGCTGTTTTCAAGGCGTGTCTATTCCTAGCTGCTGGTTCTGTTATTCACTCTCTACACGATCACCACACGCATGCTCACGTACAAGAGATGCCACGAATGGGTGGTCTAAGACATAAAATGAAATTTACTTGGTTTGCAATGTGGTGTTGTACTCTTGCAATCGCAGGTATTCCATTCTTCTCTGGTTTCGTATCGAAAGATAGAATCCTAGGGGATGCTTTAATTGAAGCACTTCACTCACCAGTAATGGTTGCTCCGGCAGTTCTTGGTTTCATGGGTGCTCTACTAACAGCTTTCTATATGTGTCGTATGATGTTCCTAGCTTTCCACGGTAAGCCAAGAGACAAAGAAGTATACGATCACTGTCATGAAGAAAAGCTTACTTGGAACAGAAACGTACCTCTACTTATCCTAGCTGTATTTACTCTAGGTGTTTGGTTCTCTGGTTCATTAACAGGACAAGGTTTTGTTAAAGTTGCAGATAAAGCAAACGGTAAGTATGAGTGGTTCCAAACTTTAATTCAAAAGCCTAAGAAAGGTCAGTTCGAAAACTATAAGCGTGAGCAACTTGGATCAATTGATGTACGTGAAAAAGGTACATTTACAACTTCTAAGTATGATTCAACTTACGGACTATCTGAAGAAGAAGCACACCACATCCACCAGGTTCACTATATTGGTGCTGGTATGTCGATTGTGATTGCTTTCTCTGGTGTATTCATCGCGATGATGATGTACCTATGGGGTAAATGGAATCCAGGTTTCTGGGTTAACTCATTTAACCGTTATTACAGAACACTACAAAACAAATATTTTATGGATGATCTTTATATTGGTGGCTTCATCAAGAAGGGACTTCTTCCGTTTAACAACCTATTAGCTAAGTTTGACATGGGGGTCTATGACAGATACGCAGTTGACGGTTGGGCAACGGTTACACGTTTTGTAATGAGAGTTTCAGCGTGGTTCGATAACTTATTTGTCGACACAATGATGGTAGATGGTACTGGGGCAAGTGTACGTTTATTCAACGTTATCTTAAGAACGATCCAAAACGGAAAGATCCAGTTCTACATCGCAATGATTATTTTAGTACTATTTGGTTATATTTTAGCTTTATAAGAGAATTAAGGAGTTACAGTGAACGCACATTCTAATCTATTAAGTTGGATTCTGTGGATGCCTATGATCGGTGTTCTTGGGGTACTTTTATTACCTAAGACGAAAGAGACGGCAATTAGAGTATGGTCTTTGATTAATACTGTGATCACACTTGTTTTATCAGGTTGTCTATACATGAAATTCGACAATACTGTGCCAGGTATGCAAGAGATGTTTACAATTAAACATTCTTGGATTTCGCAGTTTAACATTTTTTATCACCTAGGAATTGATGGTATTTCATTACCAATGGTTCTTTTAACTTCGCTTCTTTTTGCGATCTGTATCCTTTCTTCATGGACAGTTAAAAAGCAAGTTAAAGGTTACTTTGCATTACTACTAATGCTTCAATCAACTGTTTACGGTGTATTCTTATCAATGGATTTCTTCCTATTTTATGTTTACTGGGAAGTAATGCTAATCCCAATGTTCTTCCTAATCGGAATTTGGGGTGGTGAGAATAGAGAGTACGCAGCTGTTAAATTCTTCTTATATACATTCTTTGGTTCAATCCTAATGCTTGTTGGTATGGTTGCTCTATACTTCGTAACAGGACAAGGTGTTGATTCATTCAATATTCTAGCGCTTTCGGGCGGTAAATTTGTAAACGAGACTGTAAATATCTTTGGTATGGCACTTCCATTTGCAAAAGTATTCTTCGTAGCACTTTTCATTGGTTTCGCGATCAAAGTTCCAGTTTTCCCATTCCACACGTGGCTACCACACGCACACGTTCAGGCACCAACAGCGATCTCAGTTATCCTTGCCGGTGTACTACTTAAGATGGGTACTTATGGTTTCCTAAGAATTGCATTCCCAATCTTCCCATCAGCTTCTGTTTACTTTGCAGACGCAATTGCATGGCTAGGTTTAATTAACGTTATTTACGGTGCATTCTGTGCCATGGCACAAACAGATGTTAAGAAACTTGTTGCATACTCTTCAGTTTCTCACATGGGATTCGTAATGCTAGGTCTTGCTGCTATGACAGTTCAAGGTATGAACGGTGCTGTACTTCAGATGTTCAACCACGGTACTTCAACAGCTATGATGTTCCTTCTTATCGGTATTCTTTATGAAAGATCACACCACAGATGGATCGTTAGACCAGATGGAACAAAAGGTTTTGGTGGTCTTTATACACAACTTCCAAAGTTCTCAATTGTTTTCATCATCGCGATGTTCGCATCAATGGGTCTTCCAGGACTTTCAGGTTTCATCTCTGAAGCTCTAATTTTCCTAGGGATCTACAATAGATTTACAACAATCACTGTTCTTGCAGTTGTTGGTCTTCTTCTTGGTGCTGCTTACCTACTATGGATGTTCAAGAGAATGTTCTTTGGTGAGGTTATTGAAGAAAACAAATCTTATACAGATATGAATGCTAGAGAAATCTTCTACATGGTTCCACTATGTATTGCAGTAATCCTATTTGGTATTTGGCCATCTCCATTACTAGATATGATGAAGGCTTCTGTAGGTAAACTAGTTTCATTATTAGCGACTTTTTAATAGTCAATAGGTGAAGTGATGGCTTTAAATTATTTAGCGAGTATCTCACATTATATTCCGGAGCTTTTAGTGTGCTTCACGATGGGGGCCTTAATCCTCATCGAAGCTACTTACGGAAATGATGAAAAAGGTAGCTCAAAAAACATGTTTTACTGGGGTTCAATGCTTGGACTACTATGTGCGCTTATCTATCAAGTTAAAGGTCTTGGTATTGAGCCGACACATATCTTTACTAAGTCTTTAGTTATTGATCACTTCTCAGGTTTTGCAAAGATCGTAATGATCCTAAGTACAGCTGGTGTTATTTACCTTTCTAAGATCTCTAAGGATCTTTACGAAGGAACAAAAGCTGAATACACAATTTTAGCAATGGGTGTTTTAGTTGGTGGGATGCTTCTAGCTTCTGCAAACAATATGCTTCTATTCTATTTAGGGATCGAAACACTTTCACTACTATCATATGCAATGGCCGCGCTTAAGAAGAACGATGAACGTTCAACTGAAGCTGGTCTTAAGTATGTTCTATACGGTGGTGTAACTGCTGGTATGATGTTATTTGGTATGAGTCACATCTTTGGTGTTCTAGGGACAATTAACTTCTCTGAACTTATGCCAATGCTATCAACTCTATCAACTGAGCAAACAGCAATTCTTATTCCTTCATTCCTACTTTTCTTTGTAGGTATTGGTTATAAGATTTCTTGTGTGCCTTTCCACATGTGGTCTCCAGATGTTTACGAAGGTTCACCTCTGCCAGTTACAGCATTCTTCTCATTAGTTCCTAAGTTTGCAGGGATCGTAGCATTTGCTCGTCTAACTCAGGTATTCTTTGGTGGAGATGTTGGTGTTCTTAAGGACTCTTGGCTAGTTCTTCTAAGTATCGTAGCTGCTCTTACAATGACAGTTGGTAACGTTTCAGCTATCGGTCAGCGCTCAATTAAGAGAATGCTTGCTTTCTCTTCAATTTCACACGCTGGTGTAATGATGCTTGGTGCGATTGTACTTGGTAAATCAGGATGGACAGCAATTCTTTTCTATTCTGTAACTTACTTATTTATGACTCTTGTAGCATTCTATGTTGCTTCATTCATTCAAGATCACTACGGTAATGATCATATCGATCGTTTCTCAGGTCTTATTAAGAAGCATCCAGTTATGGCAATTGCTATGGCGATTACAATGTTCTCTTTAGCTGGTCTTCCTCCATTATCGGGATTCGTAGCTAAGTTCAACATTCTTGCTGCAATTATTGATAAGAAATTCTATGTACTAGCGGTTATTACTGCTCTTAACTCTGTAATCTCTCTTTATTACTACATGAAAGTTGTTCGTGTAATGATTCTTAAAGATGCAGAGTCTGATGAGCAAATCGGTGGTTTCGGATTTATCAACCAACTAGTAATTGGTGCTTATACGCTTCCAGTTGTACTTCTTGGTATTTTCTGGCAAAAGCTTATCGCTCTTGCTAACGGAGCCTTGCTCCTAATTAAGTAGTATGGAATTAGTACTACTAACATCTTTAATTTTCTTTATTATTCTTGGGGTAGTCTTAGGCTACCCCTTGTTTTTCAAACCTAAAATGGCCCAGGCTCCTTTCAAGAAACTTAATCGTGAGTCTCATCTGGCCAAATCAAACTTAACTTCATTTAAGACGACATTTAAGCTTCTTATTGTATTTCAGGTTATTGCCATGATTACTGTTGTCATTCTTGGTGCCCAAACGCTAGATTTTTACAAAGAAGCGTATTCAATATTGATTGGTCTTGCTACAATTTTAATACTACTTATTTTGTAATTATCTAAAATTAAAGAGGATAGTTCTTGGAACTAATTATTGCTTTGCCGCTTTGGCTAATCGTTATTCAATTAATGGGTTCTCTTCTTAACTCAAAAGAAATCTTACCAACTTTGAGCCTGAAGAAATATTTAGCAGCTTCTCACAGTGTTGAAAGTGTTGATGCTTTAAGTTTTAACTCTTTTATCGTGATCTTGTTTTTGGCCATTTTTGGACAGACATTATCTGCGTTTTTCTTACTCACAAATGAGATTAGATATATCTTACCATTCTATGCTCTAATGGTTGCGGTCACTGTATTCGTTGGTATTTTTAGATTTAGACTATCTCTTATTCGTTCTGAGATTATTGAAAAGACTCAAATTGTTATATGCCAGCTTATTGTCCTGAGTACTCTTTTAATTATTTACTCATTGATTCAGTCTAATAGCTTCTTAATAAAATTACTTTTCGCTTTTCCGATCTTAGCTCTTTTTTATACGACTGAGATTGAAGTTATAAAGGCTGGTTCTATTTACTCTGATAAGAAATATATTAGTATACAGTGCTCATATGTAAGGCTTTTATACCAAAGCTTTATTGCTCTCTTCTTTATTAATTTAACTTTTACAAATACTGATTGGTCACTGCTGTTTAAAAGTAAGTTTGAATCGGTAGCTTTATACTACTTTGTCATAACGCTTTTTGTTTTAATTTATCAAACCATTTTAATTATCTTGAGTAACACTTACTTAAAGTTTCAACCACTCAAAGACTATTCGACTATACTTAGTAGCGCTCGCAGTAGGGCCGTCTTTAGTTTAGTCGTAATTATGATTTTATGTATTACAAAGGTATTCAATGTATTTTAATATCTTAATTATTATATTCTTCTTGTTGGCAGCATTTTCTAAGAAGAGATATACGATGATTCTATATCCAGTATCACTAACGATGCTTCTCTTAAATTTTCTAGGTGTATCATCAACTGTACTACTGTACTTCTTATTTATTTTCTTATCTCTGCTTATACTAATTCTAAGTGTTGTTGAATATTGTTTTCCAACTTCTGAAGTAAGGTTTAAGCGTTTTGAGTATCTGCCTTACTTCCTATTTACGACAATCGTACTGGGTGTATTCTCAGTTAATATCTATCACCTTAAGAGTAGCGGTGGATTAATTGGTTCAATTAACAACTTTAATGTTGATACACATGTTGATTGGACAATATTATTAAAATTTAGTGTACTGCTAGTATTTATAGCATTTTTATCAATTGTGAATTTAGATGGAGATAAGAATGCATAATATCGATCCATTTACACTTTTATCAACTCTATTTGTTATTAATATTGGTGTTTATCTCTTCACTAAGAGATTTACAAAAAAGCTTTTCTCTCTTTTTACAATCATAGCAATTTTTCTTCTTTTAATTGATCTAAGGGTACAAGAGTCTATTAGTTTAGGTGATGGTGTCATGATTTTTATTTATTCAGCTCCTATCTTTCTTATTATCAATGCTATCTTCAAAGAGTTTAAAGTAAGGCAGGGTTTAAAATGATTTATATTAATATCTCATTATTCATCCTTGCATTAATGGGTCTTCATTTTAGCAGTCGATTAAATAATTACGCTAAGGCCTTTATTAGTATCTTTCCTATACTTTTAAATTTTATTTATTACTTTGCTGGTGTTGAATTTGATTTCTTTAATACCATTATACCTTTTGTTTTTTCTTACTTAGTAATTGATCAATCTAAGCGTAAGGTTTTTGAAGTTTTACCATTTGGTATCTTACTTCTACCAATTGATATTAATTTAAAGATTATAGGTTTTAGTACATGTAGCTTGTTTAATTTCTCAAGGGTAGACTTTAAGTTTCGATCTTTAGCAATCTTAAAAATAGCTATAATTTGTTTTCTTACACTTGTTGATAAGTCCGCTTCATTCAAGTATCTATTTTCGGCATATTTATTTTTAAGCTTTTTACATTCAAATGATGATGACTTTGCTATTACGGACGGCGTGATTATGTCATTTTTGTTATTATCAAATATCCAGCATATTTCACCGACTCTTAATATATTCCTTATCTCTTTATCGATTCTACTTTTCTTAGCTGTCATTAGTAAGGCCAGTATCTTTAAGGCAGTATTCTTACTAACTTCAATTATTGCAGTCTTATTAAATTTAGAATCGCTATTGATGTCGATTCTAGTTTTCTTTTATGTAGGGAAGTCTTTGATCGCTACAAAGAATATTTTGGCGCATGAGATACAAGTACTAAAAAAGTACTTTTCATATGAATTATTTGATCAGGTTTGGTTATTGGGCCTATTTACTTTAGCCTTTACAATTGAAAACACGGGGATTCTCGTCTTAACTTTCTTTGTTGCGACGATAGTACTTCTACTAAATACTGAATCTACACTAAAGAATCGCCAAGAGCTTCAGTGGTTCGAATTTCTCTATTGTTTAATCACAATTAGCTTAATTTCTTTTGGGCTAATTTATTTCCAAGGCTTTATTGGTGATATCAACAGAGGCCCTATTTACTATGCAGTAGGTTCTTATTTTACTTTAAATCTTTTAGTTTTTGGGCTTGCTATCAAGTTCCCAGAACTTACAACAATGATTGGGACTAAAGTTAACTTAGGAAATATGAAACGATTTGCATTTCTTGATGATGTTTTTGCATCTAAAGATACAGCAAGTTCTCAGATAAGTATGACTCGATCAAATATTGGCGTATTTGCTCTATCTTATCGAAGTGTACGAGCATTAAGTATGATTCTTATGGCATCGTATTTTCTCGTACTAATTATCCAGGTGGTAATGAAATGAGTTTTAATAAAGAGCATCTTATTCTTATAGCTTCTATACTTATTTCAGCTATTTTATGCTTTGTGTTTAGTGGCACTTTGTATGCAACAGGATTCTCAGGATTAACTTTGGGAATAGAGTTTGGCTTCTTACCAGCGGTTGGTGCCTTATTTACCTTATATCTTTTAAGAAAGTCTGATTCACTAAGCTTGTCATTAATGGCACCTCTTGCTTTTGCTATCTTTGGTGCTACAAACTTAGCAACTTTTGTCCTTGCAGCGATGTCATTACTTTCGATTGCAAAATTACATAATTTTAAATTTCTAGCTTATTTATTTGTGAATTTAATAGGACTATTAATCTTCAAAGATCAATTCTACTATCTTTTCTATTCACTAGTCGTTTCATCTTTATTATTCATTTTCTTTTCTAAAGAAGATAGTGTCTTACTATCTCTTATCATTTTGAAATATTTAACACTTATTAATTACGCAGAATATGTTTCAAGTTCCGCAATTATCATAGTTCCTTTTATCGTTCTTCTTTTAATAGGACTTCATTTTAGATCAAGAGTTACTAATTCGATTAATATTCTTGCTCTATCTCTATTATTACTTACTCAAGTTCATACATTGCCACTATTACTTACGGCCCTTAGTTTACTTGGATTATCTGAGTTCATTAAAGGTTCTAAGGAGCGTATGCAATTTATTATGACAGCTAATATTTCAATGCTGACGATAATCTTATCGATTTCATTTGTTTCAGGTCTAGCAAAGCTGATACCTTTGATGGTTCTACTTACAATATTTGTCGACTTCTGTAACAAGAGTATGGAGTTAAACCATGCAAGCTAGTTTTTATTCACTATTATTATTCTATCCTGTTACATATTTTTTAAACTCTATTTTAGAGAAATATTCTGGGATTAATGAAAAGCAACGCACATCGATTCTTTCTGTTATTTTCTTAGGTGTGTTTTATTTTCTATTTAAAGATTTTGTTTTCTCTTCAACAGAGAGAAGTTATTTTGCTGTAACAGCAGTTACTTTTTCATTTTTCTTTTTTAATAGTAAGGGTGACTTAAGATCTTTATTTAAAGGTTTTACACTTTTATGGTTTTCACTTTTTAATATTTGGAATTTTACTGGTGTTACGGATATTGTGCTGCTTTTAGGGGCACTATGTTTTTTTGATACGGACAAAAAGAGTGAGCACAGCCTTTTTTATATCCTCGCTTGGATTGTCATCGCAGTAGTTTATTTCTTTGTGAAAGAGTTCCAAGGTGTTGAGTTAGGGAATTTCTTTTATGAGATCTTAATTGTTGTTACGACAGCATTATTAATGCCTAAGGAAAAGAAGCGCCCATATCTATCAATCCTACAATATATTTTCTGCTTATCTGTCTTAGAAAGATTTATCAGTTTGAATATAGAGTTAAGTCCTTATTTCTACCTTCTATTCCTATGTGTGCAGGTGATATTCTCGTTTATAAAAGTGGATACTCGTTATCAGGCCATTCAACTTATGTCGATATGTTTGACTAGTGCAGTTATCTATCTTCCAACATTTGGTATTGATAGTTTTTATCAATTATTCTTAGTCATCTACTTATTAATATTTGCTATTAAGGTTGATTATTCTCCGCTTGTTTCAAAACTAATGGGGATTGTACATGTGGCCTACTTATTTTTAATAGGACATATTGTTTATTTACACATGGATTATCTAACGAATTTACAATTACTTTCGACGATATTCTTGATTATTTCACTAGCATACAGACAGAATATATTCGGTATTGTGAAAAATAATCCACGCACAGCCTAGATTTGATTTAAATTCAAATACTTAGGATAATGAAGACATGATAAAGTTTCGTGTCAAAACCAAATCGAATAAGGTTTTGGGCCCCTTTGTATTTTCAGAATTAATCGAGTTGGGTCATAAAGATGCAATCGATGACTCATGTCTATTTCAAAAGTTTCCAACTGGGGATTGGGCCCCTGTAAATGCAATTCCAGAACTAAGTGAGCTCTTTTCTAAAATAGAAGAACCAGCGCCTGTTAAAGAAAAAACAGAAAAAGAAGTAAAATATGCTCAAACAGATAGTGAGCAAAAGCATCACACGCTAATTGGTGAAGATAAGACGGCCTTTAATGAATTTAAGTTCTCTAAGGACAAAGATATCGATATTGACTATCAGGAGATCGAAGAGAAGTTTAAGGCCAAGAAAGAATTAGAAGATGAAGCAAAGGATGAGGTCGAAGAAGAAGGCCCTCCTCCAATTGATAAAACAGTTCTCGTTAATGTTTCTAGTTTGAAAAAGCAAAGTCCTAATCAAGAAGATGACGAGGATGTAGCTAAAACTGTCGTTGTAAATAATTTCAGAGAAGAGTTTGATCTTGATAGCGATGACGAAGATTCTGAAGGTGAAGAAGGTGAGGGGAAAGATAAAGAGCCAGAACCGGAACCTGAGGAAGTTGTGGATGCTGATGCTGCAACTCAGATGTTTAATCTTGCAGAATTAAAGAAAGAAGAGCTTCCAACAAAGACTGAAGATTATAGTGATATTGAACTTCAGATTATGCAGGAAGAGCGTAGACTTAAAAAGAAGCCGAAGAAAAAAGTTGTTCAAAAGAAAGTCGAAAAGAAAGAAGTTACTAGTAATAAGAAAAGAAACCTCGTTGTTGTATTATTTCTTGTGGTGACAATCATCTTCCTATTGCCAGAAGCGAAGAAAGATATTGAAACAGTCGTTGTTCCAAAGATTTCATTTCCTGTTGCAACTGAAGTTGCTCAACCTCAAAAAGCACAATTGGCCTATAAAGAAGGTATGGCCTTGTTTAAACAAGAAGGCTTTGTAAATCGTATTAGTGCGGCCAACAAGTTTAATCTCTCGCTTCGCTATAAGTTTTCAGGAAACCCTGCAATTAGCAAATTAATCCACGCTTATAGTGATTTACTAATTGATACACAAAATAAATTTGAAGCAGGTCAGGTTCTGTCTAAGCTTATTAGAATTGAAGAGTCTAAGCTTCTCTCAGATATTGATGTCGTTATTGGTGCCGCTCAATTCTATGCCTATTTTCAAAAGTATGAAACGGCGATTTTTGCTATCGAGAGATATAATTATTTAAAATCGAATAAGCCTTCCATTAAGATGTTTTCAATTTACTTGAATTATCTTTTAAAAGCAGGTGAGCTCGATAAGGCCAAGATTGTTTATGACAAGCTATTTAAAGCAAAGCTAAGAACAGTTGAATCGATTGATGCAATGGTTAACTACTTACTCTTAAATGAGAATAGTACAGAGGCCCTTAAGCTTATAACTGAGAATAAGACAAAATTTCAAAGTGATTACCGATTCTTAATTATATATGGAGACCTCCTCTTAGAGTTAGAGAAAATGGGGGAGCTAAATAAGATTGCCTCGATCTTAATTGCAAAATACGGTGGTGGATCACCATACAACTTTGCCCAAGGTTTAAAATTTATGGGTTTTGTTAAAGCCTATAATAAGGACATTCAAGGTGCGACAAAGTTATTCCAACAATCACTTAAGATCTATGATGATGAATCTCTAAGAGATACTCTTGCAACTTTAGATGTAGCTGGAAGTGATCTCACTCAAAAAGTTATTTCAACAAGTAAGATTAAAGTTCTTATTAGGCAATCAAAAGACGAAGTTGCGCTTTTAAATTGGGATAGGGCCTTTGAATTGGCCTTAAGAGCTGTTTCGTTGGATGAGACGAGTATTGATGCAAAACTTTACTTAGCAGAGCTACAAGTCAAAAGAGGATATTTTGATTTTGCGATAACAACGCTAACTAAGCTTCGAGCACTTCACCCAGTTAATCCACGAATTAATTATGCTCTCATTAAAGCTAATATTATGTCTTATAAGAAAGATGAGGCCAAGCGTTTACTATCGGCTTTATCGACAAGTGAGAAGTTTAGAGAGACTTTTGAATTTCATATGCTCTTAGGGCTTTATTATAATTTAATTGCAAATGATAAGATGGCCTTCGATAAATTTAAGGCCGCTGCAAGAGTAAACCCTCTTAGTGATATCGCTCAATTTGAAATGGCCAAGATTGCTTTTAAAAATAAAAAGTTTAAACAAACAAAGATTTTTCTAAATGAGGCGATGGGGTTAAACCCTTCCAATATTGATTATAAAATCTTAAACAGTAAGGTCCTTTACGAAACAGATGGTGTGACAACTGCTATTGGTTACCTTCGTCAAGAACTCTTAGAGCACAGAGATAACCCTAAGCTTTATGGGCAGATTGCAGTCTTCTACTATCGTGATCAGAACTACGAAGCCTATCGTGAGATGAAAGAGGTTCTGGATCGTCTGAATAAAAAAGACGGTGCACTATACTCTTACTTAGTTGAAGTTTCTGAGATTGAAAGAAATTATAAAGAGTTAATAGAGAACGCGATTAAACTTCTTGTATACGAGCCAGGAAACCTTCTCGTAAGAGAAAAGCTAATCATCACTTATATTCATATGAATAACTACGGCCTTGCTAATCAGCATATAGACATCTTAGAAAAGAGATTACCTACTTATCCTAGGATTAATTACTATCGTTCTAAGATTCTTTTTAGCCAAAGAAAATTCAGAGATGCTGAAAAAGCGGCCCTTGTTGAAATTGAAAAGCATCCAAATTCAGAGTTTGGATACTATATGTTAGGGGAAATTTATTTAATAGGCAAAAAAGTCCAAGAAGCCAAAAAGAATTTATCTAAGGCAATACAGATTAATAAAAACTATTTTGATGCCATTTTCTCAATGGGAAAACTAACGTTTCAAACAAGAGAGTTTGTACCATCACTACAGTTCTTTCAGCGCGCTAACAGGCTTAATCCGAACGATCCAGACTTAAATAAGATGATGGGATTTCTGTATAAAGAGCTTGGTCAACCTAACCTTGCCATTGATAAATTTCAAAGATATTTGACGCTCAGCCCAGCCGCAAGAGACCGTCAAAATATTCTTGCATTAATAAATGCATTAAAGCGTTGACAAATGTGTGTAAGAATCTTAATAATATATCTCACGAATGCAAAATATTTGTATTTTGCGGAGGATTGGCTGAGTGGTCGAAAGCGGCGGTTTTGAAAACCGTTGAGCGCGAGCTCCGCAGGTTCGAATCCTGTGTCCTCCGCCACTTTTTTTCTTAGTGGAGAAGTGGGAGAGTGGCCGAATCCAGCACCTTGCTAAGGTGTCGTACCTCCGGGTACCGCGAGTTCAAATCTCGCCTTCTCCGCCATTTTTTAAAATTCCCAATTAAATGTCAGATCGCAAATGCGGTCTTTTTTTGTACCTAAATTTCACCTTAGGCCAAATTTACCCCTCAAATACATTGCCCCTATAGACATGCGATAATAGTTTTATGAAAACTCAACTACTACTAGCTGCACTTACAATTATTATTTCTCTTTCAACTTTTGCTCAAGGCCGAAGCTTTGGTGGCTTTAAGAGCGGCAATTTGGAAATTGAGCCTGTGGTAGGGTATGAGCGTGTACAAAAGATACTTCCAACTCCACATACGTCTAGTCGCCTCTTTTACGGCCTAAGAGCAAACTATGGCCCAAAGTACTTATCACTTGAGGCAGAGGTGACACAGGCAAAAGAAGATGAATCATTTGATACTGGTGTTGATATTAGCGATGATTCAACAAATTATATGCTTGGGCTTAGAAGTTCATTTAACCTTGGCCGAGCTCTAAATTGGTATTTAAGGGCCGGAGCACACGCACGTGATAGTAAGTATGAAAGAACTGAAGCAGGGGTAACAACTACAGTTGAGCCCGCTACATACGTCAATCCATATGCGGGAACAGGACTTGCAATTAATCTTATGAATGTATTCACGTTAAATGCCGGTATGAATGTTATCTTCACTGATGATGAACATGAGTATCAATCATCTTTAGGCTTTGGAATTCGCATCTAAGTATCCGACATAAACATTTGATTTGTTAACTCTTTGTTAGATGGGTTTACATCCGCACTAGTCATTTTTAAAATTTTACATGCTAACAAAGGATGTAAAATGAAAATTATCACAACGCTACTTCTAGCGCTCTTTCTCGTTTCATGTGCAACAAGTACTGAAAGTAAATTAAGCTTTGATGCTGAATTATCCCAATTTAAATATCCCTTTACTGTAAAAACATATGAGCTTTCTTCTCAAAGGCAGAAGTTAAAAATGCGTTATATGGATATTGGTCAATCGAAACATAAGGTAGCTGTTCTTCTTCACGGTAAAAACTTTGCAGGGTTTTATTGGGATCGAGTGGCCAATGATCTTGTGAAAAAGGGTTACCGAGTTATTATTCCTGACCAAATTGGCTTTGGTAAAAGTTCTAAGCCAAAAAATTATAGTTATAGTTTTCCTCAGCTAGCTAAGAATACCCACGATCTCTTAAAGTCAATTGGCGTTAAAAAGTATACTGTTGTCGGTCACTCAATGGGGGGAATGCTTGCTGTTAATATGGGGGCCATGTACCGAGACATTAAAAAAGTCGTACTTGTTAATCCAATTGGCCTAGAAGCGTACTTGGACTATGCTGAATATAAAGATCCGGAGTTTTTCTATAATATTGAAAAAAACAAAACGGTTGATGGTGCCAGAAATTATCAAAGAAAGAATTACTATGATGGCGCATGGGCCGATTCATATGAGGAGCTTCTGACGCCTTTTAAAGGCTGGTTAAATGGCCCAGATTACGAAGATGTTGCTTGGAATGCGGCCTTAACTTATGGCCCAATTTTTAACGATAATATTGTCGTTAAGATCCCAAAGATTAAGGCCAAGACAGTTTTAATTTTAGGGACTCGTGATCGAACAGGACCAGGACGTGGTTGGAAGAAAAAGGGTGTAAAAAGAAAGTTAGGTCAATATCAGAATTTAGGTAAGGACTTAAAAAAGAAAAACCCTAAACTTAAGCTAATTGAATTAGATGGTTTAGGGCATATGCCTCAATTTGAAAATTACTCAAGATTTGCAAAAGTATTTTATCCTGAGTTTTAACTCCAATTAGGCAGCGAACTTAGTTGTTCGCTGCTTCTTTGCATGATCTGCATACTTAGTGTCAATTCCCATAATATGCGTAAATAACCAGTTCTTTAAAAAGCTTGCTAGCTTATCTTTTTCAAGTGTTCCGTTATGAAGTTGTTGTTCAAAGCGTGCAACTGCAGATAAAAGCTTCTCGTGAACTCTCTTATGTGACTCATAAGAAGGATAGTTAATGCTTAACATATACTCTTCTTCTTCATCAAAATGAAATACCGTATATTCTTTAAGGGTTTGGAAAGCTTCCTTCATACCCTTTCCTGTGTTCATCGAATTAATTAGACCATTGATCTTACGTAGAAGTTCTTGGTGCTCACCATCTACTTTCGAGATACCAATATTGTACTTATCTTCCCATGGGATTAATTCAATATTTTCGTTAATTTTAATATTCTGAGATTCTTTTGTATGATTGATTGATCCAGAAAGCTCACTTAGGTACTGACTAATTGTATTTGCTAGATTAAGCGTTTGAGATACTACGAGTGCACTTCTTTGTGTTGAGTTATTAATAGCATGAATTGCGTCGCGTAGCTCAATAACGCCATTTTCTTGTTCCTTGGCAGCAACAGTAACTTCTTGAATCTGCTCGTTCATCTTAACTGTTTCATCATTAGTTTGATTAAAGCTATGTCTAAACTCTTGAAGAGTAGTATCACAAGACTCAGCTGTCTGATCAAGTCTCTCGTTTAGATTCTTACTATTTTCTTGAATATTCGATATAAGAGAATTTAGTTTTAATTGTGCTTCATGAAGAGTGGCATTGATGGCCTCTGCACTCTCTCCACTTGTTGATGCTAGTTTCCCAATTTCTTCAGCGACAACTGAAAATCCCTTTCCATGCTCTCCAGCACGAGCTGCTTCAACTGAAGCGTTGAAAGAAAGTAGTTTCGTTTGGAAAACAATGTCGTTAATAAGCATTGCTTTAGATTCAACATCAGTAAATGTCGATAAGAAACCATTAAGATTAACAACAATATCACTTAGTGATTCAGTGATATCACGACTTGTTGTTAAGCTCGATTGGATATTCTTTTCAAGTTTTGCTAATGAGTGGTCACTTCTACTAATAAGTCCGTTGATCTCTTTAATATTTTCTTCAAATGAGTCAATCGATCCCGTAGTCTTAGTAATCATGGCACTAATTTCATCACTCGTGGCACTTGTTTGAATAACAGCACTTGCTTGCTCTTCAGTACTTTCATCGAGTTGTTCACAAGATTCAAAAAACTGAGCGTTTGTTCCAACAATATTTCGTTGAAGGTAATCTAGTTTTTGTACAAAAGATTGAAGATTAACTCGATGGCTTCTTCTCTCCTTTACAGCAAAAAATGTAAAAGGAATTAGTGCGCTAAAGAAAGATAGACCTTCGATAAGGTTTATTTGACTGTAGAATACGCTAAGTCCCGTGATAGTGGTCGATAAAAATAATGGAGTGAATATATAGCTTAAATTTTTCATGCACTCATTATCGGATGAATATCATGTTTCTAGAGCGAAATTTTCATGACAAAGGTCAGGAAAGAAGATTTTTCCACTATAGAGATTATTGAAATCATTGAGTTTTTCAACTTTTTTAATTGAAACCTTCGGGGATTCTATAGATCCTGTTGAATATAGGCTCCTATATAATTACTTCCACCTTTGATTCGGCCAAACATTGAAGACGATTCAAAAATAGCTGAGCGGTGGTGGATCATAAGTCCCAGCCACGTGTGCTTAAGTCCTGCCTTTTCTAAGCTAAAATCGATAGAAAAGTCTAAGTAATTCATGAACTTACTACTGCGATATCCCTTTCCTGAAATATCAAATTCTTCGATATAAGTGATTTGGTCGGCATAAGAAATACCTTCAGCAAGACCAAGTCTCCACTGAATAGGCCAGTGAAATGGAATAAAGATCTTAACGGCCAGTGCAAATTCATTACTTCTTTCTTGGACGTCACTTTTAAGATGTCCAACATATTGAGGCAGTAGATAGACTGGAATATCAGCTCCTAGGAATTGATCGGCCATTGGAATACCATAAGCAAAAGAAACCATGTCATTCTTATACTTATCAGTTGCTGTGTGAAAAGAGAGGATATCACTCAAGTTTGATGGTGTGGCCATCGCATAGGCTGCTCTAATAAAAGTTTTCGACTTAAGTTTTGTACGCTTTGTAATCTCGTGTCCATTCATATGGATTAGGTGTGGATCCATGAAGCCAATACCTAAGAACGTCTCTGTATTTACCTGGTTGCGAATTGTAGGAGCGTCTGCCGTTTCATTATCCAAGGCACTTACTTTTACATGAGTCAGGATATTAAAATCTTTATGTACTCTTATGGCGGCCTTGACTCCGGCACCAACTTCATAGCCTGGGCCAGGCGTTGATACATCTAGGCCATAATACTTGTTATTAAACTCTGCACTTCTAAAAGTTGCATAGGCATAAGGGCGAAAGAAAACCTTTTTCCACACAAGGTCAGCTTCAGTCCTTAGTGTGAAATAGCTTCTTGTTGAATGATCAGCAAGAATTTGCGCACTCGTTCTCCACATTTTCGAGTGGATGTATTGTGCTTCAAAACCATAGTCGAAGCCAGCTCCACGAACTGTGTTTTGCGTATCTTTAGGAATATCAAAGAAGCGATACTTTGACATAAGGTTGATATTTAATTTTTTGATTGGTCTATAAAAAGTGAAGTGTGCCGATAGGCCATCGAGCTGGAAGTCTCCACGCTTATAAAAGAAGAGAGGAATAATATCAGAAACTTTCTTATCTTTTACTTTGAATGGAATATCTGCATTACGATAACCAAATCCAATACCCCAGTATTCTGGTTTATAGTTACTGGCAAAAGTAAGTGTAGAGAGTAAAATTGTCGCTAATATTTTTTTCATTATAACCAATCTGTAAATGCGACACCGAGTCCTACTCGAGTCATATTATAATCGTAATCAATCATCGTTTCACCATAGCCAGTGAAAACTTGAAGATAACCTTTTAAACGTGTTTCCGGCAAAGGAAAAGACCAATTAACTTCAAGAGCACCCTTGTTATCTTTCTTTAAATTATTTCTTAGCATCCAAGAAAGTGTATGCCCGTTGATTTTATGGATACCTGTTAGTTCAAAATAGCCAAGATAGTCAGTAATGTCGGGATTGTCATCTCCCGTATAATCAGTCGGGCCATCCTTAGCTTCTTCACTTATACGATACCAAACCTTGAGCATGAATAATGTTTTTTGCCACTCGAAGAATGTCGTTGCAAAGACTCTATTCCAGCTACGTGACAAGGGTAAGTCACGACCATTTGACTGGTGAACAAATCCAAAATGGTAATAGTTTTTAAAAATACGCCAGTCTTCATTAAACGGCTCAAAAGAGATAAATAACTCCGGCTCGTAATTGGTATCTCTAAATGCCGCCGAGTTTTTCTTATTGTAAAGTTGCCATAATGACTTTTGAGTATAGGCAAAATTCAAGTCAGTCTTAGACCCAAAGATATGAGACAAAACTGTGAACTTGAAACTAAGCTGAAATTTAGTTTCGATATTCTTAAGCTCATCGTCTGAAGGGTAGGGTGCTTCATTAGGATCGTGCATATAGGTAATTGGCAAAATATAATTAGGCCTATGTGCAGTAACCAGGGAAGAGGTACTGTTTGAATGATTATCCTCTTTGATTCTTTGATCGAGGGATTTTTGTAGCTCACTACTTTCACTGGCAAGAGTTAGCAGGGGAAGAGTCAGTAATATAAGTAAAAATTTGTTCATGTATTAAACTGGTAAATAATTAATAAATTGAGCCTATTGTCCAATTTTTTAGGGCCCTCTGACAAATATTTCCTTGAATGCAAGAACGCATTGACAATATGAGCAGTTAGGGGCTATAAATAACTCCTACATGCGCACTCGTAGCTCAGCTGGATAGAGTGTCTGACTACGGATCAGAAGGTCGCAGGTTCGACTCCTGCCGAGTGCGCCATGTTTCTTAAGCACCTGTTTTTACAAGCCTATGTCAAATCACGAACAAAGATTTAATGGAATAGCGGCCCTTCTTGGAGCTGAGGCTTTCTCTGTAATTAAAGATTCACATTTTATGATTATTGGCCTTGGTGGTGTTGGAACTTGGTGTGTTGAATCGATTGCTCGTCTCGGAGTTAATAAAATCACTTTAGTTGATCTCGATGATATTTGTGTTTCAAATACTAATCGCCAACTACATGCTCACGATGGAAACTATGGAAAGATGAAGGCCGATGCTCTTAAAGAGAGGATCGCGACAATTAATCCTGACTGTGAAGTTGTCTGTCATTATTGTTTTTTTAATGAAAAGAATATGGATAAGATATTTGCTGAGCAGCCTTCGATTATCATCGATACTATTGATGCGCCCCGTGAGAAGGCGATATTAATTAATGAGTGTTATAAGCGTGAAGTTAAAATTGTAAGTTCTGGAGCAATTGGTGGAAAAGTTGATCCTACAATGATCACTGTTGCAGAATTATCTAAGACGAAACAAGATATGCTTTATCGTAAGGTGAGACAAGAGCTTAAAAAGAAGCACCTTTACCCTCTTGGCCGTTCAAAGGCCAAGGTTCAATGTGTCTATTCCCCTGAGCCATCAAAGAAGATTAAAAAGTGCGAAATTGATAATACTTCGAAAGCACTAAAGCTAGATTGTGATGGTGGGCTAGGTACTGCTACATACATGACAGGAACAGTAGGCTTCTTGCTAAGTCATGTTGCTGTTAAGGAATTATTAAAATAATTTTTCATTGATTATATCTCAACGTAAAGTAAAATTAGTTGACTTGGAAAAGTCCGCTAAGATTATTTTTTTAGGAGATATCATGACAAAGTTTTTCTCATTTTTTCTAATATCAATTGCGTTGATTTCTTGTGCTTCTGGAAAGAAGGCAAGAGAGTTTGAAATTGATTATAAAATCTTAAATGCTTCAAATAAAATTGAGCCTGATTGGTTAGAAAGCGCTGATAACTACAAGGGTGATAAAGACTATCACTACTTCCTATCACAATCTGAAAACAGAAATAGAAGACTTTGTGTTAAGTCTGCTACGGCCAGATCAACTGCAGTTATTGCTTCTGAAATCTCTCAGGAGATTGCAAATGATTACACTGAAGTAACGAATCTTGATGAGGACTCACAAGAAATTAAAACATTTTCAGAAACTCTAACTCAATCAATTAGAACAAAAGTTTCTGGGGTTCGTGTTAAAGAGCAGTACTGGGAAAAAAGACAAAAAATGAAAGATGAAAAGCTTATTGGTGATCCATACTACACTTGCTATTCGTTAGTAGGTATTAAAGAAGACACTCTACAAAGAGCAATTCGATATGCACAAGAAAAAGCAATTGCTGTAGCTAAAGATTCACACAAAGAAGAGCTGAGACAAAAATTTGAAGATTAAGATCCTACTTATTTCACTTTTGAGTCTTTATTCGTTTGGACAAATAAAATCATGTCCTAAGGATTTTCTATGTGCAAAGACATGTGGCCTAAGTGAGAAAGAGGCGACTGAGGATGCACGAGTAGAAATAGCCAAGAACTTTCAGGTTAAAGTAAAAGCAAAATTTATTTCGATTGAAAGCTCTAATGGTAAATTAGATGAAGGCGAATATTCTGACTTTGTCAGCGAAGAAGTTTCTGAAAACTTATTTGGCGTTGAAATGATTGAGTCATTTGTTGATGAGGAATCATACTACTGTGTCTTAATGGGGCTTAATACCAAAAAGTTCATGACTAAATTGAAAAGTGATATTTCTGGATTAAAGAAAGAAAACGAAGACTTATATAAGACTGGATATAATTTAGTTCTTTCAAAAATTAGGGCCAATAATAGTGTGATTAAAAAGTTAGAGCTATATATGATGACTCTGGCCGATAATTATAAGTCTAAAGCTAAAAAGTATGAAGCACGTTCTAAAAAGGAAATTACATTACACGTTTATTCACAACCTAAGTTTGAGATCGTTGATAAGCTGTTAATAAGTGAGCTTAATAAGAATAATGTATTTTCAGGAAAGAGTGAGGAACGCTTAAATATTGCAATTGCATTAATCGACGAGTTTTTAAACGTTGATGGTTTTGTAAAAAAGACGTTGGAGATTAACTTTAATAAGAAGAAATTGAATATTACAAAAAGGTATACACAAACAGGTCGTTCAGAAAAGGCCATCATTGAAGAAGTTGTTGATGAGTTGATGGATGATTTACCTGATATTTTTGTTGATTTAAAAATTTAATGGAGGATATATGAAAAAGATTTTAGCTCTTACTGTGCTTTTTACATTAGTTTCATGTGGGGGATTTCAAGCTGAGCGTGTTTCGGGTGACACATCAGATGAGAAGTCATTAGAAATTACTGATGCATGGGTTACGCGTGATACTGAAAATTCAGTTGAAACAGTGATTCAAAAAATGAAACAACATAAAGGATTTAAAAATTATCTACTTAAGTTAGGTAGACGCCCAAAAGTATTTGTTGCTGAATTTAGTAATCAAACGGCCGAGCCATATTTTCCGTCAGATGATATTTCTGATGAATTCTTAACTCAATTAAGTGAGTCTGGAGAATATATTTTAATCGATGCTTCTGCTCGTGAGGCCCTGTTAAAAGAAATTCAATATCAAAACGATGGGATGGTTAGTCCTGCTGAAGCAAAGAAAATTGGAAATGCTGCAGGTGCAGATATAATGATCTTTGGTAATGTAAGAATGCAGCCACGTTCAAGAAGTGGGAAAACATTAAAAGAATACACAATGAATATTCGCATGACGGACATTTCTAGAGGTGTCGAAGTTATGAGAACAAGAACACGTGTAAATAAGTATTCTGAAAAATCGAAAGTAGGTTGGTAATTAGTTGAATATTACTAATTTAAAAAAGATTTTAACACATTCATTCCTTATCATTCTTGTCTCATGTGCAGCCAGGAAAGTAAGGGATGAAGGTGACCTCATTTCATCTTTATATAAAAGTAACGACTACAAAAGTGTTGTTGAAAAAATTAATAAAGGTGAAGTCTATAAGCGAGAGGAAGATCGCTTCCTAAAGCAAGCTGAACTCGGTATTGCTTATTTTAATTTAAAAGACTATGACAATGCTCTTTTGTATCTTAACAATGCTAAAGAGATCGCAAATGAATTGTATAAGATTAGTATCTCCAATAAAGTAGAGTCCCTTTTTATTGGAGAGGCAACTGACATCTATTATCCAAATCAATTTGAACAGGCCAATATACGATTTTATGAAATTCTTGCTCACTATATGAAGAGCAAAGAAGTTACTTCGGATAAGCAAAAGAGATTTCATCAACAGGCAATGGTATCAACTCTAAGAGATTGGAGTGCTTATATCGAAAACTTTAAGGCCCAAAATAGAGGACGTGCAATCTATAAGGGATCAACCTTTATTGATCTGATGGGAATTGTCGTTCATGATACTTATGGTAGGGCCAAGGATCGTTCGATTGTTAATAATTTTAAAAAAATAGGAAAAAGAGATCTTATTCAGCAAATGGGACTATATCCTAGCTACAATTCATCACATAAAAAATATCAAGAAGATTATAAAAAACTCCACTTAATGAGTCAGGGTGAGCTTTCAAAGTATATAACAGAAACTGAGACTTATAAGAGCACATACGATTTCTTTAATAATAGAAAATCATTCAATACATATATCATTATTTTAAATGGCCACGTCATTAAGAAAACGGCCAAAGTCTACGACTTTCCACTGGGCCTTCCTGTGGGAGTTTATATTTCAAATGACGAGGGGATGGATGACTTTGTAACATTCTCTTTGAAAATGCTCGCTCTTACCAGAGGTGCTGAACCAAAGATTTACTTTGAGTTACCAAAAATTGATTCAACGACAGTATCGACTCCTAAAAAGATCATAATTAAAAATGCTAAAGGAGAGAAGCAAGAAAGCGGTTCCTCTGTACTTATGACCAATACTTCTGAAGTCTTAAGTAGTTCTTTAAAAAATGATGTCTCACTTTTAGAAGCAAAAGTAGGGGCAAGGCTTGCGGCCAAGCATATTGCTCTTTTAACTTCTGCCTATCAGACTTATCGTAGTCTCTACAATAATGGCAGCCTGATTGCTTATCTCTCTGCAAGTGCTGCTTACGCTGCTGGAAACCGAGCAATTCAAGAATCAGAATTAGCTGACCTACGATCTTGGTATGGTATTTATGACCATATCCATCTTTATCCGGTTAACCTTAAGCCTGGTGAGTATGAGTTAACAATAGATGATAAAAAATATAAATTTACTCGTGAAGAGGGCGCTAAGCAAATAGTTCCACTAATTATCAAATAATCCTATTTTGATAAAATAGAATAATGTTAATCAGTATCAGTAAACTATCAATTAAGAGTGACTTCAATAAAGTTCAAGCATTGTTTTCGCTACATATGTTCTTGTTCTTCTTGGCCAAGGGTTATGAGTTCTTTAAGTTTCAATTTAACTTTATCGCACTTTTTGGAATTATCTTTTCCGTAATCCTTTATCGACTCTATTATCGAATGCAAAAAAATGTTCACTATTCTTTTTGGACTTTAAGTGTCGTCGTTGCACTCTTTGTTATTTTTTATATCTTGAGGTCCTTGTATTACTACAATGACTTCTCATTATTTTTTCTCTACACAATGTCTCTCATGTTACTTGGTGTCCTTTGTTTCTCTTTGTATACACCTGTTTTCTATCCTGTCATAAGTTGGTGGGAATATGACTTTAGGTACCGCAACGACTTAAAGACGTGTGTTTACTCGGAAGGTCTTGATGGAGTGGAGGGAAGATTAGTTGATCTACGTCGTAAGGCTGGTGGCCTTACTTTGTTCGATGATTTGAAGATTGGTCAAAAGCTAGAAATTGAGCCTCTAACTGCAAGCATTGATGGACGCCTGAGTGTTGAAGTGGTATCTAAAAGACAGCATTCGATAGGACGACCTTTTACATACGGTGTAAGATTTCACAACACTGATGAAACTTCTCGTCGTCGTTATGGTGAATTAGAAAAGTATTGGAATTTTGAGCGTAAGGCCAAAAAAGATAAAAAATTTAAATCATGAGTATTAAATCACACATTTGGAATATGAACCTGGCCCTTAAAGAAGCGGAGCTTGCTTTTAAGGCGGGAGAGGTTCCTGTTGGAGCAATCATTGTTGACGAAAATGATAACGTGATAGCTCGTGCTCATAATTTAAAAGAACATCAAAAAGATACGACGGCCCATGCCGAAATTCTCGCTATCAGAGAAGCGAGTGAAAAACTTGGGGATTGGCGACTTCTTAATTGCACAATCTATATTACGCTTGAGCCTTGTCCAATGTGCTTATATGCAATTTTGCAGGCACGTTTTAAAAATGTTGTCTTTGGTGCCTATGATCAGAAGGCGGGATCAGTTTCACTTGGTTATAGTTTTCAAAAAGATAAGCGCTTCAATCATAAATTTTCTATCATTGGTGGCGTTGAGCACTTTAAATGCTCGAAAGTATTATCAGATTTCTTCAAATTGCGTCGAAAAACTTATCGAAAGCGTCAAAGTTAAATCTCTAGTGTTTACATTCTGACGATATTTATCGAACATAAATACATGTTTAAATTTATCTTATCGGCAACATTCGCATTATCTTGTATGGCCAATTCTATGTTTTTTGAAGTTGATTCCATCAGCTTAAATAGAGAATTAGGAAGTGACTTTCTTGGTGGCGTTGCCCATGCCAGAGATGTGTATATAAAATACGATGCCGTTGAGTTTGATTTAACAGAGAATGGTGAATTATTTCTTGTTAATACTTTCTTATTTAATAATCGTATTAATTTTCAAAAAGATAATTTAAATCTTACAACTCATCTTCCACAGTTCACTGAAATTGATCTACTTAATATGATTTATGCAAAAGAAGCTAAAATCGAATTTGCAGAGACTGGCTTTTTTGCAAATGGGCCACAACTTAGTATTGGCGCAGAACAATTTCTTTTTGATATCAAAGATGTTGATATTAAATGTCAAAGTGATGAGTTTACATTTAACTTAGATGAAATTTGTTTGAAGGATATGCACATTAAGCCACTTGAGGGCAAAGAATTCGCAATCGTAGAAATTAAACAAAGTGGTGCTAGCCAATCTAATGTAAATATTCGTGGAAAGGAAGTTGCCTTTAAAGAAGATTCAATAATCATCGATGCTCAAAGCGCTTCTGGTAACCTTCTCAATAGTTCGATTAACTTTAAGAATATTAATATTGATTGTTATAAAGACCCAAATTTAAGTGCTTTTAATCTTGATCTAATCTTCGCTGGTTGTTTAGAAGAGTCTCGAATTGCAGGAAAAGAGATTAAGTTACTTAGAGAAGGGATGCCATTTAATGTTTTTGACGGACAAGTTTATTTTGAAAAACAGCACCTTGGTCTGATTGCTAATCAACTAGAGGCCCAAACTAAAAAAGGTGAATTTACTTTCACTAAGATTGAGGCACGTTGTGTAAAAATAGATCCGTCTGATAAGGAAGTGGATGCTGTTTCAATTTATGAAGGATGCCTTAGAAGATCTGATTTTAGTATTCAAAAGATTAGTGAAGATAAGAAAGAGTCAGATAAGAATCGTATTCGTGATCTAAAAATTACTGTTGCTGATGGCCACTTTAATATGACGGCCAAGCTAAAGTCTCTATTCACTTTCAAATTTAAGGCCGCTGGAAAACTCGATGTTCATCCTGAGCAGCGTGAAGTGAGAATTAAAGTTAACCGAGCACGAGTTGCAGGTATGACGGCAACAAAATTCGTTTTGAAATTTGTGATGAAGTTCATCAATTCCGACTCGGTGAGTCTCAAAGGTGAGACGATTATCATTAAATACTAGCTTTCATTGACATCATACTAAGATAAATATTATATTCATGTTCGGTAGCCGGTCAGACAAATGTAGCGGAGCTAACTCCGCCAGGTCGGGAACGAAGCAACGGTAACTTTTGTTGCATTGTGTTTGTATCGGCTGCCCCTTTCCAATACCTATAATTTTTCCTATAGTTAACAAGTAAAATTTTAAAATCATATAAAGTGATGGTGCTTAATGTCATATCAGGTCTTGGCCAGAAAATATCGTCCTGCAAAATTTCAAGATTTTGTTGGGCAAGAACATATCGTTAAAACTTTAGTTAACTCACTGAGAGAAGACCGACTAGGTCATGCCTATATCTTTTCTGGCACACGTGGGATTGGTAAGACAACGATAGCTAGAATTTTTGCAAAAGCACTAAGATGTGAAACTCGTGATGAGAATCAAAACCCATGTGGTGAATGTAGTGCATGTCAGGACTTTGATTCTGCGGCTTCAATGAATGTCGTTGAAATCGATGGTGCATCTAATAATAGTGTTGATGATGTAAGAGAGCTAATTAGTAATATTTCTTATCTACCATCTAGTGGTAAGTATAAAGTTTATATTATTGATGAAGTTCACATGCTTTCTAATAGTGCTTTCAATGCCCTTTTAAAAACATTAGAAGAACCTCCAGAGCATGCCGTATTTTTAATGGCGACAACTGAGCCGGAAAAACTACTTGGAACAGTTCTTTCGAGATGTCAGCGTTTCGACTTTGTTAATGCAACAGTTGAAGAGCTTAAGTCTCATATTATTCACATTGCACAGCTTGAAGATATTACTTTTGCTAACTCAGAGTTAATTGAAACTCTAGCTAAACTTGGTAATGGATCTTTTAGAGATACGCTTTCTTTATTTGATCAGGTTTTAAGTTTTTCTTTTGGACAAGAAATTACAGAGGATATCTTTGCTCAGGCCCTTGGGATCGCAAAGCTTAGCTCAATTAAAACATTAATTGATTCAACTCTTTCTGAAAATATTGAAGAGCTGACTAATACTTTTAGTGCTCTCATTTCACAAAATATCTCTCTACAAAATATTGTAAAGTCTTTACTTGAAAATCTATTTTCAATTGTTATTGCAAAAGATTTCAACGATAAGTCGAGAGTTCTTTCAAAAGTGGATGGTGATATATTTGATCGTACAACACGTGCAGAACTTTACTGGGTATATGAAACACTCGCTAAGGATTTTACGTGGACGCTTGAGTCAATTATTCCGACGGATGCAACACTCTTAGCAATGAGAAAGGTAGCATTAAGACATCAGATAATTGCAGACACTCAGGTGGAGGATAGTGCGGGAAAGCCTGAGGCCCAAGTTGTGGCCAAGACTGAAGAAGTAACGACTGAAGAAGTTCAACCGCAACCTCAAATACAAGCACAACCAGAATTAGAAGTTACTCATAGTCCTGTTGCTGAAGAGCCAATACAAGAAGAGGCCGTAAAGCCTCATAAAATTATTTTTGATGATCCTATAGAACCACCAAAAGAATCTAGTGAAGATTCTGATGGAGAAACACAAGATGTTGAGTCAATTAAAGCGGAATCCACTGAGGAAGAAGTTGTTATTGAGGGCTCTAAGTCTTGGGATGGTTTTCTTCAGTTCTTAGCAAAGACTTCACCTGTTATGGGTGCAAATATGGAGCAAGGGAATTTAATTGGTGATCTAGTTGTTCAACTAGACAAGGTATCCCTTCTTATCGGTTATCCTACTGGTGCAAAAGTTTTCTTTGATCATATGAATAATCAGGAAACACTTGAGAAGGTAAGAGAGCATCTTAGAAAATATTTTCAAGTGCAAGAGATTGATCTATCAATCGAGCTAGTCGAAAAAAAGAAAGCAGAAGAAACAGATTTTAAATCGAAATTTGAAATTAATATAGAGAATGAAAATATTGAAAAACAAAATCAAAGAAAGGAAATTGAAGGTGATGAAATGCTTCAATTGGCCAGTTCAATATTTAACTCTAAGGTTGATAAAATTATCTTAAATGAAGATGAATAAAATTGGAGAATAAAATGGCAAAGGGAATGCAAGGCCTAATGAAACAGGCACAACAAATGCAGCAAAAAATTAGCACACTTCAAAAAGAACTTGAAAAGCGTGAGCTAGAGGTTTCTTCAGGTGGTGGTGCTATTAAAATCACAATTACTGGTAAGCAAGAAATTCAAGCTATCAAGATTGATCCTGAAGCAGTAGATCCAACTGATGTTGAAACTCTTGAAGATCTTGTTTTAACTGCAGTAAATCAGGCAATTAAAGAATCTCAAGATATGGTTTCAAATGCGATGAGCAAAGTTACTGGTGGACTAAATATTCCAGGACTTTTCTAAGGCTAAAACTTAATGAAACTACCTGAAAGAATTAATAATCTTGTTGATTCATTTTCTAAAGTGCCTGGCATTGGAGAAAAGAGTGCGCTAAGACATGTTCTTAGCTTAGCAAAGTGGACTAAGGAAGAATTAGGAGACTTTGCTGTTGCTCTAAATGAATTAGCAGAATTAAAAAAATGTAATCAATGCGGTGTCTTTGCTGATGAAGATATCTGTGCTGTTTGTAGTGATATTCATCGTAAAGAATCAACTGAGATTTGTATTGTTGAATCAATTACTGATTACATGGCCATTGAAAGAAGTGGCCAATACAGAGGACTGTACCATGTACTAGGTGGAGTACTAAATCCACTTCTAGGTGTTGGTCCAGCGGAGTTGAATATTGATAAGCTTAAAAAGCGTGTTGATGAACTCGGTATTAAATCTGTAATCTTAGCTATTGGTCCATCTGTTGAGGGTGATGCGACTTGTAGTTATATTAAATCAGTTCTTTCAGATGAAGTTAACGTCGATCGAATTGGCTTTGGGATTCCTATGGGTGGGAATCTCGACTACTTAGATACAATGACAATATCTAAGGCATTAGAAAATAAAACCAAAATGTAAGGAAGGTTTATGGATAACATCGAAGTCGTTATTCAAGAGTTTTTTAGAGAGTATAGTGGATTAGATTCTCTAGTTAATAGTGGTTTAATTGTTTGTCGTCAGGACGGAATTCCACTGTATTCATTTAAAAGTGTTGAAACTGATTTCGATAGTGATACTGCTGGTGCCCTTATTGCAGGTGTATGGCAGGCAAGTTCAGTTCTTTCTCAATTTATCCCAGAAGAAACGCAAGATGAGTTTAGATTCAATTATGCAACTTCTTCAAAAGGGATTTATATTACAAAGCTCTCAGGGTTCTTTGATGATATCTATCTAAGTCTCATCTATTTTGATGTGGATAATCCGGCAAAACTAAAGGCAAGAATTAGAAGTATTGAATCAAAGCTTCCAGAATTTATTGAAGCACATTTATCAGGGGATAGTGATCCAAACGAGGTCTTTCTATTCGATGATATAAGTGATAACGAAGTCGATGACCTCTTTGCAGGCGTTTTAGGATAACGGGGGCCACATGTCTTTTGTAAATTACAATACGAAGGAAATTAATTGTAAGATCGTTTATTACGGGCCAGGTCTTGGTGGTAAGACAACGAATATCCAATATATTTATCAGAAAACTGCTGGTGGAAATAAGGGAGAGATGGTTTCTCTCGACTCAGAAAATGAAAGAACAATCTTCTTTGATTTCTTACCACTTGATCTAGGTGAGATTAGAGGTTTTAAAACTCGCTTTCACTTATATACAGTTCCTGGACAAGTCTTTTACGAATCTTCTCGCAAGTTAATCTTACGCGGAGTTGATGGCGTGATCTTTGTTGCCGATTCTCAACTTGAGAGAATGGAGGCCAATATCGAATCACTTAAAAGCCTTGAAGCAAATCTTACTGAACAAGGTTACGATATTGATCAGATTCCAATTGTATTCCAATGGAATAAGAGAGATCTTCCAAATGTCACACCTGTTGAGGATATGAATCAAACACTTAATGCCGATGAAAGGCCTGCCTTTGATGCAGTAGCTGTTAAGGGTATTGGTGTATTTGAAACTCTTAAAACAATGTCAAAATTAGTACTGATGAATTTAAAGGGCGGCTTAAAAGAGTAGCCCTTTATACTTTAGATAGTGAATATGGGCCTCAATCAAAGCTTCTTGGCAGTAGAAAGAAGATCTTCTTCCAATAAGGTGATGGCCATCTAAAATACCAAGCTTGATGCCCCTTTCAAAATAGTATGGGAATAATGAACTTTCAGTATCAACAACTCCATCATTATCCTTCTTGCTTCTAATAAACATCTTCATAAGAATCATCCAGAGATGACTCTCATACCACTTTGATGAAAATCCTATCGAAGTATAGAAAAGATTTTGGTTAAGTTTGTCGTGGTTATTTCTCATCCAAGGCCTGCGAAAAGTCGAAGAAAGTGACTTCTGCATTTCTTTTGCCAAGATGTCTTTCTTGCCATCAATTAATTGATAAAGCTTTGAGTCCGAAAAATTATGAATAAGATTTAGGGTTTTAATAAATTTCTTATTGAATGAATTAGAGCCTAGAATTGGGGAAGCAATTGTTGAAAGGCCAACAATGGCATCTTGTTCTTCACTATAATCAGCTAGGTAGTGGAGTGAGTCCAGACCGCCTTTAGAAAAGGCAATCAGCCACAGCTTTTCATTAGGGTGATCACTTACATATTTTGAAATTTGTTCACGTAGTGACTTTGCATTCTTTAAGCAATTATCAAAGCCATTAACTTCTGGTGTGTAATACTTAATATTATAGTTTGATTTAAGATGTTGGCAGGCGCGCTCAAACGAAGGTGTTGAAAATAACTCATTGAAAACACCTGGAATTAAAACAATTGTAATATCTGTTTTAGGCTCTTCTAAATTAGAAATATAATTTGGATGGTACTTTGCGTACTCTACTTCGTTATAGATGATCTTAAAGATTTCATCATCTGGGAGGTCAATAGGTCTGCGGGCCTTGAGGTCATTAAAGAATCGATAGTTGACCTTATCAAAGTCGAATTTATTGTCGAAGCTTTTAAAATTTGTAAGAGAGTGTATATAGCGAGCTGAAGAAAAGCTGATCCAAGCACTCGATGTGACAAGGTTTCGCATCAGTTTAATGGCATCATTTGGTGAGAGGTTATTCTTAACTAAATTGAATCTTTCAACTAAGTCAGACTTGGTTAATTCTTTAGCAGAGTTTAAAAAAGATTTAGAATAATTCTTTCTCGCGCTATAAGCATTAACACGATTCTTAAAATCTAAAACTTTTGATTCAATATATTTATTTAAAATTAAATCAGTATCTCTCATAGTACTTTTAAATTCCTTGCGCTAGATGTAAAATTTTGGCATTGGTAGTGTATACAAGTCAAATGAATGAAAGATTTTAAAAGTTTGTTCACTTTTTTTTCGTTAAATTTGTAACTGCTAACTACTTATAAAATAAGGTTATTTAATGGTTGAAGAATATAAAGAGCACTATTCCGTCTTAAAGAAAGAATGTCTCGACTATCTTTATTTAGATAGCGAAGAACATGATCAGTTGCTTTTTGCTGACTGTACATTTGGGGCCGGCGGCCATTCTTTGGCAATTGTTAAAAGAGATGAAAAGGCCAAGCTAATTTCATTTGACCAAGATCCTGATGCTTTAAAGAACGGTCGTGAACTAATTAAGAAAAATGGTGTTGAAGATAGACTCTTTTTACACGACTCTAACTTTTGTCACTTCAAAGATATCGTCATGGGAAATCATGCTGATCTTGTGGAAGCAAACGGAGGGCTAAATGGAGTTCTTCTTGATCTAGGAGTTTCTTCTCATCACTTCGATGAAGGCTCACGTGGATTTTCATTTCGTGTTGATGCGCCGCTTGATATGCGTATGGACTACGATAATGACAATATTCAAACGGCCAAGGATATTATTAATCGCTATTCTGCACAGGATCTGGCCAACCTCTTTAGAGATTACGGCGAAGAAAAATATGCATGGAGAATTGCTGAGCGAATTGTTCTTGAGCGTGATAAGAACGGGCCAATTAATACTACTTTCCAATTGGCCGACTTAATTAAAGATTGTTATCCAAAAAAATTACAATTTGGCCGCATTCATCCGGCGACAAAATGCTTCCAAGCACTGCGTATAGAAGTTAATCGCGAGTTGGATGTAATAACTGACGTAATTAATCAGGTGCTACCATTATTAAAGATTGGTGGTAGAATATTAATTATAAGTTTTCATTCTTTAGAAGACAGAATTGTGAAGAAGCTTTTTAAAGATTATGAAAAAAATGGACTTGGTGAGATGCTTTTTGAAAATGAAGTTAAAAAGCCAATTATTCCGAGTGATGAAGAGATTGCTGAAAACTCTCGCTCAAGAAGTGCAAAACTTAGAGTGCTTAAGCGTGTTGTAAGTAAGAAGTCGAAAAATAAATACGAGAAATTTTCAAAGATTGAAAATTGATAACAATAGGAGATTGTTAAATGGCCTCAAGGATGAGTCGAACAAAATCTAAGAAGGAAAGTATTGGGAATAAGATCAGGGGAGTAGTTCTTAGTTCACAAGGTTTACCAATTGTTCTTAGTTTAGTTGTGATTACAGTTTTATTCGTACTTTTTAGAATGAAAGGGATTGAGCTGAATTATGAGATCGCAACAGTTAAAAAAGAAGTAGAGAGAATTAAAGTTGAGGGAAAAGAGTTAAAAGCTAAAAAAGCTAGACTTCTATCTGTATCTAATTTGAGAAAGATGGCCCGCAATTATAACTTAGCACAGCCGAAGCAACATCAAATCATTGTTGTTCCAGCTAAGAAGTAAGTGTAGTGAGTGATAATAATTTAAAAAACAGATTAAAAGTTATATACGCAATTTTTACAATTGCTTTTGTTGCAATTCTTGTAAAAGCATTTCGTATTCAAGTTGTTGATCGTGGACATTTATTATCACAATCAAAAAAACAATTCTTTAGAGAAAGAAAGGTCTTTCCCAGACGTGGCCATATTTATGATCGCAATGGAAACCCTCTTGCTATTAATATTAGAACCTACTCAATCTTTACTATTCCAAAGAATATCTCAGATAAGAAAGTTTATGAAAAACTTAAGGCAATCCTTCCTGAGATGGAACTTGATGGAATCGCAAAGAAGGCGCTTGATAGAAATCGTTTTACTTGGATTACTAGAAAGTCGAAACTGACAGAAGAACAAGTTGCGCAGATTAAAAAGCTTAAGGGTATTTATATTGAAGAAATTCCGAAACGTATTTATCCAAATCACGAGCTTGCTGCGCAAACTTTAGGTTTTGTTGGATTGGATAATAATGGACTGGCCGGTATCGAGCATCGTTTCGATAAGGAACTTCGAGGTGAGCCTCAAATTATTAAGTACTTTAAGGATAATAAAGGTCGTCCTGTAAGATACGTTAGCCAAAATATTCCTACAGAAAGAGCAAACGATGTTTATCTTTCAATTGATAAGGAAGTACAAGCTGTTGCTGAAAAGGCCATTAAAGAAGCCGTTGAAAGAGTTGATGCAAAACGTGGCGGTGTTGGTGTTATGGATGCTGAGACCGGTGAAATTATTGCAATGGCTAATTATCCTACATTCGATCCTAATGATGTGGGAGATTCAAAAGGGAGTGATCGTAAGCTTGCCTTTATTAGTGACCCTTTCGAGCCAGGTTCAACTCTTAAAGTCCTAACTCTTGCTTCGGCGCTAGAGAATAAAGTTGTACGACCTGATACTAATTACTACTGTGAGCAAGGCCGTCTAAAAGTTGAAGACCATATTATTAAAGAAGCTGAATCGAGAAAGAAATTTGAGTGGCTTTCTGTTGAAGAGATCCTTATGTACTCTTCAAATATTGGGACAACAAAGATTGCTTTCGATTTAACTTTTCCAAAACTTAAAAAGACACTAAATGATTTCAAGATCGGTGAGAAAACAGGAATTGAGTTACCAGCCGAATCTCGTGGAATCTTTACTGACGATAAGAATGTATCACCACTTTCTTTAAGTAATATTAGCTTTGGGCAAGGTGTTGCAACAACTGGAATTCAGATGCTAGCGGCCTTTGCAGCAATCTCGAATGATGGTGTTTATGTGCAACCTACTATCTTAAAAGTAGATGATCCAAAGAAAGTAAAAGCAAAAAGAGTTATTCCTACAGATGTTGCTAAATCAATTACTGAGATGATGGTCAATACAGTTGAGAGAGGTACAGCAAGGAAAGCAAGAATTCCTTACTTTAAGATTGCTGCTAAAACTTCAACTGCTCAAAGAGCTGATAGTAATGGACGTTATACGGGTTATATTCCAGGATTCCTAGGTTTCCCTGTTGGGGTTAAGAAGAAATTTGTCGTTTACTCTTATGTTGATAAGCCTGCAAGAGGTAAGTCATACTATGGAAATTCAGTTGCAGGGCCTGTTTTTAGAAAAGTGACAGAATACCTTCTCTATAAGAACAAAGAGTTTGAAGGTCTTGCTGAAAACGAGACTTATAAGAATGATATGGCCTTTGACTCTGTAAAAAGAGTTCAGTCTGCAAAACGCTACACTGGTAGAGGTTCTGTTCCAAATTTTGTTGGCCTTGATAAGAAGTCAGCAATGGCCCTTGCTCAAAAGCTAGATATTGATCTAAGCCATATTGGCGTGGGTGTCGTTCTGGAACAATCTCCTGAAGCCGGTAGTACTCGCGATGGCGATGTCGTTGTAAAACTAAAATACGCCCCACCTACATATGAATAACTTAATCAAAAAATATAAAATCCTTTTGGAAGGTCTTACTGACCTTACGGCAAATCTAGATCAAGCTAAACCGTGTGATATCGCTTTTTATCGTATACATGATAACGAGAAAGCTATTGAGCTATTTCACCAACGTTATCAAAAAGGTCGTGCCGGGCTAGTCATTACGAATCGTGAGGTTGCAGACCTTGAAACATTGGTTGTAGACGAGAGTGATTTTTATAAATTACAAGAAGAGTTGGTTGAGGAGCTGTATCCAATTAATCGTGAAGTAAAGTTAATTGGAATAACAGGTACTAACGGAAAGTCGTCTGTTGCTCATCTTTGTCAGCTTATTCTTAATGCTAACAATCTAAGTGCATGTAGTATTGGTACGGTTGGTGTCATTAAAGGTGAGAGTGAAGTGATGGAAAGTCTATCTGCCACAACTCCATCGTTCATTGATTTAAGAAGAGTCATATTTAAGTTGAAAGATATTAATTACTTTTGTTTGGAAGTAAGCTCTCATGCCCTTGAGCAGGAGAGAGTAAAGAAAATGAAATTTGACTCAATTGGGTGGACAAATTTTACTCAAGATCATCTCGACTATCATGGAACGATGGATTCTTACTTTAATGCAAAAGCAAAACTTGCAAATTATAGTGATTCAAACTTTATTATTCCACGTTCTCAAGAAGATGAATTCAAGTCTAAGTTAAGTTGTGACTTGGCCTCTAGTGTAGAAAACATTTATGGTGAGGAGTTTAATCTAAGCTACAATGTCGATAATTTAGAATTAGCATTCGCTCTTTGTGATAGGGCCTCTAGTTTAAAATTAAGTAGAAAAATAAAGCTATCTTTACCTAAAGGAAGATTTAATCTTTTTAGAAAGGGCGATAGTGTATTCATTGTGGATTATGCTCATACTCCAGATGCTATTGTAAATATTTGTCGTGAAACTAAAAAACATTTTGATTCATATGACATTATTACAATCTTTGGTTGTGGTGGTGATCGCGATCGTACAAAGCGTCCAAAGATGCTTTCAGCTGCCCTGGAATTTAGCGATAAGGTTGTTGTAACAAGTGATAATCCAAGAACGGAAGATCCGAATGAGATTATTAAAGATATTCTTGAAGGTAATAAAGAGGCCGTTGATATTATCGTTGATCGCAAGGAAGCTATTCATACTTATGTGAAAGAATATGAACGTCCTACTGCTGTCATTATTGCAGGTAAAGGACACGAAGAATATCAAGATATCAAAGGTGTTAAATACCACTTTAGTGATATTGAAGAAGTAAAGAGTGCATTAGGGGAATTATGTTAATTTCTGATTTAAATAAAGTTTCAGGTCTAGTTAAAAAGGTTGGTAAGGATCTTGATGTTGATATTTTACTATCAACAGATTCTCGTATGCCTGAAGATAAGAATACATTTGTTGCTCTGAAGGGTGAACGATTTGATGCTTATAACTTTATTGAAGATGCGATTAAAAATGGTGCAAAAGCAATTGTCTTAACTCATACAAAAGAAAGAGAAGAGGAGATCCGAACTCTAGCTGAGAAGGATGCAGAGCTTTGTTTCTTTTTAGTTGAAGATAGCCTTACTTTCTTACAAGAAGCAGCTAAGTTTCGAATTGTTGAGTGGAAGAATCGCGGCGGTTTTGTTTTTGGACTTACTGGTTCAAATGGGAAGACAACAACAAAAGAACTACTTTACTCGTTGGCAAAATCCTTTCTTCATGATGCAGTTATTTGTACACATGGTAATTTAAATAATCATATTGGTGTTCCACTAACAATCTTCTCTATTAAGGATGAGCATAAGTTCGCTATTATTGAGATGGGAACTAATCATTTTGGCGAGATTGAAGTACTTTGTGAAATTGCACAACCTGACTACGGCTATATTACAAATATTGGCCATGCCCATACTGAATTTCTAATTGATCTTAATGGTGTTCTAAAAGAAAAGTCTGCACTTTACCGTTGGATCAAAGACCATGGAAAGAAGTTCTTTTTAAATATGGAAGACGAGAAGCTAGCAACTTTAGAAGTTACAGAAAAGATTGTTCCTGTAAGCAAGAATAATGTTTACGAATTTGAAAGTGACTTTATTAAAGAGTCATATAATCGCTGGAATGTTCAAGCTTCATGTTTTGTCTTAGAAAATATTTTCTCATTAAGCTTATTTCACGAATTAAAAAAACTAAGGCTTCCTGAAAATAAAAGGGCCCAGTGGATTAGTGTTAATGAGTCAAAAATATATTTAGATGCTTACAATGCAAATCCAACTTCAATGAGACTTGCAATTAGAGAGTTTGCCAAACAAGTCCCAGATACAAAGAAAGTTATCTTCATTATTGGTGACATGAATGAGTTAGGCGATAAGACCCAGGAACATCACGAGGGTGTTGCGGAGTTGTTAAATGAACTAGGTATCAAAAACTCAATTTTTATTGGGCGATTTGCTAATTTTTATCAAAATAAATTTAGCGGTGCGTCCGAAACTTATGTAAATCTTGATGATTTTATCTCAAATTGGCCAACAGTATTAAATTCGTACGATTATATTTTTTTAAAAGCTTCTCGTTCTTTACAACTAGAGAGGCTAATAGATATAACTATGTAATATAATTTAAAAACCAGGTGATTACATGCTGTATCATTTCCTCTATCCCCTAAGGGATGAATTCTTTGCTTTTAATATTTTTAAATACATCACATTTAGAACAGTTGTGGCCTTCTTGCTTGCAACAGTTATCTCAATTATTTGGGGTAAGTACTTTATTGGATTCATGCAGCGTAAGCAGTTTGGCCAAGTAATACGTGATGATGGTCCAGAGTCTCACTTAAAAAAAGCAGGAACACCAACTATGGGTGGTGTTTTTATTTTGGGGACAATCTTATTAACGCTGTTAATAACTGGAAATTTTAATTCGATTCCAGTTCTCATTACCTGTGGTGTAACTGCATCGTACTTTGTGCTCGGCTTTATCGACGACTATGCAAAGATCTCTAAAGGAAATACAAAAGGTGTTTCGGCCAGAGGTAAGCTTGTGTGGCAATTTGCAACAGCTCTAATTGCTGTCTTTGCCATGGTTCATTTCAATGTTATCGACACTCAATTATTTGTACCTTTTGTGAAAGGGCCAGTCTTTAACCTGATGAGCTTCTTTATAATTTTCGGGGCTATCGTTATTGTTGGTTCTAGTAATGCTGTTAACTTAACAGATGGATTAGATGGACTAGCTATTGGTCCAATCATTACATCAGCTGCAACTCTTGGATTTATTGCTTATGCAACTGGTCACAGAGAGATTGCATCATACCTTTTTGTGCCATACGTTGAAAATGTTGGAGAATTAGCTGTCATTGGTGCTGCAATCGTCGGTGCAGGCGTTGGATTTTTGTGGTATAACACATACCCAGCTCAGATTTTTATGGGTGACGTGGGGTCCCTTGCCTTAGGTGGTACACTAGGAACAATGGCCGTACTAACAAGAAGTGAATTACTCTTTGTTATTATTGGTGGTGTTTTTGTTGCCGAGGCTGTTTCGGTGATCTTACAAGTTGCTTCTTACAAAACTCGTAAGAAGAGAATATTTAAGATGGCCCCGATACATCACCACTTCGAGCTATTGGGATGGGCCGAGCCTAAAGTAATTGTTAGATTTTGGATTATAAGTATATTTTTAGCGATTCTAGCGATCGCAACATTAAAAATGAGGTAGAGAATGGAGAGATTTAGAAACAAGAATATCCTAATCGTTGGTATTGGAAAAACTGGTTTCAGACTCATAAATTTCTTTAATCGTCTTGACTGTAATATTCGTGTAACAGATATCAAACCGATTTTTGATCTTAATAAAGCTGTAAAGAAACTACGTAAGATTAAACCTGCAGTTGAAATGACTTTTGGTGAACACTTAGATGACGACTTCATCAATGCTGATGTTGTTGTTTACTCAGGTTCTGTTGATCCAAATATGCCTCAACTAGAACTAGCAAGAAGAGAAGGGAAAGAAGTTTACTCTGAATTCGCTCTTGGAAATAAGCTATGTCGTAAGCCAATCATTGCTGTTTGTGGATCTCACGGTCGTACAACTGTAGCACACATGATTGGATTTACTTTAAGACAAGATGGAAAGAATGTATTTGTTGGTGGAACAAGCGAAAGCCCATTTATCGAATACTCAATGCTTCCTAATAAAGATGAAATTGACTACGTTGTAGTCGAGGTTTCAGCAGTTCAAATGAGACGTCTAACTGACTTCCACCCTAAGATGGTTGTCTTTACAGATATCGCAGACACTTACCCACAAGGACAATTCACGTCGATGGGTGAGTACATGGAAACAAAATTAAGTATCATCAAGACTCTATCTCCTGATGACACTTTAATTGTTAACTTCGACAAGCTTGCAAATAATAGCTTCTTTAGAAATGCAAATTGCCAGACTTACTGGTACTCAAGAAGATCATTCGTTAAGCTTGGTGTAATGGAAGAGATCCAAGGAACACACTTCCACGATCGTCGTATCCATTCAAATATCAACTACCACTCAGAGTTTGTTGTTAAGAAAATGAGAATCATTGGTCAAAATAACCGTGAAAATCTTCTTGCTGCAATCACTGCATGTAAGGCACTAGATCTTTCTGATGAAGCAATTCAAACATGTGTAACGAAATTCCCTGGAATTCCACACAGAATTGAATTCTTAATGGAAAAAAATGGTGTTTCTTTCTATAACGACTCAAAAGCAACAGATATGAGAACTCTTGTTGAGACAACTAAGGCGTTTAAAACTCCGGTTATCTTAATTGCTGGTGGGAAAGATATCGAAGATCTTGAGTATGAAGCATTTACTGATGAGCTAATTCAAACAACACGAATCATCGTTCTTGTTGGTGAAGCAAAAGAAAGAATGAACCGCGCACTTGGGGAGCATCCACAAACTTTCATTGTTGGATCGTTTGAAGAGTCTGTTCTCTTTGCTTATCAAAAGTCGAGAACTGGTGACACGATTATTCTTTCACCAGGTAACCCTGCTACGGACTTCTTTAGAGATTACGAAGAAAGAGGGAATTACTTTAAGAAGTTAGTATATCAACTATAATTACTGAGATGCCCCTTTCATAGGGGCATTTTTTTTATGCCTAATACAGAACAAGTTTTAAGTCATATGATCTCGTCATGAAGGTTCTGTTATTTTTTATTTTTGTTTCTATTTTTTCTACTCAAATTAAAGCTGATCAAGATTATGTGAAAGTCTGTCAAAACCTCGTGGACAAGCGACTTTCAAAATACAATCAATTTCGTTTTAAAAAACAATGCTCACAAATTACGACTAAGTATCAGTTTCAATGTTTAACTGAAGTCTTAGACAATCGCAGAGCGATCTCCCTCGTGGAGTTTAACGCATGCACTTATGTAAAGAGTGCTGAAACTTTGGCGAGCATTCATGAAGTGGCCAAGTACTATCACAGTAGTGTGAATAGCTTTCATGTGACAGTTGCGGCCTTGGTGCAAAATGAAAAAGAGAAGAACTGTGTTTTAAATATAATTCAAAAAGAAGGACTTGATCCTTTCAATGCCTACACATGTTTTGATGAAAGAGGAATTGATCCAATTAGGCATTTTGCGCAAATGTATATCAAGTAGCCTGACGCGCAGTTTCCTATATTTCTAATGCATCGAATACAATCTTCATATATGATTAATATATGAACTCTATTGAAAACACGGATCGTTTTGGAAAACTCTTTTTAATTATCACATCAATTATTGTTGGTGTTGGTATCGTCATGGTTTACTCTTCATCCTATATGTTTTCAAAAGAAGTTTACGGAACAAGCCTTCACTTCTTCTCAAGACAAATTCTCTTTGCTCTAATCGGCGTGGGTATGGCCTATGTTGTGGCAAAGACTAAATATCAGTTTTGGATAAAGTTCTCATTCCACTTAAATCTCGTTGTGGCCTTTCTTTTGGTTTTAACATTTATTCCAGGTTTAGGCGTTGTTGCTAAAGGTGCCAACCGATGGATTAATCTAGGATTCGGTTCATTACAACCGGGAGAGCTTGCAAAGTATACGATACTTATGATGTCACTTTTCTTTTTTGAGAATTATGAAAAGCTAAATCTTAAAAATCGTTTAAAGTATGCGGCCAATATTGGATTAGTTCTCTTGCTCTTACTTTTACAACCTGACTTTGGAACATTCTTTATTTGTGCTCTAGGAATGGGATTCACTTGTTTTATTTCTAATTTTAATCGTAAGTATTTCTATATCATGGGAGTAGTAGGTACAATTCTTTCGTCTCTAATACTCGTTGCTCAACCTTATCGTGTGAAAAGACTAATGTCCTTTTTAGATCCATGGGCAAACCCAAGAGGAAGTGGTTTCCAGGTAATTCAGTCTTGGATTGGTTTTGCAAATGGTGGCTTCTTTGGAAAAGGTATTGGTAATAGTTTAGAAAAATTATTCTTTCTACCAGAGGCCCATAATGATTTCATCTTTTCAGTTATAGGTGAAGAGTTTGGTTTTCTAGGTGTCATTGCATTTGTTGTTCTCTTTATGGCCTTTACTCATATTGGTTTTAAATTAGCACTGTCTTTAAATGACGATATTGCAAAGAAAATGATCATGTCCATTATCTTCATTATCGGTGTTCAAGCTTGTTTAAATATGGGGGTTGTTCTTGGGCTTCTTCCAACAAAGGGACTTAACCTTCCATTCGTTAGCTATGGTGGATCATCGCTTATGAGTAATTTAATTGCTATCGGTGTAATCTTCTCTTGTGTGTCACGTCAACGAACGATGTCAGGCCAGAAACCGTTTTTTTCTCAACAATAGCCAATATATGCGCTAAATTTAGAAGAAGTAATCTTGTGAAAAGGAACAAGTATGAATATTAATATTCAAAATATTAGCGTGCATTTTATTGGAATCGGTGGAATTGGGATGAGCGGTATCGCTGAAATTCTACTGAGTCTTGGGTATAAGGTAACTGGTTCAGATATTAGTGAGTCTACCAATGTTACTCGTTTAAGAGATTTAGGAGCTGAGGTCTTTATTGGACATAAGCGTGAAAATATAACTGATAAAACGACAGTAGTTGTTTATTCATCTGCAGTAAATGAGTCTAATCCTGAAATGCAGATGGCCCGTGAAAAGCAAATTCCTATTATGAGAAGAGCTGAAATGTTGGCCGAACTTATGAGACTTAAAAGAGGAATCGCAATTGCGGGAACTCACGGTAAGACGACAACAACAAGCTTTCTAGCGACAATCTTACAAGCGAGCAATTACGAACCAACTTATATTATCGGCGGTATCGTTTCTAATCTTGCAGGACATGCAAAGGTTGGTACTGGTGAGTACTTAGTGGCCGAAGCCGATGAGTCTGATGGATCTTTTCTAATGTTAAATCCAATCATGTCGGTTGTGACTAATATCGACCTTGATCATATGGATCATTACGGTAGTGAAGATGTTCTTATGGATAGCTTTGAAGAGTTTATTAACAAAGTTCCTTTCTATGGACTCTCTTCACTTAATGCAGATGATGAAAGATTAATGAGTCTTGTTCCACATATTAAAAAACCAATTGTTACTTTTGGAATTGAAAAACCAGCAGATTATCAAGCTGTCGATATTAAAATGTCTGATCTGTGTTCAGAGTTTGACCTTATCGTTGGCCCTGAGAACTTAGGACGCTTTATCATTAATCTTCCTGGTAAGCACAATGTGCAAAATGCGCTTGGGGCAATCTCCATTGCTCATAAAATGGGAGTACCAGTGGATATGATTAGAAGCTCAATTAGAAGTTTTGAAAATGTTGGACGCCGTTTTCAATTACTTTATAAGAATGAGGATGTAGAGATTCTAGATGATTATGGCCATCATCCGACTGAAATAGCTAAGACTTTAAACACATTAAAAGAAATTAGAGATCATAAGAAAATTGCTATTTTTGAACCACATCGTTTCTCTCGAACAAAAGACTGTTGGAATGAGTTCCTACACTGTTTCAACGACGTTGATGAGTTATATATGTGTCCAATTTATCCAGCTAGTGAAAGCCCTATTCCTGGGATCACTTCAGATAGACTTGTCGAAGATATTAATCGACTTCATCCGGGGCTAGCTAAAACAATTGAACTTAAAGACTTAGATACAATTATTAAGTCTAATAAGAATTCAACAATTATGACATTAGGAGCCGGGTCAATTGGCCGAGTCATTAGAGAATGGGTTTTAGATAACGATCGCAATGAATAAGATTAAAGAGTTATTAGCTAATATTCCAAATATTGAAATAGAAATTGATAAGGATCTATCAAAGTATTCAACAATGAGACTTCAATCTAAGGGGGATTTTATTTCTGTAAAGGATCTTGATGGACTTAAGGACGTTGCAAGAACCCTTACTGAAAATAACCTTAACTACATGGTGTTAGGATTAGGTGCCAATCAACTTTTAAATGAAAGAATTGATCATCCAATAATTAATCTAGACTTTGATTACGATCGTCGTATTTTAAATCATTATCGTGAAAGCTATATTCTCCCAGCTTCTGTGAAGCTTTCAAGCTTAACTTCTCATGCTTCCAAATTTGGTAATATGCGCTGGGAAGTGATAACTGGAATTCCTGCTACCTTAGGTGGAGCAGTTTTCATGAATGCGGGAACGGGCCTTGGTTGGATTAGCGAAATTATAAATAGAGTTTGGTATATTGATAAGGAAGGTAACGAATATCTTCATGAGGCAACAGAGTCTAGCTTTTCATATCGCCAAAACAATTTTTTAAGGCCTGGGGATATTGTTTATCAAGTTGAGCTTGTCTCAAAAGGTCAAGATGAAAACCTTGGTGAGAAAATTCGTAACTACCTCCTAATGAGAAACAAGTCGCAACCATTAAAGGAAAAAACTTGTGGAAGTGTCTTTAAAAACATTGTTGGAGATAAGCGAACTTGCACTGCAGGACAATTTATTGATATACTTAATTTGAAAGGGTTACAAGTTGGTGATGTTCGCGTGAGTAATCTTCATGGAAACTTCATGGAGAATTTCGATAAAGCGACGGCCAGCGATGTAAAAGAACTTATAAAAATTGTACAGGAAGAACTTTATCTAAACTATGGTTTAAAGTTTGAGCCTGAAGTCAGGATAGACATTTAATGAAAAAAGCTATTTCAATTATTTCACTTCTTCTTTTGAGTGCTTCTGCATCAGCAGTTTCACAGCCAAATGAGAAGATCAAATATAAGACGGCTTTTGGTAAATGTCCTTCACGTGCTGCTGGAACACTAACTCTTAAGTTAGTAAAAGACTTCGAAAGAAACCGTTCTTTAAGAAGTATGAAGAATCTAGTTGCAGCAGATAAATTAAAAGAAAAACACTTTCTGTCAGACTATACGATTAAGTATAATCCGATGGAAGGAATGCTTAACTTTATCTATGAATGTCCATCTCCATTAATGAAAGTACAAATTTACAAAGAAAATGGAATGGAGTCTTATGAAGCAATTCTTGTTGATAATGGTCAACTATTTGACCCAACATATGAAATTCTACTAAGAACGGAAAAGAAGTTAAATTACTCTCTTCCTTATCTTGCAATCCCTGTTGGGGAAATGGATAAGACAGTTCAAAAAAATATCACACGTATTATCGCAGATCTTGATCTTGTTTTTAGAAAGTTAATTTCTGAAGTTATTATTAGCGATGATAAAGAGTTAACAATGATTCTTTCGATTAAAGGAAAGCCTTCAAGTGTCTTTATGGGCAAAGATGAATGGCCCCTTAAGGTTGAAAAGTTGACTCAAATCATTGGTTATATGAACAAGAAAAAGAAAATCCCATCAGTGATAAATATTACAAATTCCAAAAAAGTTGTTGTCAAGTTCAACGACTAATTCTAAAATTTCATTGTATGCGGTAAAAATTGCCGTTAGATTTCTTTATTAACAGAATGATTCTGTAAGAAAAAACTAGAGAAAGGATTCTCAATGAAAGAAAAAAACATCGTTGTCGGTTTAGACGTTGGTACAACTAAAGTCTGCACAATCGTAGGTATCCAAAACATTTCTAATCAAAACACTGGTAAAGCTGAGCTTGAAATCATTGGTATTGGTACACATCCAAGTCATGGTTTAAAGAAAGGTAGTGTTGTAAATATCGATAAAACAGTTCGCTCAATTCATAACTCTTTAGAAGAGGCAAGACTAATGGCCGGAGTTGATATCCATAGTGCAACTATTGGAATTGCTGGTAGCCATATTTATAGTTTTAATAGCTCAGGTGTTGTTGCTGTTAAAGGTAACGAAATTTCACAAGATGATGTTGATCGTGTACTTGAAGCTGCTAAAGCAGTTGTTATGCCAAGTGATCGTGAAATCATTCACGTTATTGCTCAAGAGTATAAAGTTGATAATACAACTGGGATTAAGAATCCAATTGGAATGTGTGGGACACGTCTTGAGGCCCATGTACATATTGTTACAGGTTCAATCTCACTAATTCAAAACCTTGTTAAGTGTGTTGAGCATACTGGGATTAAAGTAGAGAACGTAACTCTTCAACCGATTGCTTCTTCTGAATCTGTTCTTTCTCCTGAAGAAAAAGAAATGGGAACACTACTTGTTGATATTGGTGGTGGGACTACAGACCTTGCTCTTTGGAAAGATGGGGCCCTCGTTCATACACAAGTTATTCCAGTGGGTGGAAATCATTTCACAAATGATCTTGCTGTTGCACTCAAAATTCCACACGCAGAAGCAGAAAGAATTAAAATTAATCACGGTTCAGTTTTACCTGAACAGGTAAACCAATCAGCTCATATTACAGTACAAGGAATCTCTGGAACTAAGCCAAGAGAAGTACAACTAAATACAGTTGCAAATGTACTTGGAGCAAGAGCTGAAGAGTTATTTGATCTTATTAAAAATATTATTAGAGAAAAGAATCTAGGAGATGACATCAGTGGTGGTGTTGTTCTTACAGGTGGTGGTGCAATGATTAAAGGAATGCCAGATATTGGTGAGTACCTTTTAGAGCGTCCACTTAAGATTGGTTTTCCAATTGCTTTTGGTGGCATGACAAATATTATGCAAAATCCAAAATTTTCTACAGTTTTAGGTCTTCTACTTGAAGCTTCAAAAGGTAAGGAAGTAGACGTAGAAGAGGAAGAAGATATTAATCAAATAGATATTGTAAGTAAATTATCAGGATCTATTAAATCAGTATTTAGAGAAATTTTTTAAATAAGGGGGAACTTATGTTCGAAATTTCTGACAACAACGAATTAAAATTAACTGAAGGCGCGAAGATTCGCGTTGTTGGTGTTGGTGGCGGTGGGTGTAATGCCGTAAACACAATGATTAAGGCCGGTTTAACTGGCGTTGAATATATTGTTGCTAACACTGACTCACAAGCACTTGCAGTTAACCTTGCACCAACTAAAGTACAACTTGGTGTTGAGTTAACAAAAGGTCTTGGAGCTGGGGCAAACCCAGAAGTTGGTCGTAAAGCAGCTCTAGATGAGTATGAAATGCTTAGCCAGGTTCTTGAAGGATCTGACATGGTATTTATCACTGCCGGTATGGGTGGTGGAACAGGTACTGGAGCAGCTCCTGTACTTGCAAAACTTGCACGTGAACTAGGTGCTCTTACTGTTGGTGTTGTTACAAAGCCATTTATCTTCGAAGGTAAGAAGAGAATGAGACAGGCATCAACTGGTATTCAAACTCTTGAGGAGAATGTTGATTCTCTAATCACTATTCCAAACCAAAGACTTCTTCAACTTGCTGGTGAAAGCCTTTCACTTGTTGAAACTTTCATGAAAGCAGATGAAGTACTATTAAACGCTGTAAGAGGTATTTCTGATCTAATCAATACGACAGGTCATATCAATGCTGACTTTGCTGACGTTTCAACTGTTATGTCTAATAAAGGTCTAGCTCTTATGGGTACAGGTCTTTGTTCTGGGCCAGATAGAGCTATTAAAGCTGCTAATGAAGCAATCTCTTCACCACTACTTGAGGATATCTCAATTGATGGTGCAACTGGTATCATCATTAATATCACTGGTGGTTCTTCAATGACTATGCATGAAGTTAATGAAGCAGCTACTTTAATTATGGAAGCAGCAGATGAAGATGCTGAAGTAATCTTTGGATCTGTTGTTGATGATGAACTTGAAGATAATATCAAGGTTACTGTTATTGCAACTGGACTTGGTGGACGTGAAGCTGCTGTTAATGTAGCTCCTCAACAAGAGGTTAGAAGACCTGTTGTTCAAGAAGCTAAACCAGTTTATGCAGCTCCTGCGGCACCAGCTACTCCTGTAGTTGAAGAAAAGCCAGTTTTTGAACAACCAGTAGCACAACCTGCTGTACAACAAGCTGCTTACCATGAAGCTCCTGTTCAATCGAACCCACAAGTCGATGCGATGAGAGAAATTCAAATGGAAGCACAACGTGAGCAACAAGCTCAAGAACTAGTTCAAGAGCCAGTAAGAACTCACTCATTTGATGGAGATAATTCAGAAACTTCTCAAAGACCTAGCTTAACTGATTCAATCAGAGAAGCAGCGTCTCAATACGAAGCATCTAAATCTGAAGTAGATCCTTGGGCAAATGAAAAAGTATTAACAGGTAATAATGCTGCCGCTGATAAATCAGATCGTCCTAAATCAATTGCTGAAAAACTTGGTTTTATCAACTTTGATGAAGATGAACTAGATACTCCTTCTTATCTAAGAAAAGAGGAGACTCCACAAACTTCTGGAAATGAAACTTTTCGCCAAGTAGAGCGATAGGATTCCCCCCAAAGTATATTGATGGAAACATCAAAAAAAGGGCCCTCTTTGGGCCCTTTCTTTTTTTAAAATATAGTAAATTATAAAGAAATTGTTTTAAGAATATTTGATTTAAATGATTCTAAAAGTTCTGCCGTATCAATCTTGAAATCTTCTGGCAGCTTAATAAGAAGTTTTGAATTATTATGTGGGATATTTCTTAGGACTAGTCTGAAATTTCCTTCCCATTCCTGCCAACTTAACTCATATTGCCAGCGACTGAATTGACCACCACCAAATTTTGAATCTCTTTTTTCCGGCATAAGGGCATCAATAGTATAAGATACCTTTTGCTTCAATCCTGCTGAAGTTAAGTCTTTTTCACAATCTCTTATTAATCGATCGTGTTTAGAATCGAAAACTACATTTGGTTTATTAGTTTCCATTATTTGATTAATTTGGCCTTTTAGGATTTCAAGATCGTTCACTACGCTCTCCCTTATTTTTGTATTTTCAATCTTTGTCTCATTTCGTCTTCTATTTCTTTTTGCACATGTAATTGAACATAGGTTTCGATCAAGTCACTTTCTACATCAATTTTGTACTCACATAGAATGAAGGTTGGAATTTTATCATTTTCCCACGTGTTTTTTTTGAAATTATAAATATAGACACCTTTTTCCGGTGTATCGCTTGTCGTTCTCTCATTTGTAATGGCGACCCATTCGTGTCTTGAATAAAGATTGAAATGATCGCGACAAAGATGAAGTGAGTCGACATTAAAGTAATCATTTTCGACGAGTTCTTTTTCACAAATACTACATAACCCAAGAATCTTTTCTTGTGACTTATTCTTTTCTAATAAATTGTTTATCTTATCTGTGAGTTTTCCGTCTTGAGTTTCTTCTTTTTGAATCTCTTTTCGAAATGCGATAAATGCAAAGACGCCAATAAGTAGAAAAAGCGCAATAGCAATGATTACAAGTAATGCAATGATGATAACCGTGTTGTCCATGTAATTAGTTTAATGGACTTAGCAAATATGAACAATGGCCAGAGGCCTATATCCAAGGATATTTTGAAAATATCTTCTAACCGCTACTCGAATACGTTCACTTCGTTGATCAATCGTTCCTTTTTCATTGAAGTAATCAAAGCAAATTTCTTGTAGTTGACTAATTTGCTCTTCTTCATGTGGGATTCCCATTGTCGTAATGTGAACTCTTTGCTGAGAACGAGCAATACTGTTCTTTGAAATTGAAACAAAGACTGTACCAAGCGTGGCCATTTTTCGTCTTTCTGAGATTTTTTCTCTTTCGATGACAATACGATTTCCATGAATGAGTATCGGTGGAATTTCTTGTGAGCGAGTAATTTTTATTTTGCCATTTGAAGATAGTGAGATGCTGTCGTGATTTTTAATCTCGATCGCTTCACTGGTAGGCAGAATTGATTTGATAAATTCACAGTGCTTTCTTAAGAAATATGTTTCGCCGTGAATAGGGATCGCAATAGTTGGTTGGTAACTATCATAAACATCTTTAAGATCAGCTTTACCAGGGTGTCCTGAAGCATGGATTAATCCATTATAGTGTGTAATGACCTCACAACCTTTCTCTGTGATTTCGTTGTATAAAAGTGCTAGTTTTTTTTCATTTCCAGGAATTGCTTTAGAGCTAAAGATAAAAGTATCAGATTCATTTAGCTTGTAGTACTTATCACTGCTACTTGTAATTCTCTTAACTGTACCTCTGAATTCACCCTGACTTCCTGAACATAGAATAATATGTTTCTTCTTTAAGTCTGTAACACTTTCAACTTCACGAACAAGTCCATGGTCGTTAAAGATTTCACACTCTCTGGCAATTTGTGTGTACTTAAGTAGAGAGCGGCCATAGGGAACGACGTTAAGCTTAAGCTCTTTTGCAATATTGAATATTGTTTGAAGACGATGAATATTAGAGGCAAAGCATGTGATAAAGACACGTCCTTTTGCATCTGAGATAAAAGAGAGCAGATCTTTTTTAAGCTCGGACTCTGAAGTCGTTCTTTCATTGCTACTTGTGATATTTGTCGAGTCTAGCATCGCAAGGCGGTTGCTATACTTCTTTGATAGGAGATTGATTTTCTCTAATTCAATAGGCTCTTCATATTCAGTGTTAAAATCACATTTGAAATCAGAGATGAAGAGAATTCCAGTATCAATTTCTTTGATGCCTAGATGAATTCCCTTTGTATTTGGAATCGAGTGATTAACATGAATCGTGTCAATTTCGATTTCATTTATCACAAGTTTACTTTCAAGTTTGTTAATTTTTTTTGAAAGATCTAAATATGACAACTTATCTTCAATAAGCTCTTTAGCAAATGTTGGGGCATAGACATCAGCTTCTGGAAATCTCTCAATATAATGTGAGATTGCACCAATGTGGTCTTCGTGGCCGTGAGTTATGATGAGAGCATTGATTTCAACATCTACATTCTTTAAATCAGGAATAAGATAATTGATATCAAAGCAGTCCTCGTAGGGAAATAGAATTCCACTGTCGATTATTATATTTGTATTCTTATAAGAAACTAAAGTCGCATTAGATCCGATTTGTCCAACACCACCAAGAGGTGAAATATTTAAATTAGACATTAAGACCCTTTCGTTGTGTTTAGTAGTAGTTCGAACTCTTTGTTTTGCTCAATGAATTGGACTAGTCTGGCCGCTAAGATTTCAGAAGAAACATCGGTTTCTTCACCAACAATAAAGTCAGCATACTGTCTCTGTGGCGCTAAGAATTTCTCATACATTGGTCGAACACTGTCGTAGTATTGATTGATAACACTTTCTAGACTTCTTCCACGTTCAGCAACATCTCGATTAAGTCTTCGAGTAAAGCGAATATCTGCCTCGACATGGAGGAAGCAGCGAATATCTAACTTCTCTCTAATCTCCTGATCGAAGAGAGTAAAGATTCCTTCAAAAAGGACAACTGGTGTTGGATTTAAAGTTGTTGTCGATGTTGTACGACTACTCGTTTTAAAGTCGTAATTAGGAACTTCAATAGGCTCATCATTTTTTAGGGCCGTGATATGTTCCTGTAGGAGTGCCCAGTCAAATGCTTGTGGGTGGTCGTAATTTGGTCGTCCTGATTTTGTATAATGCTCTTTTGGTTGCTCTGGTAGATAGTAAGAATCCATTGATAAAACAGATACTTTCTCTTTTGGTAGTTTTGAAATTACTTTTGAGGCAAAAGTAGTTTTTCCTGAACCTGAACCACCAGTGATTCCAATTAGCTTCATAGATGACCTTTGTTTTAATGTTTTCAGTAACTTAACATAGATTGAGTTCACATCAAATAAAAGAGGTGATAATCTTATAATAATTACATTTGTGTCATTCGTCAGGGATATTCGATGTTTAGATTTCTATCTTTTTTACTATTTATTTTCCTAACTTCAATGGGTTATGGAGCGAGTCTTAATATCGCAATTTCGTCGTCTCCAAATAGCTTGAGTCCGTTCTTTTCAACTGATGCTAACTCTCAAAATATTAATCGCCTTGTTAACGCCTCACTTATTGATTTCAACAGTAATATGCAGCCGATTTGCCAATTATGTGAATCCTTTAAAGAGTATCGTACAGTAGATTCATATAAGATTCGATTCAAACTAAAACCAAATTTAAAGTTTTCAAATGGCGCACCTTTGACGTCGAAAGATGTGGAAAAGTCTCATTTTTATTTTACGGAAACTGAGAAGATAAAATCGATCTTCCGCTTTGCTTTTGGAAATATTAAAGAGGTTAAAATTATCGATGAACTCACTTTTGAATTAATCTATAAGAGCTTTGGCCTTGATCACTTACCAAATTTAGTATTATTTAAAATTATCCAAATCCCTAATTATGAAAAACTTGAGAAAGTCGAAATGTCAGACCTCGTCGGTGCGGGTGATTATAAAATTGCAAAGATTGCACCTTTGCAAATTGACTTAAAGTCTTTAAAAGCTGATCACTACGATCTGAACTTTGTTGTCGTAAAAGATGAAACAACTCTTTCGTTAAAACTGATCAAGGGAGAGATTGACTTATCTGTTGCCAATATTTCACCTCGAAAAGTTAATTACTTAGAAAAGAATAGTGATGTAAATGTACAAAAGGTTTTAGGAACAGATTATAATTACATTGGACTAAATCAGAAAAAAGATATTCTACAAAATGAAAATGTGCGAAAGGCATTAAGTCATCTTGTCCCTAGAGCTAAAATTATTAAGTATAAATTTAAAAATAATGCTGTTGCTTCAAATGGCCTCTTTGCAAAATCCTTTAAGAATTTTTATATCGATACACCAGTTGATGATTTCAATCCAAAAAAGGCTTTTGAGCTTTTTAATAAAGCAGGTTTTGAGAGAAAAAATGGAATTTGGTATGACAATAATGGAAAGACTTTTTCTCTTACTTGGAAGACAAGCAGTAATAAATTTCAACAAGAACTAGTGACAATCATTAAGAATGAGTTTGAGAAATTTGGCCTAGTCGTAAATGTGGTACCTCAAGAGTGGGGAACTTTCCTTAGAGGTATTAAAAGAGGAGAATACGATCTTTATTTAGGGCGTTGGGTAGGATTTACAGGTCAGGATATGCTTAAATTCGCATTTTACTCTGAAAATATGGCCCCAAAAGGTGCAAATCGTGTCTTTTTTGATAATAAGGATTTTGATAATTTAATTAAGCAGGCCGAGCAGACTATCAATAAGAAAAAAGAAGTCGCTCTATATAAGAAGGCCAATCAAGTAGTAAACGAACAATACCCATATATTAGCTTATGGCATCCAAATGTCATTTGGGTGATGAGTAAGTGTATAAAACTTAAAGAAACTTATCCTAATGGAAATTTTCTAGTTTTAAAGGAAATTGAGAATGTCTGTAAAAACTGAAATCTTTAAAATTGTAACGATTGAATTTCAAAGTAGCTCACAATGTGAAGAGGTGAATAAGATCGCTCTTAATGAATTTGAAGTTGATGGAATTGAAGAGTTCTCAATGGAAGAAGAGCGTGTTGATGAGATTCTTGGAGAGAGAGCATATTCTGGTGGAGACGTTCCAGAGTCAGTAATTGATGAAGTCGTTGATATTTCAGATGATCAAGATGTTAAGAAGTTTAATTATTTCTTCTTTCAGGGAGATATTAATAGGGCCCATGAATTTGCAAAGGCAATTGAAGGGATGGATCTAACAATTGAAGTTAAAGATGAAGAGTACTCAGACTGGAATGAAGTATGGAAAAAGCACTATGCACCGATTGAGGTAACTCCTGAACTAAGTGTTATTCCAGAGTGGTTTAAAGAAGAAGATTATAAAGAAAATAATAATAATATTTATATCATTCCAGGAATGGGATTTGGTACAGGTGAACACGAAACAACATATCTGTGTCTAAAGCACTTTATGGCAGTAAAGGACTCTTTCAAAGAAAAAGACCTTTGTTTAGACTTTGGATGTGGTTCAGGTATCTTAGGAATCGGCGCTATCAAGAAAAGTGATATGCTCGTCGACTTCGTTGATATCGATCCTGCTGCTCTTGATAATTGTCACGAAAATCTTAAGTTGAATTTAAATGAAGACCGTCTTAATGGTCATCGTCTTATTGCAAGAAAACGATTCAATCTAGATGATAAGTATAAACTTGTTTTTGCTAATATTCTTATGCATGTTCTTGTATCTGAAAAAGAAGTTCTCTTAGACTCACTAGCTGATGATGGTTATATCATTCTTTCTGGTATTCTAAATGAACAAGTTGATGCAGTTATTGAAGAATATAAGTCTTTAAAGAAAATCGATGTATTATCTAAAGGTGATTGGTCAGCAATTCTTCTAAAAAAGGAGTAATTCATGCGCGCTATTTATACTCGAGATGATCTCTCTCCATCAATTGATGGAATACTTAGCTTTTCTGATGATCGTAGCCATCACTTAATTAAGGCCGTAAGAGTCAAAAAGGGTGATGAGGTTCTGCTATTAGATGGAGAAGGTGGTCGCTATACAAGTGAAGTGATTAACTGCACGAAACGTGAAGTTTCACTAAAGGTATTAGCATTTGAGAAGATTGAGAAGTATACACATATCGATTTAGCAATAGGGCTTCCTAAAAGAGAAGCTTTTGAGAGCTCTCTAAAGAATGCAACTCAAGTCGGTATCTCAGAAATATTTCCTTTTCAAGCAGACTACTCAAATTGGTCAATAAAGAATTTTGATAGAGTAAATTCAGTTATTGAAAGCTCGCTAATTCAATCAAATAATCCTTACTTTCCAGTAGTACATCACGAGACAGCAAGTCTTGATGCTCTATTCGAAATCTTCCATCAATACGATTATATATTCTTAACGACATTATCTCATTCAAATGGTATGGATATTGAAAGTATTGACAGCATAAAAGATAAACGTATTTTAATTATCATTGGACCAGAAGGTGGACTTTCTACTCGTGAAGAAGAGTTAATGTTAAAAGAGAATAATGTTATGGGGCTTAAGCTTGCAACACCTATTCTTAAAACAGAAAGTGCAGTCCTAACAATCGTAGGCTATGTACTTGGAAAATTTGATGTTAAATAAAAAATGTGTCATCCTATTATAAGAGGGCCCAGGGATGAATTTAGAATCACAAAATAGCAAGAAACCAATTCACTTAAATGACTTAGAAGACTTCGATAATTTCGATGACTTTGGAATTGAGGATATTCCTTTTAAACCTATTAATGAAGGACTTGGTTTTCATCATGGAAAGGCCAGTAAAGAAGTTTTAAAGAGTGCACGTGTTGAAGTTACTCCAACTCAATCACATGTAAATAATTTCAATAAAGTTCTTGGCCGTGAAAAAGAGATGAGTGTTCCTTCTGAACTTGAAGCTTTTTATCGTAAAGGTACAGAGTCAGAAATCCCTAAAGTAAATCGTGAAATTGAAATTAAGAATAAGTCACAAGATGTTTCTATCGCAAGAAGATTTGCTTCTTACGTGATTGATATGAGTGTATCACTAGTTATTTTTGCTGTTACTTTAGTTGCAATGTTTTTAGTAAGTGGACTTCCTCTCGAATCGTTTATTGAAATCACACTTCAAAACTCAAATTATAGATTTCTATTAGCACTATTTGTGCTTATTCATATTATTTATCGTATTACATCTGTCTACAGGCCAACGTTTGGTCAGTATATTTGTGGCCTAAGGCCAAAGCTTTCAAATGAGGCAGCTTTTAATACGATTATTGAAAGAACTCTTTTTGAGTTCATTTCGATCCCACTTCTAGGACTTCCATATATTTTAGGACTAGATAAGAAATTCTTTGGGAATAGCCTTAAAAAGAGTAAGTAATGAAATATCAAGAAGCACAGGAATATGTAGAGAATCACTTTAGTGGGAAGAAAATTGTATTCACTAATGGATGCTTTGATATCCTTCACCGTGGTCATTTAATGTACTTAAATGAAGCGAAGAAACTTGGTGATATTCTTATTATAGGACTTAACTCTGACAGTAGTGTTAAGCGTTTAAAAGGTGAGGATCGTCCTGTGAACTCTGAAGGCGATCGTCAGTTTATGCTTGAGAATTTAAAGTCAGTTGATAAGGTTTTTATTTTCGAGGAAGATACTCCTTATGATCTTATAAATGCTGTTCTTCCAAGTATCCTTGTTAAAGGTGGGGACTGGGCCATAGATCAAATTGTTGGCCATGATATTGTTACCGCTAACGGTGGACAAGTGTTAAGCTTAAATTTTGAAGATGGCTATTCAACGACTAATCTAATTGAAAAGATCCAAGGCCGCTCTTAAGTGTATATTCAATTTAAAAATGAACTGGCGATTATTTCAAACGATCTTTCTGATACAGAAGTTGCCATAGCTCACATCTTAAAAAGCATAAAGGCCACTTTGAAATTCGGCCTACCTGTTCTACTAAAATTCAAAGATGGAGATATCGATATTTCGAAACTTCGTAGTAAGCACTTTATTGCTAACTCTGAATTTGCATTTATTAATATCTCTTTAAAAAATCGCTTTCCTGTTGAAAGAGAATTTCAATCACCGACTGAAATGGTCGAGTATATGCTTGATTTGAATGATTGGTTATCTTAATTTCTAAGTGAAAATTTTGATTTGTTTCTTAAGTAATTGATTCTCCTGACCTCCCTTCGTGGTCGCTCGGAGTTGTTCGGCATCATTTTACCATCGTGGTAAATGCCGCCTCCAAAAAAATAAAAAACCTTCCACTTTTCTCTCAAGAATATTTCCGAGTAACCGTTATGGGTATTGCAGCCAGATGGGTCTGGTTGTTTTGGGATTTAATTTGTTGAGACAAGGAGTTTCAACGCTAATTACACAAGGAGGTTGCTTATTCGAGGAGAATAGTAATGGGATTAAGAATTAACACGAACACACAGTCAATTGCAGCACAAAGAAGTTTAGGACAAGTTAAAAGAACACAAGATGAATCTTTAAACAAACTTTCATCGGGTTCTAGAATTAACAAGGCCAGTGACGATGCTGCAGGACTTGCGATATCTGAAAAGTTAAGAGCGAATATTAGAGGTACTCAACAAGCAGCAAGAAACGCTGGTGACGGTATCTCGATGATTCAGATCGCTGAAGGTGGGATGAACGAAGTATCAAATATTTTAGTTCGTCTAAGAGAACTTTCAGTACAGTCTGCATCGGATACAATTGGTGATACTGAACGTGAATTTACTGATAAAGAATTCCAACAACTAACAAAAGAAGTTGATAGAATTGCAGAATCAGTTGAGTTTAACGGAACGTCACTAATTAACGGTGAAGGTGAAGATAAGGAATTCCAAATTGGTCTTAATAATGATGAGACAAATGACAGAATTGCTTTTAAGCCATCAGCAGTATCAGTTAAAACAGAAGACCTAGGTATTAGTGGACTATCTGTTGCGACAAAAGGTGACGCTCAAACTAACCTTGAAGCTATCGATAAGGCCATGACATCAGTATCTGGTGGACGTGCGGAACTAGGGGCATTACAAAATAGACTACAGTCTACAATTAATAACCTAGAAATCTCTAATGAAAATATGAGTGCCGCTAATTCACGAATCAGAGATACAGATGTAGCAGCAGAGTCTGCAAACTTAGCTAAGGCAAATATCCTTACTAGTTCTGCAACTTCTGTTCTCTCGCAAGCAAATGCTTCGAGCCAATCTGCACTAAGACTGATCGGTTAAGTAAAAATCTAAATCGAAAGCAACATCTAAAAGTAAGGGCCTTCTTCGGAAGGCCCTTATTCTTTTCTATAGTAAAAAATTAAAGCTTAAATTAATAGACCACGCTTTCACGTGGCCCACTAGAATCTTGAAAGAGCAGAAACTCAGGAGAGAGAATCGCTCAGTCCTAATTATATTCATAAAATCTATTTCAAAATATGATCCTAATCATTTATTAGTGGCAAAAAATAATGTCGATTTTTATCCACTTTTTAAGTACTTATTATTGATACCTCAAGCTCTAACTATATGAATTTATATTAATTTGCCCACTTTTTTTCAATTATTTGAGGGATTCACTAAAGTATTTAACCGAGTGTAACGAACAGGTATTTGTGAACACTAATTTTGTCTGAAAGCTATTTTTAGTAGGACGTGAGGAAAGGAGAAAAAAATGGGTTTACGTATTGCAACTAATACAGCTGCGCAAATGGTGCAGAAAAACATTAAACAGACAGGGAAAGCCTCAGGGGAGGCCTTGGAGAAATTATCGAGTGGTAAGAGGATTAATAAGTCCGCTGACGATGCTGCCGGTTTAGCGATTGCTAAGAATATGGAAGCACAGGTCAAGGGTTTACGTCAGGCTTCTCGAAACGCAAATGATGGTATCTCGATGGTGCAAACCGCAGAGGGGGCCATGAATGAAACAGGTAATATTTTAGTAAGATTGCGAGAGCTATCAGTTCAGGCAGCATCGGATACGATTGGTGATACTGAGCGTGGCTTTCTAGATAAAGAATATCAACAGCTAACTAAAGAAGTTGACCGTATTGCAGAGTCGACGAAATTTGGTTCGATTTCATTACTTAATGGATCGGGATCAGAGATGGATATTCAAGTTGGTACTTTTGCAGGTGAAGAGGGACAAATTCAATATGACCCGTCACAAACTAATGCAACGACATCAGCACTTAATATTTCAGGCTTAAGTGTTGCCTCTAAAGATGATGCTAGATCATCGATGGAAAATGTCGATGAGGCGATTTCAAGTCTATCTGAGCAAAGAGCGAATCTTGGTGCTGTTCAGTCAAGACTACAGTCTTCTGTAAACAACCTTGAGATTCAGGCGACGAATCTAGATGCTTCTAGATCAGTTATTGAAGATGCAGACGTGGCCTATGAGTCATCGCAACTTGCTTCTTCTAATATTGCTAAGCAAGCAGGGATTGCATCATTAGCGCAAGCTAATAATATCAATTCAGCTGCTCTTAGATTAGTAGGTTAATAAAAATGGGGGACACACCCCCACTCCTTTCTTAAATAATTAAAGCGGTCTCGTGCAGGAGAGAATCGAGACCGCATTTTTAAGTTGGGAGTCGAAAGATAGGAATTGAGAATTAGATGAGCACGAAGAAGTTTGAACAAGATATTATTGAGTCCATCAAAGAAGGCAGTGAAGTCATTATCTGGGATGTTATTGATCAAAATATTGTTAGGCTTCCGGCCAAAATTAAAAGTCTCAATGCCTTTTCTAAACAGATCTTTCTAACTATCGAAGATGGCCTAAGAGATAGCTTGGCCCACTTCGTACGAGGACCAGGACTTCTTAAATTCTATATTCCCGATTTACAGTTAATCTTTATCAGCGAGCTAAATGCCTCTCATGGCAATAGTCTCGAAATCTCATTTCCAATAAAAGAGAAGAGATTAGAAAGAAGAGAGCATGAGCGTTTTGAACCACTCATTCCACTCTATAGCTGTTTTCAAAATTTGAAATATGAGATTTTTGATATCAGTGAAGGTGGGGTCTCCTTTGTCTTAGGAGCTTCTCAATATGAACAGCTCTTTAGTAGTAAGAATGAAGTTCTAAATTTTGAAGTTGTATTTGCAAATGAAAAAATTCATGTAAAAGGAAGTGTTGTTAATAAGAAGAAGATAAAACCATACCAGATATCGAGGTTCCCATATGGTGCTTATCGTATAGCAGTGGCCATTGAAAATAACCCAGAATATCGTAAGCATGTTAAGAAGTTACAAAGTGGATGCGACAAACTAATGAAAGATCTTCTTTGATTATCTTTGCTATTCCGATATGATAATTCTATGAGCAGTTATGTGATATCTGATGTCCATGTGAAATGGGATCAAAAAAATTCTGAATATCTTAAAAATTTTCTCGCTATTAACTTTAATGAAAATGATCGTATTTATCTTCTTGGAGATATATTTGATTTAATGGTTGGAAGTTATCAGGAATACGAAGAACAATATGATTGGTTCTTTAATCGTATAAGAGAAATTACTGCTCTTGGTATACCAGTCTACTATATTCAAGGTAATCATGATTTTCATATTGAAGACTTACTTACAGATAATGGAATTATCGTAAAGACGAAACCATTTGTTGAAATAATTAATGATCAAAAAGTTCTTTTTTGTCATGGTGACGAGATAGAAATCGAGAACTTTAGTTATCAGGTTTGGCGTGGTTTTATAAGAAGTTATCCTTTGGCCCTTATTTCTAAGTATGTTTTTAATTATAAAATTGTGAAAGCAATTGGGGATTATCTATCTCATAAAAGTCGACAGCGAAATGAAAAAAGGTATGGCCAGACTCAACTTAATGGAAGTATTCGAGATAAATTTAGAAAGAGTGCTCAAATTGCCTCAAATGAATATAATGTCGATGTCATTATATGCGGACACAGTCATTATCAAGATGAGTTTAAATCTGATAGCTTTTCATATTATAATTGTGGCTTTGTTCCTGCTTCAAATAAGTATCTGATGATTAATGAAAGTTACCAATTTAAGAATCTCGATTAAAATTAGCGGCGGCCGTATTTAAATTTCTCTTTTAACGTTCTAAAGTAATTTCTTTCTTCATTAATATAGAAGTTTACATGACTGCTTCTAGACTTCTTTATTTGAATTTCATCTTTTGGTTCTAGCTTAAATTCTTTTTGGCCATCAATCGTTAAGTAGATATCTTCTTGTCCTCGTGGAATTATAATACTTAAGGTTTCATTGTCAGGAAGTACCATTGGCCTATGTGTGAGGGCATGTGGGCAAATTGGTGTGAGGACAACACCCTTTACGCTAGGATGTAAAATTGGTCCATTTGCTGCTAAGGAGTATGCTGTTGATCCAATTGGTGTACTGACGATGAGGCCATCACCGGCCAAGTTATAAATACTTTCACCATTGGCTTCTAGTTCGAGATTAAACATTCGCGAAATACCTGATTTTGTAATCACGGCATCATTTAAAAAGTTAAGTTTTATTTTCTTTTGTCCTGGTCTTGTAATCTCAGCTTGATACATTTGGACTTTTCGAGTTTTGAGCTTTCCTTTAAGGGCCATCTCAAGCCCGTCGTAGAAGTCATGTTTAGCAAACTCAGCAATAAAACCTAGATTTCCCATGTTAATACCAAAAATATTTAACTTTTTTATATCTTTAGTTCTTGCTGCTCCAATAAGAGTACCATCGCCACCAAGAGTGATAAGGATTTTGCATTTGTTAGAAATCTCGTCTCTATTAATGAAGTTGAAATCTTCAGACTTACAATTTTTAAAGATTTTTAAGATTCTTGCTTCTTGTGATTTTTCGAAGAATACATCAACTTTTCTTCTCTTAAGCCAATTAGTTAGATTTGGTAATACTGTCGTAAACTCTGAAACTACTTTAGGCTTTAAGATAATTGCTACTTTGTTTGCTAATGCCATTTATTCCTCTACTGTAACTTCATTGATAAAGTTATTGATATCATCAAAAGGTTTTTGAATTACCTTACATCCATATAGTGAAGCACGTTCTACAATTTGTTCTGAGCTGTAAGCTGTAATTATGTAGAAGATGTTTGATATTTCAGCTTCATTATACTTTGTTTTGGATTCTTCTATTATATCAAAACCAGTAATATCTTGAAGCATTAAATCGCAAATAATTCGATCATAATTATTTGCTTTGATAAGCTCAATTGCCTCTTTCCCACTTGCTGTAGACATTACATCTACGCCTTTTCGCTTTAGTAATGTGACAATAGTTTTTTGAATTAGTAGCTCATCTTCAACGACTAGAATCTTCATTGTGTACCTTAGGGACGCTTATTTGAAAGTGC
>NZ_JBEBMT010000004.1:232875-257263 GCF_043196705.1 Halobacteriovorax sp. HFRX-2_2
GCTCCTTCATTGCTATTAACTAGTGAAATATCACTATTAATTTTCTTTGTTAAATTTTTACAAATTGCTAGGCCGAGTCCTGTTCCCGTCTCTTTTGTTGTAAAGAATGGATTAAAGATATTATTCTTTAAAGAATCAGGTACTCCAGGTCCATTATCTATTATATCGATAAGAATATGTTTTGGTGACTCGCTAACGAGTATATCTATTTTTGAATTTTCTACTTTATTCTCACTTAGGGCCTGGGAGCTGTTGATAAGTAGATTAAATATTACTTGGCTTAGTAGCGTTCCATTCGACATGATTTCAATATCATTTTCCATATTGAAATTTACCTTGTGAGAACGCGATTCAGATTTAGTTAAAATTATAGTTTCCGAAATTAAATTCTTTAAAGAAATTGAAGTGAATTCTTCGTCGTCTTTATAGAGGTTTGAAAACTCTTGAATAATTGCTTGTGATCGTTTCACACTATTTGAAATATGAGAGAGTGTATCCTTGACGTCAAAATCACTCGTTTGATCAATAAGTAAATTATGTGACAGATCGATTCCAAAAAGGGGATTACTAAGCTCGTGTCTCAAGGTGTTTAATAGTTCACCCATAAGCAAGATCCTTTCATGGTGCAGGGAGCTTGTATCTTGTTGGTGGTCTTCAATTCCAATTTGATTAATCTTAACATCGTCCTCTTCGATTATGAATGAGTCGATAGGGAAGTTTGATAAGATGCGATCACTTTCTAATTTAGACTGTCTACTACTCTCAATTGTAATAATATTAAATAGCTTGGGAATAGATTTGATAATAAGGTCATTAAAGATAGATCGATCCGTTTCAGCAATAGGGAATAGATCGTTACGTGATAAAAGTATTATTAAGTTGTAATCACGAAAAGAAAGCTCTTTGGCCAAGAAGTGTCCATCAAGTTGAATGTCTTTATTTAGTAATTCCTTTTGATCAAAGGATTTATTTTTACTCTTTCTCACTTTGGCAAAGAGGGTATTGAAAAAGGTAGGCTCTTGATAGGTTTCATAATATTCATCATTCTTGTAGGTGATTGAATAAATATTGGTTGTACCTTTTTGATGGATCAACATCTGTGTTGAACTAAAGCCGTTTAGACCTTCTGCGGTCGTTAAATATTTAAGAAATGAACGAATATTATCTTTCTTTTTAAATTGATACTCTTTATCAATTTGTGAAATAAGCTCTTTGGAATCACGAAGGTTATCGAGTATGAAATCTTGCGAATTTAATAGAACGAATTTCTTACTATTAAGTTTTAATTCAATTTCTGAGTTATTGATTTTTGTGATTTGTAGTTGTGAGTTTTTTTTTGAAGTCGTATTAAAATGACTGTCTTGAAGGATAGACTCCAAGACAGCCTTATCAGTATAGATATTTAGAAATTTATTTTCGACTCTTGAATGAGTGGTATTGCTTTGATTTTCCACTGTTTAAGATTATCTATTAGTTCATACTCTAGCAAGTCAGAAAGCATCACAATATCATTGTTTTCACGAGCTGGTATTAGTGCTTTAATCACTGAAAATAGGTGGATTTCCAGATTCTTAATAACTTCTTTATCTGCAAAATATTCTTTGTTAGCCTTTCTTGCAGTCGCATGAATTCTTGTGATTAAGTGAACGTAAAGATCGAGTAGCTCAATTAGATCGGCAAAGAAGAGATTGGCCTGATCGATATTACCTTTATTGAATTCATCTGTAGTAATTAAGATCTTATCAATTAACTCGCTAATATATCGATTACAATCTTCGAGTGCTTCAAAAGCTAATTCATATGAATTTTTAATTTGTAGGCTTGGGTATCCTAACTCTTCTAGTGTGTAGTCTAACAATTCACCAACTTCATTTATTGGAAACGTCTTGCCTTCAATGACGACACCTGTGATTGATTCATTTGTCGAAATACCATCTGTTTCGATTGCTGTGATGGCCTGTCTCAGGGAAATTGAATTTCCATCCAGAGAAAAGCTATCGTTTCCTAGTTCTAAAGTGATCATATATTTTCCCTTGCCTCTTGCTTGGCCTTGTTAATGAGTGAGCATTTTTCGAAGAACTCGTAGAGGACACTGCACATAAGTGAAATTTCATTATATGTGTAGAATGCTGCCTCTGATAAATTAACGAGATTACTTCCTTGTAGGTTGTTCTTAGCAACTTTTGCAAAATCAATTACTGGAGATAGTAGGGGATATGAAGTTGCGACAAGATCGCTTAAACGATCAATTTCATCTAGCTTTGCCGAGAACTTTTTAATTTCTTCTAAGCTAGGAGTGTTCTTGCTAATCTCTTCGATAATATATCTTGAGTATTTCTTTCCAAATTCTGATAATTCGTAAAGAGTCTCGATTCCTTTGATATGTGAACTTAGTTGTGCTTTAGCTTGAAGATTAAAAGAAGGGATATCCATGCTAGTGTTAACTTCAGTAAAAATGCTAGTCCACGCAATGTGATAGAAATTTCGCATAACTTCTTTTGCATCTTGTTCCTTATGTAGTAATTCATTGATGACTAAATCGCCGTTATCAAGCATGTCTGATTGGTAAAGCTTTACTCTACTAAGAGATAAAGAAGAACATGAGTTGTTAAGTTCCTCGATATTAATTCTATTGTTGTTTAATAATTGTCCAATACACTGATGAGTGATGTTGTACGGAACATCATTGTGACATTTGTAGTCCTTACATTCATCCTTTGGGAAGCAAGGTGCACACTCGGTCTTTGGAGCTAGATTATAATTATCCAGGGCGTATGGCGTTGTTTCATGAGGCCTAACTGTTCCTAGAGAAATTGTTAATGTCTTTATGTTTTTGAAGCTTAGTAAGTTTCCAATCATTGAGTCATGGCCAACAAATAGAAAAGAATTATCAACTTTAGAATATAGCTCTTTTAGGTCTAATCCAATCCAGGCTTCAATCCTGTTCTTATATGGCCTAATGAGTTCTGAATTTAAAATTTCATCCGTTGATTTCTGATCTTGGTTGGCGCCACAAATATAAACCTTAACTTGATCGTTCTTTTTAAGTGTTTGGTAAATTACCTCAACCCAGCGATTTGCCTTCCACATTTTTTTTTCATTAGAGGCAAATGGATGAATTAATAAATTGGTTTTCTTTTCATTTGAAAACTCTTTGTTGCTTAAGTGGGTAAGCTTCTTTGTTGTGCCAATAATCGATGAGAATAGATCCACTAAATTATAAGGATTTAAATCTCCTCTCATAACAGTTGAGTAAAGATACTGTGACCATCTATCTGTAATGACTCTTTCGTGAAGCTCATTAAAGTGAGGGCCGACTTTATTCTTTGAATCTATTAATGAATGAAGATAGGTCGCAGACTTTGAGAATGCGAGGTTTATCGAAACTTCAATGTTTTGGTCATTGATTTGTTTGAGTTGTTTTTTAAGATTTGATAGGGCCTCTCTAACATTTTCAGCGCCTACCATTGCTGATTTGTGCTCAATAGAAATAACTTCATCAAAAACTTTCTCTAGTAAGAACATAATCGGTGATGCGAATTTTTTGCGAGCAACTAAGATAATCCTATAGTCGGGATGATTCTCTCTAAGTAGCTTAACCGCATGAGATGTTTGAAGAAGGTCACCAATTCTTGTCGTTTGAATTATAGCAATAGTCTTCTTTGTATCTGCTTCATTTTTTAAGGCGTTCATAGATTTCTCCTATTCCTCTTCTAAAACAGAGCATAGATATAAAAATGACATATCATCTTCACTCAAGTTTTCTCTTTTAACTTGTTTCTCTTGTATTCTTTCAAGTTCCTTAAAGAATTCTGTCTTTAAAGTGTTACGATCTTGATTCATTTAATAATTCCTTTGTAGATTCTTGACGTAATCTACTGCGACTTTCTCTGATTAGATTTGAAACCTCTTTGATTTGTTCAAATTGTATTTGTAAGTCATTTTTTAATGCGATTAAAATATGCTCAACTTCAGGTAAAGTCGGGTTCTCGATATTATTAATTTTTGCTCTATAAAATAAGAATGGTAGTGCACAGTAATCAGATGTGTGTCCCATGTATGAAGTTATTTCTGTTAGTTTTTGTTGTAGCTTCACTGTATCTTGTGCCAGTGTTGCTTTGATTGCTGCTAATACATGTCTTGAAGAGTTGATTAGCTCCCCCTGTGCTTGCTCTAGCCAGCTTGAAGTAAAATTTAAGTCACTTTCGACAATTCCATGTCCTGATAATGATTTTCTTTCGATTTTTCGATACAAGAAGTCTCTTGAAAGATACCTTTCTAGTTCAATTTCAGTATCCATACGGCCTTCTATATTCTTATAGAATGCACCTAGTTCATCTTGTCTAACTTGATAGATTGAAATATCAGAGTTTTCTAGCTTCTGAACATCTTTGTTTAGAAAGAATTTATCTAGTGTGTAAATGATATCATCTGATTTGATAATTTCATTATTTCTAACTTGCTTCTCTGTATGTGCACTTGGGCCATAAGCAAAGTCACGATCCTTCACTCTTGGCGTGATAATGATACTCTCTTGATTAGTTGATCCTTGCTTTAAAAATGGAGATGGTCCCATTGAAAGCTCAATTGTTGGAACATCTAAGATGTCGGCCATATGCTTGATGGCCGTATCTGGCGTAATTAAAAGGTCACAATTAATTAACACTGAAGGTAGAGCACTGAATTGAGCTTCAATTGTAACGGCCTTTTGCTCCAATTCAGAGTTGATCTTATTCGCATATGATCTCTCATCAGACGTTGGTGCAATAACGAGTAGTGGAATAGTATCTTCTTTATTATTTAGTTTATTTATTAAGTTGATTAGCTCTTGTCTCTCAATCATTTTATTAATGTTTGAGGCAGTAAGTTGAACTGCAACTAGTTTAGGATCAACTTTTCCTTCTGCCTTTCTCATCTTTAAAAAGTTTTGGTGACAAACCTTATTGTATTCATTTGATACATGTAGAGCGTTGAATGAATTATTTTCTTCAATTCCCACCATCTTGTGATAACAGTCATTAAAGTTGAGTGGTGCATATTTTTGTTGCGTTAAAACATCGTTGAAAACGACGGCCCATTCATTTGAGTACTTAACATTGCAATTTAAATCGAACTGAATACCTTTGAATTCTTTGTTTAGGTATGATGCAAGGCTTGTTGAGATACGGTCGTTAGAGTAGTTAATTACTAAGTTCCAACTTTTGTTGATCTCTTTAATTGTTTTTCCAAATTCATCAAGAGCAAAGCCATTTGAATAGATTTTATTCTTCTTGTAACTTACAATCTTCTTTCTATCTAAGGTAATAATATTCTTTACACCGTTAAGAAGTTCCGCTGATTTTTCAAATTCTTTATTAATTAAAACAGTGACGTTTGCATCAGGGTTGTTGTTCTTGATAGAAGAAATAAGTCTTCCCATTTGAAAAATGTCACCATGTCTTTTGAAATTGATAATAAGTATATCTTTCATCTATTCCTCTTATCCTTGCTTGATAACTGCATCAAATGCTAGGAGTAAAAAATCATTTTTATTTTTAAATTGGTTAGTTTGATAAATTGCACTTTCAATATGTTGATCAATACTCTTATCTTGATCAGCGTTGTATAAAAGAGATTTAAGTTCACTCGACTTGATATGCTCAATGCAGTCACTAATCTTGATACTTGCTTCAAAGTCTAAGAATGCTTTATAGAAAGTATTGTAGAGTGAAAAAGATGGTGCATGGGTAAGAATTGTTGGCCTCTGTGATAGAAATGAAGCAACATTCTTTTCTTTGTAAATACTAGCAACATAATCTGTCGCATAGACTTCAATATTCTTATTAGGGAAAAGGTTATTTTTGATACACTCTGTATACGTTTGTTCATTGGGTTCAATCACAATAACTTTGTAATCTTGACCATGGTAAGTTTCCAAAAGTTTACAGGCTTCATAAACATGGTAGGCAAATCCTAAACCTAATATTAATAAATTCTTATTTTCTTTAAGCTGATGCTCAATGTTGGCGATTAACTTCTTAGCTTCTTTTGCTGGATGATAATTCGAATGAAGATGTACTCCGTTAATAACGGGTACTTTCAAATTACTACGAGATTGCTTAATCTCATAAGAATGAATATCTAAAAAAGAAAGTGATTTCGCAGGAATTGCTTGTGCTGATTCTTTTACTAATTCCATAATTTCCTCGTCCTAAGGCCCAATGGTCTTTTATATAAGTGAAGCTCTATCCTAGAGCTCCACCACATTATACTATAATTTCGATTAAGGGGGCAAACTGGTCTAGTATTACCTGTTCTTTACATTGTTCAGGTTGTATCCCTGGAATTGTTGACGCTTTTTGAATACTGTTGAGATCTCTTTAGTAGTTGACTCTTTTGCTTCAGCTAAGAGGTTTAAGCACTCCTCATCGAGTCTTTGGTTTTGTTGAACTAGTTCTGTAACATCACCAATCCATGCCTTGAAGATATCCATATCTTCCTGTGGATAAACGGCCTTATTATTTTGTAACTCACTTTCTATCTCATCTTGGAGTAGGCGAATGATATTAATCAATCTTTCTCTATTCTCTGAAATATGTTCGACTAGGTCATAACGGCCATTATGACATGAAGTAATCATGGACTTCGTTGAGTTAACAAGAAGTCCCATGAGGTCAAGATGTCTAGTGATCTTGTCAAAGATCTCCATGCTCGCCATTATTTGGCCTTCTGCTCAACTCTTAATTGTTTAACAGCTTCTTGCCATCCTTCATAAAGAGTCGTTAGGACTTCTAGTACCCCTTTTAATGGCTCTTTATCAATCTTGATATTTGCTTGTGTACTTGAAAACAGCATAAAGTCATATAATGAAGAAAGCTCTTTTGCTACATCTCCACCAACTTCAAAATCTAGACTGCTATTAAGTTCAATAATAATATCTTGAAGCTTTCCTATATATTGTCCTTTACCTGCAATATCTTTCTTTTCGATAGCTTCAATTGACCTTTTACAGTTCTTAATTGCAGCTTGATAAAGCATAAGTAAGATTTGTTCTTTACTCGCTGTTTTAACAGATGTTTGTTTGTAGGCTCCTAAACCGTAACTCATTTACTTCTCCTTAATTACCCCATTGGCTGAGGTCCGCCAAGGCCAGCACCTTGAGAGCGAATCCTAGACATGGTTCCTTCTAAGCGTGAAAATTTATCTTTTAAGTTCTTCTCTTTTTGTTGAAGCATGTTCTCTCTTTGAGCAATCCTTCTATCAATTGTTTCAATATTATTTTCTAGTGATCTCTTTCTTGAAGAGAGTAGTCCGTTTGGAAACTGAAGAAGTTGCCCAACAGTCTCCTTAAGGTTGTCGATGAACCCATTAGTTTTTGTTCCGTCTTCATATCGACCAGTTAGTACTTCAGCAATATGGTCATAATCTTTTTCCATCACGGTTTGAAATTTCTTTTGATCAAACTCAAGTAAACCTTCTCTTGTAAACTGAATACCTAGTTCTCCAATACGAGAAGTGCTACCATCTTTTAGTGGAATATCTTTAAATATGGCATTTCTTAATCTTGATTCAATGGACTGTAGGAGGATATCCCCACCAAGTGTTCTTGATGTATCTGTTGTTTCATCCATTGTGTTTTGTTGCTTAATAAAAGTGAAGACACCATTTATTTGATCAATTAGTGACTTAACTTTTTCTCCAATTTTCCCAGCATCTTCACTAATGTTGATTGTGAATTCATCACCTGGCTTCGCTTTCTTAAGATCTAGCGTTACACCTGGAATTAGCTCAGCAGCTTTATTCTCTGGTAGTTCAATTTCAAAGCCATCAAGTGCAACAACTGCATCTTGGGCTTCTCTTTCAAACTCTATATAAAAATCTTGTTCACCATCTACGAAGTAGAAGTTTGGGAAGTCTGCTTTATTAATATCGCCTGTGTCTTTAAGTGAGAGGATAAGACGCCAAGGTGTATCTGACTCTGAGCCATCATTAATAACACTGGCCCTAAGTCCTGATTCCTCATCCCTATTAATTAGCTTGGCGACTGATTTTAGAGATGCATTATCTGCATCGATATATATTTCTTTTGTATCACCGCTTGGTAGTGAGTATTGAATAAAGCCTACGCCGATATAACTTTCTTCAGGATCGGCAAAGCCACTTGTCATGGCCGATGATTTTTGCGCAAGTTGTTTTACTTCAAATTGGTATGTTGCAGGTTCCGCAACGTTTTTGTCTGCTGTGATTCCAACGATATCATCATTACCAATGACACTCAGTTCTCTAAGTGATCTAGCACTACCGTTTTGGAGGAGGGTTCCGCGCATTCCTTCAACAAGGGATGTAAGTTCCTGAACAAGAGCTTTCTTGTCAGCGACTTTACCCTTACGTACTTCCATATTTTGGATTGGAATACGTTCCGCCTTCATAATTTGCTGAACAATATCCTTAGGAAGTCCTGTGTTAATGGAGCCCATTGCTATCGACAAAAATCCTCCTGATTTTAAATGTGAAAATCCTTTTCACACTTGTCTCCAACTCAGATTTTATCACACTTGAGGTTTTTTTTCCGTCGCATCATTAGTGGAATAATTTTCTAGGCAGGGCCCCTTCGTCATTTGATGTTTTAGGGGCTATAATGGGTAAATCCCTGAAAATAAAAAACCCGCCTTGTGGGCGGGTACTTTTCGAGAAAGTAATTTTTTTGGGATTGGGATTTTGTACTAAATTTATCGGGTATTATTGTGAAAACTTTAGAAAAAAAGTCGGATATTTACATTGAAAAGACAAAATTCTTGTTATTTCGACTAGTTACATATTTTACATTCTTATTATTACCAATCTACCTACAAAAAGAAGTTAATCTCGCACCGATTTGGCAAATCATCGCAATGATCTTCTTTTCAATGTTTATTGTTTCCCAGTGGTTCTTACTTGGAAAAGAAATTGATCACCGATTAAAGATCTATTTTAAAGTAAACTCATCAATCGATAGAGTCGTGTATCGACTTTTCATGGGGATGTTCTTCATGGCGATATACTTCAATCTTCTAAGCCTGCTGCCACATAAGTGGAGTTATAATATTTTCTGGGTGACGTGGATTGTAATGGGGCTGTTTTACTCTTGGCCAACAAGAGGAAAGATTATTAAAGAGTCTGTATCAACGAACTTTCACGAGTATCGCTATCTTGATAAGTTTGAAAAAACGGTACTCTTCTTAACAGTCGTCATGTTCTTTACTTCATTACCACAACTACCGAACTTGTTTTCAACTAGTTCTTTAAGACTATTCTTTGATCCAAGTGAAAGAGTGTCTGGAGCATTCTGGAATTTTATATCAATTAACTATATTCCATTTAGTAAGTATCCAAAGCTCTTAAACCTCTCTTGGTCGATTCACTTCTACTATGTGACGATGTCGTTATTCCTAATGACATTCTATGCGCTTCTTCGAAATTTTGTTTCAAGAAGATTGTCACTACTAGGTGTCTTTGCTTTAGTTTCCTCGTGGTCATTTTCAAAGATACTAGCTAATAATTACGGTTTTACCCTTTTAACGACTTTCTCAGTAGTATGGGTATGGTCTACTCTTTGGTCGACAAAGAGCTCTACGTACCGCTCAGGGCTTTTTATTGGCCTTTTAGGTGCGTGGGGGACAGTTATTGATAAGTCCAATATTATCCTGTTAGTAGTTCAGCTACTATTGATCCATTTCGTCTTTTTTAAAGAAGAAACAGCTTGGTATAAGAGACAGTTTTTTAAGTACACGTTACTTGGAGTTTTCTTATCGATATCTCTTTTCTTCTTATCTACTAGCACGATCTCGATCGGAATGATTGAGAGTGTAAATATTATTTCTTCAGAAATATCGAGACTCGTTTCACGTAAGTCGTTCTTTGTGCTTTCGTTCTTTGGCCTTGTTATTTTTATGTATAAGATTCTTGCCCAAACTCGCAGTGAAAAGCATAAGATTCTAAATATCTCACATGACTCTTCAATTAAGGTCGCAATCTCAATTCTCTGCTTACTTTTAATTGATCTGCTATTTAGCTCGAGAACCTTTCAGGACTTCTCAATACTATGGCTCTTAGCTTTCTTTAGTGTCCTGCTTATTGAAGTGATCTTCCAAAAGATTAGAGGCCTTAGAAGCTCTAGGAATATGATCTATGCAGTCTATATTATTATTTGTCTGCTAGACTCACACTTTGAGGGCCGAGTTAAGATCCTACTTAGAACGATTGGAGCAATTGACTAAAACCCTAGGACTTAAATTTATTTATTTATATGAGATTTAAACTATAATTAAATTAACGTTAACGATGAAAGGGAGTTTCATCTGTTTAAGTCTCATATAACAAGACAATTGTTTGAAGAGTTTTCTGATTCGTACAAAATGCGCAAAGACGCAGCCACTTCCCATCCATTTGTATTTGTCGATCCAGCTGATAGTAGTATCAAGCTGATTGCTAGTTCATTTACATATGATGACGGGGAAGAGTATGGTGCAATTTTGGCAAGTAGTGATGAATTAGAATTTATGGTTACTTCCGAGTAATTCTCTTCTACCTTATTGAAATAACTATTATTGTGCTTTGAGCATAAGGGAAATTCATCCCCCAAAATCTTACTTCATTTAATCGAAAAATATTATTGACAAGCTTTAAAAGCACTTTGAAATGTGCATATGTGGATAAGTTGGTATTTTTTGTTGGTAAGTTTACTTGCAACCTGTCAAAACCTGTCATCACATCGCAACATGAAGGGTAAAGTGTTGAAAATAAGGCATTTCATTAGTAAAAGTTAATTTAATGAAAAATAACCAAGCATTATGGTCAAGTGTGGATAACTCTGTTAATAATGTTAGTAAAAAACCTGAGTCAATAAGTTTTTTCACAAAAGAAATTTTTTTTTCGAGCTCAGATGTAAGAAAAATGTCGTGTACTTACAAAAATCGACTTTTTCAGTTTTTTGAATAATGTTAGTCTAATATTACATATAAGGTTTAGTTAATGACGTTTAAAGTTAAAGATTATTATTACAATAAGGCCAAGAAAGAAAACTTCCTGGCCCGCTCTATTTACAAGTTAGAAGAGATTGATAAGAAGTATAAGGTTATCGAAAAGGGTAATAATGTACTCGATCTTGGCTACTTCCCTGGTTCTTGGATGCAGTATACAAGCAAGAAGATAGGGCCTGAGGGTTTTGCGGTAGGTATTGATATTAAGCCAGTCAATAAGAAGCTTTTAGGAGTTAAGAACGTCAGGTTATTTGAGAAGTCTATTTTCGATGTAACGACAGTTGAAGAACTTGATTTTGATCGTAAATTTGATGTCGTTATTTCTGATATGGCCCCTAATACAACGGGTGTTCGCTCTGTTGATCAACTTAGAAGTTTAAATTTAATTGAACAAGTTTTTGCACATTTAGATGTCTTCTTAAGAAAAGATGGAAACTTCGTTATTAAAGTATTTGATGGCCATGAGGCACAAGTCTTTCTAAAATCACAAAGAAGTATTTTTAAAGAATTCCATTTCCTTAAGCCGAAATCAACTCGTTCGGTTAGTAAGGAATTCTTTGTGATTGGTAAGGGCTATAAAGGTGTTCAAGTATAGGTTTTTGTATAAGTATTTATTAGTTTTAGCTCCGCTCGCCTTAATAGGATATTTTTTAGTTGGAAAAGACGAGCAAAAGAAAATAGAAGTTCAGCCAAAGGCAAGTGTCATCGATAATCAACAATTGAGGCACTACCTTTCGAGCCAACTTTTAGATCCTAAAACTCCATTCAAGCAAACGATTTCGCATAATTCAAAATCTTATAAGGTAAATTATTCAACAGATCCTAAGTTAGAAAGCTTTGTAAGAAAGCGTCTTCGCTACTATCGTCCAGACAAGGCAGCAGTCGTTGTTATGGATAACAATAACGGTAATCTCCTTGTTAGTATTGGATTCACACGTCAAGGAAAGGTTTTTGACTACCTTCTTCCATTTACTGGAACACATCCTGCTGCAAGTGTATTTAAAATTGTAACGAGTGCTGATTTAATTAATAATGAAGATTTTGATATTCACGACAAGTTTAAGTATCGCGGGCGTGGAACGACTCTTTACAAGTATCAGCTAAAAAATAAGAAATCTCGCTGGCAGAGAACGACATCATTTGATAAGGCCTTTGCCTATTCTAATAATGTTATCTTTGGGAAGGCCGCAATTAATAATACAACTCCAGAAGAGCTAGAGGATATGGCCAAAAGACTTGGTTTTAATGATAGCTTAATGGAAGAGATTGATTTAGCTAAGTCTACTTTTGAAATACCACAAACAGACTATGCCATGGCCGAGATCGCTTCAGGCTTTAATAAACGTACACAAATTTCACCTGTTCACTGTGCAGTTTTATCTAGTGTTGTGGCCAATGGGGGAGTTCTTCAATACCCTCGCCTCGCAACTGATCTTGTTGATGAACAAAACCAGAAGGTTTGGGAAAATGAAGTTCGCAAAGAACAAGTCATTGGTCTAGAGACAGCAAAGGAGCTCTCTGAGTTAATGCAGGGGACGATTAAGCGTGGTACGGCCAGAAGAACATTTAGAAGATATATGAGCCGACGTATCTCTAATAAGCTTGAGATTGGTGGTAAAACAGGTTCAATTACTGGTGGCTTTCCATTCGGTAAAAGGGATTGGTTTACTTCTTATGCTAAACCTAAAAAGAATTTAGACGATAAGGGTATCTCTGTGTGTATTATGATTATCAACTACGAAAAATGGTATGTTAAATCAACTAAGTTGGCACAAGAGATTATTTCAAAATACTACCGAGGAATTAAGTGAGTGATATATTAGAAGAGAAAATAGCAAGTCGTAAGAAAAGCTTTCTTAGGATGTGCCGTGATTCATTTTTAATTATCTTATTTCTTCTCACTTTCAGATCTTCTTTCTATGAGCCTTACCGAATTCCGTCTGGGTCAATGATTCCAACTTTGGAGATAGGGGATTTTATTCTTGTCGAAAAATTTAGCTATGGCCTCAAGCTTCCTTTCTCGGATATTGCCTTAGGTGGTGTTAATTCAAATCCTTTCTATTTGCTAAGAACAAATGATGTTGAGCGTGGGGATATTATCGTTTTCAAGTATCCGAATGATCCAAAAATTAATTATATTAAGCGAGTTATTGGCCTACCTGGTGAAAGCATAGAGATTAAGAATAAGAAGATTTATATTAATGGTAAGGAAATAGCTGAAAAGCTTATAGCAACTAAATATAATGATAATTACGACTATCTTGAAACAACAATGAAGGACAAAAAATTTGTTGTGAAAAAAGATATGGATAATATCTATAAGCTTAATTATCCACTGACAAAAATTCCTGAAGGTCACTACTTTGTTATGGGTGATAACCGCGATAACTCTTCTGATTCGCGAGCATGGGGTTTTGTCCCATTCGAGAATATTAGAGGCCGTGCATTTTTTGTCTGGTTTTCAATGATGCAAGATAGCTACACTGGGCAGATGAATATAAAGTCAGAACGTATCTTTAAGTCGATTGAGTAAGATCAATACGTGTCGCCCCATCATTTCCTTCATCCGGTGACCAACTTAAATCTCGCTGTCTTCTGAGCTCATTCCTAAGCCATTTCTTTAAGGTTCCATCACCATGTCCGTGAACAATAATTAAATATGGAATATGGCCCATTCTTAGATCATCGATACAAGAGAAGACTTTTTGTTGAAATTCACTTAAGCGCATACCACGGCAATTAACTTCGGTCGTGTAGTTGATCGTTTTAAAAACATTAATTTCAACTTTCTTGGCCTTTTGAGGCTTTTTATTATTAATACCTTGTTGATCAAAGAGTGATGCTTTTGGTACAGAAATTTTCTTACCATTTACTTCGACAACACAATTCTTGCCTTTAATCTCTGAGACAACACAAGTCGAGTTTAGGCGATCACAAAAATAGCGTGAACCTACTTTAATCTCTGTGGCAACTTGTCTTTCTTCTTTTGGCTTCTCAACTTGACTTGGTTTTAGCCTTTCATACTGCTTATTTAGTGAAGAGATCTCATTACTTAGACTTTTGGTTTTGACATCATTAAGCCCTTTGATAATCTTTTTAATCTCTTTCTCATATTGGTCAAAAGCTCTTTGTTTCTCGAGAAATAGAATACCTTCTTGAGATTTCTTTTGATTTTTAAGCTCGTGGTTAAGTTGTATATTTTCTTTAAGTGTTTTATTGATTCTTTCTTGTTTCTTTGAAAGATCTTGTAAAAGCCTTTCATAGGTAACATATTTTGTATCAAGCATCTTCTTTGCATCATCTAATATGAAGGCAGGTATATTATGCTTCTTACTTAAACGATTAAAGATTTCCAGGGCCATTGATGAACCTGGAGTTCCAATAATTAGCTTATAAGTAGGAGTGTTATTATCAAAGTCATAGCCTACATGAGCAGAGATAAACTCCTTGCTCTCTTGGATCTTTGTTTTTAACAACTGATGGTGAGTTGAAATTAAAACGTCACAGCCTAGCTCTTTAGTGACATAGTTAATAATTGAGTAGGCCAGAGATGATGCTTCATCTGATGATGTCGAATTAAAGATTTCATCTGCTGCAATAAGTGAATCATTTTGGATATTTTCAAGCATTGATAGAATAACTTGAACTTCACCGGCAAATGAACTGAGTCCCATTTCTAAGTCTTGATAGTCACTATCAAAATAAAAGACATCGCTTTTGTACTGTAGCTTCGCTTTTTGCGCTGGAATAAATAATCCAAGCTTTAAAAAGAGGTGCGCAATAACAATACTTTTAATGGAAACAGTTTTCCCCCCCGTGTTGGGCCCTGAGATGATAATTCCTCTCATCTTACTTTCAACTTCGATCGTATTTCGAACACAGCTTTCAATAAGGGGATGATAGAAGTCCACTAAGTTAGTCGTTCCATCTTGGCTAACTTCTGGGTAGCAGAAATCCTTAGTATGTGAATAACTAGCTAATGTATATGTATAGTCTAGTTCGATAAAGAATGAGTAAACAGCACGCATTGTCGGCAGATCATTATTGATCAGGTCGCAATAACCTTTGCAAATCTGAGAAATTGCGTAATCAATTTTTGAATTAATCTCAATTAGCTCATTAGACATTTTTCTTGTCGCAACTGGTTCTACAAAGAGAGTGTTACCAGTTGATGATCTCGCAACAATGCTACCTAGATCACTTCGATAGGAATCACTTCTAATAGGTATGACAAATCTTTCATTGATAATATCAAAGGTATCCATTTGAAGGCGTTTTGAAATATCTTCATCTTTTAAAATAAAGTTAATCGTTTCACGAATTCTTCTCTCAAGACTTATTTGCTCTTGAATTAAAGGAGCAATAACAGGGTGCTTTTCTAAGTGAACACTTCCATCAGCATCCACAAATTTACGAAATGGATTAATGAACTTTTGCTTAAGTCTCTGTGTTTTATTAACTAATTCATCTAAGAAAACTCGGTAATTACCAAAATTTAATACACGTTTAGTTGAAAAAAGATTCTCAATGGTATTAGCTAAAAAATTTAGCTGGTCCAGTGTTGCAACGCCACCTTTTGCAATATAATTTAAGGCATTGTGATTTTCATCACTATCTCTCAAGTTGCTAAAGAAGAAATCACCAAGATTACCAGTTTCGTCAATTTTCTTAATAATCTCATTTAAGTCATAAAAATGTTCGTCTAGTTGTTCAGATTCGAATATCTTTGGGTTATGTTCTATAATATTCTTATTAACTTGAAACCTTGCATGGGTGATAATTTCAGAAGCAATCTTGCTCCAGTCAATATTACTCAGTGTTTGTGACAAAATTGTTGGATTATTCATGAATTTAAATTTCTCAGAGCTAGGGCGAAATGTCGATAAAATTAATGCGCAATTATTTGAAAATGGGGTGTCGACAAACCCAAAAATTCAAAAAATCTTTTCCTCTGGAAAGCTTGTCCTACTACAGTTGAGGCTTAGAGGTAAAAACCTTTGTATCACACTAGGTAGAGGTGGAGAACATTGTGGAATTTGGGATTCAATTCCAAGTATACCTTCTGAGTATCGAATAACTCGAGATCAATTCTTAGAGTTTTTAAGATCTAATATTAGGAATTCACGCTTAAGTGAAATTGAAGTCGACACAAAAGATAAATGTTTAAACTTTAAGTTTTATGACAAGAGTAACCTCTTACTTTTTTGGAAAGGCCGTCAGCTCTTTTTCTCGTATGTGTACTTCAATGAAGGGAAGAAGTTACATTTTTCTCCGTGGCAATCAAATAAGAAGCAATTATTTGAGTTTGAAGACTGCTTTGATATTTTCAACGAACTTGGACGTAAACAATTAGATAAGAAAGACATCAATGAGAAGAAGCTCATATTAGATGAAGCTGAAGTATTTAATAAAAAAGCTGAGACGACTTATAATAAGAAGTTAATGCGAAAAAAGAAGTTTATTGAAAAAGATTTAGAAAATTGCCAAGTCAGACATGAGTTAGAAAATAAGTTAATCAATGACGAATTGGACCTAAGTGAACACGTATTCAAATATAAGAGTCTTAAGGCAAAATTTGATTATGGCCTTAATTATTATCAAAAGAAGAACGTAATTTTCACGAAGATAAAGAAACTTAGAAAGGGTGAAGAATTTCTAGAAAAGCGTCTTGCGGATGTTATTAAAGAAATCGAGTCTAAGAAAGTCGTATTTGTTAAAGAAAAAATAAATGTACCTGTTTGGAAAAAAGTTGCACAAAAAAGTACTGAAGTTAATAAGTCGGATGATCACTCTATTTTCAAATGGAATGATATTTCAATTGCAGTTGGCCTAAACACAAAAGGAAATGACTATATCCGAAGCAAATGGTCGACTAAAGGAGATATTTGGTTTCACCTTGATGGAGATAAGAGTGCTCACGTTATTGCAAAAAACTTAGAGGGCTTCGATTTCGATAAATACAGTGTCGTAGCATCAATATTGGCCGATTATAGTGAGTTTAGTGCAGATCAAATACCTGTTATTTTTACTCAAGTAGAAAACCTTAAGGGAGTAAAGGGCGCAGCAGGTAAAGTTATTTATAAGAAAGAGAAGCATTTGATTCTCCCTAAAGTCAATTGGAAGGAAATAATTTCAACTAGTTGGTAATGGTCTATGTCCCTTTTAAAATAAGTTAAAAGGACATATTATGCTGAAATTTAACTTATCTCTAATTGTTGTTTTATTACTCTCTGTTTCATCTGTTTTTTCTAACAATAGTAGTATCTTTAACGATCACAAGTTAAGAACGTATACTCCATTAGAAGGACAGATACAGGACCTATTCTTTGATATCCGTGAGCCAAACTTAGAAAAATACGTAAGGTCAAACACGGCCTTAGAGCCCGATGATATCTACTATCGTGTCTACTGGGTTTACCCTAATAATATTAGAATTAGAGTCGAGGGGCTGCCGGAGAAAGGCTTTGATTTACTTAAGCAAACGTTAATTGCAAAAGTTAAGCCGTATGTAGAATTGGTGTTAGCAAAAAACCTAACAACTCCTCTTGAGCAGAGTGCGTTTAAGAAAGATCCAAAAAACAATAGTCGTTATATTAGAGTTAAAGACAAGGCAGAATTACTTGATTTAAGTATTGAGCTATACTCGAGCGGACAAATTAAAGAGATCGAATCAAGTAGTCCACAACTACATACAAAAACATCATTTTCTTACTCTAAGAAATCATGGGCAAAAGGAAAGAGTGTAATCTCTCAGATATCTATTTCAGAAGGAAGGGGAGCCTCTTCTGTTATTAAAGAGATTGAGATCGAATATGATAAATTTGGAACTTTCGGATTACCAAGTAATATCGAAGCTGTGTCATATGTTGTGACAGGGGATAAGAAGGTTGAGCTAGGTAAACTAGATTTGAAAATTCAAAACTATCAAATCAATACTGGGCAAGCCAAAAAGATTATAGGCCTATAAATGAGACAAATAGAAATTAATAAAAAAGTTAGACTTCACTTTGAAAGTAAAGTTATTCATTTATCTGAAAATGATATTGACGATTCACTCCGTTCACATCGTCCTGGTGAGTGGTGTAGCTTTAGTCATTTAAAAGATAAGTATATTGGATTTGTTAATCCAAACTCAACACGAAAAAAGAATATTGCAATATTTAAATCATCGTTAGAGCCTTGGGAGTATGTGGCAAAAGCTATCGAAGATGCAATAAACTACCGCTCTGAAATAGGTTATGGACAAGATGCTCGTTTGATTTATGGTGATGAAGACGGACTCCCTGGACTGATTCTTGATGGTTACAGAAACTGTGTCATTCTACAAATTAATACAGCGGGAATGGACACTTTTCGAAGTGAAATAAAAGCACATTTGCAAAAGCTTCTCGATAAGGAAGTGATACTTCTCGATAATAAGAAGTATCGTGACATCGAAGAACTTCCTGTTTTTGAAAGTGATGAATTACCTGAGCTGATCGAAATTGAAGAAACTGGTTTTAAGTATCAGATCAAAAGAGAGATGATGCAAAAGGTGGGATACTATTATGATCACCGTGAAAATCGAAGAAAGTTTGAAGAACTAATAAAGCGAACAGGGCAAAGTTATAAAAAAGGACTTGATCTATTTACTTATGTGGGGTCGTGGGGACTGCATATCTTACGTGCAGGTGTGGAGCAGGTTGAGTTTGTCGACCAAGCAAATATGGCAGAAGTGGTTGGCAATCATGTTGAGCTAAATAACTTTAGCAATCGTGGTATTTTTACGCGTAAGGATGTCTTTAAGTTTTTAGATGAAAAAGTAAGTGAAGGTACAAGCTATGATGTAATCGTATGTGATCCTCCTGCATTTAGTAAAAGTTATAAAGATAAGAAGGCCGCGATTAGTGGCTACGAAAAACTATATACCCGTATTTTTAAGATGATTAATAAGGGTGGAATTCTTGCCGCAGCATCATGTACACAAAATATCTCGATGAATGAATTAGATCAATGTGTTGCTAAGAGTGCTCTAAAGAATAATCTTACAATTAGGTTAATCGATACTGGTATACAGGGACTGGATCATCCTATTAGTCGACTAGATTCAAAATCAAATTATATAAAATATTTAGCTTATAAGGTGGAAAGAAATGACTGATAATTCAAGACAGAAGGTTAATAGTGTTTTAGATAGGGCCAAGAGAATTGTCTACGGCCAAGATGAAATGCTAGATAGTATTATTGCTGCATTAGTCTGTGAAGGACATCTTCTTATTGAAGGTATGCCTGGTTTAGGTAAAACATTATCTGTATCAACAATGAGTAAGCTTTGTGACTTAACATTTAAAAGAGTTCAGTTTACGCCAGACCTACTTCCGTCTGATCTTGTTGGGACAATGGTTTATTCACAGCAAAAGGAAGAATTTTCGACGAAGTTTGGACCAATCTTTACACAACTTTTACTTGCCGATGAAATTAATAGATCGCCGGCCAAGGTACAATCTGCACTGCTAGAGGCAATGGCCGAAAAGCAAGTAACGATCGGTGATTCGACACATAAACTATCAAGTCCATTTGTTGTACTTGCTACACAAAACCCTATTGAACAAGAAGGAACATACCCGCTTCCAGAAGCACAGCTTGATCGATTTATGATGAAAGTAAGTGTTAATTATCCTGATTTTGAAGCTGAAAAATCAATTCTTGATTTAGAAAATATTAAGCAGGACTTAAGCTCTATACTTTCAACAGATGACATTCTTTCTATTCGTGAAGAGATTGATAAGGTTTATGTTGATGATAAAATGAAGGACTTGATCATTAAGATAGTAAGAGCAACAAGGCCAGGAGATAAACACTTTTCACCTGACTTCAAGGGACTTGTTCAAGCTGGTGCTTCACCACGTGCTGCTATCTGGTTACAGAAACTAGGACGCTTTAACGCATTTATGGCCCAACGTGATTATGTTACACCAGATGATGTGATGAAAGTTGTGGCATCTGTTTTAGGGCACAGAATTATTTTAACTTATGAGGCATCTATTGATGGTATAAACCCAAGGGACTTAGCAGTTAAGATTGCTCAGAAAATGATTTAATATGAAAACACTTGAAGTACATCAAATTGTTCAAAATATGAAAAATAGTTTGTTCAAAAGAGCAAACTCATTTTCTATTGGTATGCTTAAATCTCACTTTAGAGGTACGGGGTTAAAGTTTAAGGAACATCAGGTGTATGTTCATGGTGATGATGTTCGTTTTATTGACTGGAAAATGGTTGCTAAAACGAATACTCCATATATTAAAACTTTCGAAGAAGAAAGAAATGTGGAGATTACAATTTTACTTGATTGTAGTCCAGGTATGGTTATTGGACACAATGGTAAGTCAAAACTAGCTGCTGCCTTTGAAATTATCTCGTTGCTTTATTTACTCTCTGAAAAAACTCATGATTATATAGAAACTATTATCTGTTTGAATGATCGAGTTGTAAGAGTTCAAAAGAAAAGAGGAGAAGCTGGACTTGTCGCATTTGTTGATGCCCTAAGGAAGTCTAGCGTCATTAATAAGGCCGGTGAAATTGATACTGAATATCTTGTATCTCAAAAAGAGCGTAATTTTGATAAATTTGATGCTGAGCTAGTAAGAGAGTTTTATAAGAAAAGAGAAGTTGTTATCCTTAGTGATTTCTATGAATTCTTATCACCAGAAACTTTAAAAAGACTCACGGCCCGAAAACATGTACACGCCTTTAGATTACTTTGTCCGCTCGATACTTCTAATGAATTTCGCTTCTCTGTAATTGGACGTATTGCGGGGAAAGGAAGCGGAAAAGTCGATGCCAGACTTAAGGGTAAAGTTGAACCATTGGATTTTGGTTTTAGATTAAAAGATATCAATGTAGGGGATCGCTACTTGGAAGATTTTGTTAAGGAGATGTTATAATGAAATTGCATTCCTTTTATTCATTTCTTGCAATAATTCTAATATCTTTCTCATTTAATACGAGAGCACTTGATACAAAGATAGAGCTGAGCCTTGAAGGTGATGAGAAAGTTTGGAGTGTTGGTGAAATTCGCGACTTCAAGCTTACAATTTATCCCATTACAGATGTAATTGATGAAGATCTTAAGAATAATTTAATGTCACGGGACTTTGCTGATATTGTTAAGATATCAAAAGTTAATAAACAATATTTCTTAAAAACTAATCCGCAATACTATATCGTGGAAGCTAGTGGTGTTCTCGTTGCAACACCAAAGAATTCGTTTCCAAAAATATGGGATTATCGAGGAATGGCCCTTGGTGTTTCATTTTCTGGTATCAACTTTCAAGACACAGCGGTTGCACAGCAAGACTTCATTGTTTTTGATAAAAAGTTAGAAGAAGAAAGGTCCATTATTGAGTATGTCATATATATAGTGGTGCTACTTGTTGTAATGCTGGCTTCATTTTATGGCTTTCAAATATTTAATAAGAAGCAAAATGCTAAAAAGGCTTGGGCCGAAAAGATTGACCAATTTAGAGATGCTGATACTCGTGAAAAACATGAGGGTATCTATTCGAAAAAAATAAATTATGAAGAAATATTTGAAAACGCAGAGGTGTTTAAGGACTACTTAAATAAGATAAATGAGCTTCAGTATAAGAGAAGTTGGACACATGATGATGATTTAACAATTTCTGATCTCCATAATCGTGCCAAGGAGAATATCATTGTTAAGTAATTATATCTTTCACAACAAATACTTATTCATTGTCGGTGTTATAGGATTTCTATTTTGGTGCATCGATTTTTTTGCAATCTTCAAAAAAGGGGAATTAATCCTTCCTCCGCGATATAGCCTAAAGACTAGGCCGTCTATGTTAAGAGGGCTTCTATTTCTAGTCTCTCTTGCATCATGGGCCCTTATCAGCTTTGCCCTAATGGGGCCAAAGACTCCTATGGGCAAGAGCAATGTAAAAAAAGAAATTAATGATATTTATTTTGTTGTTGATGTTTCAAGATCGATGTTGGCCGAAGACTTTCCTCCAAATCGATTAGAAGCTGCGAAAAGTCAGATAAGAAAATTTGTTGAACTATCTCCTGTTGATCGAATTGGTATCATCATGTTTGGAGATAAGGTGTTTACACTAATTCCAGTAACAACAGATTTAAAGCTAGTAGAGCAATCAGTTGAGCAGATTAATATTGGCTTTCTCGGTTCTGGTACAAATATTGGCGATGCTCTTGGATTGGCCTTGGCAAGGTCAGAAACGAGTGTTGCTGAAAATAAATCAATCATTTTACTAACTGATGGTAGTGCGAACGCAGGTCTAATGTCTCCTATGCAAGCTGCAGAGAAAGCAAAAGAGTTAGGAATAAAGATCTATACGATTGGTATTGGTGGTGACCCAGATGCAAAATTACCGATCGGTCGAGATGCTTTTGGAAGAAAGAGATACCAGAATATGCCTGGTGCAAGTATGGACTTTGAAACTCTTCAAAAGATTGCAGAATTATCAGGAGGAAAAGACTTTGTTGCCTCTGATAACGACTCTTTAAATGAAGTTCTTTCTGAGATTAATAAACTTGAAAGAAAAGGACTTGAGATTAAAGGACGTATTATTTATCAAGAAGATTATTATAAGTTTTTACTCGCAGGTGTTTTACTCTTAATGTTGGTTGAAGGTACTCGTCGTTTATACTTAAGGGAAGTTGCATAATGGATTTTGTTAATACGAAGCTATTGATCATTTCTATTGTAGCGGTTGCTATATTTATCACACTTTTGTTCATACTAAGAAAACGCTTTTTCAAAATTGTTAAACAGGTTTGGAATTTTAATTCTAGGCCAATAAGTAAGCTGTCAATGTTATGCTATACTCTGGCCTTCTTTGGTTTTGCGTTTTCTCTTGGAGATCTTCGTGGCCCTGAAGAGCTTGTTGAATCTAATATTCCTAACCAGAGAACACTAATCTTAATTGATAATTCTTTAAGTATGTTAGTTGAAGATATTAGACCTAATCGAATTTCTAAAGCAGCTATTATTGCAAAGCACTTTGTTAAAAATGCTTATGGCCATCAGGTTGCCTTAAGCATTTTCTCTGATATACAACGTAAGATCGTTCCATTTACAGATGATGTCGATATTCTTGAGTCACGCTTGGGAACAATGTTAAGTGCTGCTCCGGAAGGAGGGTCAAATGTTAGTCTTGCTTTAAAAGAGGCGTTCCAATTCTTTAAGACAAGTGACGGATTTACAAAAGGAAATATTCTTTTAATCACAGATGGTGAAGAGCACTCTAATATTGAAGTTGATATTCCTGGTGAAATTAGCTTGGCAATCGTTGGGGTTGGTACTGAGGAAGGTGGAAAAATTCCTATGCGTGGAAAGCGTGGTAATTTCTTTGGTTATAAAAAATTCAATGGCGTCGAAATCGTCTCTAAACTAAATAAGCAATTTTTTGAAGATCTCGTAAATAAATCTAAATACGCAAAAGTATGGTTTGTGGAATCTTATAGCTTACCAACACAAGAGATTCTTGGATTCTTTAAGGATATTCATTTGAATTCCTTCACTAAGGGAACATTGAGATCAAGACCGGTTCTAGGGTATTGGCTCATCGTGACAAGTATTATCTTTTACATTCTATCAGTGTTCTTTGGACGTTTTAAAACATTTAAGCCGGTTGTCATGCTTATTTTATTTTCTCTATTTATTCTTCCAGTTGAGAATAGCTATGCTCAAGAAGAAGCAGAAGTCGATCCAATGCAAGAGATGCTAGTTGATAAAATGCGTGCAGGTAATATTTCAAAAGATGAGAAGTTAAAACTAGCTGAATTATTTTTGAAGCAGAAGGATGGGCAAAAGCAAGCTGCCGATATCTATAATGAAACATTGAATAATTATGAAGATGAGGCTCCAACAGACCTCTTTAATTATGCAACTGCACTCTTGAAAAATAATCAATTTGTCGATTCCGTTAATCTTTATAAGTATATCTTAGAGCAAAATGCAGATAATGAAGAGCTTGCAGAAGCAATTAAGAAGCAAATCAAATTTGCTCTTCAAAAGCAGAAGCAAGATAAGAAAAAGCAAGAACAAGATAAGAAGAAACAAGAAGAAAACAAAGACAATAAAGAAAATAAAGATAATAAGGATAATAAAAACCAAGACCAAAAACAGCAAAAGAAAGATGGTCAACAAAATAAAGACGACAAGCAAGATCAGAAAGACCAAGGGCAAAAGGGTCAAGAAGATAAGAAAAAAGATCAAAACAAATCTGATAAAGGTAATAAAAAGAAAGACCAAAATAAGTCTGAAAACAATAATGATAAAGATGAAAAGAATAAGAAAAAGCAAAAAACTCAGCAACAGCAGTGGAAGGATTTAGAAGATCAGGCCAAGAAGAAAAAGCGCATGAGA
>NZ_JBEBMT010000004.1:257360-336697 GCF_043196705.1 Halobacteriovorax sp. HFRX-2_2
GCAAATGGAGTCTTTAAGCAGATTATGAATGATGATTCGCAACTGCAGAAGAAATTTATCGACACAACTTCAGATGGAAATAATAATCGTAAGGATTGGTAATGTTTAAGTATATAATTTTAATTCTATTAACATTTTCTTCTATCGCTCAAACGATAACTGCAAAAGTAAGCTCATCTGAGGTCGCGTTAGAGGATTCGTTTAAATTAATAATCAATTTCGAGTATCAGGGTGAAACGGAACCTTATGTAAGCTTCAAGCTTAATAATGCTGAAATAGTCTCTGATAACACAAATGATGCAAGTCGACTGATGGTGAAAGGGTATTTTGCTGGCGGTAAAATGATTCAGAAAAAAGTCTATAATTATGTCTATGAACTTAGAGCATTAAAAAAGGGAAGTGCTGTAGTTAGAGATATTAAAGTTGATTTTGGAAATGAAGTTATTAAGCACCGTTCTTTAACAGTTCGTATTCTTAGTCAAAGGGCAAGACTTCAGGATTACTTTATACGCGCAGAAGTGGATAAAACTCAGGCATATGTTGGAGAGAAGATTGATCTTGTCTACTATGTATATTTTAAGGGTGAAATAACTAATCCTGAGTTTGTTAAATTTCCAGTACAAAAGAATTTCTTAAAACGTTTTGAGTTACCTCGTACAAATGTTGAGAGAGTAAGTGTTCAGGGAGATGTCTACAAACGTATTCCTGTTTATAAAAGTGTACTCTATCCTGAAAAGCCAGGAAATCTTTCTATTGATCCTATCGAAGTCCGATTTCAACACCCAGACTATAAGAATAGACGTGGAAATGCATTCGGAATGTCATTTTCATTTAGCTCAGCAACTTATAAGTCGAAAACAATTAGAAGTGAGCGAGTTAAAATAAAGGCCCTTCAGATTCCTATGGAGAATATGCCTAAGTCTTTTACGGGACTTGTTGGTAAACACACTTTCAACTTAAGTCTTAATAAAAGTAAAATTGTTGTTAATGACGTATTAGAGGCCCGTTTAGAGGTTCGCGGAGATGGTGCGCTTGAGAAATTTGATGCACCTACTTTAATTAATTCTGATGCATTCGAAGTTTTCGAAACAAGAGCGGAAATGGTTGAACAAACTCCACTTATAAAGAATAAGGTATTTGATTATACTTTCTTAGCAAAAAGAGCAGAATTTGTTTCACAGAGAAAAATTGAATTATCGACATTTGATCCAGCTTCTGGCCAGTTTGAAACGACAGAGCTAGTTGTTGATCCACTTGTCATTATTGGTTCAGGAAGTGCGGCTTCAAATATTGCATCGAGTGAGACAAAAGAAGTTGTTAAAAATAAGCAGGTTACAATGCCTGAAGTCCAGAAAACGATACTGGCAGAAAATATTATGGCACCAGTATTTGTTGTCTCTAATAAGAGAAGCTTATGGGATATTATTAATTATTCGCTAGCGGGAATCATAATTTTGATTCTAGTGATTACGGCATTTCCTTATATTAGATTCTTTGATAGAGATCCTTTTAAGAATCTTAAAAATGAATTTAATTATTCAAATATTTTTCATTACATCACAATATTTACACCAAGTGTACACGGTGATAGCTTAAATGATCGTATTAAGGGAATGAGAGTTTCAGATGAAGCTAGAAAATACTTTTTCGATCTTGTCGATAATGCTGGAAAAAATGAGTACAAAGGCGCTAAGTTGCCTCTTAAGTATAAGAAAGAATACTGGCAAGAACTAGCTAGAGCAGAATATGAAAATAATTAAAAGCCTAAACGAAATAGAGTGTGATAATTTTGCTGTTACTATTGGTAACTTTGACGGTGTTCATCGTGGCCATCAGAAAATTATTAATCAGATTTATAATGAATGCCGCGATGCTGATTTAAAACTAGTCGTGATAACATTTACTCCACATCCTATTGAAATCCTAAATCCAAAAGAGCACTACCTAATTAATAGTTATGAAGAAAGAAGAGAGCTTCTTTCTCATCAAAATATTGATTACCTATTAGAGATCGAATTTAATCGTGATCTATCGATGAAAGAACCAGAAGTATTCTTAAATGAATATATCTTTAATTATATAGAACCTAAAAGAATTTATCTTGGGCATGACTTCGCTTTTGGTGCGCAAAAGAAAGGGAATCATGAGTTTGTTAAAAGTTTTTGTTCATCAAAATCGACAGAAGTGAATGTGCTTTGCTCTTACGATGTTGAAGGTGATAAAGTTTCTAGTACAGTTGTACGCGAATCTCTGGCAAATGGAGACGTTGAAAGTGTTGGAAAGTATCTAGGACGAAACTATTTTATTAGGGGACGTGTTATAAAAGGTGCTGGCCGTGGTCGTCAGATTGGAATTCCGACAGCTAACTTGGCCCTCGATCGTTATCGTCGTTATCCTAAAAATGGTGTCTATATTACGAAAACTAAGTTTGGGGAATCTACATGGTACTCCGTTACAAATATCGGTCATAATCCTACCTTCACTGATGGAAATAATGTTTTCGTTGAAACACATATCTTAGACTTTGATAATGATATTTACGGAAATGAACTAGAAGTATCGTTCATTAAAAGATTAAGGGATGAAAAGAAATTCTCATCAGTAAATGAGCTCATTGAACAAATTAAATTAGATGTGAAAAAGACGCGAGAATATTTTAATGCTTAAGCTAGGTCTTTTAGGAAAGAATATTCAACATTCAAAATCGCCTGATATATATGATGAACTCTTTGATGGCCAAGTTGAATACACTCTTTTGGATATTGATGATGAAAAAAATATTCCTAAATTAAAAGAGATCTTTTCTAATCTTCAAGGACTTTCAATTACAGCTCCTTATAAGAAGCACTTTCTAAATGATGTTTTATTAGAGGATACTGTAAAGGAAATTGGTGCAATCAATTGCATTAAATATGATGGAACACAATTTTTTGGCACAAATACTGACTACTTGGCCGCTAAAGAAATCATTTTGAAAAACTCGTATGAACAAAAAGATATCGTCATGCTTGGTGATGGCGCTATGACAAATATGTTCAAAATTTTATTTAAAGAGCTAAATATCAATTATCACCAATTCTCTAGAAGAAAGAATGGTGATCTAAATTCTATTAAATATGATTCCTTTGTTAATCTTGATAAGACATTGATTATCAATTGTTGTGCACGTCAATTTCAGTTTGATTCTGTACTATCAAAAAACTCTATTTTTTGGGATATGAACTATTCTCATGAATATCATCAGTCTTTTCTGAGTAATAAACTCACTTATGTAGATGGAAGTGAACTTCTTTACCTACAAGCAGTAGCAGCAAAAAAATTTTGGAACTTTACGTTATAATAGTAAATAAATAGTAAATAGTTAGAGTGTCTAAGTATTCAATATTTAAAGAAACTAATATTAGGATAACGTAAGGTGATAAGAAAAGAATTTCTAGAAGTCATTTCAAAAACCGGTATGGTACCACGAAAAGATTTAGTACCATTAGCTGCAAATAAGAACCCTGGTGTTGTGTCAGAGTTAGATCTATTAAAGTTTAATTTCTTTGATGATATTAAATTTGCAAAGGCCATTGCAGAACAAAGTGGTCTTGCCTATGTTGATTTATCAGAAACTCGTGTACCAGGTTCAACACTACAATTAGTTAAAAAAGGTGTTGCCACAAAATTTCGAATTGTTCCTTTGAAGAGACAAGCAGGAACTTTATCATTAGCTATTTTTGATCCATCACTTGTTGAAATTAGAGCAGAAATACAAAAAGAAATTCAGTCTAACGTAGAGTTTGTTTTAACTTCTTTATCTGCGTGGAAAACTCTATATCAAAATATCCAAGCCTCCATTGATGAAATTCTTGAAACTGTAAGAGAGGTTAGAGGTGATCAGGCACAAGGTGATGAGAACGTAAAAGAAGAAGATATTGGCGAAGATATCATTTCGTACGTTAACAAGGTCCTAGCTGAAGCATATATTAAAAAGGTATCCGATATTCACGTTGAGCCTTATGAAAATAATTTCAGAATTAGATTTCGATTAGATGGTTCTCTCCATGAGTACGCGGCACCACCACGATCAATGCTATTGCCATTAGTTTCGAGAATGAAAATTCTTTCTCAACTTGATATTTCTGAAAGAAGGATTCCACAAGATGGACGTATTAAGCTAGAGATTGATGGTAACCCTATTGATTATCGTGTTTCCACACTACCGACACTATTTGGTGAAAAAGTTGTAATGCGACTTCTAGACCAATCAAATCTACAGTTAGATATGACTAAGTTAGGTTTTGAAAAGAAACAACTTGATGTTTTCTTAGAAGGTATTAGACAGCCTTACGGAATGTGTCTTGTTACAGGGCCTACTGGTTCGGGGAAAACAACAACTCTTTATTCTGCATTATCAGAGCTTAATAATATTGAAAAAAATATTTCGACGGCCGAAGACCCTTGTGAATTTAACTTAGAAGGGATCAATCAGGTTAACGTTAGAAAGGATATTGGACTGGACTTTGCTAGAGCTCTTAAGGCCTTTCTTAGACAGGATCCGGACATTATCATGGTTGGGGAGATTCGAGACCAAGAAGTAGGTGAGATTGCCATTGAAGCGGCCCTAACTGGTCACATGGTTCTATCTACTCTTCACACCAATGATGCTCCTTCAACAGTTACTCGTTTATTAAATATGGGAATAGAGCCTTTCCTTGTAACAGGTGCTCTAAATGTTGTTGTTGCACAAAGACTATGTCGTAAGATTTGTGAAAACTGTAAGACTGTCGATGAGAGCGTAACAGTTGATCAAATTGTTGCCTGTGGTGTAACTCCAAATTCTGCTAAGAATCTTAAAGTTTATCACGGTACTGGTTGTGAGTTCTGTGATGGTTCAGGTTACAAGGGACGTGTCGCCATTTATGAAGTTCTAGAAATGACTCCAGCTGCAAGAGATCTTGTTTTAAAGCACTGCTCTTCTGATGATTTGAAAAAACAGGCAATTGCCGATGGGATGAAGACGTTAAGAATGTCGGCCCTGACAAAAGTTGCTGAAGGTGTCACAACCTTAGCTGAAGCAATAAAAAACTCGAGTGTTGATAAATTATAATAATATTTTCTATAGGTGAAATAGATGAGTAGCGATAATACGCAAACAAAAACTAAAACGGAAACAAAGACAGGTGCTATCACAAGTGCCGAATCCCTTAAGATCCAACAGCTCTTTAAGTTGATGGTTGATAATGGCGGTTCAGATTTACACTTAACTCCAGGGACTGCTCCTGCAATGAGAGTTAATGGTGACATTGTTAGAGTAAAACTACCTGCTCTTGATGCTTCTTCAAGTAAGTCGCTTATTTATCAAATTCTTTCTGAAGAACAAAGAAATGAATTTGAGAAAAATCTAGAACTCGACCTTGCTTTTGGAATTAAGGGGCTTGCTCGTTTTAGGGCAAATATATTCTACTCAAAAGGTGGAGTCGCAGCGGTATTTCGTTTAATTCCTAGTGCTGTTCCTGATTTCAAAGCACTAAATCTACCAAATGTACTTATGGAAATGACTGACGTTTCAAATGGTCTCTTCCTCGTAACGGGACCAACAGGTTCAGGGAAATCGACAACTCTTGCAGCTCTTATTAATCGTCTTAATGAGATGGAGCCTGCGCATATCGTTACTCTTGAAGACCCTGTCGAATTCGTCCACCCACATAAAACAAGTATTGTGAATCAACGTGAAATTGGCCGTGATACTCACTCATTCGAAAATGCTCTTAAGGGGCTTTTAAGACAAGATCCTGATATTGTTCTTGTTGGTGAGATGAGGGATGTGGAAACAATTGAAGCTGCCTTAACTGTTGCAGAAACAGGACACTTAGTTTTTGGAACACTCCACACTAACTCGTGTGTGCAGACAATTAACCGTCTCGTAAACGTTTTCCCTTCGGATCAACAAGATCAGATTCGCACACTGCTCTCATTTGTTCTACAAGGTGTTGTTTCACAACAACTATTACCAAAAACATATGAGCCTGGACGAGTTGCTTGTCTTGAAATTTTAAGGCCAACACCTGCGATTCGAAACTTAATTCGTGAAGATAAAATGCATCAAATTTATTCACAAATGCAAATTGGTCAGGATCAGACCGGTATGACGACAATGAATCAATCTATTAAAAAGCATGTTGATTCTGGTGCAATTGATGTTGAGACGGCCATGTCATACTCAACAAACCCTGAAGAGCTTGGTCCACAACTAGGTATTAAGGAGCGATAGAGTAAGATATGCCACTATATAAATGGGAAGGACTTGATAAAAACGGTAAAAAGACCTCTGGACAAATCCAGGCCAACGATGAAAAGGATGCGAAGAAGAGACTGCGCGCCCAAGGTAATCGTGTACGTAAAATAATTCCACCGTCAATTTTAGAATTTGATATTAATGCATGGTTAATTGAGAAGGGTATTGGATCAGCCTTCGGTGCTCCAGAATTAATGAATTTCACTAAGCAGTTATCAATTATGATCAATGCAGGTGTACCGATTATTTTGGCCCTTGAAATTATTTATAAGTCAGAAAAAAATCCAGCACTCAAAAATGCAGTAAAGAATATTGCAACAGATGTAGCAGAAGGGAATACTCTTGCTGAGAGTATGCGTAAGCAGCAAGGCTTTGATAATCTCTACTGTAACCTTGTAAAGGCCGGAGAGGTTGGTGGTATTCTCGATGAGATCCTTTCTAAGCTTACCGAGCACTTAGAGAAACAAGAAAAAATAAAAAAACAAATTAAGGCAGCAATGAGTTATCCACTTATCGTATCAGGTATTGGGGCACTTGTTGTCTGGGGACTTATTACGTACGTTGTACCACAATTTACTAGTATGCTCTCTGATACAGGACAGGAGCTTCCTTGGATTACTCAATTTGTAATTGATACATCAGAATTCTTTGGTGAGTATTCGGGGAAAATGATTATTGGTGGCGTTGCGGCCATGATCTTTTTTACTTACTTTGTAAAAACACCACAAGGAAAGGTTGCTTTTGATAAGTTCTCCATGAATATCCCAGCTTTTGGAACAGTTATTATCAAAGGAAGTCTCGCACAATTTTCAAGAACTTTAGCAACTCTATTGGGTTCTGGAGTGGCCCTAATTGATGCTTTAGAAATCTGTGTTGAAACGATTGATAACTCAGTTATTTGTGGCGATATCAAGGAAGTAAGGAAAAAGGTTATCGAGGGGAAAACTTTAACTGAACCACTTACTAAGATTGATTACTTTCCAGAGATGGTTGCACAAATGATTAAGGTTGGTGAGTCGACGGGTTCTATTGATCAAATGTTAGCGAAAATCTCTGTTGTTTTTGAAGACGAAGTTAATGATGCCATTACATCTGCTACAAAAATGTTAGAACCCTTAGTTCTTGTTGTACTTGGTGGAATTATTGGTGGTGTTATGATTGCAATTTACTTGCCAATGTTTATGTCAGCAGGAGGATAAACCCTTAAATTGACAAAGATTAATGGCAATAATTTAGTATATTTTATTTATGGAAAACGGCTATGTGTCTGAAATTATTGAATGTTAATTTTTTTAGTTAAAATGCCGTAAAGTAGCTATAGGACTAGCTAAATCTAAATTTTAGCCAAGTCTTAAAATTTTTTTGATCTATCTAAATTAGATTAACGAGGAGAAAAGACATGAATTTTACAAACGAGTTGAAGAACTCAAAAGGGTTTACCCTGGTTGAGTTGATGGTCGTTGTGGCCATCATCGGAATTCTATCTGCGGTAGCAATTCCAAACTTTAAGAAGTATCAAGCAAAAACGAAAACTTCTGAAGCTAAACTTTTATTATCATCTATTTATTCAGCAATGACTGCTCTTCAATCTGACTATGATTCATTTGGAACATGTCTTGATGATGCAGGTTATGTTGCACCGACTTCAGGTAACTTCTATGCAACAGGATTTTCTGTAGACGCAACGACAGAAAATAACGTTGTTGAGCTTAACGGTGGTACATGTGCGAACGGACAATTTCAATTTGGTGGAACAAAGAGAGTTGGTGGTGTGGCAGCAGCTGCATCTGACTTAGCTAGTGTTGTTCCTGGTATTGATTCTAACAAGTGGCAAAATCAACTAAATACAAATGGAACTCTATCAACATTAACTGCTGAATCTGCTTACTTTATCGCAGGTGCGATTGGTCCAATTGATGCTGACAACACTGGTGGTATCAGTGGTGGTTCTGGTGGTAACGCTTCTATGTGGGCGATTAATGAGAATAAGTCTCTTCAAGAGCTTAACAAAGGTTACTAATTTAAAATTTAAATTAGATATTTTGAAGGAGGGCCTATGGCTCTCCTTTTTTTATACTTTTTATTTTCTTTAAGATTGCAGCCTTTACTTTTTCGTCTTTACTAGTACGATACTCTCTTTCTAAAGAGATAAGTCTAACATTAGTTGGACTATTTCTCTCTTCTGCTTGTTTTATAAGGTAGGGAAGGATTCTCATACTATGTGACTCTGGTAAAGCTTGAAGTCTTTTGTAGTAAATTAATGAATTAGAATAATCTTTCAATTCAAAGTGATAATTGAACGCTGTATAATAGAGAAGCTTGTAATCAGTGGGAAATAACTTTAAACCCTTTAGAAAAATTTCCTCTGCTCCATAAATATCATCCTTAATAATTGATAAATAAATTCCACCCTGAAGATAGTTTTCATAAAAGTTAGGATCAAGATCCGATATTAGGTTGAAACGATAGTAAAGCCACGATTTCTCATTATTTTCAACATGCTTAATGTCAGCATCGAGTAGTGTTTTAGTCCATAAGTAACTAGAGACAAAACGATAATTCCCAAAAGATAATATCTTAACAAAATTACTATCTAGTGTAGTGAATGACTCAGGATTTACTGTTTTAGTATATGATAGAAACTTGTTCGTTGAAATTATTGCTAACGCCAATGCAATTATCATTAATTTATTCATATGTTGTGTTTTCTTCATGGCCATAACTGATTATACTATTATTAAAAAAAATAAAAAGGCTTCTATGTTAGTTTGTCATAATATTTCTAAATCATTCAAAAAAGACTTTTGGGCCAAAGAGTTTATTGCATTAAAAAACGTCAACTTTGAACTCACTGAGGGGAAAATTGTTGGCTTCTTAGGGGCTAATGGTGCAGGTAAAACGACACTGATTAAAATTATACTAAGTTTTATTAAACCAAATAGCGGTAGTGTGAAGATATTAGGTAACGATTGGACAGATGATAATGTTAGGAGACTCGTAGGATATATGCCAGAGAGACCTTATTATTATCAGAACTTAACAGGACTTGAGTTTCTTTATTACTGTGGGGAGCTTCAAGAAGTTTCTCGTGAGATAGTTGATAAGAATATTGAAAAATGGGCAACCAAACTTGAAATTAAATTTGCATTAGATCGAAAAATAAAAGGCTACTCGAAGGGTATGTTACAGCGTTTGGGGTTTGTGTCTGTTCTACTGCATAATCCAAGGCTTATTATTTTGGATGAACCTCTTTCTGGATTAGATCCAATCGGTCGCAAAGAATTCAAAGACGTTATTAAGGAAGTGAATGAAGAAGGTGTCAGTGTTTTCTTTTCATCTCATATCGTAAATGATGTTGAAGAAGTTTGTGATGATGTTGTAGTTCTTGAAGCCGGAGAAATAATTTATAATGGCCCGATCAAGGAACTTGTCGCTAAAAACACAAGTAATCAATTTGAGATTGTCTATAAAGACCATGACAGCTCTCAAAGATTATTAGTTGAAGAAGATGAGAAAGATAAAAAAATAAAAGACTTATTAGATCAAAACCTTAGTATTCAAAAGATTAGTAGAATGACTTCTTCTTTAGAAGAAATTGTATATCGGTTAAACAAATGAATAATATATTTACTATTGCCAAATTCACTTTCAAAGACATAGTCAAAAGTAGAGTGTTATACTTAACACTGTGGATTGCTTTATTTATCCTTTTAATGAGCTACGTAACTTCAGAGTTCTCATATGGTAATGTTCTTAGAGTATCGATTGATTTTGGCCTAGGTGGTGCATCCCTTGCGGCAAATATATTAGCAATTTTCGTTGGAGTGAATATTATTTCAGATGAAATTGATTCACGTACAATCTATATTACCTTATCTCGACCTGTATCTAGAGTAAGCTTTTTATTAGGAAAGATTCTTGGTGTTACAGCTTTATTAGTCTTTAGTTCAGTTTTAATATTTACAACTTCCCTGATTGTTTATTTAGCACGTGGTGGGTTAGTTGATAGTATAATTATTAACTCACTGGCTCTTGGAATTATGGAGTCAATCTTACTCTTTCTAATCGTACTATTTTTTAGTCTTTTTACCTCAAGGGCACTAAGTGTAATTAATACGGTTGTTATCTACTTCGTAGGGCATGCCGTGACTCACATTTCTCAGCTATCTTTTGTTAAACATAGAGAAGGGTTGGAGTTTATTCTCAATGCCTATAAAATGATTCTTCCTGATTTAAATCTTTTGAATTATAAGCCATTTGTTTTCAATTCGGATTTAATCTCAAGAGGTGATATTGTTGGTAGTTATGCTTATGGTGCTGCCTATATCATTATATTGTCACTTATAAATGCGTATGTTTTTAAAAATAAAGAGTTAGGCTAATGATTCTTCTATTCAAAATCTATGCATTCATTTTTGGTGCTCTTATTGGAAGTTTTCTAAATGTCTTAATTCTTAGACTGCCAACAAATGAAAAGTTCTTTATTGATCGATCACGTTGTCCAAAATGTGGATTTCAACTTAAATGGTTTCACAATATTCCAATTCTAAGCTTTATTGGCCTAAGAGGAAAATGCGCTAATTGTAAAACAAATATAAGCTTTCAATATCCCGTAATAGAGTTCTTAACAGCAACAATTTCACTTCTGTTGTTTGGCAACGATATTAGTCTGCATGGATTAACATCGTATTTATTCTTTTTCACTGTTGCTTGTTGTTTACTTGTCCACTTTGTTATTGATATTCGACACCAAATACTTCCTGATGTTATCAACGTATACCTAGGAGTTATCTTCTTTATTCATGTTGTGTTTTTCTTTCATTGGAAACACTGGGTATTAGGAGGCTTAATCGGATTCTTGGTACCGTACTTAATTACTTATGTATTCTATCGTATTAAAGGAGTCATCGGTCTTGGTGGTGGTGATATAAAACTTTTTGGTGTCTTGGGGATATATCTTGGGCCACTTGGAATTATTCACAATATGCTCTTTTCATGTATTCTTGGAAGTTTGCTGATGTTACCACTGTTGATGTTTAAGGTAATAAAAAGAGACCAGGCAATTGCCTTTGGCCCGTTTATTATCATCGTTGCTGTGATTCAAATTTACTTCCCAAGTGTTTTTAAAATGATGCTGGGCGCATTACTGTTTTAAATAACTTCTTGAAATGACTGGACTGTGCAGAGTATAATATAATAATACTTTGATAGGTCACGGATGAAGAAGAATATTGATATACAGGATGTTATATTTAAAATTAGGGAAGGTTTAGGTTTAGTTCCTAAAGAACTTATTGGTGTTGACATTGGTCAAAGCTCAGTAAAGGTCTCTAAAATAGTCACTAAGAATGATACTTATAAATTAGTTAAGTATGCATCTGTTCCACTTCCGGAAGCTGCAATTATTGAAGATGAAATTCAAGATGAGGACGCTCTTAAAGAAGCTTTAGAAGAAGCCTTTAAAGATGCTAAGGTTACTGAACCTTATATTTGCCTCGGCCTATCTGGTCCCAATACTGTTATTAAGAAATTACAACTAGCTGGTGGTGATGACGAAGAACTTGAAGATCAAGTTATTTGGGAAGCCGAGCAGTATCTTCCATTTCCAGTAGAGGACTGTAATATTGACTGGTATGTCATAGGCGAAAACATGGGGGGAGGTCTCGATGTTATTGTTTGTGCTGTTAAAAAAGATGTTCTCGAATCATTCAAGTCAATTATTGAATCCTTAGGAAAAATAGTTAAAGTTGTAGACTTATGTTCGATTGCGATCACAAATATTTATGAGCTAGCTTCTGAAGATGATGATATCGAAAGTAGTATCACTCAAGATTTTAATGATGAAGTTTTTGAGCCAACAACAAGTACAGATGTAAGTAAGGTGCTTATTCCTTCGAGTTTATTAATAGATATAGGCTCACAGGCGACTGTATTTATTGTTCTCAAAAAGGGGATTCCTGTTTTTGTTAAGGAAATCATTATTGGTGGTGCTAGTATTACTGAAGAAATTCAAAGGCAGCTAGGTGTTACCTTTCAAGAGGCAGAAGACTTGAAGAAGATGTCTGCTGGTGGAGGTGTTCCAGACGATGTCTTAATGATTATTAATGAAATCAATGGAACTCTGGTTAATGAACTAAAGAAAGCGCATGACTTTTATATAAATGCCACGTCTGATGACTCATTAAAAAACATTACTGTAACAGGTGGCTCTGTTCGATTACCAAATTTATTAGAAGAGATTCGATCTTCGTTTGGTGTTGATGTAAACGTACTAAATCCATTCAATGAAATTGAGTTTAATGAAAATGATTTCGATGATGAAGAATTAAATGATATGGCCCACGAAGGTGTTGTCTCATTTGGATTGGCCCTTAGGGAGTTTCCAAAATGATAGAAATTAACCTATTAGAGAAAAAGAAGCCGATAGAACTTCCAGTTATACTTGGTGTTGATCTTAATAAGGTGAATAAGAAGTCACTCCTGATTGCTTATGCTCTGTACTATGCAATGACGTCTTATTTGGTTCCTACTTTTAAGAATCAAAATAAAGATATTCAAGATCAAATTGTTCAACAAAGAGCAACTTATAATAAAATTAAGAAAGATGTCGATTCATATGGCTCATTGACTGAGGTAATGGATGCATTTACGAAACGAATTGAAGAGCTTAAAAGTCGTGAAGCTCTTGTTGCACAGGTAATGTCAAAGAAATCGAACCCATATAAAGTACTGAGAGGTCTGTCTGGTTCTTTGAATGATGATATTTGGTTCAATACACTGACTATCGATGATAAGAAAGTTATCAAAATAGAAGGGGAGTCCATTTCTTTCTCTTCAGTTGGAGATTTTATTAATAATGTGAAGGAGCTTGAATATTTCATCCCAAGAAACGGCTTTAGTTCTGAGACCTTTGGAATGAAAGAGTTAAAAGAGATACAGGACCAATTATATGGTGAAAATGTAACGTTACAGAGTTTTTCGATTGAAGGAAAAGTTCAATCATATGGAGATCTTTAGTAATGTTATCGTTAATTAATAAACTATATTTACTACTTATTCTTTGGGGAGCCTTTCAAGCATACGAGGCTTATAACCAAGTTGATTCAGAAAGAGAAGTTCTACAATCTGATTTAAACGCTATTAATGGCCGAATAGCTAAGAAGAAAAAAGAACTTAAAAAGCTCAAAGACTATGAGAGAGATGTTGAGCAAAAGAAAGAAGAGATTGAAATTGTTGCTCAAAAGTTAGAAGAGACACAAAGACGCTTACCTAAAGATATAAGTGATAACGAAAGTATAAACCTTATTAAGAAGCTAGGTGAGAGTCTTAAAATTAAAGATGTACAAATTAATCCAAGTGGCCAAGAAGAAAATGGCTTCTATATCACGAAGTATTATACATTTTCTGGAAAAGGAACTTATTTACAGTTTTTACTATTATTAGAAAATATTTCTAAGCAAGAAAGAATCTTAAATGTTAGAGATATAAACCTGAGTAAAATTACAAAAACGAATAAATCAAGATACGAGATTATTAATCTTTATGCGACTATTGAGAGTTATATTTATAACCAGAACCATAGAGAAAAACGCGGTATTAAAGAAATCGAGCAGCAGCTTAGTGAAAAGCAGAAAAAGCCAACACCTAAGAAGAGAACTAGGAAGAGAAAATGATAAAATTTAGCAAATTAATTCTCATCTGTTTATTTTCATATTTCTCATTTGGAGATGTTTCATCTGACTTAAGCTCTGGCCGCAATATCCGTGACCCATTTAAGGTAAAATATAAAAAGAAAATGGGTAATAAGAAAGCAAGAAGAGAGAAGTTTACTGGTTTCTCAAATAAGCTCACTACTGACCACTTAAGAATCGATCGTTTAAGGGTTACTGGAATATTCTTAGGTAAAGATGCAAGAGCTATTATTAAACAAGTTGACGATGAAGGATTATCTGAAGCTGTCATAATAAAAGAAGGGATGAAAATAGGCCCAGATCAAGTTGAAGTAAAAGCAATCCTACCTGGTGGGGTAGTATTAGTTGAGAAAATTATTAATGTATATGATGAAGAAGAGTATCTAGAAACAATACTTCCTTTATCTGAGTAATGCATAATACTTTTATAAAATTCAAATTGTGATATCATAAAAATATAATAATTTTACTTAGGAAGAGTAAAAATGAAAAAAATAGTCATAGCAGTATCAATTCTATACTCATTTTTTGCACTATCTGCAAATTTAACAAAAATTGATTTTCAACAAAAAGATGACTTAAGTTACTTGAATTTTAATTTTGATAAGAATGACTTCAAGATCAAGAAGTTTCAAGTCGTAAAAGACAAGCAAGTTATCATCGATATTGAAAATACAGTTTCAACTCAAAGAGTTTTGAGGGCCTTTGATACATCTGAGTTTTCTGGAAGTGTTGTATTTGTTTCGGCATTCAAATCACCTGGAAGTTCTCAAGATATTAGAGTCGTTGTACAGTTACGTGATAATGTACGTTCCAAAATTCAAACATCTGGAAATTTAGCGAGCATTATTTTTGAAAATCGTTACGGTGCCTTTGCTAGTTCAAAAGAGCAAGATAGCGTTGTATCCGCTGTTGAAGAAAAGAAGACAGAAAGACTTCTAAAGCCTAAGTCTAAGAGCATGGAAGATATTCTAGAAAACCTAACTCTTTCTGGGCAAAAGAAATATGTTGGTAATAAAATCTCTCTAAATGTTAAAGATATGAAGATTAACGATATTCTTGATCTCATTGCAGATGCTTCTGGTTTTAACGTCATCATGACAAATGATGTAGCAGAACTTAAACCTTTATCCCTTAATCTTGTTAATGTTCCATGGGATCAGGCACTAGATACCGTTTTATCAATCAATAAACTTGTTGCTGAAAAGAATGGTGCGATCCTAACAATTAAGACGCTTGCTCAAGCGACTGAAGAGAAGAGAAAAGAGAGAGAAGCGACTCAGATTAAAGAAGTAGCGGAGCCTCTTGTTACAAAAATTCTTCCAATCTCATATTCAAAAGCAAAAGACTTAACGACACTTCTAAAGGACTATGTAACTCCTGCAAGAGGCTCAATCATTGCTGATGAGAGAACAAATAATTTAATTATTAATGATACTCTAGAGACAACTGAAAAGATTGCAAAAATTGTTGATATCCTTGATCGTCAAACTCCACAGGTTTTAATTGAATCAAAGATTGTTGAAGTTAACGAAGGATATCAAAAGCAAATTGGTCTTCAAAATGGTTTAAACTTTGGCTATGATCCTGTTGGACAAATCCCTACGTCGACAGAGTTAACTGGGACGGCAAGCTCGACTAGTATTTCAGGTCCAGGGCTAAGTTTTTCAAGTGCTCCAACAACAGGAGAGAGTACACGAAATTTACTTGGAGTAACAATCTCTCGTTTCGGCCGCTTATTTGACCTCAATTTCCAATTACAACTTTTAGAAAGTGAGTCGAAAGGAAAGATCATTGCTTCTCCTCGAGTTGTAACAAAACATAATGTGAAAGCTGAGATCGTTTCAACTGATACAACTTCATTTGAAGAAAGAGAAGGGACAGGTGAGGATCTAACAATTACGTTTAAAGAGACGACTGCAGAGTTAAGTCTCGCAGTTACACCTCAGGTTGCTAATGATGGTGCGATTGATCTAATTGTCGAACTTTCTAAAGAACAATTTGGTACCGCGCCAGCAGCTGGAGCACCACCTGATAAAACAAAAAGACAGGTAAAGACAAACGTACTGGTTGAAAATGGATCAACTATCGTTTTAGGTGGACTCTATAGTTATTCTAAACTTGAATCACACTCTGGTGTGCCTTACCTAAAAGATGTACCAATTGTTGGCTGGCTATTTAGAACTCCATATAACCCACAAGTGAGTAAGACTGAACTTGTCATTTTCATAACTCCAAGGGTTATTAACCAAGAACGTGCAGGTTTAACAAGTAGCTTGTAGATGAAAAATTATAATAATTTAATCTCAAAATATAAGAGTCAATTGGAGAAAGACCCTCGTTCGAAGGTCTTTGCTCCTCTTGCCGAAGTATATCGCAAAGTTGGTATGAATGATGAAGCTCTTGCCTTATTAAAGAGAGGTCTAATTCATCATCCGAATTTTTCAGCTGCAATTATTATTTATGGACAACTTCTACTAGAAAAGGATGAGGTTGAAGAGGCATATACTATATTAAAGCCTCAGCTTTCTATAAATGGCGATAATATAAAGTTCCTAAAACTATTTGCTCAATCTTGTTTTAAGCAAAACCTCATTCTTGAAGCTCTAAATACTTATAAGAGAGTTCTATTTATCTCTCCTAAAGATATGGAAGCGACTGAGTTTATCGTTAAGTATGATAATTTTGATAGTGTTGAAGATGAGGACTTAACGCAAAAGACTTTTGATATCTCAAATCTTGATGACGAGATTGAAAGCTGGAGCACGTTGAGTTTAGTTCCGCAAATTAAAGAAGAGCCTGTTGTTGAAGAGAAGAGCAATGATGAACCAGGACAAATCTTTAGTCATACCTTAGTTGATCTTTACCTAAAACAGGGTGCCAAGCAAAAAGCTATTGAGGTATTGAATAGTGCATTAGTTGAAAATCCGGATGATAAGAGAATTCAAGATAGGCTAAGGGAGCTTGAAGGACTTGATGAGATAAGTGAGAGCAAAGGCCGTGAAGATCTTATGGCCGCATTCGAGTCTACGGCCAAGAAACTAGAAGAAAAGCCGAAGGTTGAATTAGAAAAATTATCAATGGCCTTTGAGCTATTTGAATCATATCTAAAGAAAAGAAGCAGCGAAGTTTTAAATGGATAAATTCTTAGTCATTAATGGACCTAATTTAAATTTATTAGGTAAGCGTGAGCCCGAAATCTATGGCACTTTAGATCTTGCCGGTATCGAGTCGTATACAAACAAAAAACTTGGAGACCTCGGTTATAATGTTGATGTCGAATGGTTTCAATCTAATGGTGAGCAAGAAATTATTGAAAAAATACATGCTGCGTCAGAGGGTGGTTATAAAGCACTTATTATAAATCCAGCGGCTTTTTCTCATACTAGTATTGCTATATTAGACGCTTTGCGCGTTATGAAATGTCCAGTAATTGAAGTACATCTGTCGAACACAAATCTTCGAGAGGAGTTTAGAAAGAATAAAATTACTGCAAAATCTTCATCAGCTGTGATAGAAGGTTTAAAAGAAAAAGGTTACTTCCTAGCAATATTATCGCAATTAATTTAAAGGGTTTTTATGGAAATATCGACAAATGACTTTAGGAAAGGTTTAAAACTAGAAATCGATGGCAAACCATATGTTTGTATTAAATGTGACTTCACTAACCCAGGTAAAGGTTCAGCTTTTTACAAGTTAAGAATTAAGAACCTTGAAACAGGTGCAGTTATCGAAAGAACTTTCAAGTCTGGTGTAGCAACGGGTGCAATGCAACCAGATCTAGACGAAAAAGAAGTAGAGTACTTATACAATGATCCTGAAGGATTTAACTTCATGGACCAATCAACTTTTGAAACAATTCACGTAGCAACAGAGTATATCGAAGATGCTGCTAATTACCTTCAAGAAGGTATTAAAGTAGAACTATTATATTATAAAGGAAAGCCAATCTCGATTGAACTTCCAAACTTTGTTGAACTTGCAGTTACTGAAACTGATCCAGGACTAAAGGGTGACACTGCTCAAGGTGGACTAAAAAAGGCCATTATGGAAACAGGTCTTCAAGTTAACGTTCCACTATTTATCAAAGAAGGTGAAATCCTGAAAATTGATACAAGAACTGGTGACTACGTAGAGCGTGTAAATAAATAAATTTTCTAATAGTAAGGGCCCTTTTTTAGGGCCTTTTTCTTGTCTCTATTTCAATTATTTCTGTGGTAAAAAGTACGCTTAACATTAATTAAATTAATTATTTGATATAATAATATTAGATAGTTAGTTGTATTTTTATACCAGAGGCAATGTGTCAGAAAACACAATGACAAATACAAATTTTAATATCAAAACGTTACTTGGTAGTACGCAGGAACTCATTGCGTTTTTAGAAAGTCATCGTGTTGAAAATGAAGAGTCATCACTAAGTCATAATTTATATATTGATTCAATTTTAAAAATTTTATTATTTCATTCAACAGGAAAAGTACAAAAGCTATCAGTCGAAATTAAAAATCTAATAGGTTATTTATTAAAACGAAAAAAATCCAATCGCCTTAATGAATTAAAAAATATTTTAGATCATTTCAGTGTTTCATACTCAGAAAATTTTGATTCATATATAAATATATTAAGTACTGAAAAAGTAGACGAGACTTTCGCGGATTCTATTTCAACGATTACAACTGTTAAAAACTCTGAAAAATATTTCCAATATGAAACATTAAGAAAAAAACTTGAAAGAGATTTAGAGTTAATTGATCCTCTAATGTTCATCGAATCAATTTTTAAAGTCATTCCTTTGTTTTTTGAAACAAGTGAGTATAAGTCTATTATCTATAAGTATGGAAAAAATAGTGATGATAACGATCTGATAAGAGCTATTAACTACTACCTAAAAGATTATAGCGATATTCCAGAGTTTGTTAAAACTACAACAAAGCGTACATTAGATAGAGACTATATTGAAGCTTATAAGACTTCTATTAATAAAAAGGATGAGCTTCTGTCATTAGTTGAATTAAGAGAAAGATTGGTAGATGGTTGTAAGTCGAAAGATGAATATATCAATACTTTATTTGAAATGGCCGTTGCTTATCGAAAACTCGGTAATGAGGAGAGAGCATACTTTTTAGCAATAATTGTTAACCGTATATATCCTGGTTATAGAAATGTAGAGGTTATGTTAAAGAGATGAGATTTGTTAATAAATTTCTAATCATATTCACTCTTGTATTCGGACTTCTTGCTGTTGGAGCCTGGCGTTTCATTCAATCACGATATGTATCAACAATACTAACAGAATATATAAATAAGAATATTATTCTTGATTCTAATATGACTCTCTCGTTCTCGAGAGTTTCTGGTGGATTCTTTCCTCCTCGAACAATCCTAGAGGATGTAAACTTTAAGGTCAAAGATGAGTTAGAAGTACATGTAAAGGATGTTTCTGCAGCATTCTCACTACTAAGTCTATTCTCATCAAATGTTAGATTTAACTCAGTAAACTTCAGCGATGGTTACATTGTTCTTGAAAAACTAGAAAAGAGTGAAGATGACACTTCACAAGTGAGTGTATTTAACACGCTTAATAACGTAACTAATCAATTACCATTTAAGATTAATAAAATTGAAATTAGAAATTCTGATTTTTATATTGCTGATAGTAATCTCAATATTCCAATTAAGCATTTGGCCCTAAGTCCATTCGAGTATAGTTACGATATAATCCTAGATATTGAAAATGTTAGTTGGCAAGGTGCCATTGTAGATAATTTATTTTTAGATGCAGAGATCGTTGAAAACAACATTCGTGTCAGAAATGGTTATGTATTCATTAAAGACTCTAAGATAAGTGGTTCTGGAAAATATGAGTTTAAAAACAAAAAGATTCATTCAGATATTGAGTATAAAATAAACTTTGATAGCTTTGAGGATTTAAAGAAGAAGTATAGTGTAAAAATGGATGGTATCCTAGAAGGAAAGGCCACGATTACAGGAGCTATCGGTAAGAAAGATATTTTTGTAAGTGGGCTTTCGAATGGAAGTAATATTCATTCTGATTATGTAAATCTTGATAAGTTTAAAACAAAATACTCATTCCATAATAATAAATTAATTATAAAAGACTTTGTTGGTGAGATAAATAATGGCCAAGCCAAAGTCTCTGATGAACTAATATTGAACTTTAGTGAGAATAAAGTAGTTGAAAATAAAGTTGTCGTTGAAACGAATAATCTTCATTTGAATGACATTTTATACTTCTTGGGTGATGACTTCGTTCTTTTAAAAGGACGTGCAAATGGAAAAGTACTACTAAGCATGGATGAAAATGGTGCTGTCCTTGTTGATAGTATTGAAGGAAGTCCTGTTTATATCAAAAACTTAGCACTAAAACCTACACGTGATAATATTTTAAACTTTGAGAAGGTAGACATATCAAGTCTTAATATTTTTGCGGGAGATGACTTTAGAATTGGAATTAATGCAAAAAGTAATTCCTCATCGCTCGTTGGTTGGGGATCTGTTGTTGGAAGTGAAGTAGACTTCACTGTTAAAGCAAGAGATTTTAGTATTTTTGATCTTGGTGGACAGATTTCTCAAGTTGCAAAAGGTCGAGGTGACTTTGATATTACGATTAAAGGATCAGAAGAAGTTATAATTGATGTAAATACTTCAAACGCAAAATATATTGAAGTATTTGGCTTTCTCTTAGAAAAAGAATCTAGCGCAAATTTAAAGTATTCAATTGATAAGAATATCATTTATGTAAACGAACTTATAAATAAGACTAATGGCCAAACCACGATCTCAGGAAATGTGAACCTAGGTAAAGAAGAGGTTGAATTAAATATTGGACTAAAGAATGTTGACCTAAGTCTACTCGAACGAAATGTTAAGCCAATCTGGGAAGATATTAAAATGTATACGACACCTTTTGAAGGTGTCTTTAATGCTGATGTTAATTTGAACGGTAAATTTTCAAACTTTATCACTTCTGTGAATATTAATTCAGATAAGGTGAGCGTTTACAAAGAGCCTATTGATAATATCGCTTTGAACCTTATCGTTACAAATGATGATGTATCGATCAAAGATGCTTTCGTTAAAAAGAACCGATCTAGTGCATCAGCGGACTTTATTTATAATTTTAAAAATGGATTTGAAGAAATTTCTTTTATTACTACTCCAATAAAGCTTGGTGATTTTTATCGATATCGTGATCTCGGTTTAGGCTATAATGGCCACTTCTCTGCTAGTATTGAAGCAAAGAGAAATGGTGTTCTCAGAGGAAAAGGGAATGCATACTTAACTGAAACAAAAGTAGGAAATGAAGAGATTGGTGCTTCGGAATTAGAGTTCAGTTTTAAAGATAAGGTAATTAACTTTAATACAAATATTCTAAATCAAAATATCCATATGGATGGTGAGTTAGATTTTAGTAAAAGTCATCCGCGAGTTGTTCTTAACTACAATGTCGATATGCCTGATATCAAACCATCTCTATCTTTTATTTCTGAGCACAACTCTTTTAATAATGAATTGAATGGATTTGTTCAGCTGAGTGGGCAATTAACTTACGACTTCAATCCAAATCGACCTGTAAGTTCTATTATGAATTTGACTCAATTTCATATTAGTAATTATGGGCGCTCTCTAACATTGAAAAGGCCGACCTCGATTGAAGTTGATCAATCGGAAATTAAGCAGCTTAACTTATCATTAAGCGGTTCCGGTGGTTCATATCATTTAGTAGGGAGTGGAAATTTTGATACTAATTTCCAACTAGTTCAAGACTTAGATATTAATCTTAGTTATCTAACGCTTTTAACAAGTGAGATCGAAAGGATTCTGGGAACGATCAAGGGCAAGGGGATTATTGTTGGAAATCGTAAAAAATATGACTTGTCCCATTCCCTAAGTACTTCAAATTTTGGGCTAAAGCTTAAAAGCGTTCCTTTAGAAATTTCTAATGCTAGTGGTGTCGGTGCCTATCGTGACCAAAAAATACTAATCAATAACCTTAGTGGTGAGATTGGCTCTGGTGACTTTGACTTGTCTGGATATATAAAAGCAAGTTTTCCACTGCCTGAAGTTTATATAACTTCTAATTATACAAATGTAGGCTATCAAGTAGAGTCGCGATCAATTATCAACACAGATGGTAAATTAACTTTAAGTGGCCGTGGTTTTCCATATTTAATTAAAGGAAGTGTTTATGTTAATGGTGGGCTTATTGAAAATGAATTTAATGACTTTAAGTCTTCATCGGAGTTCAATAAAAGCTTAAGTAAATATATTACCCAGAACCAAAGAGGTATCCCTGATTTAATTAATCTCGATATTGACTTAAGTATTAAGGAAACTGTTAGACTAAGAAATCGCTTAGCGGATCTCTTGATTGCAGGGGATTTACATATTGATGGACAGTTTACAAACCCAGCAATGCAGGGACAACTTATTATTGTTCCAGGATTAAGTAAGTTTAAATTTAGAGGTAATGACTTTATCTTATCTGAAGGCGTTGTTTACTTTACGAAAGAAGAGAATATTGAACCTATTACTCTAAATCTTTTAGCAAACTCTACTATTGGACAATATGATATTGAAATGGGAATTGTTGGGTCGGTTGACGACATTTCAATCAACTTAGAATCAAACCCATCACTTTCTCGTGATAATATTTTTTCACTACTTACACTTGGAGTAACATCTGACTTTTCTCAAAACTTGGAAGACAGTCAAAGAACTAACTTAACGACAATCGGAATTGGTACATTTTTAGTTGATCAGTTAAATATTAATGAAGGCCTAGATGCTGCACTTGGGTTAAAGCTAAGCGTTTTGCCAGAGTTTACTGAAAGCTCTGATAGTCCTATTGAAGAGGCCACGAAATCTGAGCAGTCAGTAAAGACGGCCACTAAGCTACAGATTACGAAAAAAGTGAATGACAATATCAATTTAAAGTTTTCCAATACTTTTGATAGTGAAAGTAATAAACAGTCGATTAACGTTGATTACAGTATAAGTGATAAGCTCTCTATTGAAGGGATCTTTGAAAGTGAAGATGATACAAATAATAAAGAAGGAACAGACGGTTCTGTAGGGGCCGACATAAAATATAAATGGTCATTTTAAGATTAATTGCCACATTCATCTTACTATTTAGTTCTGTTCATGGTGCTGAAAATATTCATATCAAAAATGTTGATATTGACTGTACCGGCCGCGAAGAATGTCTTTTTATCATCGAAAGTTTTAAAAAGTATGAAGGAAAGGAATTAACTCGTGAAGAGTTAAGCCGAATTATTCAATTTGAATTAACAAAGCCATATTACAAAACTTTTTATTATGAAGTTAAAAAGAGCCGTCTAAATATTGTTGTCGAAACAAAGCCTAGAATTCTTTCAATAAACGTAAAAGGGACAGACTCTGTACTTAACCGACGAATCAAAAATGATTTTAAGTTGAAAGAAGGGGACTATTTTGATGACATGTCTGCTCAAGAGGGGCTTAAGGCCATTGGTAAAGAGTATTTTAAAAAGGGCTCAAAAGTAGGTTCAATTTCTAAAGAGTTAAATCAAGAAGGAATTAAGATTACTCTAAATCTATTAAAGAATGAGATCAGGAGACTTGAGGATATAAAATTAAATGGCCTCGTTGGAGTAAACTTAATCGAAGCTGAAAAATTCTGGCATCGTATTAAAGGAAGTTCTCTTGATTTCACAAATTATAAAAAAATGCTTCAAGAGTATCGTTCTTTATTAATAAGAGATGGTTTTTGGCTATCGCGAGTAAAAGAAGAGTTAAACGTTTTGAAGAATGGTAATTATGAGCTAATTTTCAATGTTGAACTAGGATCTCGATTCGGTGTTAATTTTTATAATAACTATCGTTTAAATCATAACGATCTTCTCTCTCACGTTAAGAAGTATATTCAAAATAATAAGGGACGATTTGATGATATTTCACTTAATCGTCATATTGTGAACTTTTATCGTGAGAATGGTTATTACTACGCAAAGTCTAAGCTAACTGAAGCTCGTGGACTTGATATTAATGGAAATAAAATTCTAAACTTCTATTTTACTATCAACGAAGGACGTAAGGTTAAAGTTGCTCAAATTAATTTTAACGGCAATCACTTAAAAAATAGTAAAAAACTAAATGAAGTCTACTATAAGACTGATTCAGATCTTTTAAAGGCTGACTATCTACATGAAAGAGGACTTGAAAACGCCTCTGAGAAGATTAAAGAGATTTATGTTAAAGACGGTTATATCTTCGTAAATATTGAAAAGCCTAAGGTCGACTTCATCGACGGTGGAGATGCTGCAATTGTCTCTTTTTCAATTTCTGAGGGTTCTCAGTATATATTAAGTAAGATCAATATTGAGGGTGTTGAAGATGAAGAGGCCAGATACTTTATTAAAGATGTTCTTAAAAATAAAATAGGAAAGCCTTTTAATGTTGTTCACATTGATGAGGATTTAAAGAATGCCCTGATTTCTCTAAAAACTCGAGGCTATTACTTCAGTACATATACTGAAAAACGTCCTAAAAAGATTGTTAATGTAAACTCTGCAACAAATGAAATTGAATTAAACCTAAAATTTGGTGTTGGTGTAAAGACCTATCTTGGAAATGTCATTGTAACTGGGAATTCAACGACTAAAGATGTTGTTATTAGAAGAGAGCTTCCGTTAGAGCGTGGGGATCTTGTTACTCCTAAGGCCATGAACGATTTTATCGCACGCTTAAGAGAACTTGGCCTATTTTCAAACGTAAATATTTCTTCGTTTGTTGGAGAAGAAGTCTCGCCAACAGAGAAGTATCTAAACTTTGTTATTAAAGTTACTGAGAAGGATTTTGGTCTTGCTGAAATAGCACCGGGATTCAGAACCGATCTTGGTTTAAAATTCTCTACGACAATTTCTTATAATAACTTCAATGGAATGAACCGCTCTTTCATCTTTAAGGCCCAGACAAACTGGAGAACTGATTTCTCGTATCTTGATGATCGCAGAAGAGAGGACTCGCGAAAGTTATTAGAAGGGTTAGTACAGTTTCAATATGTTGAGCCGTATCTATTCTATGACCTATTCAAATCCAAAGTAACTTTTAAGGCGACTGCTCGTTACGAAAGAAAAAGATACTCTGACTTTGATGCTGATATCATTAGTTTCTCTCCACAACTGATTAAGACCTTCTCTGATGTATTATCAATGAGTCTTACTTATGAATTTGATAATATCAGACAATTTGATGCAACAGATGCAATTGATGAAGATAAATATATCATTGGTGCAATCAGGCCTGAACTATCATTAGACTTTAGAGATAATAAAACGCTTCCTAAGAAAGGCTCTTGGTTTAATTTCTCATGGGAATTTGCAAACCCATATCTTGGTTCACAAGAAAGTGAAGACCTAACAATTGACTATCACAAGGCCGTCGTTCGTAATTTTAACTACATCCCTATGGGTGATTTTACCCTAGCAACTTCTATTGCCCTAGGATACGAGCACAACTTCTCAAGCGATATCGTTAAAGATAGCAGTGGAAATATTATTATCGATACTGATGGTAAGCCAATGACAACTGGTTATATCCCACCTTTAAAGGTTTTTCGTTTAATTGGACGCGACTATCTTCGTGGTTATAGTGATTTAGAAAGTGGAAGGCTAACAGACGGTACATATATTAATGATACAACAGTTAGAGGCGAGGCCTTCTTTGTAAACTTCAGACTTGAACCAAGATATTATATTGGTGACTATTCTGCTATTGCTGTTTTCTTTGATGCGGGACGCGTCTTTGTTGATAAAATTGATAACTTTGACCTATTAAAGTCAGTAGGGATGAGCTTTAAGTTTTTTACTCCAATTGGCTCCCTCGATTTTGACTACGGGATCAAATTAGACCGCATTGGTGGTGACTCATTTGGTCGTTTTCACATCACGATTGGCCAATTTTAGAAAATTTCGCAATTTCAAACACTTAAGTTCGAAGAAAATATTACGCATGGCCAAAAAAATAACAATTTCCCATTGTTTTATTGGCATAAATTGTTTAATATCTGCCGAAACCCGTTACCCCACAAACAACGGAATTATGGGCCTTTAGGTCCTTAAGTGTTGTAAACAAATCATTTTATTCTGATGATGCGTTTACGTTTTATTGATTTTTAACATTATTAAAGTGGAAGGTTACTATGTACACTGAGAAATCATTTGTGTTGAAGCCAGCAGACGCTGACAAAAAATGGCACTTAATTGATGCTACTGATATGGTAGTTGGACGTTTAGCAACTGAAATCGCTAATGTATTAAGAGGGAAGAACTCACCAAAGTACACTCCTCATACAGATTCTGGTGATTTTGTTGTTGTTATTAACGCAGAAAAAGTTAGATTTACTGGGAATAAGTGGAACGATAAAGTTTACTACAGACACACAGGGTATGCTGGTGGACTTAAAGAAAGAACTGCTAAAGAACAATTAGAAAGAAAGCCAGAAGCGATTCTTATGAACGCTGTTAAAGGTATGCTTCCTAAGAATTCTCTAGGTAGAAAACAACTAACAAAACTTAAGGTTTTTGCTGGATCTGAGCATGCACATAGCGCTCAAAACCCAGTAGAATACAAATTCTAGTAAGAGGTTATTATTATGGCTAAAGGAAAAACTTGGGATTCACAGGCAGTTGGTAGAAGAAAATCTTCAGTTGCTAGAGTTTACATGGCTGCAGGAACTGGTAAAGTTGTTGTTAATAATAGAGATATCAAAGAGTACTTCACAAAAGGTACAGATAGATACGTTGTTAACCAACCTCTAAACCTACTTAAGCTTGCAGATAAATATGATCTAAAGATCAACGTTACTGGTGGTGGAACTACTGGTCAAGCAGGTGCTACTCGTCTTGGTATTGCAAGAGCAATTCTTAAGATTGATGCAGCTCTTAGAGGCGAGCTTAAATCAGCTGGATTCCTTACGAGAGATCCAAGAAAAGTTGAAAGACAAAAAGCTGGTCAGAAAGGTGCAAGAGCAAAGTACCAATTCTCGAAGCGTTAAGATTTATCTTACAATATTTTCGAATATATGCAGGGCCCACTTTTGTGGGCCTTGTTTATTCATGGGCTTACCAAAAACTTTTCTTCTATGCTATAAATCCATATGGCAAAATCCATTCAGCTTAAAGGCGTAAGAACTAATAATCTAAAAAATATTGATGTTGAATTTCCAATTAACAAGATCACTTGTGTTTCAGGTGTGTCTGGATCAGGGAAGTCTTCACTCGTTTTTAATACATTGGCAAATGAGTCCAAAAGAAGATTTTTAAATTCACTTCCTTCTTCAATGAACTTCTTTGAAAGAGTTCCAACAAGTGCTGAAGTCGATAGTATTTCTCCTGTTTTACCGGTTTGGAGTTTAGCGCAAAATAATCCAATCGTTGGATCGCGCCTAAATATGGCCGACCAACTTGAGATAAGCTACGAGTTAGCGCAATTATACTTTGAGCCATTCTCTACAAAGTGCTTAATTCATGGAGATGAATTTGTTGATGGACTTTCACAGGTTGAAACTGAAATTACTGATACTCTAACTGGTGATTGTAAAGTTATTCATGTGCTAATTGGTAAAGATCATTATCTTGAAAATATAAGTGGAATGCCTGCTAGAAGTTTTGACTCAAAAACTTCTACTATCCGTGATTTTGATAAAGAGGATTCCCAATGGGAGATCTTTCGAATAAAGCCTAAAAGCATTGGCCAATTTAGAAAAAAATGGATGGAGCTAATAAAGAATAGTTCTGTTGCCCAGTTAAGTGTTTATCTTGCTGGCCAAGACGAACTAAAGCACTTCAACTTAAATACGACGGCCTTTTGTCCTAAGTGTTCTGAAGAAGAAGTTCGTAGTGCAAGGCAAATTAGTGATCTTCTTCCTTATAATGGAGTGGGTGCGTGTTCTGAATGTAAGGGATATGGTTCAACACTAAGTTATGATATTAATAAAATTGTAAAATTCCCTAAGAAAAAAATCTCTGAAGGTGCCATCACTTTCTTAGAGTACGCTAAATATAGTGAGCATTATAAGTACTTTATTGCCGAAATTAAAAAAGTAGGAGTTTCTCCAGACAGTCGTTTTTGTGATGTTAAAGACGAAGTTGAAGAAATACTTATGAGAGGAAGTGGACGCTTTTATGGTGTTTTAAACTTTCTCTATGGACTTGAAGAGAAGCGATATAAGCGCTCTGCGAGAATTTTTCTAAGATCACTACAAAGTGAAAAATGTTGTCACATTTGTGACGGCAGAAGAGTTTCTCCTAGTGCTCTACTTCATCGTGGAAAACTACAAAATATAATTTCATATGGAGATTGTTTATCTCTAACTCTAGAAGAATTATATGAAAACTTATTTGTAGACAAGAGTGATACAATCGTAAAAAAAATCTTAAGTAAACTAGAGATTGCAATCGAGTTAGGCCTAGGTCAATTTCCTCTAATGACAAAACTTAAGTCATTAGAAACAAGTGAATATCAAAAATCGCTACTAGTACGTTATTTAAGCTTTCAAGGAAGTGGCTCTTTATTTGTTCTTGATGAGCCAAGTCTTGGGATGAACTCAGATGAACAAAAAGTATTATTAAAATTTCTAAAAAAACTTTCAACAAATAATACAGTTGTGATGGTTGAACATAGTAGAGTTCTACAACAGGGAAGTGATCACAATATTGTCATTGGACCAGGTGCAGGGCATCTTGGTGGTGAAGTTGTTGCACACAAGCTACCTAAAATTGAAAAAATTCAAAAACAATCATCTAAAAAGAAAGTAGTAGACGAAGAGATTGTTTTCAAAAATATTGAGTTTGAAGGCTTTAGATATAATGAAATTAAATTTCAAGTTGGAACAATTAATCAAGTAAAGACTCAGATGGATTCATTTGATAAGAGGCTTGTTATCAATGCTTTATTTAATGAGTTGAATGAAGATATCTTCAATGAAAAATATGATTTTGAAACTTCTTATGAAATCGATGATTTAAGTTATCCTGATGGAATTGAGAATATTTTTATTTATGAAACTAGGATTGAGAAATCGACTAGTCGTTCTACTGTTGGAACGGCCTTAGACTTGAGTGGCCATGTAAGAAATTATTTCTCAAAGCTTCCAGTTTCTAAGTCTCTTGGCCTAGAAAAAGGACACTTTTCTAAAAACAGTAAGCTAGGTCAGTGTGCAGTTTGTGAAGGAAAGGGCATTCAAGAAATTGATATGCAGTTCTTAGAAGACGTGACTTTCGATTGTGATGAATGTGGTGGAACAGGATTGAAGAAATTCTACGCTACTATCACAGATGGAAAGTATACGATTATTGATGCATGTAAAACACCAGTATCAACTTTATTTGAAACACTACCAACTACACCTAAGATTAAAAGAACGATTGAATATTTAAAACTTCTTAACCTTGATTACTTAACTCTCGATCGAACAATTCCTTCTCTTTCTGGTGGAGAGCGCCTTCGTGTAAAACTTCTAAAGGCCATTGATAAGAAGGTGAAGAATTCGATTATCGTACTAACAAATATCTCTTACGGTCTATCAATTAATGAACTGACTTCAATATGTGAATTACTTGAGGGATTAACTGGCCAAGGTAATACGTTAGTTCTTCTCGATAACCATGAGATTTTTAGTAATTTCAATACGATAGAGCTTGATTAAAAGACTAAAGTATTAGGTAGAATATCCGATAAGAATTGTATGTTAAGGTTCTTATTGTGCTCTATTTTTATATTTATTTCTATAACTAGTTCAGCACAAGAGTTATTTCAAATCCCATTGAGTAAACAGCTTTCTGAGTCCAATGCTATTATTATGGGAACCTATCAAGGTAGCTTTCCTAAGAAATTAAGTGATGGATCAGTTGTAACTAATGTCTCATTCAAATTAGAGAAGTCAGTTGGACTTGGTTCTCGCCAACTTTTGAATAAGAACTCATTTAGTTTTGTCTATGATGGAGGAACTTGGCAGGGGATCGATTATCCTAACAAGCTTAAGCCAAGATTCGTTGTCGGACGCCGCTATATCGTTCTTTTAAGAAAAGGTGAGTATGATTTCTATCCATTGAACGAGCGCCTTGGCGTGTATAATGTAATTGGTCGCAATGGTGAAGATGCCGTTATTTCTCAGGCTTTTCCAGATAATCCAAAATTTGGTGCCAACTCATTTAGTACATTCAATCTTTGGATAAGTAGTATCTATGGTGAGGGACTGAAAGGAATTGGAACTGATAAAGATATTTTTCATAAGAAGGCCGGAGGCAGGAAAATTGCTTCAGTTGATAATTCTCGAGAATCTAGTGAATATAAAATTCACATCTATTGGTTAGCTCTTTTGTTTGGATTGCTTGGTGCGGCACAGTTAAGAAAATCAAAAGTCTAATTATCCAAATTTACTATTCATTTTTAACGCGCAATTTAGTAAAATTTAACTAATTATCCCATGGAAGGTAAATATGAATCTATTAAAAGTACTTTTGTTAATCACAGTTTTTTCTCTGGGTCACAAGGCCTATTCACAAGATTTATTAAACGAAAGAATTCGTAAAATTCCGGATAAAAAAAGATCAATCTTTTTCAACAAAGGAATCTTTCATTCGACAAATAGCAATACTAATTCTGTACTGAAATCAATTCGTCACGGAAATGGTAGCTCAAGAGGTTTTGAAAGACTTGTTTTCGACTTTGAAACAAATGAGGCTCCAAGAGTCTATGGTTATAAGTCTGAAAAAGAGAATAAGATCTATGTAGATTTCTTTAAAACAAAGCTTAATAAAAAAGTTGGTTCTTTTGGAACTTCTAAACTTGTGAAGAAAGTAGATTTTTATCCAGTTGGAGACGATACGCTTTCTGCAGAACTTGTTATTGATGGAAAACATTCAATTGATGTTTTCACTTTAAAAAATCCAGGTCGATTAGTAATCGATATTAAAAAGTAGGTGTGACTTATTATGAATGAATACGAAGAGTACAACGTGCAAATTAAAGACTCTCAAGGGGATGAGAAATTCCCTGAAGATGTTGTAATCATACCTATTATGAATAGCCCGATTTTTCCGGGAATGATTGCGCCAATTATTTTAACTGAAGATAAGTTCACTGCTGAATTAGATGAGTATCTAATTAAGAGTGGTTATCTTGCTCTTAACCTTGTTAAGAGTGATCTTAAAAATGAAGAAGGTGAGATTGATCCTTCTATTCAAGAAGACCTAGACTCTAGGGAAATCACTTCAAAGGATATTTATAAAGTAGGTGTTCTTTGTAAGGTTGTAAAAAGACTTAAGTTACCAGATGGTTCTGTAAACGTTCTTGTACACGGTATAAAAAGATACCGTGCTTCTAATATTTACGAACAATCTCCACTACTAAGAGCTAAGTACGAAGTTTTTGATGATATCTTAGAAGAAGATGAAGAACTAGATGCATACACTCGTTCAATCATCAATCAGGTTAAAAAGCTTAGTGAAGTAAATGCTTACTTTAACGAAGAAATGAAGCTTGCGATGATTAACTCTTCTTCACCTGGTGCACTGGCAGACTTAGTTGCATTTGCACTATCTCTAGATATTCCAGAAGCACAAGACTTCCTAGAAACTCTTGTTGTTAAGAAACGTTTTGGGAAACTATTAGTATATCTAAAAAGAGAAAAGGATGTTGCTGACATTCAAAAGAAAATCTCTGATGAGGTTAATGACAAAGTTAACAAATATCAAAGAGAATACTTCTTACGTGAGCAGCTCAAGGTTATTAAATCTGAGCTTGGATTGGAAGAAGATGATAAGGCCCGTGACATTAGTAAGCTTAAAGAAAGAATTCTTGAAGCGAAACTTCCAGAAGATGTTCTAAAGTCTGTTAATGAAGAGATTGAAAGACTAGAGGTAATTCCTGATTCATCACCAGAGTACAATGTAACTCGTACATACCTAAATTGGATCGTCGATCTTCCATGGTCAAAGTCGACTGAAGATCATGTCGATATGGATAAGGCGCAGAAGATTCTTGAAAAAGAGCACTATGGCCTTGAGAAAGCGAAAGAAAGAATCATGGAGTTCTTGGCCGTTCGTAAATTAAAGCCACAATTTGATGGAACGATTCTTTGTTTAGCAGGTCCTCCTGGTGTTGGTAAAACATCGATGGGTAAATCAATTGCAGAATCTCTCGGTCGAAAATTCTACCGTTTCTCTCTTGGTGGTATGAGAGATGAGGCAGAGATTAAAGGACATAGAAGAACATATGTTGGAGCAATGCCTGGTCGCTTAATCCAAGCAATGAAGCGTGTTGAGGTGAATAACCCTGTCATCATGCTTGATGAAATCGACAAGCTTGGACAATCTTTCCAAGGTGATCCAGCATCAGCGCTCTTAGAGGTTTTAGATCCTGAGCAAAACCATAATTTCATTGATCACTATCTAGATGTCCCTTTTGATCTTTCAAAAGTTCTTTTCATCTCGACAGCTAATTATATTGGCGATATTCCTGAGCCTCTTTTAGATCGTATGGAGATTATTGAACTTAGTGGTTACACAATGGAAGAGAAACTTTCAATTGCTACTAAGTGGGTAATTCCAAAACAGATTAAAAAACATGGTTTAGAAAAGAAAGATATTAGCCTAACAAAAGCAACACTTAAAAAGCTAATCGAAGATTATGCTCGTGAGCCAGGTGTTCGTGTGATGGAGCAGATGATTGCTAAAATGTGTCGTCGTGCTGCACTTGAAAAAGTTAAGGCCAAGAGACATAAGGTATTTAATCCTAAACCTACGGAACTTGAAGATATCTTAGGAACTGCTCGCTATCAAAGTGAGAAGGCCCTTAAGAAGCTTTGTCCTGGTATGACAACAGGTCTTGCTTGGACAGGTTATGGTGGTGATATTCTTTATATCGAAACTCTTTCTCTTAACGGCAAAGGTTTCAAGCTAACTGGTCAGTTAGGTGATGTAATGAATGAGTCTGCTAACCTTGCATATAGTTATGTTAAGCAACTTCTACAAAATGAGATGGAAGAATACTTCAAGATGAAGCCTAAGAGAAAAGCTTCTGATGAAAACGAAGATGAAATGGAAGACTTCCTTTCTGAAAGAGAAGTTCACCTTCACCTTCCTGCTGGTGCAACTCCAAAAGATGGTCCGTCTGCAGGTATTACAATGGCACTTGCTCTTTACTCACTTGCTCACAATGTGACTATTAAGAGTAATCTGGCCATGACTGGTGAGCTATCTTTAACAGGTAAGGTTCTTCCTGTTGGTGGGATTAAAGAAAAAGTATTAGCTGCAAAGAGAGCAGGTATTACGAATATTATGTTACCAATTGATAATGAAAAGGATTTAAAAGAAGTTCCTGAAAGACATAGAAAAGGAATGAAGTTCTATCCTGTAGCACACTTTGATGAAGTTTTAAAAATTGCGCTACCAAAATTCAAACCAAAATTTAAGTAATAAAAAAGGCCCTAATTAGGGCCTTTCTTATATTCAAAATAATTTTAAAAAAATTAAATTCGACTTAGAATTCGTCTGAATCGTACTCACTTACTGGAGCGTGCTTAACTTTACCAGCTGCGATCTCTCTAAGTGCTGTAACAACATCTTTATTTTTACTCTTAACAAGTTGGTCTGCACCATCTCTTAATTGCTTTACGCGTTTAGCAGCTAGGTGTACTAACTCATAGCGGTTTTCAACTTTTTCTAGACAGTCTTCAATCGTAATTCTTGCCATTTTGTGCACTCCGAAAAATTAAATGTGACTTAAGTTATTTTTATAGGACAAAGCGCTGTTTTTGTCTAGAGATAGGGCCTAAATATTTAAAATTTTTAGAAGTACTTATACTTTAGTTATGTAATTTAAGTCACTTAGCTCTATTTGTTGAGTACTTTACTTGCATAATAATATCCTATGAAGCAACAATTATTTATATTTATCGAACATCAATCAGTATTAGAATCGGTTAAACATTATCAACAAAAATTCCACGGTATTTGCGCTGGAAATATATTAAGAAAAATTGATTTAATATTTAAAAATGGCCCATGTGATTTGGCAATTGGTTACTATATTTTTAAGATTGATGTAATAAGAATTGAATCACAAACACTTTTTGGTGAAGTGTTAAGTTATAAATATTTTGGTGACTAATGGATGACTCTACAATTGTTGAACTTGCCTTAGAAGAAAGAAAGTTTCTTCATGAAATGTCTAATAAGCTAGCTATTGCAGATGGAATGGCCGCAAAGGTGTTGAAGCTTTTAGAACAACAAGGTGGAGATGAAGAGCTGATAAGAAGACAAAGGAAGGCCACGAAGGCCATTAAAGAGCAGATAGAACTTCTTAAGCAAAGAAGGTTTCTGCTCCATGAACGCTCTAATTGAGGCTTACGTTAACCTGGTCTCCAACCATAAATGCAGGTATCTCTAAAATAGGATGTCTTTCTTTATCGTTAAAATTCTTTGTTACTGCAATTGAGGTATCAGAGTCATGATGAATAACTTCAAGTTGTCCAACTTTCATCTTGTGACGGTAGCGTTTCTCACGATCATATGGATCGTTTAAAATCACAACACGATACACATCAAGTAAGGTACCATTCTTAATACCTTGTTTTTCACCTAAGTTTACGTAGTAGTTTTTTTGAATTTCTTGAACGTCATTGGTCATTGGCAGTTCATGTTCTACAGAATAGATCATATAGTCATTTGCCATGACTTGAGCTTGAAATAGTATCCCTATGATGACGAGTATGAAATGTGCAAGAGTCTTCATTCATTACTTCCTTTGTTGCAGTAGTAGGCTTTACAAGCGTACTGATCTACTATTCGGAAATATGGGGAAAAAAATGATAGGGGCAGTATTGTCGAAGTTCGGGGGAAATATATTCCCCCGAAATATGGTGCTTATTTACTATTTTAATCTTAAGTATTTAACTTTATTAACAACAAGGTCGTTATATCTGAAGTTTTTTAGTCGGTTATGATAAACGATATAGTCACGTGAATAGTAAAGAAGTACCCATGGAAGGTCTTCTAAAACAATATCTTCAACTTGAGACATCAGAAGATATTTTTCATCACTATCATTCATTACTTTAATACTTTCAAATTTCTTATCAAAATCAGCATTTGAGTAGTTTGAAACATTAGGGCCAGGAGCTTGGTTCTTAGTTGTTAATAACTGAAGAACGTTTTCACTATCTGGATAATCAAGAGTCCAACCATCTAACCAAATTTGAAGTTTTCCTTCTTTTGATTTCTTTAAGAATGCAGGGAATGTATTAAGTTGAATTTTCATTTTAATACCAATTGCTTCAAGATCTTGCTTAAGAAGTTCTGCACGTTGTCTTTGTGTCGTCGATGATGCTCTCGTATCATAGACAAGAGTTGGAAGCCCTTTTCCATCTGGGTATCCGGCCTTTCTTAGATACTCTTTTGCCTTTTCAATATTATATGAATACGGAAGCTTTCTTGATGGGTCATAACCCGGGATTCCTGGAGGATAGATTGAGTTTGCCTTTAACCCAATATTATTTGTAAATGTCTTAATATACTTTTCAACATTTACAGCGTGTGCAATTGCTAATCTTAAATTCTTATTTGTTCCTACAATTGGGTCTTTCATATTGAATGAGAACCACCAATAAGTGAAACTTGAAAAGATATCAAGAGTGATCTTCTTGTCGCGAAATTCCTCTGTAAGCTCTCCGCTAGGTGAAACAAGTGAATGATAGTTATCTTTTGGAACTCTAAGGAAGTCGAGTTTACCAGACATAAATTGCAGCCATCTTGTTTGAGCTTCTTTAATAATATGAAATTCAATCTTATCGATAAAAGGAACGCGTTTACCAGCATCCGTTAAAAGGTTCTTACTATGGGCAAAGCGATCACCTTTTCCTGGATAGAAAGACTTGTGATAGTTATTAAATCGACTCATGAAAAGTTTTGAACCACGAAACCACTTATCTAATTTATATGGCCCTGTCCCTATTAACTCATCAAGAAAAGTTTCTTTCTTCATAACTTCAGCTGGCATTGGTGAAGTAAAGCTCATTGCAAGAGCATTTAGCATTTGAGGGTAGGGAGCGATAAGTCTAATCTGAAGTGTTCTCTTATCAAGAGCTTTAAGTCCATCAACATTAGTTGATAAAAGCTTCTCAAAATCACTTCCAACTTCTTTTCTAAACTTATTTAAACCAACAACTCTTCCATCAAATAGCCACCAACCATTACTACGATACGGTGTAAAAGCTAGACGTTTGATTTGGTTAATAAAATCTTGGGCCTCTACATAACGTGGTTGTCCGTTGAAAGCTGGGTGATCGTGGTATTGAACTCCCTCTTTAACTTTAATTGTATATGTAAGCCCATCATCTGAAACTTGTGGCATTTCTTCTGCTAAAAGAGGAACAAGTTTTAATGGTTTTCTTAGATAGTGATATTCAAATAATTGTTCATACCCTTGATAAATTACAGACATCGATACCGAGTCATACGCATTTACTGGGTCAATTGTAGAAATCGATTCTGTTAAAGGAAATCGAAGTGTATTCTTATCATCTCTATCAACTCTACACGATACTAGAGGTAGTAATAAGATAAAAAGAATGAAATTAAAAAGGGTAGTTTTGTGCATTACTTTCCTCATCATTTTGGACATTTTTTAGTTCAGTATTAATTTTGTCGTATGAATGTCCTTTTGACAAAAGAAAGCGTATCAACTTTTGCTTAAAATTAAAATCTTCGAGGGCCGAAACACCCTTAGAGCGCAATTTCTTGTTAATTAACTCGCGTAATTGACCATTTTCAGTATATCTATACTCATCAAACAGCTCGTCGATAAGCTCTGTGCTTGGTTCAACTCTTTCTGCACGTAATTTATTCAGAATATTTCTCTTACTTAAACCCTTGTACATGAAGGTTTTAATTCGAGTACGAATATATTGTTCTTCTTGTAGATACTTGGCCTCTTCTAAGAAGTCGAGTAGTTGATCAATGAATGGAGTGTATTTTTTTTCGTAGAGTTTTTGAGATAGTTTATATCTTGAGTAATCTCTCTTTGAAAGAAGCCAGATGCAGTATTGATAAGCTCGTTTGAATGAACGTATGTCCTCTGATTTTGTTTCAGATTCTCCAAGCGGAAGTTTATCGATAGTTTCTTTGAGGGTCATTTTGAGAGAGTCATTTTAAAGGGCGCCCCTTAATATTAATATCTATCATTCGATAGGATAGAAACCTAAGGGGCTATATTTGTTTATTGAACTACTTTTTTAGACTTAGACTTGCTCTTAGTCTTCTTTTCTTCAACTACTGGCTCATCTTCGATAATTTCACCAGTTGCTTGATCTACAACAGTGTTATCTTCAATTAGTCCGTGTAGGGCAAGAATTTTATTTTTAATCTCTAGAGCAACTTCTGGGTTATCTGCTAGATATTGTTTTGAGTTCTCACGTCCTTGACCGATCTTAGCTTCATTATATGAGAACCATGCACCAGCTTTTCCAACGATATTATTTGCTACAGCAAGATCTAATAGGTCACCTGTCTGTGAAATACCTTGTCCGTACATAATATCGAACTCAACAACTTTGAATGGAGGAGCTACTTTGTTTTTAACAACTTTTACTTTCGTTCTGTTACCAATTACTTCGTCACCGTTCTTAATAGCACCAGTTCTTCTGATATCAAGTCTTACTGAAGAGTAGAACTTAAGAGCGTTACCACCAGTCGTTGTTTCAGGGTTACCGAACATAACACCGATTTTCATACGAAGTTGGTTAATGAAAATTACAGTTGTATTTGAACGGTTAATAGAACCAGTTAGCTTTCTAAGTGCTTGTGACATTAGTCGTGCTTGAAGACCCATGTGTGAATCACCCATGTCACCTTCAAGTTCAGCTCTTGGAGTAAGTGCTGCAACAGAGTCAACAATTAGAAGATCAACTGCACCAGAGCGTACAAGCATATCTGTAATTTCTAGAGCTTGCTCACCACTGTCTGGTTGAGAAATAAGAGTATTTGGAATATCAACACCAAGCTTTTGCGCATATACAGTATCAAGAGCGTGCTCAGCATCAATAAATGCTACTGTACCACCTTGTTTCTGCGCTTCTGCAGCAATGTGAAGAGTTAGTGTTGTCTTACCTGATGATTCTGGACCATAGATTTCGATAATACGACCTTTAGGAACACCACCTACACCAAGTGCTAAATCTAGACCTAAACAGCTTGTTGGAATCGCTGGAATTTTTTCTGGACCATTTTCAGTGTCCAGCTTCATAATTGCACCTTTACCAAATTGTTTTTCAATTGTTGAAAGTGCTAGGTCTAATGCTTTTTGCTTGTTGTTCTTTTCAGTTGATGTTGTGGCCATAAGCTCTCCGTTTTTCTATTTACTTTGTTCTACCAAATTTATCTGTTATCAGCTAATGCAAAAAAGAGGATTTTTAACTTCTGTGTAAGTACAGTTAATTAAAAGATCTAACTAGATGACTTTCTAATTTTTTACTTTTTGCTTATAAATATTTTTAGCGTAAGTTTTGCGTAAGTCAAGAGATAAATTCTAACAATTTAAAAGTAAGGATGTAGCAGATACCGGCCATAAGACCCGCTGCGATATCGTCAAACGTAGTTCCTAGTGCGTCTTTACGGTTGTCGAAGTATTTCACTGGTCCTATTTTCCAAATGTCGAAGAGGCGAAAGAGGGCAAAAATCGCTACGTAACTTACGTAACTGTGATCAAGTATGAAGAATGACGCAATCCAAATCCCAATAACTTCATCAATAACAATCCATGATGGGTCGACACAATCGTATTCTTTTTCAATAACACCAGTTATGAAAACTGCACCAATTGTTAGGATTAGAAGAAAGGGGATGAAGAAGAAAAAAGGTGCGTTCAGCTTACCAACAAAATAGAGAAGGATAATTGTTACTAAACTTCCAACTGTTCCTGGTGCTTTTGGCGCAAGTCCTGCACCAAAAAATGTAAGAAAAAGAATTCTTAAGTCAGTTAGTGACTTTAATGTCAGTTTTTTTGTATTTTTTAGCTGATTTTCTGTCTTCATGGGCTTATGGTAGCATTACTCAACGTTAGAACAAAGTAACTTTATGAATCGACCTGATTATTTAAAAAATTATATTTTCGACTGGGATGTATTTGATGTTGTTGTAGGTGGTAAATCTGCACTCGACTCAAACTTCTTTGTTGCCAAGCTGGATGACATCACAGAAGTAAATAAATTCTTAAAAGGTTATGGCCTAGATACAGAAGATCCTGTTTCAAGAGCAGAGTTATTTGGTAACTTTCAAGAAGCTGTCCAATTCATTAAACGTTATTTCTTAAAAGATGGAACTCCAGATGGACTTGATCTAGAGATTCCTAACTCTCTTTATACTGTTACAGACATTAGTGGTTTATTTCTTATGGCCACTGGGAATTCAGATCATACAGTTGAGGAACAACTTTGGGCGGAAATTGTTTTAAAAGTAATGCACACTATCTTGCATGCTGATAAAGATCTTCGTTCCAATTACTTTAATCAAATTCAAACTCAAATCTTTGATAAATTCTATCGCTATCTTCACCGTGATCAAGAGAATAATCTTTTCTTGAAATCGGGAGATATTTCAATTCCTCTCGTTGATTTTGAAACGAAATCAAAGAAGTCCCGTGATAGTGTTATTATTAAGTTACTTCATAAGGCCGAAAACGTTGCTGAAGAACTTTTTGATAGAGTAGGTGTTCGTTTAGTTACAAAAAATAAGTTAGATATTTTAAAAGTTCTTCAATTTTTAATTCGTAATTATGTTGTAACTCCTCATAATATTAAGCCTTCAAGATCTTTGAATACAATTTTTGATATCAATCATTTTAGAACAAAGTATTCAAGCCTGGTTAAAATGGCGTTAAGGAATAATCTTTCTGAGGAGAGATTTGTTTCAGCAGTGAATCGAGAAATTGATGAATGTAGCTTTGATAATTTAAAGAATGAAAATAATTTACATTCTTCTGCAAAGTACCGTTCAGTTCAATTTACTTGTCGTCAGCTAATTAAGTATAAGAACCCTTTCTTAGCAGAGTTCTTCAAATTAAGAAAACTTGCTAAAGAAGAGGATTCAGCAGTTGCTAAGGAATTACTTGGTTTAGACTTTTCTTCACTAGCAAGAGATATCAGATTCTTTTACCCTTTTGAAGTTCAAGTTGTTGATGAAACTTCTTATCGAATTAATTCAGAAGGTGAAGCATCACATAGTGAATATAAGAAAGCGCAACGCATCTATGCTATGAATCGTGTTTTCAAAAAGCTATTAATCCATAAAGGTTTAGTTCAAGAATAAATCAATTCTTTCATTGATAAAATCTGGGAAATCAACTTGCGGAACATGGCTTCCGTTTTTAATGATATAGAGCTCTGAATTCTTTAAACTGTCATGAAGGATTTGTTGTAAGTAATTTGGAATGACTTTATCTTTGTCACCACCAATGATTAGTGTCGGAGTTTTAATTTCCTCAAGCTCCTTAATGATTCTTTGATCTCTCATTTGATCGAGTAGCTGAAAAAAGATATCTGGAGATAGTTCTCCAAGCTTCTTCATATAGTACTCTACAAATTCAATATTTGTTTTCTTAATGTTGAAGCCGCCATTCCAAACCAGTGCACTAGCAAGAGGATTGCGGTAAACGTTTTTCCAGATGAATTGAAATTGAGTCTTCCACTTGCTTTTTAACTCTTTGATATAAGGCTCTGTCATATCAATAATATTTGAATCAAACATAACATCTTGTGGAGGAAAGATTGTTCCTGAAATCAAAACAATTTTTTGTACCTCTTCTGGAAATTTATGAGCATAGTCAAGTGTGACATTTACTCCCATCGAGTGTCCGATATGTATTGATGTTTTGATATTAAGAGATCTGATTAATGAATTGAGATCACTTACAATATTCTTAAATGTGATAGACTCAACACCTTGAGTGGTTTCTGATTGATAGTGTCCGCGGTAATCATGTAGTAGGATTTTATATCCAAGTTTTTCATAGTGATCAATCTGATAGACAAAATGCCTTATATTACAAACTAGTCCGTAATTGAATACTATGACACGATTATGTTCTTGCTCTAAATTTTCAATATTCGTCCAATATTGAATCTTAGTTGTTTCATCCACTTGATGATACTTTGCTTTATTTCTCCAAGAAGTCATCGTCGTATTTTCCAGTTAGAGTAATATAATGTTCTTCGAGAGATTGAATAAACTCGTACTTTGCAGGATCTTCTACTTTTAATTTTTCAAGGTATTTGTAATAGTCTTGAAAGTCACTTTCTTCACTTTTAAGAAATTCAAGTATTTGTATCTGTACTCCTTGGCACTCAAGGATATCACCTTTTTCTAATCTAACGATACCTTCAACCGCCTTAGAGTTTACTTTATAAGAGCTATTCGTTTCAAAGACTAAATAATGACTGATAGACTTCAGAACTCCAATTTCTTTATCAATGCTTTTATCTTCAATGATCAAGTTATTGTGAATAGAACTTCCAATATAAACCCTAGGAAGATCAAAGCGATATTCTCCTAGAGATAAAAGGTCATTTGTTTTTAATACTTTTAAGTGAATCATAGCTCTATTTTATACTCGATCTGAGTTTTTTGCTAAGTTAAATCGTAGTGAAAACTTTTTCATCATGGTTCATAAAATCGATGATGGAATCAAAGTCATTAGGGTACTTCTTAATATCCTCAATTGCTTCGTATAGGATGTCTTGATTGAGGACGATATTGGCCAATCTTTTCTGAGTGACGACTCCTGATTGCTCTTGACCAAAGAGATCTCCCTCTCCTCGAATCTTTAAATCTTCTTCAGCAATTTTAAATCCATCGGTGTATTTTTCGATAACTTGTAGCCTTTGCATGCTGTCAGGTGTGATTTCTCTGTCTGTGACAAGAAAGCAGAAGCCTGGCTTATTTCCTCGTCCAACACGTCCTCTCATCTGATGAAGACTACTAAGTCCAAATCTTTCAGGGCTTAGGATGGCCATAATAGTTGAGTTAATAATATTAATACCAACTTCAATAACTGAAGTCGCAATTAGAATATCTGTCTTATGTTCCTTAAACTCTGTAATTGCTGCTTGCTTTTCATCTGGTGACATTCTTCCATGTAGATAGGCAATCCTAAACTCAGGGAAGTATTTTTTGTAAAGCTCATAAGTATGTTCAAGGTTTCTGATATCATCATTTTCAGACTCTTCAATTGCCGGGACGACAACGTAGGCTTGCTCTTTCATCTCAAGTCTTGTTTTCACAAAGCTTAAGTAGTTATTTAAATTTGTATTTGTTACAATACGAGTTTTCTGACCTTTTCTTCCTCCTGGCATTGTTTTAATGATGGAGATATCAAGGTCGCCATATTTGGTTAGGCTAAGAGAGCGTGGAATAGGTGTTGCAGACATAATTAAGCAATGAGGATTTTCACCTTTCTTCATTAGTTTTATTCTTTGCTCGACACCAAATTTATGTTGCTCGTCGATAATAGCTAGTTCAAGATTCTTGAATTTTACACTGTCTTGAAAAAGAGAGTGAGTTCCTATTACGATATTACAATTACCATTTTCTAAAGATTCATTTATTTTTTTCTTTTCACTGCCCTTAGTACTCCCAACAAGAAGTTCAACATTAAATTCACTACCAAGAATTTCTTCTATTTCTCGGTAGTGTTGAAGTGCTAAAGTTTCAGTAGGGCACATAAGAGCGACTTGCCCACCTGTCTTTAGGATTAAGTAAGCAGAGGCAACGGCAACAGTCGTTTTCCCACAACCTACGTCTCCTTGAATTAGTCGCATTGAAGGTGTTGTCCCTTCAAAGTCTGAGACAATATCGTCGAGGGCCTTGTCTTGATCAGTAGTAAGCTCGTAAGGATAAAGAGACTTTGCCTTTTGTACTTGCTCTGTACTTATTTCAAGGCTATTGCGTGATAGTTCAGTTCTCTTATTTTTTCGTAGTTTTATCTTGAGTTGATCATAGATGAATTCTTCATAAATAATTCTGCGTCTCGCTTGATCAAATTTCTCCTGGCTCCATTCGTTAGAAGGAACTCTGCCGTGGAGATATTTAAAGGCCATACTACGAGATAGAAGGCCTTTGTCTTCAAGTATATTACTAGGGATAATTTCTGGAATCTTATCCCAGAATCCATTTGGTAATTTATCAAAGACTTTTTGAATATGATGTGACTTCACACTATCGATTGTCGGGTAGGTGATACGCAGTCCACTTTCAGATTCAGATTTACCAACTTCAAAAATTTCAGGGTTAACAATTTGCATTGATTCATTAAATACTGAGACAACACCTAGGAATTCGAGGTGCTTAAGCTGTTCAAGTTTCTTCTGAATTGACTGGTAAGCGTTAAACCATTTTAAAGTTATATAATTGTCACTTAAGTCATCTTTTACGGTAACAGCGATATTGAGTAATACAGCTCTACCTTTTCCTCTCGACTTAAAGTTTGGCTTTGCTTGCATCGAAACAATTGTTGCGCGACCACGAAAGAAGTCGCCAATATTTGCGTAATCAAATTTAGCAATTTCTGGCAATTTAACAATTCGCCTTGGCATAAGCCAAAGCAAATCGTTAATTGTATGTATATTTTTTTTATTAAGCGCTTCGAGTGTTTTGGTAGGCTTTGCGTAGAGATCAGAAATTTGAGTAGATAGAATATCCTTATTTAAACTCAATGCTCTCCACCTCATATTCAATATCACCTTTTGGTGCACGCACTAGAACTTCGTCGCCTTCTTCCTTACCAATAAGTGCTTTACCTAATGGACTATTATATGAAATAAGCCCTTTCTTCATATCTGACTCCGACTCACCAACAATCTTAACAGTTTGTGATTCATCAGTTTCCATATTTAAAATTGAGACAGTTGCTCCAAAAACAATCTTGTCTGATTTAATTGTACTAGGGTCGATAACTTCACAGCTCGCAAGAATTCCTTGAAGTTGTGAGATACGTCCTTCAACAACACCTTGTTTTTCTTTGGCCGCGTGATACTCAGCATTTTCTTTTAAATCACCCAGCTCTCTTGCTTCCGCAATTGTAACCTTAAGCTCTTCTCTTTCTACTTTGATTAAGTGATCAAGCTCAGTTTGAATTGTATCGTAACCTTGTTTTGTTATTGGATTTGCCATTAATAATTCCTTTATTTAAATAATGCGTTTGCAGCGGCAAGAAGGTCACCCTTACTATCTCCGCCATCACCACCGCCCTTGAGGACGAAGTAATCACAAAAATTAGCTTTTTCTTTCTCAACAATGCGATCAGCACTTGATTCGCGACACTCGTTATATGCCGTAATGTCGTAGAACTTACACATTTTACAACAATGAACACTAGCGTAGCAATATGGACACTCTTCTTTTAATGAGATTTTCTGTCCCGGTTGAAGATCTAGTGGTTTATGACACGCGTGGCAAGTGATTTCTTTATTGTCCATCATTAGAAGCTCCAGCTTTTTTCAATATAAACTTCAGGCGTATTAATTTGATCATCTGACTTTAGAAAAATCTTAGGTTCTTGTCTCTTATTGTACTCATCAATACTCTTATAAAGTAACTCTTCATTACTTGTTTGAATTGTTTTCGTTAATAAGTAGTTGAGAATAAGAACAACCGTTCCTGATGCAATAAGGCTTCTTCTGGTATTTGAGCTAGGGTTTGTTAGGAAGGCCGATAAAATAAGGCCCGAACCAACAGTTCCCATTATTGCAGGACGCCAAATATCTTCTTGTAGTGATTGATAATCATTTAAATAACTTAGGGCCACTTTATCTTTTTCAAGATGGTAGCGTAGGCCTTCTCCCTTTAATGAGGAGCTTGGATCAATAAGAATCTCTTGTTGGTTAATTACTGCAACGCGCGAGCAAGTCTCATCATTTGCATGAGTCACTAGAGAAAATAAAAGCGATGTAATAATAAAAAATTCTTTCACTCCTTATTTTTACCATTTTTCTGGCAATAGGGCTATGCACCTTTTGATTCTATCGTGATAAAATAATAGATATTTTCTAAAGGATATTATGTGGGCCTAATAACGACGAGTTTTAAAATAACGAAAACAATTAGAAATATTTCTCGTTTAAGAGAGATTGCTACTGTTTTTGCTAAAAATGGCCTCGATGAGTTTGTTTCTCAGAATGTTATTAATATAATTCCAAACTTTGTTTTCCCAAGAAAAAGTGAAGAGTCACAAAAGGTTTCTGTTCATGACAATTCATGGGGAGATGTGATGGGATATCGCCTAAGGCTTTGTTTTGAAGAGCTTGGGCCTGCCTTTGTTAAGTTTGGCCAGCTACTTAGTACGAGAGAAGATATCTTTGATGAGGACTTCATCAAGCATATGAAAAAACTTAGAGATGAAGTGAAGCCGATTCCTTTCTCAGGTATCAAAAAGAATGTTGAAGCATCACTAGGGAAAAAGATTGAAGAAGTCTTTAAAAGTATTGAGGAGCAGCCGATTGGTACCGCTTCAATTGGATTGGTCTATCGAGCTGAATTACTAACTGGTGAAAAAGTTGTCTTAAAAGTTAAAAGACCTGGGATTGATCGAATCATTCAAACTGATCTTTCAATTCTTATCTTCTTGGCAACTCAAACAGAGAAGGCGGCAGATGATTTTAAGTTCTTGGGCTTCTCTAAAGTTCTAGAAGATTTTTCTTTCTCACTTCAAAGTGAATTAAACTTCAATGTTGAAGCTCTTAATTGTGAGAAACTGAAGAAAATAATTGCAAAGTACGACTCATCAGAAATTTTTCATTTACCTAAAATTTATAAAGACTTTACTTGCCACGACCTCTTGGTCATGGAACTAATTGAGGGGATACCTTTTAGTGATAGCGCTAGGATTAGTGAGCATATCGCTGATTTAGATTCTAAGCTCGATGAATGCGTGAAAATCTTTATGCGATGTTTTCTAAATGAAGGTTTCTTTCACGCAGACCTTCACGGTGGAAACTTCTTTTATCTTCCAAATGGAAAAATAGCTCTGATTGATTTTGGCCTTGTTGGAAATCTTTCTAAGAATGCTCGCCAAAACTTTATCGCGATTATCTATGCCATCTTAACTCAAAATTTTGAAAACTTAGTTTATGAGTTTTTAGATGTTGCAGTTTATGAAACTGTACCAGATGTAGATAAGCTTATTGTTGATATAAAGAATGCAATTGGTCCACAGATTGGACTAACTGTTCAACAAACTAACTTTTCTCTAATTATAAGTTCTATTATTACAACTCTTAGAGAACATCATATTTTCTTACCAAGTGAATGGTTCGTTGTCTTTAGAGCATTGATAACTCTTGATGGAGTGGGGCAGTCTCTTGATCTTGACTTTGATATCTTCAACCTTTTAGAAGGAGATATCAATGACATTATCAAAGATAGCTTCTCAACTGATAGCTTTATTGAAGATGGAATGTGGATTGCAAAAGATGTTTTAAGTGCGTCTCGAATTGTTCCAAGACATCTTAAGTGGTTTTTGAAAGAGTTTGCAAAGAATAATTATGCAGTAAAAATTAGGCATAAAGGAATCTGGAAGCCAATTGCTTCACTTGCAAGTAGTGTAAGATTATTATCTTTTTATATTCTTGGCGGAGTGTTGTTTTTTGCTGGGAAGTCATTTGTCTCCGAGCAGGATCTCTATCAAGGTGCGCTTCTCGATTATCCAACCATAACTTTAATCTTGTGGTTATTATCTTTAGGAACTATCGGTTATGGAACACTTAAGCATCGTAATTAAATACTATCAGCACCAGTAATATAGATTTGAGGTATTAGGCTTTGCAGTTCAATTGCTTGTTCAGGGCCAAAAAGAAGAGGGAGAAGTTCTTCTCTTTTAAATAAATATGACTCGTTGTTTATCGTTAGTGTTATCTTATTTGAATCTGCTAGAAATTCTGAAATCGAAACCTGACCATTTGTAATGGCACTTAAGAATTTTGAAAAGTCCGAAGTATTTATAATTTTTCCCCATGCTAGATGAATATAGAATGAATCATCGTCTAAAGGTGTTGGGTTAAGTAACTGTAGACCTTTGAATTTAGAAAGCTCTTCTTTATTATTAGCAAAAGAACACTCGTGAATAATTCCTTTTAAATCTTGCCCCTTCTCAAAGAAGAGATAGTCATCATATTCATTCATATATATTTTCATCGAAGAGATTTTTTGAATATCATTCCATTCTGTTAAAGATCTTTTAATAGAAATAGTCTCTTTATAAGACTCGTTGTATTTCTTGGCCAATTTGTCTTTTGGAATCTCTTGGATAGATATGTCCTGGTAGCCTCTACGCTTAATTTCTTCTTCAGTTGAAGGAATGTCACCAATTACGGCCGTTAAACCGAATTGAGAGTAGCCAAGCTTTTTGTAGACACTCATATTATCACTCCAAAGAATAGCGAGTGAGTAGTTATCTTTATAGATACTCTTTATATGATTATAGAGTTCTTTAAAGTGTCCTTTTCCTTGAAACTCTTCTTTAGTGACAATACCTCCAAGAAGTAATGTTTTTAATTCTTGGCCTTTATAATGTAGTGTGACTGGCCTTACTCCTATATGGGCGATTAAATTCTCATTCTCATCAAGAAGAAGATGACAGTTATTATGATTGCTCTCTTTCATTAATTGGAAGAAATCAGTGTTAAAGCTATTGCCATCTTTATAATGAAAAGCTTTTTCAATTTCTTTATTGAGTATGTCTTTTAAGTGAGAATATTGATCTAAAGTTGTAAGTATCATGTCCATATATTTTACAGTTTTTTCTAATTAAAATCTTGAACAAATTTATCCAGATTTCAAAAGCCCCATAAACACTGGGTTAACTTCTTAACTAGGCAAAAAGTTTCGTATAAGAAATATACAATTTTTTTCTAAAGAGTTAAGAATTTGGAGCGATAAGGTGGTGTAACAATTGTACAGCTGTATGGATTTCAGCTGACTGACAGGAAGGAATCTTGTCGGTACCCAGTCAAGGAGGATAGAATGGGACTACGAATTAACACGAACGTTGCATCTCTAAACGCACAGAGAAACCTACGTGGAACACGTCTTGGTATGCAACAATCCCTAGAAAAATTATCATCAGGTCAGAGAATTAACAGAGCGGGTGACGATGCCGCAGGTCTAGCAATCTCTGAAAACCTAAAGGCTCAAATTAGAGGTCTTGGACAAGCTGAAAGAAACGCAGAAGACGGTATTTCATTAGTTCAGATTGCTGAAGGTGCTTTAGGTGAAGTTTCAAATATCTTAATTAGACTTAGAGAACTATCAGTACAAGCAGCTTCGGATACTATTGGAGCAACTGAAAGAAAGTTCCTAAACGTAGAATTCGAACAATTAACTTCTGAAGTTGATCGTATCGCTAACTCAACAGAATTCAACAGAGTACCACTACTAAATGGTACAGGTGCAGTATTTGATATTCAAATCGGTACGCGTAATGACCCTATATCAGATCGTTTAACGTTTGATGCATCATCAGCTGACGTAAACGTAGCAGCTCTTGGTCTTAACTTAGCATCAGTTGCTGATAAGATTTCTGCACAGAACTCTCTATCATCAATTGATCAGGCGATTATCTCTGTATCTGGTATTAGAGCGGACTTTGGTGCTCTTCAAAACAGACTTCAGTCAACGGTAAATAATATTGCAACGTCGATTGAAAACTTAAGTGCAGCAAACTCTCGTGTAAGAGACACTGACGTAGCAGCAGAAACTGCAAACTTAACAAAACAAAACATTCTAATGACTGCCGGTACTTCGGTTCTTGCTCAAGCGAACACTAGTACAAACAGTGCACTAAGCTTAATCCAGGCTGCTGCTCAAGGGTAGTAATCCCTGACAGCGCCGGATGGCACTAGCATTGTTTAGAAAAGTTTAGAGTAAAGAACACGGAGTCAATAATATGCATACTACTGGATAAGTTATGTACGGCAATTGGAGACTGCAACCTTTGATTGCTTGGCAAAATATATAAAGAGGAATGATTGGTTTATCCGTAGAAGCATTATTTAATTATTAACGAATTTATTGAGCTGGAAGCTCAATTATCAAACAGGAGGTTTATATGATGATTGAAGGAGACTAATCATGGGTATCAGAATTAATACAAACGTGGCATCTATCGCAGCACAAAGAGCAATGTCACTTACAAATAAAAGAGTTGGGGACAACTTAAGAAAATTATCTTCAGGTGAACGTATTACAAGAGCTGGAGATGACGCCGCTGGACTGGCAATTAGTGAAAACTTAAAAGCACAGATCAGAGGTATGAGGCAAGCAAAGAGAAACGCAAACGATGCAATCTCACTTGTCCAAGTAGCAGAAGGTGGATTAAATGAAGTTTCAAATATCATCATTCGTCTTAGAGAGCTTGCAGTACAAACTGCCTCTGACACGATTGGGGATACTGAAAGGGCATTTTCAGACATCGAGTTCCAACAGCTTAAAGACGAGATCGATAGGATCGCAAAGTCTTCAAACTTTAACGGAACGCAACTGCTCGATGGGACAGGAGGCAGGCTGGAATTTCAAGTTGGTGTCAACAATGATCCAATGCTTGATCGACTCACGTACGATGCAGCAGGGTCTGACGCAACTATTACAGCGCTGGGACTTTCCTCAGAAAGTGTTGCTACTAAAGAAGGCTCGCAAGCAGTTCTTAAGAAACTTGACGATGCGTTGGTCGCAGTCAACGGTTATCGCGCTAATATGGGTGCGTTACAGAATAGACTTACATCAACAGTCAACAACTTGGGAGTTAGCGACGAGAACTTAAGTGCAGCTAAATCGCGAATCAGAGATGTTGATGTGGCAAAAGAAACTGCCGACATGACTAAGAACAACATCTTAATTCAGGCGGGAGCCTCTGTTCTTGGACAGGCAAACCAAGTGCCAAATGTGGCATTAAAACTAATCGGATAAACTAATCATATAGGCGACTATGGTCCTGAATAGGACATAGTTGCCTCCTCTTTTTTTTCTCAAAAATCAAATCTTACCTATATAATAGAAACATGACTGAACAAAGAACCAAGACAATTTTAATCTTTGGTATTTCTTCTTTTGTGGGTTCATCGCTTGCAAGCTTCTTAAAGAAAGACTACAAAATCGTTGGTACATACCATAAGAATCCTGTCTCTATTGATGGCATCACAACTGTTCCTTGTGATATTCATAGTAAACAAGAAGTTCAGTTAATCATGTACACTTTCAAGCCGGACATTACTATTTATGCAATAGGGCTTTCATCAATTGTTGATTGTGCCTTAAGTGAGAGAAGAGCTGACGCACTTAATACCAGTGGCCTTTTCACCGTTGCAGATATTTGTCAGCGCTATAAATCACAAATTATCTATCTCTCTTCGAATTTTGTTTTTTCTGGTGAGTCTTCTGAGAATTTTGAATTAGATATTCCGGATCCAACAACAACTTACGGAAAAACTCAGGCCGCAGCAGAGTTTTATATTCAAAAGTCTTCACTCAATTATTTAGTGTTTAGAGTTTGTAGACTTTATGGAAGGGGAGGTGTTCACGTTAGAAGAAACCTCTTTGAAAAAATTCAAGCAAAGCTGCATGCAAGAGAAGAAATAGAGTTAGATGATTATATTAAGACTGGCTTTCTTGATATTGATTATCTTGGAATGGTTATTAAAATCTGTGTTGAAAGAGGTCTTAAAAATCGCCTATTACAAATAAGCTCCAATGACTTTATGTCCACATATGCCTTTGGAAAACTTTACTGTCAAAAGTTTCAAGAACCAGGAAAACTAATTTCTTCTGGGAAGTGGCCTTATCCAATTATGAGTTCCGCTAAAGTAAGTGATAATAGTTCTGGAGTACTTAACTTTAATATGAATATCACTAATGCTGAAGGCTATCTCCATTTACGTCTTCCTTCAGTAGAAGAGTCGTTAGAGTATTCTGTTCAAAAGCTACGTGTAGGCCTTGATGCTAAAGAAGCACATGAGTCTAAAGATACTATTAACTATATCTAAGTTTTTTAGCGAGCTGAAAGCTTGATGAATTCGCTTAAGTAGTGTCTTACAAGAGCATCACAATCAACAACTTCATTCTCAAAGCGCCAAGTAATTTGATTAAATGGCCCAATATGTGCACGAATTTCATGTAGGTGACCGCCACCGTGTACTTGTGATTCATTTGTTCTTGCACTGAAGACGTCTTTTCCATTGGCCAGGAAACCAATTGAAATGAGATCATCCGACTTTCTTGCAAAAATAAGACGAAGTGAATTGCGATAGATCATAAAGTCATTAATCGTATTAGCGATTTTAAAAATCTTGATCGTATTATTGTCACCGCGGTATTCATTAAATTTATGGACATAAATCTCAAAAAGATCTCTGAGCTTATTCATGAAGTTAATTGAAGATTCCTCAAGTTGGAATGCCGGATTTAAATGGTCGTTAAAACTAACAACACCACTTTCGTCCATATTGATCTCTTCGAGAGCAAGATTTTCGATCCATTTTGTTGATACTTCCGTGTTTCTTTCAAATTTTGTAATATCCATAACTTAAATTCTACTAGATATTGATGATTTGAAAAGATTTTTTTGGATTGCGCAATTGAAAGGGCAGTGTGAATGAGCTAGATGAGCGATGAAAGTTTCCGCCCGTCGTACGACAGGTGGATGTAGTGATAATCACTTTAGGCTTCCCACTGATTCATGGGCCTGCTCACCGTGACCAGTGACCACTTCCTTTCTAAGCTTTGTAGGGCGAAACAACTTTATTTGGTACCCATCTAGCTCACTCATAAATTATACCCGAAAACCGCAAACGGCAACAATAATAGGCATAATTAAAAGCACTTGACGGTAGTAATTACATGTATTTATGAACAAATAGCGGTTTTTTTTGTGCTAGTTTCGCAAAGTGTTAAAATATTATTAAGAAAAGTTAAAGCTTTACTCAGATATTGCCGAAACTTTCAAGTAGTTATTTAAGTTTCAACCCCACTGATTGGGGGTGATTGAAAGGAGTATGAAATGAAAACCTTACTAGCGTTTCTAAAAGACGAAGAAGGTCAAACATCAACAGAGTATATTCTACTTGTTGCTGTTGCAGCGATGCTTGTTATGAAGTTTAAGGAAAAGGCGTCTGAAGGTATTACGACTCTGACAGATGGTGTTTTTGGGAACACAGACAACCTACTTCGTGAACTACAAGGGAACTAATTCTTCCGCTCTTTAGTCTGATGCGACTATTTAGCACTCTATTCTAGAGAGCGGAGGAAAAACTTTCTCACCAAAACCTTTTGCATACTTAATGTAGAATATTAAGTATGTCACGTCAGTCTCAAAGCGGTCAGGCTTTAATAGAGTATATATTTATCCTAGCGTTCTTCGCTGGTATTTCCATTGCTATGGCAAGGGGAATAGGAGTCTATACAACAGGCTTTTTTAAAAGCTTTGCATTCCATTTATCGCAAGAACTTGCAACTGGCTCATGTCCGAGAGGATGTTGGCATTCACCTTATGTAAACCAAGATAGGTAGGTTTGAGTGCCAGTTAGTGTCTATATTTTTATCTTTATTCAATTATTGTATGTATCGTATATCGATATCCAATCACGTAAGATTGCGAATGTGTGGTCCATTGGAAATATTTTTTTATTTCTAGTTCTCGTATTCTTTTTCCCAAATAACTACATTATTGGAATTGAGACACTTCTTTATCCTCTGGGAATATTTCTCGCGGGCTTTCTGTTATTCATCTTAAAGATAATGGGAGGCGGGGATTCGAAATATCTAGCAAGTTTATTTCTTTTAATTCCTGTTGCTCATCAGGATCAGGCCCTGATTTCACTTTCTGTTGTTACAGTCATTGTAGGACTTTCTGTATTCATTACAAATATTCTTAAGAATCTTGAGTTTATCATTCAGGCTTTTAAGGAAGGTAATGTTGTTCAGATTAAAAAGATTTTTGGGAAGAAATTTGCATTTGCCCCTGTTATACTTATTTCATGGATATTTCTAGGATGGAAAATAAAAAAGCATATATTCTTTTAGGCCAAGGAGGACAATCAACAGTTGAGTACATTCTACTCTTTGTTGTTGTTACATCTTTTGCGATGCTTGTTTTTAAAAGTGAAGGCTTTCAAAATATGGTTGGCGAGGGGATGTTTGGTACATTGGCCCGTTCGATGGAATACTCTGCTCGTTATGGTGATAAGGGCAGTGTCGATACATATGGAAAAACTTACGGTAATCCAGTTCATCCACTTTATTACAATAATGATGAAGGAAGATCTCACTTCTTCTCACCTGTAGGAGTTTATGATGAAGCTCCATAGGAAAATAAAAAATCAAAGAGGTCAGTCGACAATTGAATTCTTATCGACTTTTACCTTTGTTATTGCTTTCTTCTTTGTCTTTGCAAAGATTGCAATAAACTACACAAATACTTATCTATTACAATATGCAAATTTTATGGCCTCAAGAGCTTATCTCGTTGCTGATAATAAGATTCAAAATGATTCTCTTGCTCGCCAAAATGCAACAGCAGTTTTCAACTCTTATAATATGGTTAATTGCGGTACTGACTGCCAAATTAAATTTAATTCAAAATCAACGAATCAATGGTTTTTAAGTGGTACCTACTTAGATTATAAAACTAAGTTTTCAGTTATGAAGGTATTAACAGGAGATATTGATTTAGATTTTAGAATAGAGTCCTTTCTCGGAAAGGAGCCTACAATAAGGGAGTGCCTAGCTCAGGTTTGTCGTGCCTTTTCTGAAGTTGCGACCGATCTAGGAAATGGAAATTGTTCAAGTACGAACTCAACTATTTATGATAATGGATGTTAGATTGAATCCTAATCAGAAAAAAACTATTTTAAAAAATGAAGAAGGTCAGGCCTTATTTGAGGCAATGATCTTTATTCCAATACTTCTTTATATGGTTGTGATGCTTATCACTGTTGGTAACTCAATCAATGCTTCAATTAATCAAAATAAAGCAACTCGAACTTATACATTCTTTATCTTAAAAGGGAACTCAGATGGTATCGGTGCAAACGATATTAGAAGTTTAGGCGGAACTTTTAGTGAGATAGGTGGCTTTATGATTGGATGGAATAAGACACTACAATCTAATAGTACACCAATCTCATCAACTTTTAAGATTCCTAGTTTGCCGTGGGCCCCTGCTGAAGAAGAGAATTGTGAAGAGGCGGGTGATCCTGAGGATACAAGTTGTATTAAGGTGTTCACTCTTTTTGGAGTCTGTGGTGAAACCTTTACTAAACCAGGTGATGTTTTATTTAGGGCCAATGACGCCACTATTCTCTCGCCGGTAACTTCTTGTAGCTATAAGTAGCCAAAAATGCCTCATTGCAACTAAATGCTTGTTTTTTGTTAAAATATTAATTGATTACTTAACAAAGTAAAACAGGATGTTTTATGAATACTAGAGCTTTTACGCTGGCCCTTATTATTGCAGGTGTTGCCATGTTTATGGTCCACACTTATATCGAAGATCAACAATCTGCTTTGATTAAAAAATACGGAACGATGAGTTCTGTTCTTGTTGCTAAAGAAGATATCCGAGAGTTCGATCTATTAGATGAAACGAAGGTTTCAATCATTACAGTTCCTCAAAAATTCCTAGCTCCTGGAAGTTTTAAAACAGTTAAAGAAATTGAAAATACAATTGCAACAGTTCCAATTCTAAAAGGTGAGCAAATTACAAAGCCTCGTGTAACTTACCCTGGAGAGAGTACTGGTCTTTCAAGAGAGGTAACAGTTGGAATGCGAGCGATTGCTTTCCAGGTTGATGAAAGAAGCTCTGTTGGTAAACTAATTCGTCCTGGAGATCGTGTTGATGTTCTTGCACCTATTGATTACACAGGTGGAGCGAGAAAGGATCAAGAAAAGATTGTAACGATTCTTCAAGATGTTCGTGTCCTTTCAACGGGGATGAGTGTTTCAAATAATATTCCACTTATTGGTGTTAAAACTGAAGAAGTTGTTAGAAAGATGAAGCTTAACACTTACTCAAATTATACGACGGTAACACTTGAGCTAAGCCCATTCCAAGCACAGAAGATTGCACACCTTTATGTCTTCCAACCAAATAAACCAATCTTAACTCTAAGAAATATTAATGATGGTGAGAAGGCAATGATTGAAGGAACTAGACTTTACGATATTCTTTCAGATTCAGATAAGAACGAAGCGAGGGCCTTCTTTAACGAAAAATATAAGAAAAAGAATTAATGAGAATTTTAACGTACTTAACTCTATTTATATTTGCATTCACGGCCAGCGCTCAGCAGGCCTCTTCTGGTATTGGAGTATCTGAAGAGAAAGTTGAAGTAGTTCTTGGAATTGATAAGGTTCTACCAATTGATTTCACAATCACTTCTCGAAGTGTACAAATCGCTAATCAGAGAATTCTAAAAGTACAACCTGTTAATACTGCAGCGGGAACTAGTGAGCTTGTTCTAAAAGGTGAGGCTCCAGGGATTACATCTGTTACAGTTCGTGATCGATTAGGGGCAATTAAAAAACGTTACCTTGTCACAGTTACGGCAACAGAGAAATCGAAGCTTATTGCAGAAATCAAGGAACAACTAGGACCTATTGAAGGGCTAGAGATCAACCTCAAAGGTGGAAAAGTTTTTGTTGAAGGAAAGATTATTGTTCCTGGTGACATTGGCCGAATCGTAAAGGTTTTAGAAGATTACCCAGATGTGAAAAACCTCGTTGAAGTTTCTCCACAAACTTACTTAATTATCTCTCGAGAAATGCAAGAAGGTCTAAGAAGAAATAATTTAAAAGATGTGACGGTTAGGTTCTTTAACAACTCTTACCTACTAGAAGGGATCGTCAACTCTGAAGAAGAGAGTAATCTTGCCGTTAAGATTGCTGCAACTTACTTACCTGATCGAATCCAAAGTTTAGCAAGAAGAACTGACTCGGTTCAACAACTTGATAAGGGTGAGATCATTAGAAACTTTCTTGCAATTAATAGAAAACCTCAGCCTCCACAGGCAGCAAAGCTAATTAAAATTACTGCTCAATTTGTAGAGCTATCGAAAGACTATAACCGTGTTTTTGGTTTCAAATGGAACCCAAGTGTTGGGACAACTGGTGGACAGATTGTTTTCGGTAGAACTGAAAATGGTGGAACGGTAACGACTTCATCGGCCGGTAACTTTGGTGGAACGATTTCTCAATTATTCCCTAAGCTAAGTTCTGCAAAGGCTGCGGGGTATGCACGTATTGTTCAGTCGGGGATGGTTATTACTAAAGACGGTGAAAAAGCGAAGCTTTCAAAAGGTTCGGAAAGAAACGTTGCTGTTGGTACGGGTGAATTTCAACAAGCAAAGGTTATTGAAGCAGGATTTAACTTGGATGTAACTCCAAAAATTCTGCAGGAAGAAAAAATTAACCTGGATATTATTCTTGGTGTTTCTTCTTCTCAGGGAACAGATAAACAAACTAACAATCTCGATACCAAAATTATTGTAAAGTCTCGTGAATCAGCGGTTGTTGGTGGTATTTCGATTAATAAAACAGCAACTGAATATGATAAAGATCCACCAGATGGTGTTTCTACTACGACAAGTGATGGAAGTGAGGAAGGACAAGTCTTTTCACTCTTCTCATTCGTTCGTTCCAAAGATGTCTCTAAGTCGAAAGAGCAATTTGTTGTTTTCATCACTCCTGAAATTATTGAGAGTGCTTCGACAGGGACTGAAGATATTAAAAGAAAATTTAGAAAGAGGGGGCCATAGTGGCCGAAGGTCATATTATTACAGTTATTGGTGGTAAAGGCGGTGTTGGGAAGTCCCAAGTTGCCACAAACCTAGCTTTTGCCTTTAGTGGTGAAAAACGTTCTAAAACACTACTGCTTGATTTCGATCAAAGAGCAAGTGGTGACTTAAACTTATTAACTGGTATTAAAACAAATAAGAACCTAAAGGATCTATTTAACTTCAATGGAAATATTGATCCTCGAACGTTTCAACCTTTCGTGAATATGCACCCAAGTGGGGTTCACTATATAGGTTTACCAAATGATCCTGTTGCAACTGAAGGCATGAGTGTTGATGGAGCAGGTAAAGTTTTAAAGGCCGTTAAGAGTATGTATCCACTTACAGTAATTGATGTGGGTACTGAAATTACCGATCTTACAGCAAAGGCCCTTGAACATTCTACAATGATCTTGGTTGTGATCACGCCTGATTTACTGGCATTAAATCAAACGAAGCGTCTTGTTTCAGAACTGATTACAATGATGTTTCCTAAGGAAATGATTCATTTTGTCTTTAATCAGGCACAAAAGGGACATCCCGTTACTGCAGACGTTGCAGGGAAGTCTGTTGGACGTCCAGTTCTAGCGCAAATCTTAAAAGACGAGCAAACATGTGCAATGGCCATTAATCAGAAAAAACCTGTTATGTTGGCCGCAAAGAATAGTGCTTTTGCAAAAGGTGTTACAGAGTTAGTTCGTACGATCAATGGAAAAGGGATCTTAAGTCAACTAGCTAAGCTGAATAAGCCTAGTGAAGTTGGAGTAAAACAAGACCGACCAACTGGTGCAGCTGCAAATGGTTGGCGTGACCTTAAGCTTAGGATTCATAAAGGCCTTGTTGAAGAGATGGATCTTTCAAAAGATGACGACAATGATCCAAAAGCTAAGATTATTCTTAAAGAGAAAACGAAGAAGGTCGTTATTGATCTTCTTGGTAAAGAAGACACAAAAGGTATTTTAAATAACCGCGATGATATGAATAGTATCGTTAAGGAAATTCTCGATGAGGCCCTAGGTTTAGGCCCTCTAGAAGATCTTCTTGCTGATTCGGCCATTTCTGAAATTATGGTTGTAGGCCCTAACAAGATTTATTATGAAGAAGATGGAAAGGTTAAACTTTCTAAAGTAACTTTTTCAAATGATAGACAAGTTTTAAATGTTATTGAAAGAATCGTTGCACCAATTGGTCGACGTATTGATGAGAAGACTCCTTATGTCGATGCCCGTCTTCACGATGGATCAAGGGTACATGCTATTATCCCACCGTCGGCCATTGATGGATGTTGTATCACCATTCGTAAATTCCCAGAAGAGCGATTAACTTATAAGCACCTTGTTCAATTTGGTTCATTTACACAAAATATGGCGGACTTTCTTCGTATCGCAGTTGAAGGACATAAAAATATTATCGTCTCAGGTGGTACCGGTTCCGGGAAAACAACTCTCGTTAATATTCTTGGAAGTTTTATTCAGGCCAATGAACGTATCATTACTTGTGAAGATTCGGCCGAACTTAGTTTCCCTCAAGAACACGTGGTTCGTCTTGAAACACGTCCTCCATCACTTGAAGGTGATGGAGAAATTGATATTCGTTGTCTTGTTAAGCAGTGTCTAAGAATGCGTCCAGAACGTATTGTTGTTGGTGAGTGTCGTGGTGGTGAAACGCTGGATATGTTACAGGCAATGGGAACAGGTCACGATGGTTCACTTACAACGGTTCACTCGAATAATCCAAGAGAATGTATTGGCCGTATTGAAACCCTTGTTCAATATGCGGGAGCAGGTCTTACACCTAAAGCAATTCGAGAAATGATTGCAAATGCTGTTCACTTGATTATTCAAGCATCTCGTCTTGATGATGGTTCTCGTAAAATTACTCATATTACGGAAATTGGGGGTATTCAAGGAGAGGTTGTTACTCTTCAAGATATTTTCTTATTTCAACAAAAAGATATTGATAAAAGTGGGAAGATTATTGGAGCACACCAAGCGACAGGATTCATTCCTAAGTTTATCGAAACGCTTGAGAGACAGGGATATAATATACCTCGTGGATTATTCTCTAATGCTCCTGGTGCAAGTGGGGGAGCTCCTGCAAAGAAGCCAGCACCACCGCCTCAAAATAAAAGGCCACCACAACAAGGCCAGCAAAGGCCACGACCGGGTCAGCCTCAAGGCAGACCTAGGCCAAGTAATGGTGCACCACCTGTAAAGAAGAAGGCTTAGAGGATAGAGGTTTAAATGAGCTTTTTTATTGAACAAATTGGACGAAGTGGATTGATTGGACTTATTGGTTTAATTTTCTTCCTTTTTTGTTATCGATACTCTGTTGGTATTTTTGATCTCATTGAAAAGCAAACTTTTGGGACGAGAACTTATATCTTGGAAAAGTTTGAATTACTCTTTATTGACGTAAAGCCTGATCATGTTACTTACGCACTTTTGGCGCTGTCATTTGGTTTAGGAACTCTTACTCTCATTATCTTTGGACTTCTTGGAAGTTGGGGAGGGGGAGCCTTTCTTGGACTAGTTGTAGGTTTTGTTGGTTTCAAGGCCCCTAAACCTGTTGTTGATTATCTCGTCAATCGCCGTATTTTAGCTTATCAAAATCAAATGGTAGATGGCCTAACACTTCTTTCTAATGGTCTTAGAGCGGGTCTATCAGTCCCTCAGGCCCTAGGAATGGTTGTTGATGAAATGCCACCTCCTATCTCGGAAGAGTTTAATATTATCCTCCAGCAGAATAGAGTTGGGGTGACATTGGAAGAGTGCTTCGAAAACTTGGCAGAAAGAATTCCCACTCAAGATAATGATATGTTCGTTTCAAGTGTTAATATTTTACGCGAAACTGGTGGTAATCTTGCCGAAGTTTTTGACACTATCGTTTCTGTTATTCGTGAACGAATTAGATTGAAGCAGAAAATCGATACGGCAACGGCACAAGGAAAGTTTCAAGGTTTTACTATTGCGGCCATGCCCTTTGTAATTCTAGCTATTTTCTCTGCAAATGATCCAACCCTTCTACCAAAGATGTTTTCTTCGGCCATTGGGATTGTCTTATTTGTAGTCGCCTGTGTTTTAGACGGTATTGGTACCTTCTTCATTCTTAAAATAGTGAAAATCAAGGAATAAAGTTAATATATGTTTAAGTTTTAGTTAAAGGCCTCCGATATGACTATGGAGAGAATGAAGATTCTTTAACTAAATAAGGATACAAGTCATGAGGATCAGTTTAAAGCTATTAGTACTATGTTTGTTTTCACTGGCATCGATTGCTGGTGTAAATCTGAAAAACGGAAATTTCTACATTACGTACACGGATATTATCGTACCTGGTGGTGGAAATGACCTAGTTGTTGAAAGAACGTACAACTCAAAGTCACCTGGAAAAGGATGGTTTGGTTATGGTTGGGGTTCTGACTATGAAACTTTCTTAGTTGTTTCTGCAGATGGTTCAGTAACAGTTCACGAGAATGGTTCAGGTGCTAAAACACGTTTTACTCCAAGACAGGCCGTTGACGCTAAGGCCGCTGCTGAGAAAATCGTGGATGTGATGAGAAAGAAAACATCACTTTCAACGACGGTTGCTAAAACTTTAGTTACGAAGCTAACTAATGATGCTGAACTTAGACAAGCTTATGCTAAGAAGTTCAATGTATCTTCAAACCTAGCAGTTGGAACTGAACTTTATTCAAATGTTCGTGGGCTTCAAAAAGTTGTCAAAACTGCAAAAGGTTATATTAGAAAGTATAACGACGGTAAGGAAAACCATTTCAATAAAGATGGTAAGCTTGTTCAAGTAAAAGATAAGAACGGATATGTTGTTAATCTTGATTACACGAAAGAGGGTTCTCTTAAGTCGATCAAGGATTCAATGGCAAAGCAAATCTTCTTTAAATGGTATCCAAATGGTCTTGTGAAATCTGTTGAATCCGGAGCAGGTAAGAAGACAACTTATACTTATGACACAAATTATAACTTAGTAGATGCTAAGGATATTTCAGGAAATAACTTTAAGTACGATTACGATGCAAATCACAATATGACTCTTATTACTTATAAAGATGGATCTTCTCAAAAGATTTCTTATGAGAAGAAAACTCAATTTGTAAAAGAGCTCACGAAAAGAAGTGGAGAGGTGATTAAGTACTCTTACGAGAGTAACCCTAAGAACCCTGACTTTCACTACTGGACACTTGTTGCAAAGAAATCTCCTACTAAAAAAGAAGTTGTAAATCGTTACGAATATGAGATCAAGAAGAAACCAGACGGATCTCACTATACTTACAGAATCCTTACTGTAATTAATGGGCTTAAAACTGAAACGATTTATACTGAGTGTTGTTCTCTTCCAAAACAAATTAAAAGAGGAAACCACGTAACTAACTTTGAATATAATAAAGATGGACTTCTTGTTAAGAAAGCTTCTTCAAGAGGTGACTTTGTAGAGCTTGAATACCACAAGCAGTTTAAGAAGATTACAAAAGTTGTAAACCCACGTGGGTGGACAGAGTTTGACTACGATAAAAAAGGTAACCTGAAGAAAGCAAATAACTCTAAAGGTATGTCTGTTGTTCTACTATACGATTCAAAAGGTCGTATTTCAAAAATGATGGATTACAATAAGAAGACAAAACAAAAAAGAGCTCTTGAGTTTCAATACAATGCTCAAGGTAAGCCAGTTGAGATTACTATGAATAAGGTAGGAAAGATCAACGTTAAATATGATAACTACGGTGAGATTCTTAAAGTAGAATCAAAAGCAGGACATAAGATGGCCTTACAAGTTACTCAGGCCTTCCAATCACTCTTAGCAATTGTTAAGCCTGCTGGTGTAAACCTAAATATGTAATTGGAGGGATATATGAAGAAACTACTAACGCTTTTAATGGTTCTTGGTTCATTTAGTATTTTTGCGGCAGATGGTGCGGTAACAGGTGAGAAAGATGGTGACTGTCCTAAGGTTAACTTAGACAACAGAAACACAACACCTACAACTGCAGTACCATCATCAACAGAGCCTGTGACAAACCCTGGTGGTGTTCAGTCTGGTTCAAAATAAGATTACATAAATTAATCATTGAATGGGCCCGTTTTAATAACGGGCCTTTTTTTTGTCTAAAATCTACACACTGTTCAAAATATTACACTTTCCTACTTTTTAACCTATTGAAAATACATTTGAATTATTGGCATCCTCCTTGCTTTATAAATAGCAAAGAAACAAAACCATAATGGGGGAAATTATGAAAAAGTTAGCATTAGTATTTTTATTTCTATTAAGTGTATCAAACGTATTTGCATTAAATGAGTCTGGAACAAATTGCGACGATATGTATGCAAGTTCTGATAATGTAGCAAGTGTTGAAGCAGAGGTACCTGCAGTAGCTCCAGCTGGATCAAGCTCATCGACTCAATCAATGGGACAATAAAATTTAACTCAAACTTAACCCACACTTCTTATAAAAAGCCTGGCCAAGAGTCAGGCTTTTTTTTGCCTGATTAATTTAAAACCAGCTATAATGAGCCTATGGATAATAATATTACAACTGCGTACTGTGCTCAGAAAGGGCGAGAGAATTTAACATATGAAGATCGCATCAGTGCTCTTGAGGCCTTAGAAAGCGAAATAAGGGCCCGTGAGAGCGAGATTCTTGCTGCTTTAAAGGCAGACTTAAATAAGAGTGCTTTTGAGTCTTACCTTTCCGAAATTGACTTCTGCTTACATGAAATTAAGCTCATGAAAAAGAAGCTAAAGAAGTGGATGAAGCCAAAGAGAGTTCTTTCGCCACTCCCATTTATGCCAGCACGAAGTGAGATTCACTACGAGCCATATGGACAAGTTTTAGTCATTGCCCCTTGGAATTATCCGTTTCAATTGGCCATCGTTCCGCTTATTGGTGCAATCGCAGCAGGAAATAAAGTTATTGTGAAGCCTTCGGAGATGGCACCAGCAACTTCCAAGATAATTGATGATGTCATTACAAGTGCACTTGATAGTGAGATTGCAGCAGTTATTGAAGGTGGAATTGAAGAAACGACTGAACTTTTGAATTTAAAATTTGATTATATTTTCTATACAGGAAATGGCCATGTTGGGCGAATTATTATGGCGGCTGCCGCTAAGAACTTAACCCCACTCACTCTCGAGTTGGGAGGTAAGTCTCCGGCAATCGTAACGACTAAGAATATTGATTTAGCGGCCAAGCGAATTGTTTGGGGGAAATTCTTCAATGCGGGCCAAACATGTGTTGCACCTGACTATATCCTAATAAATAAGAGAGATGAAGATAGGTTTATAGCTGCTTCAAAGAAGTACCTCACGCAATTTTATAGTGAAGAAATTAAGAGAAGTGGTGACTATGGACGCATCATTAATGAAAGACACTTTGATAGACTTTCAGCTCTAATCGATAAGGATTCTGTTCTTATTGGTGGAGATGTGGATAAGGAAGAATTATATATTTCCCCAACATATGTAAGAGCTGATAAAGATAGTGCAATTATGAAGGATGAAATTTTTGGCCCACTGTTGCCAATTGTTTATTCTGATAATTTAGAAGAGTCCATTGAATTTGTTAAAAGCTATGATAAACCACTGGCCTGTTATGCTTTCGTTGATTCTAATGGAGATAAGAAAAAGGTCATTGAATCAATTAGCAGTGGTGGAATGGTTATTAATGATACGATTGTACACTTGTCGAATGAGAAGTTGCCATTTGGTGGTGTCGGTGAATCGGGGATGGGTGCTTATCACGGTGAGTTCTCGTTTAAGCTATTCTCTCATGAGAAGGCCGTTATGAAGAGAAGCTTTTGTTTGGAAAACGATTTACGCTATCCTCCTTATGAGAAAAAGGTATCGTTAGTACGTAAGATTATGAATTTACTGTCATAATTCTTTACGGCCATTGAAAGCTTTTCAAAAATCAATTTCAAATATTCATTATTAGTATAATAGGGCCATGAAAATGGCCCATTTCTATATTCTTTTAATTAGCACTATTGCAATCACTAACTCAACTTTTGCATCTACGGTATTAGACCGTGCAGACATTCCTGAGGTTTTTCAAAGAGAATATATCTATACATCTGCTGCCAAGCACACATTTGTTCAAACTTATGGTGTTGCAACCTGTGTTGCTTTAATTATGCACAACTCTGAAGGGGAGACAGTTTTGGCCCATCTAGATAGTGGAACAAAGGTAGGGCAAGCAATTTCTAACTTTGTTAAAAATTTAGGAGATGTCACTTCTGTTCGTTTATATGGAGGTCAGCCACCATATCGCTTAGAAGATCGTATTGTATCAGAACTATCAAAATACAAATTAAATCCAGAAGTCATTATAAGAAATGATCGCAATGAATCACTTAATTTGATGTTAAACCTTAAGTCTGGTGATGTTGAAGAATATGATGAAACCTACGCTTCAACAGATTACCGAATGGCAAATGAAAAAGTTAAGAGGTTAAAATTTTCTTCTCGTATTAGTCGTCATGAAGAGTCAATTGGAGGAGGAGATGTCATCGAAATTGATCCTCCAATAAGTGGTTTTGACTTTAATATGTTTTTACTTCCGTAATAGTCTTAACATGCTAGACTTTCATTATGAAAAGTCTCACGTTTGTATTTTTAATTCTCAGTTCTCTCATTTCTATTTCTTCGTTTGCAAAAATTAATGCAAAAGAAGTTTTTAAAACTAATGACATTATTTGGGGAATCAGTTTTATCAATGATAATGAAATCCTTTTTACCGAAAGAAGTGGAAAAATTAAGTATCATAATTTTTCAACAAAGCAGACCAAAGAGCTCATCTCTCCAAAAGTAAAGTCACGAGGTCAAGGTGGGATGCTTGATATTGTGTATAAGAAGATTGGAGACAAGGACTACGCTTACTTCACATATTCTTCTGAAGTTAAGGGTGTTGTCGTAACGACATTGGCACGTGCAGAATATGCTAAGGCCCAACTGAGTAAGGCCGAAGTACTTTTAGAAACAAAGGTTATAAGTGATACCACTCGCCACTTTGGTTCGCGCTTGTTATTTAAAGATAACTACCTCTTTATGACTATTGGTGATCGCGGAGAAAGAAAGTATGCTCAAGACCTCTCATATCATAATGGTAAAATTCTACGCTTAAATTTTGATGGCACACCGGCTAAAGGAAACCCCTTTGAAAATAAGAAGGGTGCTCTAAAGGAGATATGGAGCTACGGTCATCGCAATCCACAAGGGATTGGGATGAATAAGAATGGAGATATCTTTAGTTGTGAATTTGGTCCTCGCGGTGGAGATGAACTTAATTTAATAAAACCAGGTCTAAACTATGGCTGGCCTATCATTACTTATGGAAAGGAGTATTGGGGCCCAAGCATAGGTGAAGAAAAAAAGAAGGGAATGGAGCAGCCTATTGTCTATTGGACACCAAGTATTTCACCTTCGGGAATGGTTGTTTATGAAGGAACTAAGTATAAGGATTGGAAAGGGGATATATTTCTCGCCGCTCTTGGCAGTGAGCATCTGAGAAGGCTTAGAATGGATGGTAATAAAGTTGTTTCTCAAGAGAGTTACCTAGAGGAGCTTGAAGAGAGAATGCGCCAGATTGTGGTTTCTCCGGCCGGAGAGCTCTATTTAACAACGGATTCGGGAAAGATAGTTAAGGTTGTAAGGTAAGTGTTAAAAGTCTAAACAGCGTTGAAAAAATGTATACTTCTTAAACAATAAGCATATGGTAAGTGATTGAAAATACGATGTCTGTTGTTGGCATACTTCATGCATTGAATATAGTGTCTACAAAAGGAGAAGTATTATGAAAAAGCTATTTTTATTATCTGTACTAGCACTACTATCATCTCAGGTATTTGCCGGAGTAAAAGAAGCAACAACAAATACGTCTGATGATTCTATTTGTGAAACTAGGGGATTAAACCTTAAGCAAAAGATGCAAGAAATTGATAATTTAATTGCGAGTTCTGGTGGGACTATTGAAAAAGAGACAGAATCAAAGTCTATTAATCAATAATTTATTCACTTTCTCGTAATACTTTTAAAAGGGCCTCACGTTCTTCAACAGTATACTCACCATGTTGATAATCATCCAGAGCGTCGAGGCCCTGAACTTTCTTACCAATTGGCTTCGTGATCCCTGAAGATTCTCTTTTGACGTAATCCACTTTCTTAGCTGTATTATTAAAAAGCTTTACTGTCATTTCTTTGCCTTCACTAAGGCTTGTATTCAAATAAAAGGCGATTGTTGAATATACTTTTTGCGTATATGGTTTTAATGGTTTGTTAATGCTATCAAATACTGTTGAATTCTTAGCTACAGGAAAGGCCAAGATTAAAAAACTAACTGTAAAATAAATTAAAAACCTAAACATTCAATTAACTCGCTTTTTCTGACGCAATATCATGAGTCAGCTTATCTACAGATCTAAGTAGATCTTCTCTTTTAAATGGTTTTACTAAAAAGTCTTGAGCTCCTGAAGAAATTGCCTCAATACATACAGATTCAATATCAAGTGAAGACATCATTAGAATTTTAGCGTTTGGGAAATTACTGGCAACAGATTCAGCAAGCTCTAACCCACTGATTCCTGGCATAATAACGTCGATAATAAATAGTGTTGGAGGATTATCAAAAGCAAGTTTTAAAGCATCCTGTGCACTACCTACACAACCGACGACTTCATAGTTTTCTTGCTCTAAAATATCTTTAACAGAAGTTCTAGAGATTTCAGAGTCGTCAACAATCATTACTTTCATTTCTTCTTTTCCCATATACATTCCATTTTAATTTAATGTTGGATAAAAAAAAAGAGGGCCTTGTTGGCCCTCTCTATTTAAGCGGCAACGCCAGCTTTAGTTTTTTCTTGATGTTTTTCGTCCACTTTTTTCATTTGAACTTCTTTCTTGTAACCTGCCCAGTCTACTAGGGCGATATCAAGAACTTCATCAATTGTTTTAACAGGAACAAAATTGATTTTCTCTCTTAGGTTCTCTGGAATATCAACAAGGTCTTTCTTATTACCCCATGGAATAACAACTGTAGAGATCCCCATTCTAAGTGCAGCAAGTGCTTTTTCTTTAAGTCCACCAATTGGAAGAACTTTTCCTGTTAAAGTAATCTCACCAGTCATTGCAACATCACGGCTAACTGGAACACCTGTACAATTTGATACTAGGGCAGTTGCTAATGTGATACCTGCAGAAGGTCCATCTTTTGGAGTGGCACCAGCTGGTAAGTGTACGTGGAACTCGTGATTTTCAAAAATATCTTCATCGATTCCCATGTAAAGTGCACGAGATCTGATGTAGTTAATTGCCGTTTTTGCAGACTCTTTCATAACGTCACCAAGCTGACCAGTAAGAGTTAGTCCTTGTCCTTTCATCTTTGTTGTTTCGATGTAAAGAACTTCACCACCGTGAGATGTCCAAGCTAGTCCTGTTGATACACCAACTTCATCTTCATCTTTGTGATCTTCTTTTACGAAGATAGGTGGTCCTAGGTATTTAACAACAGTATCTTTTACGATATGTGTTTTACCCATATCGCCTTTAGCAATCTTCATTGCTACTTTACGACATAGAGTACCGATTCTTCTTTCTAAGTTACGTAGTCCAGCTTCAGAAGTGTAGTGCTCGATAACACTTTCAACACCTTCATCAGTGAATACCACGTGCTCATTGTTGATCCCATTTTCATCCATTTGCTTTGGAATGATATACCTCTTAGAGATTTCAACTTTTTCTTCTCTTGTGTAACCAGATAGATTGATTACTTCCATACGATCTCTTAGTGGACCTGGAATATTTTCAAGCATATTTGAAGTTGCAATAAACATACAGTTTGAAAGATCAAATGGTACGTTTAGGTAGTGATCTCTAAACTCTACGTTTTGTTCTGGATCTAGAACTTCTAGTAGGGCCGCTGATGGATCACCTTTATAGTCACCAGATAGCTTGTCGATTTCGTCAAGTAGAACAACTGGGTTATTTGTTTTTGCTTGCTTCATCGCTTGAATAAAACGACCTGGCATTGCTCCAACATATGTTCTTCTATGACCTCTAATCTCTGCTTCATCTTTTACACCACCAAGAGAAATTCTTACAAATTCTCTTCCTGTTGCACGAGCAATAGACTTCCCAAGTGAAGTTTTACCAACACCAGGAGGACCTTGGAAACATAGGATTGGTCCTTTCATATCATCACCCTTAAGTTGTCTAACTGCTAGGTGCTCAAGAATTCTTTCTTTGATTTGAGTAAGTTCAAAGTGGTCTTCATCAAGGATCTCAAGAGCAGAGTTAAGATCAATATGCTCTTCAGATTTTTTACTCCATGGAAGATCACACATCCACTCAATATAATTTCTCATAATACTTGCTTCAGACGAATCTGGGTGCATTTTTTCAAGACGCGCAAGTTGCTTAGTTGTTTCTTTAAGAACTTCTTCTGGCATTCCTGCTTCTTCAACTCTTTTTCTGAACTCTGCAAACTCATCTTGTTCTGAATTACCATCACCAAGTTCTGACTTAATCGCTTTGATTTGTTCTTTTAGGAACACATCTCTTTGATTAGCATTCTCAGATGAAGCATTTGTTTTCATCTTTTGTTGCATCATTAGGATTTCTAATTCGCGGTTTAGAATATCGTTGATTGCATGTAGACGATCAACTGGATCTAGTGTTTCAAGAATTGTTTGTGCTTCTGAAACATGTAGATTTAAATTTGATGCAATTAAATCTGCAAGTCTCGAGGCATCTGTAATATCTTCAAGAACCATTAGAATATCTGGAGAAAGAACTTTTCCAAGTTGAATAACTTTTTCAAGTTGTTCCTTGATCGTTCTCATAAGTGCTGTCGTTGCAATATTTGAACTATCAGTCACTGTATCTTCAACCTTTTCTACTTTTGTAATATAGAAAGGTGATTGTTGTTCAAATGAAGTAATTCTAGCTTTTGATAAACCTTGTACTAGAATTTTAATTCTTCCATCTGGAAGTTTTCTCATTCTCATGATCATGGCAACAGTACCAAGTTCATAAATCTCTTCTGGTGCAGGATGTTCTGCAACAATATCTTTCTGACTCGAAAGTAGAATCAGACGATCTGAATGATTAATAGCGTGGTCAATAGCTTTGATTGATGCTTCTCTACCAACAAATAGAGGTAAAATCATAAATGGATAAATAACTAAGTCTCGGATTGGTAAGAGGGCCAATTCTTCCTTAAACTCAATGTTCTCACCCTCGTAATTTGTAACCATAAATCTTTCCTCCAACAGGTCGGCGCAATATAGGCAATTTGTTCTTAATTAACATCGGGCAATAAAAAAAACTCTTTAATAAAAAGAGCGAAAATGCGTGATTTTTTTGAGTTTTTTAACTGATTTTTTTGCTATGATTTAGTTAATGTGTTGTAATTTCATAAAGTGAAAAGAGACCGATATAGTCGGTTATTAGGAGTTTTTAAAATGTCAGAACATACGACAAAGAAAGTTGCGGTAGTTGTACTTGCTGCAGGTAAGGGAACAAGATTAAAAATGGATATCCCAAAACCACTTGCACCATTACACCAAAATACTTTAGTCGATTATGTCATCGAAACATTTAAAGATTTTGGCGACATCACTTTAGTAACAGGACATCAACGTGAACTTGTTGAAGAACATGTTAATGAACGCTTTACAGGTATAAATTACGTTTATCAAAAAGAACAATTAGGGACAGGGCATGCAGTTCAGACTTATTTGAACGATTTTGAAAACTCTCGTGGCTATGATTATACAATTGTGACATGTGCGGACACACCGCTAATTACAAAAGAAACAATTAGCGCTCTCATTGAAGAGATTGAGAAAGGCTCAAATGCAGTTTGTGCAACTTTTTCAGCAAGTAATCCTACAGGTTACGGAAGAATTATTCGTAAGGGAACTGGCTTTCAAATCGTTGAGGAAAAAGATGCAACAGATGAGCAAAGACTTGTGACAGAAGTTAACTCTGGTCTCTATATTTTTAAAACTCTTTATTTAATGGATCATGTTTTTAATCTTTCAGATAATAACAAATCTGGAGAATTCTATTTAACTGATACATTCAACCCTGAAGCGAATGTTAGTCCACTTTTATTTGAGGATGCTCGTGAGTTTTTAGGTGTAAATAACTTAATTCAACTCTCAGATGCTGATATTTATTTAAGACGCTCAATCGCTCGCTACCTAATGCTAGAAGCGGGAGTGCGCTTTTCAGATCCGTCACACACATATTGTTATTCAAAAAATATTGGTCAAGGAACACACCTTTTCCAAAATGCTTTTATCGATGACAAAACTGTGATTGGAAAGAATGTAGTCATCGAGCAAGGCGTAACAATTAAGAATTCAATTATTGAAGATGGTGCGATCATTAAGGCCAATTCATATATTACAGATTCAAAAGTATCTAAAGGTGCTTCAATTGGGCCTATGGCACAACTTCGACCTGGAAGTGATATTGGTGAAGGCGCAAAAATCGGAAACTTCGTCGAGATTAAAAAATCTAAGATTGGTAAGAAGTCTGCAGTTTCTCACTTAAGTTATGCAGGTGATGCTGAGATTGGAGACAATGTAAATATTGGCTGTGGCTTCATTACTTGTAATTACGATGGGGCCAATAAGCATAAAACAATTATTGGTGATGGATCATTTATTGGATCAGATTCACAAATGATTGCTCCTATTGAGATTGGTAAAGAATGCTATGTCGCATCAGGTTCAACTATTAGCAAAAGTATGCCAGATGGTTCATTTGCAATTGCTAGAGGGCGTCAAGAGACGAAAGAGGGCATGGCAAAGCGTTTCATTAGGAAAAAAAGCGACAAATAGGCCCGCAAAAATTTTATTTTCGCCCGCAAAATGGTATCTTTCTTAAATTAGTATTTTTTAAACATATAAGGAAGTGACTATGTGCGGAATTGTTGGGCATTTAGGGCCATCAAATTCAGTTGACGTTGTTCTAGAAGGACTTAGAAGACTAGAGTATCGTGGCTACGATTCAGCTGGAGTTAGTTTCATCAGTAAAAATGATGAACTTCTCGTTTATAAAAAAGAAGGTAAAATCGCTAACCTTGAAGCCGAGCTTGAAGGTAAAGATATTCATGCAAGATCTTGCATTGGGCACACTCGTTGGGCCACTCACGGTGGTGTAACAGATTATAATGCTCACCCACACGTATCAACAAAAGATGGAATTGCAATGGTTCACAATGGAATCATTGAGAATGCTACTGAAATCAGAAATGAACTAAAAGAACATGGAATCTACTTTGAGTCTGAAACAGATTCTGAGACTTTTCTTGGGCTTCTTATTTTTCACAAGCGTCAAGGAACTCCAATTAAAGAAGCAGTCATCAAATCTTTTGAAAGAATTGAAGGGTTTTCTGCATTTGTTGTTCTAAATTGTGAAACAGATGAAATCTTTGCAATTAAAAAAGGTGCTCCACTAGTATGTGGAAGTAATGAAGTAAACTCTGAAGTATTTGTTTCAAGTGATCCATATGCTCTTGCAGGTATGGCAAACCGTATTTACTTCCCTGAAGATAATGTTCTTTGCCATTTAAGTGTTAAGAATAATCAACTACTGAACTTCTATGAGTTAGATGGAACAAAGACTCAAAGATATATGTCAAAAGAGCAGACGATCGATCACGATCCTGCTTCAAAGGGTGAATTCGAGCACTATATGCTTAAAGAAATTCACGAGCAACCAGAGCTAATTCGTTCTCTAACTCAATATTACTTTCAAGGAGAAGGGAAAGAGAGTTTAGAGGCAGCAACAAAACTTCCAATGGAAGCTGTTAGTATTACTGCCTGTGGGACTGCTTACTATGCAGGTCTTATGATTAAGGATTACTTTGAGTCAAGTAACCGCATTAGATGTTTTGCAGAAGTTGCAAGTGAGTTCCGTTACAGAAATCCAATTCTGAATCAGAATGAATTAGCGATGTTTATTTCACAGTCTGGTGAAACTGCAGATACGCTTGCGGCCCAAACAATGTGTAAAGAAAGAGGCATGAAATCTCTTTCAATTGTAAATACTGAAGGCTCTACGCTGTACCGTGATTGTGATGTCAATCTTATGATTCGTGCAGGTATTGAAATTGGTGTTGCTTCAACAAAGGCTTTCACTCAACAAGTTCTAACAGGGAAAACACTTTCTGAAGTAATTGCAAATGGAAGTATGAATGATGAATTAAGAAATTCGTTATCAGCACGTTATAGCTTACTTGCTCAAAGAGTAGAGCAGTTACTTGATAATACGAAGCCTATTAAAGATGTTGCAGATGCAATCTATAAGTTTAAAGGTTTCTTTTATACAGGACGTGGGTCTTACTTCCCAATTGCACTTGAGGGTGCCTTAAAACTAAAGGAAATCGCATACGTTCATGCTGAAGGTTATGCTTCAGGGGAACTTAAGCACGGTCCAATCGCCTTAATTGACGAAGAAAAAGTAAATATCGCTTTAGTTGGTGAAGAGCTATATGAGAAAACAGTTTCAAATATTCAAGAAATTAAAGCTCGTAAAGGTCTAATCGTTTCAATTGGTCCAAAAGGTAAGGAAGATTTAAGAGAAATTTCTGATCACTATATCGAACTAAACTTTGAAGGACTTGGAGATTTAGCACCTCTTTATGTAAACGTAGTTAACCAACTACTTGCATATTACATTGCTAAGAATTTAGGAACAGATATTGATAAACCAAGAAACCTGGCGAAGTCAGTAACTGTAGAATAAAAAAGAGTAAATTAGGAATTTAAATGAAGTTAGATCATCTCAACATTCAACAACGTCAAGCCGTTAAAGAGATTGATGGACCAATGATGATCCTTGCTGGTGCAGGATCTGGAAAGACGAGAACGCTTGTAACAAAGATTGCTTATCTTTTAGAAGAAAAGAATATTTCTCCTTTTCAATTATTGGCCCTAACTTTCTCGAATAAGGCCGCAAAAGAAATGCGTGACCGTGTCGGACGTGATGTTAGTTGTGATGTGGGTGCTCTTCAAGTGACTACATTCCACTCTTTCTGTGCAAAAATGCTAAGGTCTGAGGCAAACTACTTAGGCCTTAGTCGTAATTTTACGATTTATGATACGTCTGAACAAAAGAGTGTTGTAAAAGCGATCTTGAATCGTCGTGGAATTTCTCAAAAAGAAACAGCTCCGTCTGAAGTACTATACTTTATTGAAGACCTTAAGAATCACGGGCATTACCCTGATCGTGATATTTCAGATAAAGATTATGAAGTAGAAAGAGATGATATCTTCTACGATATGTATCTTGAGTATGAAAAGGAACTTCACAAGGCCAATGCGACAGACTTTGGTGGTCTTATCTGTGGTGTTATTCAGCTCTTCGAAAAGTTTTCTGAAGTGCTTGAAAGATACCAGGATCGTTTCCGCTATATCCTTGTGGATGAGTATCAGGATACGAACCGTGCTCAATTTGATCTAGTTACAAAGCTTGCTATGAAAAGAAGAAATATCTGTGTTGTAGGGGATGAGGATCAGTCGATCTATTCTTGGCGTGGAGCAGATATTCGAAATATTCTAGACTTCGAGGAAGTGTACAGTGATGCTCAAATTTTAAAACTAGAGCAGAATTACCGATCATCTAAAAATATCATTGAAGCCGCTGGAGCAGTTATCTGTCGAAATACTCAACGTAAGGGAAAGAGTATGTGGACTGATAACCCTGAAGGTGAGTCAATTGAGATTGTCGAATGTTCTAGTGATCGTGAAGAAGCTGACTTTGTCGCAGAACAATTAATTCATCATCATAATGAAGATGGAGTTAATTACGATGAAATGGCAGTTTTCTATCGAACTAATTCTCAATCAAGACAAATTGAAGATGCTCTTAGAAAATCTAATATCCCGTATCGAGTTGTCGGTGGGATTAAGTTCTACGAGAGAAAAGAAATTAAGGATTTAATTGCCTATATTAGACTTCTTGTTAATGACAAAGACTCATTGGCCTTAAGTCGTATTATTAATGTACCAACTCGTGGGATTGGTGCAACAACGCTAAGAAAAATCGAAGAAGAGGCAATCAAGTCTGATAGTTCTCTTTGGGAAGTTGTTAATAGAATTGTGGATAATCCAGAAGATTTTAAACATATTAGACTTTCGTCTCGTGTGAAGTCTTCTCTTTCGCAATTTGTTCACTTAATCACTGAAGCCAAAGTTGCGCATGATGAAGGTGAAGGTTTAGAGACTGTTTATGAAAAGCTTCTCTATGAATCTGGTTACTGGGAAATGCTTCGAGCAGCAAAAGACTATGAGTCGCAAGCTCGTATGGAAAACTTAGAAGAGCTTGGTAGTGCCTTTACTCAATTTGAGGATCAAAATCCTGATGGCCGTTTTGGCGCCTTTCTAGAAACAATCACTCTTGATAATTCAGTGATTGGACAAGAGGAAGAAAATCAGGGGGAAGTATCCCTAATGACAATTCATGGTGCCAAAGGTCTTGAGTTCGAATATGTCTTCGTTACAGGTGTTGAGGAGACAGTCTTTCCAAGTTATCAGTCAATCGAAAATGGCGAAGTTGCAATTGAAGAAGAGCGTCGTCTTTTCTATGTAGCGATGACTAGAGCAATGAAAAGACTCTATATCACCTTTGCTCAAGGGCGTATGTTATTTGGACAATTACGCTTCAATGGCTTTAGCCGCTTCATTCAAGAAATACCGAATAAATTTTATATCTGGAAGAAACTAGGTGGTGGGCGCCAGCAATCAATGGATAATGATTGGGATGACCTATGTGATCCGGTTTATGATGATGAGCCTGTTTACAGAGTTGAAAAATCGCCAAGTATAAGTGCAAAGAAAGTAACTTATCCTAAGGGATCAAAAATTGTTCACTCTCTTTATGGTGAAGGAACTGTTTTAGAGTGTATTGGCCCGACAGGAGATGAAAAGGTAACGATTAAATTTAATGACGGTGCACAGAAAAAATTCATGGCAAAATTTGCACCACTGACTTTAATCTAAAATACCATTGGAGGGTATGTGAAAACTAAGTCACCATTAAAAATAATATTTTTATTTTTAGGGTTTTTAATTGTCTTCTCTGCAATCATATTAATTGTTGCTAAAAAGAACTTAAAACCAGACGCCATCAGGCAGGCTTTTACTACTCAACTTCAAAAGACTTTACCAAATGCTGAAGTATTAACTCAGTCTCTTGATTACTCCCTTGGCCTTAATTCTAAAGTTAATATTAGGGGCGTTGATATTCTTTACCCTCATGGTGGCCGAAAGCTTCCCCTTTGCTCATTTGATAATCTACAAATTGAAATCCCATTTTGGACGATGCTTATGGGATACGGGACGATCTCTGTAAATATTGATAATCCGAAAGTAAGTTATATCGAGTTCAAGAAGGGCTCTAATTGGGAAAACTCTTTTACTTCAAAAGAAGTGGTTAGCTTTAAAGAGGAAAAGAAAGTTACAACTAAAGAGAAAGGGAAGGATGAAAGTTCTGACTCTGGCCTGGCCGTTCTAAGTTTTTTCTCTGATGCATCTTTGAATTTTAATGTAACGAATATTAATGCAAACTATGCTCTTAGAAGTGGAAGCTTTGGTGAAGTTAATATTGAAAAACTTGCACTTAGAGATATTGGTTTCAATACAACGTCTGTTTTCGAGTTGAAGTCTCATTTCATTCTTTCAAAAGGGAAGCCAAATGAAACATCTTTTGATGTTTTAATAATTGGTGAAACTGTACTTGATAAGTGGCTTGAAGAGAAAAAGCTAAATTTCAATGCTGAAGTCGATATTAACAATGTTAAATCAAGTGTTCTTATAAAACCTCTGAAAAAGTTTTCTGTAAAAATGGATGGTGGTGTTGAGAAGAAAATGATGTCTTCAAAAGTTGTTGTTGCACTTGAAGAACATCAATTTATGAAATCAAATCTTGATTACGACTTAAATAAAGAAATTTTAAAATTACATAATATAAACCTTGTTAGTGATTTAAATAATATTACTTCTTACTTTGTTAATGTAAGTGACTTTGGTGTGAAAATCAAAGATGGCCAACTTAAGGTCGAGGGAAGTCTAACTTCTAGAAATGATAAATTATTTCCAAATATAACAACTAGTGTGGATAGTAATATCGTTGCACTGGGTATCCCTGTTGTCGTTAATGTTAAGAATAACTTAAATAGTAAAAAGATAAGATCAGCAATTGAGTTAAAGCTTCTAGAGGGGATTGTAAAAATTGGTCAGTCGACTCCTTTTGTTCTTGGAGTTGATCGTTTTGATTACTTAAAGACTTCTGATATTAATATGCATCTGCAAGACATTCAGATTCCGACAGAGATGAAAGAGCATATGCCTAAGCAGAAAGTTGCTAAGGAAGAAGTAAAAGAAGAGAACTCTGATGTCGATATTTCTAGTACAAACGGAGAAGTCTTTTCAAATTATCCAGTTAAATCAAAAGTTAAGTTCTCCAATGTTATGCTAGGGGAGTCACCGATTAATGGTCAAATAGGCTTGAGCGTAAACCGTAAAAAATTAAATATTTTATCAAATAGATTAAAACTTGGAACAGCACCACTAAATCTTAAAGTTAATTCAGAGATTCATAAGAAAGGGAAAACAACAGAAGTAAATGCTTCATTTAGTGAAGTTGATATTTCAAGCGCCGCCCTTTTTGTCCCACATGGTATTATTAAGTCTGTTGAGGGGAAAGCATCAGGTAAGGTTGATGGAAAGTTAATTGGTAAAGGCTATGACTTCAATGTTGCATTAAATGTTAAAGAAGCAAAACTTCATAAAATAAATTTAGCAAATGTTGTAGGTAGTATATTCAACAAACTTGAGAAATTAACTAAAAAGGATATCTCAATTAATGGTGATATCAGTGAATTATCATTTAATGGACGATTAGATGATCGCTATCATCAATTTAAAAGTTATAAAGTAGTATTAGATGAAGGGAAGTATGCTTTAGAAGGAAATGGAAAGATTGACTTTAAGGCCCCGGGGGAGCTTCTTGGCGCTATTGTTGTAAATGAAGAAGAATTAAAGCATGACCTTGAAAGAGATTATGGAACTGCTAAGATTCCTTACCGTCTAGAAGGGATAGGCTATGCTTTAAGCAGTGACTATGAGTACACTCTTGAAAAATTGGCCAAGAGTGCTGCTAAGAATTTATTAAAGAAAGAAACAGATAAAGTCCTTCAAAAGAATAAAGGCAAAATAAAAAAATTATTTAAAGGTATTTTCAAAAATGACTAAGAATTTAATTGGTTCTGTAGATATTGGTTCTAATTCTACACTACTACTTATTATCGATCGTGATACTAAAGAAATTGTACAAGAAATCTCGACAATTACAGGGCTCGGTAGAGGACTTGATAAAGAAGGTGTTTTTCAAGAGAAATCAATGGAAGATACTTTTAGGGCCTTGAAGGAATATCAGGAAGAGTGTCAGAGGCTGGGTTGTGATAAAATGATAATTACGGCAACTGAAGCTTCTCGTGTCGCTAAAAATGCTCCTGAGTTCTTCGCTAGAATTAAGTCTGAGCTTGGTTTGGATATTGAAATTATTTCTGGTGAGGGGGAAGCGTATTATACGGCCCTTGGAATTAATGAAATGATGAAGAAGAAGTCAAAGAAGCAGCTCATCTTAGATGTTGGTGGTGCCTCTAGTGAACTTATTCTTATTAAAACAAAACCTTTCGAAATTATTGAAACTGTTTCACTACCAATTGGTTCAGTGAGAGTTGATGATTGGATAAAGGATGGCCAATTAAGAACTAAGGTTGATGAAATTTTTGAAAAGTTTAATCTTGATTCATATGTTGGTCAGGATATTATTGGCGTTGCAGGTACCTTAACAAGCCTTGCCTTGATGTTTTCGGGTGCCCCGGCATATGACGCTGATGCAATAAATAACTACAGTATTGGCCTTGCTGATTTCAATGAGAGTACGGATCGTATTCAGCTAGTTGAAGCAAAGGCGCTTGGTAAACAATTTTCTTTCCTAGGAAAGAGATCAAAAACAATACAGTCTGGAGCAATTTGTGCACAGACTATTTTAAACAAGATTGAAGCGAAGAATATCCATTTTTCTACATATGGACTTCGTTATGGTACAGCACTGAGGGGAGAGATTGATGACGTTTACCGCGTATGAAAGTAGTAAGGTTGAAGTTGAAAACTTACTATTTAAAGAGAGTACAAGTGCTGAATTTATTTTTCTTGTAAAATCTGGAACTCTTTTAACAGTTAAAGAACAAAACGGAAGATTAGTGCCAACAGGTACCCATAAGAAAGGTGACTTTCTTGGAGTTTCTGGTGGAATTAACCGTAAGGTTTATGATGAATCATGCTTTACTATTGAAGATGTTGAAGTCGTGCCTATTCCAATAAGTGAAGTCTCAAAGATTATTGATTCAAATGAACTGTGGCTTAAGAAAATTGTTAATACAACAATTGATCGTCTTGATAGTGCCATTAATATTTTAGCTGAGCATAAAATATTTGATACAGCTAAAAGTAGTGATTTTGTTTTTTCAGATGAAGTTGAGGCGAAGTTTAGGAAGTTAATTAATGAATAAGTTATTGATTCTATTTTGTACTCTCTTCTTATTTTCTTGTACTGATAAGAGTAGTGATTGGCACGGTGGAGCTGACTCAAATAAGAATGGTGTCCGTGATGACATTGACTCATGGATTGAAAAGAAAACGAAGGGTGATGAGAGGCTTAAGAAGGCCCTTGTAAACCTTGCTAAGATTAATCCTGCCAAATGTGAATATTCAATTAAGGCGAAATGTCTGGATCAGTTAAGTGATGATGGAATTCTTCTTCAGATTGAACTACTTGATTTACAGCTTAATACAAAAGAGTTGAGGGCAGAATTTGAGGGCAATATTAAGAACTGCCCCCAAATTGATGATCGAAAAATTAATTATAAATGTGATTTATAGACTTAGTCGTCCTCTGTTATTGAGGGCGACAATTGTGTCAGTTACACGCTTTCTTGCTCTTTGAATATCGCGTGCCTCATTTGCTCCAAGGTTTTTGACAAGATAAGAGTAAGCTTCTTCTGCAGCTTCTCTTGGTAGAATAGTAAGAACTTTCTTTTGAAAAGATTTCTCACACTCCTTAAGAGCAACACCAATAACAGGTGCTTTAATAAACTTAACAACTTGGTTTAGATCAATCTCGTCTAGTGCGTAGATTGTATCGAAAGTAATACTTTCAGCATAAAGCTCTTTGGCAAGAGTAGGATTTCTCATTTGAATATTCTTCAAGAGAGTGGCCCTTTCATCTGCATTCATAAATTTTAGCATCTCAATAATTTGGGCCTTTCCATTTATAAATACACCACCATTTTGCTTATTCGCTTCCATTTACTTTCCTTTGGGAGATTATGCCTCTTCCCACTTCATTTTTTCTTTCATGTATTTCTCGCGCGCTTGATCAAGTGTATCTCGATGCGAAT
>NZ_JBEBMT010000004.1:336789-361582 GCF_043196705.1 Halobacteriovorax sp. HFRX-2_2
CCTTTGGGAGATTATGCCTCTTCCCACTTCATTTTTTCTTTCATGTATTTCTCGCGCGCTTGATCAAGTGTATCTCGATGCGACTCATTCATTTGCGCGATCTGATTATCATGAGTTTCCTTAAGTTCTGCAACTCTGGCCTCATGAGTCTTCTTCATATTTTCAAGCTCAAGCTCCATACGACCGTGTTCTTCTTTAACGAGTTCAGTTTGCTTGTCTCTAATTTGCTTTAATTTAAGTTCTGTACTGTTTTCAACACTTTTAATTTCAGTTTCGTAGTGTTTATTGAGTCTCTTTAGGTCGGCAAGGTGCTTCTTCTCAGTCTTTTGATATTCCTGAGAGTTCTCAAGCTTGGCCTTCTTTAGTTGATAGGCATGGCGCTTATACTCTTGCTGTTTGAATCTCTCTAGCTGTTGGCGATTGATTTCTGTTGACATAAATTACTCTTCTTTGACTAGGACATAAAAGCGTCCTAATATATTTTAGTAAGTATTTAACTGTAAGTGAATGGAGGCAAATATGTCCTTAAATAAAGGCCGTCGCGTATTTTTAGTAGGTGGAAAACGAACGCCATTTGGTAAATTTGGTGGTTCTTTAACGGATATTAAGCCAGTTGACTTAGCTGTTACTGCCACAAATTCACTACTTAGTGAAACAGGTGTGAAGGCCGACTTGATTGATCAGGTAATTTTGGGAAATGTTGTCCCTTCATCAACTGATACTATGTACGGTGGGAGGCATCTTGCTCTTAAGGCCGGATGTGCACAAGAAACACCTGGGATCACAATTAATAGACTTTGTGGATCAGGTATACAGGCCATCTTAGATGCCGTTCGCTTAATTAAATTAGAAGAGGCCAATTGTGTGCTTGCTGGTGGAACTGAGAATATGTCGATGGTTCCACATTTAACATATGGTGCACGTTTTGGTACGAAATACGGATCATTGAAGAATGTGGATATGCTTCTTGATGCTCTAACTGATCAACACGCAGGCTGCCCAATGGGGATAACTGCAGAAAATCTTGGGGCAAAGTACGAAGTTTCTCGCTCTGATTGTGATGAATTTTCTCTCTTATCACATCAGCGTGCAACAGCGGCCTACGAAGATGGAAAGCTTCAAAAAGAAATTTGTGAAGTCGAAATCAGAAAGGGTTCTATTTCAAAGGATGAACATTTAAGAGAAGGTGCTTCTCTTGAAGATATGAATAAACTACGTTCAACTTTTGTTAAAGATGGACTTGTTACTGCAGGTTCTGCATCTGGTATTGTTGATGGAGCGGCGGTTGCACTTGTGGCAAGTGAAGACTTTGTAAAAGAGCATGGGCTAAAACCAATTGCTGAAATTATCGATGGTGCTGTTGTCGGTGTCGATCCAACGATTATGGGGATTGGTCCAGTTCCGGCCATTCGTAAACTTCTTGCAGATAATAAGATGGAACTTGATCAAATTGATCTTGTGGAAATTAATGAAGCCTTTGCAGCTCAAGCACTTGCTTGTATGAAAGAGCTTGCTCTTGATGTAAATAAGGTTAATATCTGGGGAGGAGCAATTGCTCTAGGACATCCTCTTGCTGCATCTGGTACTCGTATTACAACGACTTTAGCAAACCAACTTGCAAGTGAAGGCAAAGAGTATGGTATTGCCAGTGCTTGTATTGGTGGTGGCCAGGGAATTGGTATCTTAATTAAAAGAGTTTAAATGAAAAAAGTTAACGATGAATTAAAGTTCTTTCATCATGATTATGCATCTTTTCGCGATTGGCTTTGCCTCGATATTCAAAATGTAACTTGGCAGGGAAAGTATCGCGAAGACTTTGAACGTTTTTGGGATGTATTCTTTGATGAAGACTTAACTCTTTTTGAGATCTCAAAAAGATTCTACTATATCATCGATAATATTCATGTTGGCCCACTTGAGTCATGGTTTACTTGGCTTAGGGATAAATTTATTTGTTTTGTTTTTATTTCACGTGATGTTTCTATTGAAGAGCTTGCTAGTAATTTACATCAAAGTGAACGCGATACTTCAATCTTACTACGTAGTTTCTTTGTTGAGGTCTTTCCTCAGCATGAAGCTTATATCAATGAACATTTTACTTTAAATGATATTCTTTCAGGCAATCGAAATGTTAATGCAAATCAGCTAGTTACTGACCTTGGTATCGATCTATCATTTTCAGGCAGTCATAATCACGAGATTTTAACTTCTATGGAAGTAACTCTTTACCAAGAGTGGATCTACTTTGTTAAGAAAATGGAGAAAGACTTTCGTGGAACAAACTTTAATATCTCGAGGCTAAAACTTAGAGATAATTTAAGTTCAAAGATGCAAAGTCTCGCTCAAATTTTTGCCTTTATTGGAGTTGCCATCTTTCTCGTTTGGGCAATTGAGTTTGCCAATAGAACCTATGAAAAATATCTCTCGGATAAAATTAGTGTCTATGAACCGCAATTTCGCTGGGAGAATGAAGGTTTAAAATTCACAGAAGAAACAATTGCTGATCAAGAGCAAATCGCACAATTTGAATTAGATATTAAAGATATTGAAAATGTTGATGATACTGAAAACTTTCTTGGTGAAACTCTAGAAGATGAAGAGCGTGATGAAGTAGAATCGGAAGTAGTCCTAACTTCAATTGATACTCTTCCACGTGATATTTCTTCGGCCGATAGAGAACAGTCATCTTTTGAAGAAGATATTAAAGGTGGTGGTTATCGTGATAGTCGTTACGGTAATACAAAAGTTTATCGTGTTATGATGAACTCAGCCGATACTGATGAAACGAGAAAACGCCTCAGTAAACTTCTGGATCTTTATCAAGTAACTCAAGTTGATAATGTGAAGCCTGGACTCGCAGTTCCTGGTGGGTTCTACTATAACCTCTATGTTCCAAGATCTTATCTAAAAGAATTTATGGCCCAAGTAAAAGGGGACGACTCCGTAATTATTTACGAATCAAGAACTCGTACTCGTCGAAATCCTGCTGGAAAGAATAAGGTATTTATTTGGCTTAAGGCTATTTAAGCACCCGCAAAATTGGCCGCCAAAAGGCGGGCTATTGTTTGCGGTGCTAGCGCAGTTGTTTGAATGAAGGTAGTGAATAAACTAAATGAGCTTCAGCTCATTTATGTTTCCTCAGCGCAAACGTAGATGAATTACATCTGTCCGTCAGGGATACTAAACAATGTCTTTACTTCACGAAGTAGTTGATGAGTCTGGCCAAGGAACCACCATTGCCTAACAAATCCAATTAACATCGATGCAATAAATCCATAAGCAACACCTGAGTGTGTTGTCTTTTCAACCATATTTGTATCGTGTGCACCACCAAGGAAGAAAGCAATCATTCCGAGAATGATCATCAGCATCGTCCAAGGAATTGTTTGTCTCTTTGCAAGATCTGCTTTGTGAACATATCTTTTAACTTTTTCTCTATAAGGAGTTAAGTCGCCAGGAGCTTCATCAAATAATTCATTCAAGTTTTGCTCACTCGTAAGAATTAAATTGATATTATTCACTAGACGGGCAACACCAATGAAATAAAACATTACGAATGCCTGTGCGAAGATTGTATAAAGATAGGCTGGAATGGCCAATTTAATGTGGCTAATACCAACATCAACAAATCCTAGTGCTACGCAAGTTGTTAGTCCAATTGCAGCAACCATGATAACGATCAGTCCTCTAAGTAGATAGGCCATAATTTCACCTTTTATAATTGTCAACTATACTCTAATTTGCTAATTCTTATCCCATATTTAATAAAACATTTACTATAAGGCAATTTCTTCGTGAGCGAGAAAAATCAAAACACTAAGTTAGATAAAAAACTACTCGAAAGTAATCCGGTAATGGGCTCTTTAATGGTTCCTATTGCAATCGTACTTGTCGGAGCACTAATTATTTTTGGTGTGACAAAGATGCTTTCTAATGACCACTCATACAAAGACTTAGTTCATGAGATGAAGTCGAAAACCTTTGGTAATAAGTGGATTGCAGCACTTGAGCTTTCTAAAGTCATCTCAGCAGGTGCAGTGAAAGAAGAAGATATTCCATGGTTAGTTACAAATTTAAGAGATATTTATAAGACAACTGTTGATCCAAGAACACGTGACTTCATCGTTGTGGCCATTGGTGCACTTGGAAATGAGGGTGGGCTACCAGTTCTTGAGCACGCTCTACAAACAAATAATCCAGAAATTAATTTTCACGCGATGGTAGCACTGTCAAAAATGCCTAAAGGCATTTCATTTAAGTGGGACCTTGTAAAAAGTTACATCGAGAAAAATGATGCGGCCATGGTTCAGGTGACAATCCTGACTCTTGCTACTCATGAAGTTGATGGTACAGAAGATTTATTTATTAAGAGGCTTAATAGCGACCTCGGTTTTTCTGTGAGATATGCTGCAGCGACAGCGTTAATCGCATATAAGAACGATCAGGCCATCCCGACAGTTAATGAAATTTTAAACCTAAACGATGAGTCATTAGGTAAGAAATTGACTGTTCAGGAGATCAGTGGCCTTAAATTTAATGTACTCACTGCGTTAAGGCGAGCTGAATGGAAAAAGATGGCGCCAAGCGTTGAGAAAATGATTAATATTGAGAAAGATATAAAAGTAGTTAGTCTTGCAAAGGAAGTTTTAAATTCGTTGAAATAGTGATAACATCCTTCAAAGTATAAAATGAATTTGCAATAACTTATGAATCATAAATTGGGTCATCGTGACTTAAATTTGTGTATTTATGATTAGAAATAGAGGTTTTTTAAAATGTCTGATGATGTAAAAAAACAGTTAAACCGAAGAGAGTTCTTTAGTTTCGTAACTGTAGGTTGGGTTGCCTTCACTTCTGCAATCGCAGGTTTTTTAACACTAGCGTTTCGCTACAGTTATCCAAACGTTAACTTCGAGCCAGAGATGGATTTCGTTGCTGGTCGTCCGAACGATTACGAAGAGGGTGTAGATGAGCGTTGGAAGAATGGTTACGGTGTTTGGATTGTAAAAATGGAAGGACGTCTTTTCGCTCTTTCAAATATCTGTACGCACCTTGGTTGTGTTCCTAACTGGCTTCCTGCCGAGTTAAAATTTAAATGTCCATGTCATGGTTCTGGTTATTACCAAAATGGTATCAACTTTGAAGGTCCAGCTCCAAGACCATTAGAGAGATATAAGATCTCACTAAATGCTGAAGGAAAAATCATTGTCGATAAAACTAAGATTTATCGTTATGAAAAAGGTCAGTGGGACAATCCACAAAGTTACTTAAAAGTTTAATTTAGATTAATAAATAGGAAGGAATAACAATGGCTAAAAGAGGTGTTGTTGATTACATTAGGGAAACTCAGGTTTGGAAATCAATTTTCAGACATGGGCCTCCAACGAACGCAAGAAACAGAGCTGCTGTCGTAGCTGGTAACGTGTTTTTACACTTACACCCAATCAAACTTAAGAAATCAGGGGTTCAGCTTGGTTACACTTGGTGTATGGGTGGACTTACATTTTTCATTTTCTTAGCACTAACTGTTACTGGTGTACTTTTAATGTTCTATTACAGACCAACTGCAGAGTACGCGTATAACGATATTATTGCACTTAAAGAGCACGTGCCTTTAGGGATTATGCGTGAAATTCACCGTTGGGGTGCTCACGCCATGGTTATTACTGTGTGGCTTCACATGTTCCGTGTATTTATGACTGGTTCATATAAACCACCTAGAGAATTTAACTGGGGTGTTGGTGTTATCCTTTTAGTATTAACTCTTCTACTATCATTTACTGGTTACCTACTTCCATGGGATCAGCTAGCGATTTGGGCGATTGCCGTTGGTTCAAACATGGCAAAAGCGACTCCTTTTATGGGGCACGGTGGTCCAGGTGCAGCTTTAGCACAAATTGGTGACTTCGTAATGGTTTCTGATAAAAACGACGTTCGTTTCCAGCTTCTAGCAGGACGTTTCGTTGGGGAACCAGCACTATTAAGATTTTATATTCTTCACTGTGTATTCATTCCACTTGTTGTTGGTGTTCTAATTGCAGTTCACTTCTGGCGTGTAAGAAAAGACGGTGGGATTTCAGCACCACTTTAAAAAATATATTTTGAGAGAAAGGGATATATAAATGAAAGAACTTATAAACTGGCTGGCCGATCCGATTAGATCATTCCCGATTACGACGGTCCTATTCTTCTTCATGATGAAGTACTATCGTGTAGTAGGAAGCAAGAAATTTGCTAAATGGGCACTTATTGCTGCTGCACCTATTACAGTTTGGTTTTGTATGGATGCAAACTTTAGAGCAATTATCCTATGGCCAGATAATATTCCAATTAACATTATTATCGTTCTTATTGCTTGGCTTACTTGGTATGCACTTTATAGAGCAGCTGAGAATGACAAGAGAATTGAGAATGGTGAGTGTCCAATCGAGGCACTTCCTGAAAATAGAGAGAAAGTATGGGTATGGCCTAACTTAGTTTTCACTGAGTTAATGTGTATGATCGGTACGACTATCTTCTTAGTAGTTTGGGCAATTATCTTTAAAGCTCCGCTAGAAGAGCCTGCAAACACTACTTGGGCACCTAACCCGGCCAAAGCACCATGGTACTTCCTTGGTCTTCAAGAAATGCTTGTATATTTCGATCCTTGGATGGCAGGGGTTGTTCTTCCAGGTCTTATTCTTGTTGGTCTTATTGCAATTCCATATATTGATACTAACCCAAAAGGGAATGGTTACTTCACAATCAAAGAAAGACCAATCGCTATGTGGGGATTTCTATATGGTTGGATCGTTCTTTGGATGTACCTAATTATCGTTGGTACTTTCTTACGTGGACCAAACTGGACATTCTATGGTCCATTTGAATTCTGGGACTTCCACAAGGTTGTTTCTGAATACAACGTAAACCTTTCTGAATTTGTATGGCTTAAGTGGCTTAACACTCCAATGCCTTCAAATATCGTTGTTAGAGAGATTGTGGGTATAATCCTAACTCTTGGTTACTGTTGTGTACTTCCTGTTGCGATTGCTAAATCGAAGTATGGGAAGAAGATTATCGAGAACACTGGTCAGATTAGATACTATATTTTCATCATCCTTGTGCTTGGTATGACATCACTACCAATCAAGATGGTTCTTAGATGGCTATTTAGCTTAAAGTATATTATCGCTCTACCAGAGTGGGAACTTAACCTATAAGCGAATCTGGATATAGATATATAAAGATACTTAAAGAAGAAGTAATAAAGGGTATATAAAAATGTCAAAGAAACATGAGCCAGGCATGGCCTATGATATGAAAAAACTGAATAAGATCTTCGCGATCTTTTCACTGGTTCTTTTGGTTACGGTAATATGGGTATTCCTAGATGATTACATGAGACCATGGAAAGCAATTCAAATCGAGGCAATGAAGATTGAAAAAGAAAAAATTGCCAAAGATATTGCTGAAGAAGAAGCAAAGATCAGTGCTGAAAAAGTAAAGGTTCTTAATGATGAATTAGCGGCAGCTAAGAAATCAGTTGAAGCTAAGAGCAAAGAAATTTCAAAAATTGAAGCAGAGCTTGATCAGGTAATTAAAGATATTAAAAAAGAGCAGATCGTTAATGGTCGTCTAAACTCAGACGTTGCTGCCCTTGCATTTAATTACGGTGTTGCTCACGCTGAACACGCGCCAAATGCTCACTCTTTATTTGAGAAACTTCAAGATAATAAGAAGAAGTTTGCTGCATCTACTGATAAGAAGAAAGCACTTCAAACTAAAGAGAAGAACTTAAAGAGACAACTTGCAGCTTTCAATGCTGATGTTGATTCAGTTAATAAGAAGATCAACGGAATCGTTGGTCGTCTAGAACTTCTTAAGGGTGCAGAGAAGAGAAAAGAAGTAACTCCTGTATTTGCACTAAGAAACCTACCTTTTATCGACTTTATGGACCCAACTGTTAAGGTTCAACAAGTTGTATTAGAAAATATTACTGACGATAGATTCTTTCAACACGTACCGAAAGTTGATCGTTGTATGACTTGTCACACATTCATTGATAAGCCAGGTTACGAAAATCAAGCAAATCCACATAAGACTCACCCTAACTTAGACCTAATGGTTGGAGCTAACGGTAAGCACCCAATGAAGAACTTTGGTTGTACTTCATGTCACGGTGGTGAAGGGCATAGAGTTAATGACTTCAATGCTGCTGCTCACATGCCAGCTACTGAAGAACAAAAACAAGACTGGATTGCAAAGTACAACTGGCATGAACCACACAAGGTACCTATCGTACAATTAAGACGTGGTGATTATGAAGCTGGATGTGTTAAGTGTCACAGTGGTGTTCAGTATATTCCACAGGCAACTACATTAAATGAAGGCCGTCGTGCACTTGAAAAATTTGGTTGTTATGCTTGTCACAAAATTGAAGGTTGGGAGCATAAGAGAAAACCAGGTCCTAGTTTAGAGAAGATCGCTGCAAAGCTTGATAAAGAATTCTTTAAAAACTGGGTTTGGGAACCAAAAGCATTTAATAAGCATGCAAAAATGCCTCAGTTCTTTAACAATGATAACAATAACTCACCAGAGTTCGTTAAGAAGAATATCGCTGAAGTAAATGCAATTGCTGAAGTTATTTACGCACAGTCTGAAAGCTATAAGCCTTTCATGAAATATACTGGTGGTAATAAAGAAAAAGGTAAGCAACTTGTTGGTGAAATCGGATGTCTTGCTTGTCACGGTGTTAAAGATTTTGCTCTTGAGTCTCAAAAAGTTGATGCTCACAAAGGTCCATACCTAGATGGTATTGGTTCTAAAGTAAAAGATGCTAACTGGATGGCTTCATGGCTTAAAAACCCAAGTCACTTCCAAAAAGATACAATCATGCCTTCTTTCAGACTATCTGATAGAGAAGTTAATGATATTACTGCATACCTAATGAGTTTAAAGAACGAGCAATTCGGAAAGCTTAAGTTTGCAGAGATGGATAAAGGTGCAAGAGACGAGATCCTTGTAACTTATTTCTCAGCGTTCGATACTATTGAAGTTGCTAAAGCTAAGCTTGCAACAATGAGTGATCACGAAAGAACAATGGAATTAGGACGTCGTTCAATCGGTAAGTACGGTTGTTACTCATGTCACAATATTAAAGGTTTTGAAGATCGTGCACCAATTGGTCCAGAGCTTTCTAAACTTGGTTCTAAGCCTCTAACTCAATTTGGTTTCTCTCATGAGAAAGTTGAGCACTCAAGAGAAGCTTGGATTAAAGCGCACCTATTAAATCCAAGAAGATGGGATAATGGTGTTGATAAGCCATTTAAAGACTTACTAAGAATGCCTCAGTTCCACATGAGCGAAAAAGATGCTGCTCTAATTACAACAGCTCTTATCGGTCAAGTTGATCAGAAGATTCCTCTTAAAGGTGTTAAGAGATACGACGCTGCTGAAACTGTTGCAAATGAAGGTATGAAAGTTGCTGTTAAGTACAACTGTATTGGATGTCACCAAATTGATGGTGAGTTCGGTGATATGCTGAAAATTTACGATGATGTAAACGAAGCGCCACCACGTCTAGTTGAACAAGGGCACAGAGTACAAGCTGATTGGTTCCATTACTTCCTTGGTGATGTATATGAAATCCGTCCATGGCTTAAGTTAAGAATGCCTTCTTTCAATATGAGTAAAGAAGAAAAAGAAAAACTAGTTGATATGTTCCGTGTAAAAGCTGATCAACCAATCTTTGATGAAAATGAAAAAGTTGTTTGGGAAAGTAAGGAAGAAAGACGTGCAGCGGTTCAGTTATTTAACGACCTAGCATGTGCTTCATGTCACACTACTGGATTTAATAGAGATCAAGCACTTGCTCCAGATCTTCACTTTGCTAAGAGAAGATTAAGAAAGAGCTGGATTAAGAAGTGGCTTGAAGGTCCAGATAAAATTATGCCTGGTACAACAATGCCATCTTTCTGGCCAGAAGGAGAGGCTGCGGATCCAGAACTTCTTGACGGTGATGCTAAGAGACAAATCGAAGCAGTTACTAAGTACGTACTTGAGTTAGGAAGTGATTTTTACTCACCAAAAGCTAAGAAAGCTGGAAAGAGATAACGGGAGTTTATAAATGGCAGGACATGCTAATACAAAAGATTTAGTTCATGACGGTGTAATTAGTTATCCAAATGACCCTCAATTTGGGCACGCAAGTCCAAATAAAATTGGGATGTGGTTATTTCTTGGAACTGATGCCATGTCATTTTCAGGCTTACTAATTGCTTATGCTGTACTTCGTGCAACTAAGCATTGGCCAAACCCTGTAGAAGCTCTTGGTGGAGTACACCTTTCAGGGATTATGACTTTCATTCTAATTTGTTCATCTGTTTCAATGGTTATGGCAATTGATGCTGTAAAAATGAGACAACCAAAAGCAATTAGAGGATGGCTTTTAGCTACAATTATCGGTGGTGTAATCTTCCTTGGTATCCAAGCATATGAGTACGTACACCTAATGTCAGATATGGGTATGACATTCTCGACTTACGAGCATGGTAATAACTTATTCTCGTCAACATTCTTTGCTATTACTGGTTTCCACGGGCTTCACGTACTATCAGGTGTAATATTTCTTATTTACATGTATGTACTTGCTCTTAAGGGACGCTTTGACAAAGGTGACTACGGACTTCTTGAAGTATGTGGTCTTTTCTGGCACTTCGTTGACCTTGTTTGGATTCTAGTATTTACATTTATTTACTTAATTTAATGAATGAACATATGTTGTAAGAAAGGCCCTACTTATGTAGGGCCTTTTTTGTTTTGGGCTAAAAAAATGGACTAAGCATTCCGAAAAGTATATAAGGCAAGTATATGAAAAGTTTCTTATTACCAATTGGCATATTAATTCTAGTACTATTTTCAGACTACGTTTTTGCGTGTCCTGGTTGTGCTGGATCGATGGATAATCCAAAGGATACAAGGCTTGTTTGGATTCTCGTAACTTTCATTGGCCTAATCTATATTCCGTTTTTTATTCTTTATAAAACAATTCATAAATATAGAAAAAACTCAGTAGCTTCTAGGATTCATGAAGAAGAACAACAGTAATTTTATCTATACATTACTCTTTATACTAAGTGGGTTAATTGCACTTTTCTTAGTTTGGTTTATTTATTTTAAGCCTGAAGCGGCCGTTAAGCTTTGGTGGGTTGATTATCTACCAATGGTAAATGCTGTACTGAATTCAATTTCTGCAACTTTACTATTTGTAGGTTGGCGATTTATTAAGAAAAAAAATGTTTCAGCACATATTAAATGCATGTCGGGGGCAACTGCTACTTCTGCATTATTTCTTGTTTCATATCTTCTTTATCATCACTTTCATGGTGATACGAAATTCATCGCACAAGGTTTTGTAAGGCCTGTGTATTTTGCAATTCTAATTTCTCACGTTCTTTTAAGTATCGTGATGTTGCCGATGATTTTAATTACTCTTTGGAATGCATTGACTGGAAGTTTTAAGAGTCATAAAAAATGGGCAAAGTGGACTTTACCCATTTGGCTTTATGTTTCAGTTACTGGTGTTTTAATCTTTTTCTTTTTGAAATATCTTAATTACTAGATTCTTTCTTTGCTTTCTTTCTCTCTTCAGCATCAAGTCTTGATTTTGGTAGTACCGCTTCGTGTGGAGAAACAACAACTTTTTCACCGATAACTACATCACCCATAATTGAAGCTTTTAGTCCAACTGTTGCACCTCTTTTAATTACAGTTGGTGCAATTACAAGAAAACCAGCTTGAGCATAGTGAGCAAAGATCGTTGCTGAGCCACCAATTGTTACGTAGTCTTCAAGTGTAATGAGGCATGGGTCAGAAATATTCGTTGTATTAATGACACAGTTTTTTCCAATTTTCATCCCCATCATTCGATAGAATAAAGTGATAATAGGTGTTGCTTGAAAGAAGTCTAAGACTGTGTAGCGAACTAATTGTGTTAGCGCATTATGGTAGTACCAAGGAAGAGTTTCTAATGAAATCCAACTTCCTTTAAATGGTTTCATTTTAAGAGGATAGATCCAGTTAAAGAATGGAACGATAAAGATAAGTGTTAATGCATATGCAGCATAAGACATTACAAATGCAAATGACATTGCAAGAGCTTGAATAAGGAAGTGTTGGCCTGCAACGCTTTCATATGCTGTCGTTAAAAAAATATAACCAGGAGTTAATCCAAGAGTAATACAAATAATGTAAACGACAATCGGAGGTAGCATTGCTGCCATATAACCAATTGCTTGGTTCTTTCTAAAAATATTCTCTAATACTTTAGCAAGGCCTTTCTTGTTAGAGGCCCCTGATTGAAGCTCTTCTTGTGATTGCTTTTTCTTTTCTTCCATCTTTTCCTAACCAATATTTTTAATTATTTTAATAAGTTTAATTATATCATCACTATCTTGATAAATACTAAATCCAAAACGCAAAATATTTCGGCGATAATCAACATTCACTTGATTGGCCTTGAGGTCTGCAGCGTAGTCTTCACATTCTTGTGATGTTGAAAATTTGAAAGCAATAAAATGACCTCTACTTGTTGTTGTCACGATTTTACTTTCTAATTTTGTACCTAAGATACCAGTTAAGAAATCGGTTTGATTTTTTTCAACGTGGGCATGAATGTCACGTACTGAAATGCTTTCTTGCTTCCAAAGATTTAATACAGCATTCATTCGATAGATGGCAGTAAAGTCCATTGTCGATCCAGCAAAACGAAAGCCATCATTACTAAATGGGACCTTGTCTTCACTGAAATTTGTAAGATCTCCCATCTGGGCAAACCAACCTGTATTTCTTGGAGTTAGTTTAGTATTTTGGGGAGAGATAAGAAAACATGATCCTTCCCCTGAGCCACAGTATTTATAGCCGCCGGCCATGTAGAAAATACGATCTTCTATTTCACTTAAGTCTGTTGGTAGTGCCATAAATGCATGATAGGCATCAATAACAATTTCTGCCTTAGAATTAATTGCTTTTACAAAAGAGATGAGATCCTTAATTGCAAAGGCAGAATTAAAAAATACTTGGCTAATGAAGATGAGATCATATTTGTCAGTATTTGCTTCTTGAATGAAATTTTCGATAAAGCTCTCGTCATTAGTATTCTCAATCTTAGTCACTTCGAAAATTTCTTCTTCTGATAGACGATTAATTTGGCGATCAAAAGAGTAGAACTCACTATCAGTTGTTAAGATCTTTGCACCATGGGGGAGAGCTGAAAGAACTCGATAAGCTAACTCATGTGTGTTTGGTGCAAATGTAATTTGCTGAGGTTTTGAAATATTTAAAACGTTTGCAATATTACTTTGCAGCTGGGTAAATTCATTTGAAAAAAACTTACCCCACTTTTCGTCAACGTATTTAGCACTATCATCCCAATACTTGATTTGCGCATCTCTAGTGACATCTGGCCAGTAATGGTGAGAGTGGGCCGCAAAGTGAAGCTTTCCTTCGTTTGCATTTAAAAATCTTTCAAAATATTTTTTATACATTCTAGTCTCTGTAATTAAAGTTCATCGCTGTTTTTAGTTTCTCTGGAAGAACTGGTCTTTGTGATCTTGGAATAATAAAAGTTGAAAGGTTAAATAGATCGATAAACGATCGATTGTTATCAGCAGCATCTTTTAAGTACTGATGACCTGAAGATCCACCTGTCCCAATTTTAGTTCCTAACATTCGATGTGCCATCAGCGCATGCTTGTAGCGCCAAGTAGTAAAATTCTCATCAATATCCATAAGGTGAGCTAGTACTGTGTATGGAAGAGTTAGTATTGGCTCATCTCGGTAAAGAAGAACAAATAGGGCATTTAGGGTAGCTTTCTGAGAAAGTCTTCTCTTTCCCTCTTTCACTAATTTATTATATTCATCCGAATTGAAAAGAGTTTCAAATGTATCTCGAGTACTTTGAAGATTTGCCTTTTGTATCTCTAATGCTTTTGGCGGTAGAGTTGCCATATTATCTAAGACAGTGAGCTCATCTCCGCATAGCATATCTTCAACACATGATTGATATTCACTCCAGAAATCAAATTCTGCATTAAATGTGAATGGCATTCTCTCTAGCCACTTTTCAAGGGCCGAGAATAACGTAGGCTCTTTTTCAATCTTTAGAAGTCTTTCTTTATCTTGTTCATTAAGTCTTCCTAGGAAGTACTCACGATCAACTTCTTTTCTTTGATTAGTAGATAGTCCTAGTAGAATCTCTATTTCTCTAAATTGAACACTTTGGAAACCTGAGGCAGGAACTAATAAATCCCTAAACTCAAGAAAGTCCATTGGAGTCATTGTTTCCATGACCTCCAATTGTCCCAAGAGAAGCGTTTGAACTTTTTTAATTCTCTCAAGCCTTGAGCAAACTGTTGAAAGAAATGATTCTTCCACTTTATCTACTGAGAAAATGCTTTTTATCGAGTTAAGCTCGTGTAGTATCTGTTTAAACCATAATTCATATACTTGATGCACAACTATAAAGAGTGTTTCATCATGTGCCTCATCTCCATATTTTTTAGAGAGAGGATTTTGCGTATCGAGTAATTTATTCAGTTCTAAATAGTCACCATAATAGACAGGTCCGTGATTTTTGTGCATATTGACTCCTATATAGAAATACTATCCCATCACTTTGAAATTGAAAATTATTCATATTTCTAGTTGGGTTAAGAAAGTTGAAATCAAGTTGAAGTTGAAATGGAAAGTTCTAAAAAGTTACGATTCAAAAAGTTTTTGCCTGTAGTCATAATCACTGTTTTTGCACTTATTCTAATTGGAGGGATGGTTAGAAGTACTGGAGCTGGAATGGGCTGTCCAGATTGGCCAACTTGTTTCGGTCAAGTGGTTCCTCCGACTAGTATTGATCAGCTTCCTGCTGATTATCAGACTCGATTTGCAAAGCCTGGCCGTATTGTCGCAGTTTTCAATCCTATTCATACATGGACTGAGTACTTCAATAGAATGGCCGGTGTATGGACTGGAATTGCTTCAATTATCTTATTTGTCCTTTCATTTGCTTATAAAAAAGAAAATAAGAAGGTTGTTTGGCTATCTGGCCTAGCTCTGTTCTTAGTGGTTCTAAATGGTGGTGTAGGAGCAATGGTTGTAAAATCACACTTACACCCTGGGGTGATTACGATTCATATGCTCTTGGCGATATTCCTAGCTTTTGCCCTTGCTCATTTAAAATATGAAGTGACGGAAATTGAATTTCTTCGCAAACATAATGTCGACCGCTACAAAGACTTCTTATGGGTTCTTGTTGGACTAGTTGTCATTCAAATTGTTCTTGGTACAGAAGTTAGAGAGCAAATTGATTTAATTACTAATACTGAGCCGAATCTATCGCGAACAAATTGGGTTGATCGTCTTGATATGATCTTTTATATCCACCGTTCATTCTCAATTCTAATTCTTTTAGGCTTTTCTTACACTCTTAGAAAAATCATGGAAGAGTTTAAAGATAACTCTTTTGTCCAAAAGAAGTGTATCTCAATTATGTTAGTATTAATTGGTGTCATCACAGCAGGTGTTATCTTAGCATATCTGGCATTCCCGGCATTTGCTCAACCAGTTCACTTACTATTTGCAATTTTACTATCATATTTTATTTATGAATTATTAATCATCCTTAAAAAATCACAAGAAGTGGAGCTGTAATGTATCGTACACTTGCCTTCATCAATATCTTATTAACATTAGGTTTAATTGTCATTGGTGGGTTAGTGAGTGCGGACTTCACTGGCCTAGAATGTACTTCTTGGCCAATTTGTTATGCGGCGACTGTTGATAAGTCGTCAATATATCCAATACTCCACAGAATTTTTGCTGGAATTATTATTGTTTTAAATACATTTCTCTTTATCAAGCACCCAAAAGAGAAGTCTGTTCGTTTAGGTTTATTCCTTCTCGTTCTCCAATCACTTCTAGGTGGGATTAACTTTATTTATAAATTACCAACTTTAGTTAGTGTTTTTCACTTAATTCTAAGCTTTGCCTATATCGCTATCTTTTCTCAGCTTTTTTATCCTGTTGTAGAAAAACAAGATTTGAATTTAAAAGGTTATTCTCCTTCAGCAAAAGACCTTGTTTTCATTATGTTACTCATTGCTTTTGTACAGTTCTTCTTTGGTGGAATTGTTCATCAAACGGCAACAAAAGATGTATGTGGGCTAGGGGATAATATTAATATCTTATGCCAGACGGCGGAGGGGTTAAGTTTTTGGCCTTCAACTGTAGCTGCGCAAATTCATTCTCTTCATAAGTATCTTGGAGTTCTATTTCTAGGCTTCTTACTAGCTTTTCTTTTCAATATTAGAAAAACGATCACATTCTTACACGGAAAGGCCTTTAAGCAATTTTCGTTGCTAACAGGAAGTTTAGTTACTTTATTTCTCATTCACTTATTTAATGCAAAGAGATTATTCTTACTAACTGATACAACTTACTTTCAAGTACTACACCTTTTATTAGCAGTAATCATCACTCTAAATCTACTGTTCTTATTTCAGTGGTTTAAGCGTTTTGAAGAAACATATTTTGGTGGATATAGGCACACAGTTGCAAGTGACTTATTAAGTTTAACCAAACCACGTCTAGGTTTACTTGTTGTTTCGACAATTGTTTCGGGAATTCTTCTAACAGGACAATATGTCGATTTCTTCTATTTGATTAATGCACTTATTTTTTCAATTTTGATCGTGATGTCAGCAACGACAATTAATTGCTACATGGAGATTGAAGTTGATTCAAATATGGCCCGTACAAAAGATCGCGCTCTTCCTGCTGGAAGAATAAAACCAATTTATGCCGTTATTCAAGGTTGGGCCCTTTTCATCCTTGGTTTCAGTCTAACTTATGTATATGTAAATAAAGTTACTGCATTACTCGGTGCGTTGGCATTTTTTTCTTACCTTTATGTGTACACGCCAATGAAGAGAAAGAGTCCTGCTGCGTTATTTGTTGGTGCTCTGCCTGGTGCAATTCCACCGGTAATGGGCCGCACAATTGTAACTGGCGAGATTGATGGTCTAGCAATTTTATTGTTCGGAATTCTGTTTATCTGGCAAATTCCACACTTTATGGCCATCTCAATTTACCATAAACAAGATTACGCGGAAGGGGATATTAAGGTCTATCCTCACTACTACTCGATTGCCAAAATGAAGGTCTGTATTGCTCTTTGGACATTACTCTTATTTTTATTTAGTAGTGCTGGCTACTTCTTCGATCTTAATTCTAAGAACTTTTTTATCGCCTCTCTAGTCGTGAACGGCGTATTTTTCGCACAGAGTTTGCAAAGTTTTTTTATTCATGATGAGCCGAGTTATGTGACTTGGGCCCGACAATATTTTTGGGGTTCTATAATCTATTTACCACTCTTGCTATCATTGATGATTTTCCTTAGCTAAATCGTGGAAAATGTTATAAAAAAGGGTTAAAATTTATCAATTCAAATTAATAAAGTATTTCAATAGAAGGAAGGTCTATGGGATTTTTGACACCTGTTTTAGCTACAGTTGTTAGTACAACTTCTAAGCAGATGAGTCTTTGGGAAAGAATGAAACCACCTGAAGATATCTCTGTGCACGGTCACTTAATCGATTGGTTATTTGGCTACACTACTTACATGAACCTCTTTTTCTTTGCATTAGTATGTGCAGGATTATTTGGTTTCTCTTACTTTTATTCAGCAAAGAGACACCCAAAGCCTTACTATACTTATGGGAATAAGAAGATTCATATCATCATCGCGACAGTAATTGGTCTATCGGTATTCCTAGGAATCGATATGAACATTACAAGAATGTCGAATGAAGACTATGTAAATGTTTTTGCTAAGTGGCCAAAAGAGGACGAGAATCCACTTCGTATTCAAGCACTTGGTCAGCAGTGGGCATGGCACTTCAGATATGCTGGTGCAGACAATGTTTTCAATACTGAAGATGATGTTGTTCAGTTAAATGACTTAAGACTGCCTGTTGGTCGTAAAGTTGTTATTCAAGTACTTTCAAAAGATGTAATTCACTCACTATATTTTCCAAATGCTCGTCGTAAGGTTGATGCAATTCCTGGTCGTTTAACTCGTCTATGGTTTGAGCCAACTAAAGCTGGTACTTGGGATATTGCTTGTGCAGAGATGTGTGGAACATATCACTATAGAATGAAAGCTTCTCTTACTACTTACTCTCAAGAAGACTATGCTGCTTGGATTGCAGAGGCTCAAGAGAAAGCTATTCATGAGAATGACCCTGAAAACCCTGAATTATTCTGGGGTTGGAAGTGGCAGTACTAATTACAAGATAACTTTTAGGAGAATATAAAATGGCATTTTTCGAGCAACATATTCACTCAGAGCCAAAGACTTTCATCTCAAAGTATATTTTTTCTTATGATCACAAAGTGATCGGAAAACAATTTCTTTGGTACGGAATCATTGGTCTAGGTTTAGGTGGGATGATGGCCCTTATGATTCGCTGGACACTAGCGTTTCCTGGAGAGGCATTCCCAATTCTAGGTAACTTACTTTTCCCTTCAACAGGAGGAGTTGTTCCACCAGATACGTACGCGATGCTTTTTACTATGCACGGTACGATCATGATTTTCTACGCTATTACACCAATTCTAATTGGGGCGTTCGGAAACTATCTTATCCCACTGCAAATTGGGGCAAGAGATATGGTCTTCCCTTTACTTAATATGCTTTCTTTTTGGATTGCAGCTGCTTCAGCGTTAATTCTTGTTGCATCTCTGTGTTTACCACTAGGTGCTGCAGCAGGTGGTTGGACTTCATACCCAACTTTATCAACGCTAATTGGTTCACCAGGGGCCGGGCAAACTCTTTGGACACTTGCTCTTTTCCTTCTTGGTGTTTCTTCAACAATGGGTGCAGTTAACTATATTACAACGGTTATCGTTCTTAGAGCTCCGGGTATGGGATACTTTGATATGCCACTATCTGTTTGGGGTCTATGGCTAACAGCTATTCTAAACGCGATTTTCCTTCCTGTTCTTGGTGCAGGTCTTTTACTTCTATTATTTGACCGTGTATTTGGAACTACTTTCTTCCTAGCTGGTGCAGCTGCAACTACTGGGACAGGTGATCCAATCCTTTACCAACACGTATTCTGGATTTTCGGTCACCCTGAAGTATATATCCTTATTCTTCCTGCATGGGGGATTGTATCTGACTTACTTTCTTTCTTTGCAAGAAAACCAGCATTTGGTGCGAAAGCAACAGCGCTTTCAATGACTTCAATTACAATTCTTTCAACAATTGTATACGGTCACCACATGTATACGACTCAAATGAGTCCACTTTTAACTCAAACGTTTATGACTCTTACAATGACGATCTCAATTCCATCTGCAATTTTCTTTGCAAACTGGTTAGGGACTATCTGGAAAGGGTCGATCAAATTTGATACTCCAATGATCTTCTCACTTGGTGTTGTATTCGTATTTGGTCTTGGTGGTCTAACTGGTCTATACCTAGCAACTGTTACAACTGACCTTTACCTACACGATACATACTTCGTAGTTGGTCACTTCCACTACACGATGGCAGCTTCTGTTCTTCTTGGTGGATACGCAGCAATTTATTTCTGGATGCCAAAAATGTTTGGTAAATTCCTAAATGAATTCTGGGGTAAAGTACACTTTTGGATCACAATGATTGGTCTAAATGGTGTATTCATGGGAATGATGATTGTTGGATACGCAGGTATGCACAGACGTCTTTATAACCCATTTGTTTACGAATTCATGGAAAGACTAATCCCAATTAATGCATTTGTTACTTACTCTGCATTACTTATGGGTCTAGGACAAATTCCTTTCGTGATCAACTTTGTTTACACAATTTTCTTTAAGAAAGAAAAAGAACCAGTACCTAACAACCCTTGGAATGTTGGTACTCTAGAGTGGACAATTCCATCACCTTCACCAGTTTATAACTTCAAAGAAGTTCCTGTTGTTAAGTGTGGACCACACGAATTAGGAAACCCTAATCTTCCAGAAGGTAAGGATTTCCAATATCAAACTGAAGAATTAGTTGAGGCGTAATTAGAATGAACCAAGTAATGTCGAATAAAGAACTAGAAGCAAGAAAGATCACATCATCAATTGCGATGATCGTCCTACTTGTTTCTTTTACAATGCTCTTTGCTACGATGCTACTTGGTTATTCTGTTTACCGTCTAACTGTTGATGTATGGCCACCAATGGGAATGCCGAGAATACCTCTTACAATCCCTGTGGTTAGTACAATAGTTATTGCGTTAAGCTCTGTGACTCTAGTGTTATTTGAATCAGCATTCAATAAACAAAACACTAAGGCCATGAGACTTTATTTCGCATTAACTTACTTATTAGGTCTTGGTTTCATGTTTGTTCAATGGCAACTTTGGAACTCAATGGCCGCGATGGGACTTCAAGCTTCTGGCGGAGTATTCCCATCTTTATTTTATGCATTAACTTGGACACATGCTGCGCATATTGTTCTAGGTTTAATTGCACTTTTATTTCTTTTGCCTGTTTCGATTAATGGTTACAGTGTAGAGAAGGTAACTTGGGTAGAGAATGTATCTAAGTTTTGGCACTTTTTAGGTGTCGTTTGGTTAGTAATGTTTATCGTTATGTTTGTATTTTAAGAGGATAGCTATGAAGAAAATGGCATTAACTTTAACAGCAATGTTTACAATTTTATCTTTGGTTTCTTGCCAGGAAAACCACTTCAAAGAAGATAAAGTATTCGCAGGTGGCCTCTATGTTGAGAAAGATGTTCTTAACAGAGGGAAGCAAATTTACACTGAATACTGTATGCCTTGTCACGGTGTTGACGGTGACGGAAAAGGTGTAGCAGCTAAGGCAATGAAAGTTCCACCACGTGACTTTACTAAAGGTGTCTTCAAATTTGGAGAAGTTGAAGCAGGAACTCTTCCACACGATAAGCACTTATACAAGATTCTTGAGAAAGGTCTTCATGGAACAGCAATGCTTCCTTGGGACTTAACTGAAGATCAAATGTTTGAAGTTGTTCAATACATCAAGACTTTCGCTCCATCTGTTTGGGAAGGTAAAGATAAAGAACTTGGTAAACAAATTACTCTTGGTAAAAACCCATATGGTGTTGCTCACATCCAGTCTGCAATTGAAGAAGGTAAGAAGGTTTACCACTCAGATGCAATGTGCTGGTCATGCCACAGAGCTTACGTACCAAAAATGGAGCTTGCTCAGCTTACAGGTATGAGTGAAGGTGACTTCTCTGATGCAGATTACCAGTCTAAGCTTCAAGAAACAGAGTGGGGATTCAAATCTCTTCCACCAGATTTTACTTGGAACACAATTCGTTCAGCTGAAACTGTTGAAGAGATTGCTCTACGTTTAGCTGCTGGTGTTGGTGGTACAGCTATGGCCGCTTGGAAAGGTACTCTTACTGATGACCAAATCTGGGCCGTTGCACACTATGTAGACTACCTAAAGAGTTTAAAAGATACAGAAGCTCGTAAAGAGTTAATGGATCGTATTAAAAATCAATAAGAGTTAAATAATGACTAGTTTAGGTATAAGAAGATCAAATTCACTAATCGAAACGCTTGTCTCAAAGAAGGCGTTTTGGTTAGTTTTTGTTCTTTATTTCTTTTCTGTACCTTTTTTCAAATCGGTTTTCAGAGAACTTCCTCCTGAGCTACCTGTCGTAAAAGAACTGCCGCCCTTTTCACTTACTAATAGTTTTGGAAAAACATATGGGTCTAAAGAATTAGAAGGTCGCGTTTATATTGCGAACTTCATTTTCACAAATTGTCCGTCTAGTTGTCTTAGACTTACGGCCGAGATGCAAAAGATTCAAAAGAGAGTAAGAGGTTTAGGACAAAAAGTTGCTCTTGTTTCATTTACTGTGGATCCTGAAACAGACAATCCTAAAACACTATTCAAATACGCTAGAAAACATCAAGCGAACCCTTATATTTGGACTTTCTTAACTGGAAAGACTGAAGATATGCAAGCTACAATCATAGACGGCTTTGGAACTGAGATGGGGAAAATGCAAGAAGTTGAAGCTAATGTTAATGGTGAAACGGTAACAATGTTTGATATTGCACACTCTGAAAAACTTGTTCTTGTTGATGGACATGGTAAAATCAGAGGTTATTACGATTCAACGAGTAAAGACATTAATAAGCTAATGATTGATCTTGGTTTATTAGTTAATAAAGAACAGTACTTAAAAAATTAATTTATTATAAATGGAGAATAAAATGGCTGAAGGCGCACATCATTCACACAAGAAATTATATATTTTTATTTTCTTCGTTCTAACGTTCCTAACAGTTGTGGAACTTATCATCCCTGGGATGACAAATATTGCAAAGTTTTACCGCGATAGTGCTCTAGTTCTTTTAGCATTAGGAAAAGCTTTCCTAGTTGCTTACTACTTCATGCACTTAAATGAAGAAACAAAGTGGACTCGTTTTGTTGCTGCAATACCTATTTCAGCTGGAGTTTACGCTACTGTGCTTATTTTAGAATCAATGTTTAGATAATAAGACAAAAAGGAGTTTGTATGTCTGAAAACACGAATACGACTACACAACAAGTACCAAGTAAAGAGCCATTACCAGTAAAAGACGGACAATTTACTGCAAAGACAAGTTGGATTATTGGATTTTTAATTGTTGGGCTCCTGATTTTAAAAACATTCATTTACACAAAAGATAAAAAAAGACACGGAAAATAAAAAAAGCCTGCATCGATTGCAGGCTTTTTTTTTATTAACACGTAATTAATTGTGCAATTAAATCCTTACTACTAATTCCTTCTATTCCTAAAACTAAGCAAAAAATCTTACTCTCGTTAATAAATACACCGGCACTGTATCCTGGGCCATTTCCATCATGACCAAAATAGCTACCAAAATTTGAATTTGGATCACCTAAAGTTCCATATCCATAATGTGGAGAGAAGTACTTACCGTTGAATGGGATTTTATAAAGAGTTGTATAAGTTTTAAGTGTTTTACTTGAGAGAAAGTTTTCAAAAAAAATATAATTGAAAACTTTTGTTATCTCTTCAGGAGTCGATTTGATAAGGCCATGTGAAACCCATTGTGGATGATAAATCTCTCTTGCATCTTCAACGTTTAAGTAAAAACTTTTTTGTGTTGGAAAAGTTAAACTTTTAAATTCTTCTTGAGTAATAATCGATTTAGTATTTTTAAGTTGTAACTTTTTGATAAAAAAAACTTCAATCAATTCTTCAAAAGTTTTTGAATATATTTTTTCTAAAATTTTTTTCAAAAAAAGATAACCAATATTCGAATATAAAAAATTATTTTCTGTTTTAGATTGTTGGCCTTGCTTTGTCACAATACTAATTAATTTACTCTCGCTTAATGGCCTGCTAGGACAAGTGGTTACAGCATTCTTATATTCTTTTGTATAACCATAATCACCTAGGCCTGAACGATGTAAAAGTAATTCAGCAATTGTCGTATTCTTTAGCCATTCATAATTCGTACAACTAATAAACGTAGATAGCTTATCTTCTAGTTTTAATTTTTTATTTTCAATTGAATGAAATATTAGAGATGAGATAATCGTTTTAGTTACACTGTAGATAGGAAAGGTATTACTTTTAAACTTGGTATCAACATTGTTTGCAATTAAGTTAAAGCTTTTATTCGTTCGATATGAAAAGTGATAAGAGCAGTTTAAATTATCTAATAATGTTTTGATTTCTTTTATATTCATAAGTAATAAAAAAGCCTGCATTGAGCAGGCTTACGTAGTTTGTCTATAGATTTAAATTATTCAATATATTCAATGCTAATAATTTTATCGCCTTTCTTAACTTTTTTTAAGATTTCTAAACCATCAACAACCTGACCAAATACAGTATACTTATTATCCAGATGTGGAAGTGCTGTTAAAGCAATATAGAACTGAGAATCAGCACTGTTCTCATCTGTTAAAGTACGTGCCATGGCCATAGTTCCGGTAACATGACTTATATTATTAAATTCTGCTTGAATCTTTTTACCAGAACCACCACTACCAGTAGCTGTAGGATCTCCGGTTTGAATAACAAAGTTCGGTATTACACGATGGAATGATAAACCATCATAGAATCCACTTTGAATTAGCTGAATTATACGTGCAACTGTATTAGGTGCCTTTTTTGGGTAAAATTTAAACGTAATATTCCCATGAGAAGTCTTAATAATACCTTCTGATTCAGATAATCCGGTACGATCTACATTTATTTTAAAGACATCGACCTTTTTGTCCGATACCTCTTCCTGTGTTTTTGTATCAGTGTTCTTAGTACATCCTATAAAGATGAAGAGAAACAGGGATATTCTTACAAGCTTTACAATAGTCATTATTTAAATTCTCCTTTTCTAGTGAAATTATGATAGGAAATTAAAAAAAATGCAAAAAAAGTAAAAAAAAAGAAAAAAGAGTGTTGACATATGAAACGAGGTCACATAAATTACGTTTCACCTTGAGAGATGAACGAAACAAATCACTGCTTAAAACAGTGAGAAGTTATCTTGTGGGCGTGTAGCTCAGTTGGGAGAGCACCTGCTTTGCACGCAGGGGGTCGCAGGTTCGACTCCTGTCATGTCCACCATTTATTTCAAGAGGCTCTTTAACATTTTAATATAGTATAAAAGATTTGCTACTTAGGTGGCAAACAAGATGAGAAGAAATCCAAAATAAGTTTTAAACGGTTTTTGAAAGATCTGACGTAACTGAATCATTGAAGTTAC